>JBJEKD010000047.1:0-76029 GCA_051878455.1 Muribaculaceae bacterium
TCTTTCGCATTGCTAAGCTTTACGCCTACCCACACTAAATAACTACTGAGCCGTGGCGTGGGCAACCCCACTCCGGGGAAAGGAACAACCAGATGCCCCATATAAACACACCAATAGCCGTTGTCGCCACCAAGCAACAACGGCTCTATTGTGTTTCTTTCAAATGGATTCCCATCTTAAGCCCGCAAGCCCAAAGATGCCCAGATGCAAAACCGGGAAAGGAATGTTGTCAGCAGCAAACTCTGCGTGCTCTGATTACTTGTTTACTGAATCAGAAACTGTGAGGCTGTAACGCCCCTTTGCACGACGGCGTGCCAATACTTTACGACCGTCGGCAGTTTGCATTCTGTGACGGAAACCATGCTTGTTTGCTTTCTTTCTGTTTGAAGGTTGAAATGTTCTTTTCATTACCGTATTTTATTTATTATTTATTTCGTGATTTGATTCGGTGTGCAAAATTAGTTACTTTTTTCAAATTTACCAAGCCCAAAGTGATTTTTACACAAAAGTTTTTGTGATTTCTCTTATTTTCAATTAATTTTGCACCCGAAAACGAAAGGAAAATAATCGAATTACAATAATTTCACAACAAAGATTTTTTATGATTAACGCTCAAGACATCAAGAACGGCACCTGCATTCGCATGGACAACAGACTTTATTTCTGCGTAGAGTTTCTTCACGTAAAGCCAGGTAAGGGTAACACCTTCATGCGCACAAAACTGAAAGACGTTGTGGATGGCCGTGTTATCGAACGCCGCTTCAACATTGGCGAAAAACTTGAAGACGTTC
The DNA here is from genome assembly GCA_051878455.1 of Muribaculaceae bacterium. Classification (GTDB taxonomy): domain Bacteria; phylum Bacteroidota; class Bacteroidia; order Bacteroidales; family Muribaculaceae; genus SFTJ01. The sequence goes on from JBJEKD010000047.1 coordinate 792, forward strand.
GTGTTGAACACCGTCCTTACCAATTCCTCTATGCCGAAGGCGAGGACAACATATTTATGAATCAAGAAACCTACGAGCAAATTCCAATCAGCAAGGATTTGGTTACCGGAGTTGAATTTATGAAAGAAGGCGACGTGGTGGATGTAGTGTCTGACGCATCAACCGAAACCGTGCTCTATGCCGAAATGCCTATCAAGACTGTGCTCAAAATCACATACACCGAACCGGGTCTTAAGGGCGATACCGCAACCAACACTCTCAAGCCAGCCACCGTTGAAACTGGCGCAACAGTGCGCGTGCCATTGTTCATCAACGAAGGCGAACTGATTGAAGTTGACACTCGCGACGGTTCTTACGTTGGTCGTGTGAAAGCATAATATACCACGTTTTAGGTACAACAAGCCTAAAAACGCCCAACAATGGCGAAGATTTACCGATATTAGGTTAATCTTCGCCATATTTTTAACAAAAATTTTTCAACACAAATTATTTGAAATAATGAATCAATTATTTAATTTTGCTACGACATAAAATTAAACCTTTTAAAACTTTAAATCATCATGATCGTTGGTATTCCAAAAGAAATTAAAAACAACGAATTCCGCGTTGGTATGACTCCTTCAGGAGTTGCAACATTAGTGAAATATGGTCACACAGTTTACGTACAAAAAACCGCAGGTGAAGGCAGCGGATTTAGCGATGCCGAGTACGAGGCTGTAGGTGCAAAGATTCTTCCAACTATTGCCGACGTTTATGCGACAGCCGAGATGATTGTGAAAGTTAAGGAACCTATTGAACCTGAATACGAACTTATCCGCGAAGGTCAATTCCTATTCACTTACTTCCACTTTGCATGCGACCGCCCTTTAACTGAAGCAATGATTGCCAGAAAAGCAATCTGCTTAGCTTATGAAACTGTGAGAAAAGCCGACCGTACATTGCCGTTGCTCATTCCTATGAGCGAAATTGCAGGACGTATGTCTGCCCAAGAAGGCGCTCGATTCCTCGAGAAGCCACAATCAGGCAAAGGTATTCTCATGGGAGGCGTTCCTGGTGTTAAACCTGCCAAAGTGCTCGTTTTAGGTGCTGGTACAGTGGGCACAAATGCAGCGCTCACCGCTGCTGGAATGGGTGCCGATGTAACTATCACCGACATCAACCTCACCCGTCTGCGCTATCTCGACGACGTTATGCCTAAGAATGTTCGCACTCTCTATTCTAACGAGTACAACATCCGCGCAGAATTGCCAACCACCGACCTCGTTATCGGTTCAGTGCTCATCCCCGGCGACAAAACTCCACACCTCATCACTCGCGACATGCTCGCCCTGATGAAACCAGGTTCTGTGCTTGTTGACGTGGCTATCGACCAAGGTGGCTGCTTCGAAACATCTCGCCCAACATCGCATAGCGAACCTATCTACAATGTGGATGGCATTGTTCACTATTGCGTTGCAAACATTCCGGGTGCAGTTCCTTTCACCTCAACTCTCGCGCTCACCAACGCCACCACTCCTTATGCTGTGGCTTTGGCTAACAAGGGCTGGAAGCAGGCTTGCAAGGACGACCCAGCACTCAAACTCGGATTGAATATTGTTGAAGGCAAGGTTACATTCCCTGCTGTTGCAAATGTATTCGGCCTTCCTTACACTCCAGTTGAAGAAGTGCTTTAATCAAAAATAGTTTTTCATAACTTTGTTTTATTTCAAGCCGGGAGATGTGACAAATCAATTATCCCACATCACCCGGCTTACTATATGCCTGCCTTTCTCATCGCCAAATCCCGTATATCATAATAGGCACTTTATCAACAAGCAAATTGTGCAGCCGTTAATATTTTATGAAAAACTATACCCCTGCAATTATAGGCAGCATCGCAAGTTTTTTCTTATCTTTGCACCACATCACGATAATTATTTGCACACTCGATGGATTTTAAACTAACCGAAGAACAACGAAAACGCCAAAACACCCGTCGCAGGCCGCAACAAGCAAGCGAAGTAGTTAATGAATTTGGCAAATTGCAGCCACAGAACCTTGAACTTGAAGATGCTGTGTTGGGAGCCCTTATGCTTGAAAAAGACGCATACAGCAAAGTGGTAGACATTCTTAAACCGGAATGTTTCTACGAGCCCAACAACCAAAAAATCTACGAAGCGATACAAACACTTGGAAGCATGTCGCAACCAATCGACATGCTCACCGTCACCGAACAAATGCGAGTGCAAGGCACACTCGATGAGGTGGGTGGACCAATACGCATTTCGCAACTCACAAGCGGTGTTTCGTCGGCTGCAAACATCGAGTTCCACGCACGCATCGTCACCCAAAAGTATCTCGCACGCGAACTCATCAGTTTCAGTTCGCAAATACAATCGCTTGCCTTCGACGATTCAATCGACATCCTCGACGTGCTGCAAGAGGCTGAAGGCAAACTCTTTGAGTTGTCGCAAAGCAACCTCAAGAAAGACGTTACTAAAATCGAGCCAGTGATTATTGAAGCCTTGAAGAAAATCGAGGACGCATCGAACCGAACCGACGGTTTGAGCGGTCTGCAAACAGGTTTCACCGAAATCGACCGCATGACTTCAGGTTGGCAAAACAGCGACCTCGTGATTATTGCCGCCCGTCCGGCGATGGGTAAAACAGCATTTGTGCTGTCGATGGCAATGCGCATGGCTGTCAGATTTAACATCCCGATAGCCGTGTTCTCGCTTGAAATGTCGAACCTTCAACTTGTAAACCGTCTTATAAGCAACATCTGCGAGATTGAAGGCAGCAAAATCAAAAGCGGTACACTGAGCCGCCTTGAATGGGAACAACTTCACTCGCGCATACGCCCACTCTACACCGCACCGCTGTTTATCGACGACACTCCAAGCCTCTCGGTGTTTGAGTTACGCACCAAAGCACGCCGTCTGGTTCGCGAACAAAACGTGAAAATGATTATTATCGACTACCTTCAACTCATGAACGCCAGCGGAATGAAGTTCGGAAGCCGCGAACAAGAAGTAAGCACCATCTCGCGCTCGTTAAAGCAGTTGGCTAAGGAGTTAGACATACCCATTATTGCCCTTTCACAACTTAACCGTTCGGTTGAAAACCGAACCGACGGAAAAGTTCCTCAACTATCCGACTTGCGCGAATCGGGAGCCATCGAGCAGGACGCCGACATGGTGTGCTTCATCCATCGTCCCGAGTACTACACGAAATCAGCCACCGACAGCGAAGGAAACAACATCGAAGGCGTGGCTAAATTCATCTTTGCAAAGCACCGTAGCGGTGCCGTTGGCGATGTGACTCTGCGTTTCGAGGCCAAATACGCCCGATTCCAGGATTGGGACGAAAACAACCTTACAAACCACGGCATCGTGCCATCGAAAATCAACGCCGCTGCACCCGAAGCAGACAACTCTGCGCCTCAATTCTCAGGCGGAGTAAGCGACGACCAGTTTATCGACAATTCAAATCCGGTGCCGTATTAATTGCCGCAACGGCAGCACTTGCAACTGCTTCCATCGCAAGCACACGAATCACTTGTGCCTTTTTCGCACTTCTCAACACCTGGAACATTATGCTCCGGCGTGTTGACTGCCGTGCTGTGGGCAGGTTGTATCATTTTAAGCACAACCAGTATCACCACCAGCAACGCAATGCTAAGCATCAACCGCCGAAAACGCATCTTTTTACTCAACATATCACCTAATTAAAAATCCAATCTCAAATATTTCGTTCAATATTGCAAATGGCACTACAATCTGCCATTCTCCATATAACTGTAGTAACGCCCTTGAGTGACGATAATATGGTCGACAAGCGCCACATCGAGCACGCTGCCGGCTTCCTTAACCTTTTGCGTTAGCACATCGTCCTGCTTGCTTGGCGACGGGTTGTTCGACGGATGATTATGAGCCAATATTATGCTGTCAGCCCCGTTTTCGATAGCCAATCGCATAATCACCTTAACATCGCCAACCGTTGCCGACAGTCCGCCATCGCTCACAACGCACTCCTTCACCACATGCTTTGCACGGTCAAGAACCAAAATCATCAGCCTTTCGTGGTCAAGATGTCCGAGCAGACGCCGCAGCAAACGAAATGCCTTTTCGCTGCTCGTGATTTGAGGCTGCTCCATAAACTCCTCATTTTCAAGCCTACGCCCCAACTCGAGTGCTGCCATGATGTTGATGGCTTTCACTTCACCGATGCCATTGTAACGCTTCAAATCCGACAAACGCATACGCGCCAATTTATACAATTTGTCGTCGTTGTCGTGCAATATACGCCGACACAAATCAACCACCGATTCGCCCGGCTGACCGCTGCCGATTAGCGTTGCCAACAATTCGGCGTTGGTGAGCACACCAACACCTTGCTGCATAGCCTTTTCGCGCGGCCGGTCCTGCTCAGGCATAAACTTGATTGACCTTTTTATTTCGTCGGCTGAATCCATATCTCTGTATCGCTCCTTTACTTTCCTTTGCGGATGGCAATCTCCTCGTTGATGTCACGACCATGTCGCAGCAAAATCTTCCACACAAACGCTTTAATGAACCCTATGCCGTAACTTCCCAACTGCACAAAACTCGTGGCAATGGCAAGTGTGGCAATCTTCAGGTTGCGAGTCGATGCCAAAGCCGTAACCCACAATGCCAACACATAAGCCACCAACGGCACTATTGCCCACCAGCGCCACAGGCAAGCCAGCGCCACCAAAGTGAGCACACCAATCACAAACACTGCCGGCAAGCAGTGAACAAGTTTCAGCGAATCGGGATAAAGCAATTTGAGCGTGATGCGCGACATGCCGAACACATAGGTCTGACGCGAGAATTTCTTCAAGTCGACACGGCGTTTGTGATAAACAAACGCTTCACGAATCAGCCCTATCTCAAAATCAGCCTTTCGGATGCGGGTGCTCATATCAATGTCCTCCGAGAACATCTCACGAAATCCGCCCACTTTCTGCCAAACCTCACGCGAATAGCCCATATTAAACGAGCGAGGCACAAATTTTTCCATCTGCACCTTACCGCCTCTGATGCCTCCGGTGGTGAGAAATGCCGTCATCGAAAAGTTGATTGCTTTCTGAACATCGGTGAACGAATCGTGCGCTGCATCCGGACCGCCAAAACATGGCACATAGTGTTCCGACAGTTTTGCTGCCAACGTCTTGAAATAATCGGCAGGTATCACACAATCGCTATCGAAAAACACAAAATACTCGCCCTGTGCACGCTCAATTCCATAGTTACGGGCAATGCTGCGCCCTTCATTCTCTTTATAGAAGTACCTCACAGCCATGCGGTTGGAGAAACTCTCCACCACCTCCTTGCAAGGTTCGGTGCTTCCGTCTTCAACAATCAGCACCTCAAAATCGCTATTGCTCTGCACGGCAAGGCTGGCAAGCAAATCGCGAACCTCATCAATTCGGTTGTAAACCGGCACTATTACTGAAAAATATGGCATAAAATTTTTCTTTATATTCCTTGTTATGCAAAAATAATAAAAAACCCGCTGAAACACACATTTTTTATCCTGCTTGCGCACAACTCTACTATTAATTAATCTTAACACAAACAAAAATTGTTTCCATTATTAACACCATATATAAAAGAAATATAGTAATTTAGCATATCTTACACGCAATATACGCCAATAAATAAAGCAAAAAGTCATGTTAAGCACCATTATTCTCTCAATCTCGCTGCTCGAATGGGTGTATGTTATTATCACAATAGCCTATGCCTGCACCGTGCTGAGCATAATATGGGTGGTTATCTCCGAGAACCGCAATCCTGTGCGTTCATTGGCATGGATAACGGTGCTGCTTATGGTGCCTGTGGTGGGCATTGTGCTTTACATGTTTTTTGGCCGTTCGCTCCGAAGCACCATTTTGGTAAACCAGAGGCTTCGTCGCATCAACCCTCAAGAACTTAAAGCCTACACAGTGGATGTTGAACGGCTTGGATTCACGCAAAACACGCAGCAGACCATACGTCTTGCCCACACGATGTGCCGTGCCTACTATTTCTCCAGCAACAAAGTTGACATTTTCACCAACGGACACGACAAATTTGAAGCCTTGCGAGCCGACCTGAAAGCTGCCACGCAATACATCAATATGCAGTATTACATCTTCGAAAACGACCATATCGGCAACGAAATACGCAACATTCTCATCGACAAGGCTCGTGAAGGCGTTAAAGTGCGGCTTATTTACGACGGCGTGGGCTCGTTCAACGTCGACAAACGCTTTTTCAAAGCCATGCACGATGCCGGAATTGAGGCTTATCCGTTTATGCGCATCAACTTCCCTCAATTTGCACAACGCGTCAACTGGCGCAATCACCGAAAGATACTGGTGATTGACGGCGAATGTGCCTATATTGGAGGCATGAATGTTGCCGACCGTTACATCGACGGATGCAAATGGGGCACCCGGGGCGTGTGGCGCGACACTCATCTGCGCATCACCGGCCCTGCCGTGAAGGCTCTGCAACACTCTTTCGCCATCGACTGGAACTTTATGAACAAGCAAGTGCTCAACGACCCCATTGCCACCGATTTTCACCAAACGGGAAATGCTGGCATCCAACTGGTTACGAGCGGCCCGATGAGCCAATGGAACAACATTGCACTCATGATGCTCAACGCCATCAGCAACGCCAAGAAATGCGTTTACCTGCAAACGCCATATTTCCTGCCAACCGAATCGCTGCTTAAGGCACTTCAAACATCGGCGCTCAGCGGAGTGGATGTGAGAATAATGATTCCGCAACGCAGCGATTCCACCATGCTGCAACTCGCATCATGCTCCTATGTGAGCGAATGTCTGAAAGCCGGCATAAAATTCTATTTCTACAATGCGGGTATGTTGCACGCCAAAACGCTAATCATCGACGACGAACTGAGCACGGTGGGTTCCACGAACTTCGATTTCCGCAGTTTCGAGCACAACTACGAAGGCAATGTGTTCATCTACGATTCCTCGACTAATGCTCAACTCAAACAAGTGTTCAACACCGATATGGAAGAATGTAGCACTTGTTCTTCCTATCAGCAATGGATGTCGCGTCCCAAGGCTCGGCGCATGCTCGAATCACTCATCAGGCTGCTCAGTCCTGTGCTTTGACTTTCAGCGGTTTTTGATTACCTTTATCACACAAATTCATCAATTCACACACTCGCTACATGATACGCTTTCCAAATGCTAAAATAAACCTCGGACTCAATATCGTTAACCGCCGTCCCGACGGTTATCACGACATCGAAACCGTGTTCTACCCCATTCGCCTCGAAGATTCACTCGAAATAGTGCCTGCCAAAGCGGGCGAAACCACTTCGCTGCACTGCTACGGCCGACACGTCGACTGCCCAATGGAAAAGAATCTCGTGACAAAAGCCTATCGGCTGCTGCAAAGCGAGTTCGGCATCGGCGAAGTGGAAATGCACCTGCTAAAGCACATTCCCGATGGTGCCGGTCTTGGCGGCGGCAGCAGCGACGCTTCAAGCGCATTAATCCTGTTAAACCAAATGTTTGACCTCGGACTTTCGCCCGACCAACTTGCCCAACGAGCCTCTACACTGGGCGCCGACTGCGCTTTCTTCATCTACAACACACCGGTTATGGCAACTGGCATAGGCAACGTGTTCAGCGATGTGGAAGTGAACCTCAACGGCTATCATCTGCTGTTGGTGAAGCCCGACGTGTATGTGCCCACCGCGCAAGCCTACTCAAAAGTAACCCCTCGAAAATCAGAGATGCCGATACCCGATATACTGAAAATGCCCGTATCGGAATGGCGACACCACTTGAAAAACGACTTTGAACAAAGCGTATTTGCCCAGCATCCCGTGCTTGCCGGCATCAAAGACACCATTTACCAAGCAGGTGCCTTATATGCCTCAATGAGCGGCTCCGGTTCGTCGATGTTTGGTATTTTTAACGATGTCAATATGGCAGAGACTGCAATGCTTAATTTTGTTGATTGCGACACGTATAACATCAAATTGTAAATATTTTTCTTCAAATCAAGCAGTTTGGCAAAATCTTTGCTATAAGAAATTGTGTTGTTACACAATTAAAAGCATAGATATATGTCAAAGAACAAGAACCAAGACGAACAAGAACAAGAAATAAATACTCAAGCAACGGCACAAGAAACTGCCGCTGCAACCGACAACGTGCCTGCCGAGGATGTCGAAAACGCCGAAGGCCAAACCGACAATCAACCGGAGGAATCGGCTGACGACAAGATTGAACAACTCACCAAGCAAGTTGAAGACTCAAAGAAAGAGTATCTCTTCCTTATGGCTGAGTTCGACAACTTCCGCAAACGCACCATACGCGAGAAAGCCGACTTGATTCGCAACGGCGCAGAAAAGGCATTTGGCGACATTCTGCCTATTGTCGACGATTTTGAACGCGCCATTAAAGCCAACGAAACAGCCGACGACATCAACGCTGTGAAAGAAGGCTTTAATCTGATTTACACCAAATTCATAAAGTATCTCGAGAAAAACCAAGTGAAAGCCATGCAGTCGACCGGATGCGATTTCGACACCGAGATGCACGAAGCCGTAACCACCTTCCCTGCTGCCGACGAAAGCATGAAGGGCAAAATAATCGACACCGTGCTCACTGGCTACACCATTAACGACAAAGTGCTCCGCCATGCCAAAGTGGTGGTTGGTCAATAACATCATTTTTCAAGAGAAAATAATCCATTTTAAGTTATGGCAGAGAAAAGAGATTATTATGAAGTGCTTGGCGTGAACAAAAACGCCACCGACGACGAACTGAAAAAGGCTTACCGCAAGGTGGCTATGAAATATCACCCCGACCGACAAAGCGACAAAAGCGATGCCGAGAAAAAAGATGCCGAGGAGAAATTTAAAGAAGCAGCCGAAGCCTATAGCGTGCTCAGCGACAAAGACAAACGTGCACGATACGACCAGTTTGGACACGCCGGAGTGAGCGGCAGTGCCGGTGCCGGCGGTTTTGGCGGCGGATTTACAAACATCAACGACATCTTCTCGCAATTCGGCGACATTTTTGGCGGTGGTTTTGGCGGTTTTGGTGGATTTAGCGGGTTCGGCGGCGGAAGCAGCCGAGGCGGCAGCCGCGTGAGCCGTGGCTCTGACTTGCGCGTGCGTGTGCGTGTCAACCTAAAGGAAGTGGCTCACGGCGTTGAAAAGAAACTGAAAATACCTCGCATGGTGGCATGCCCCGACTGTAAAGGCACCGGTGCCAAGAACGGCACTGAATTCACAACTTGCTCGCATTGCCACGGCAGCGGTGTGATTACCAGCGTTAAACAAACATTCCTTGGCGCTATGCAGACCCAATCAACCTGCCCAACATGTAAGGGCGAGGGCAAAATCATCAAAGAGAAATGCCCGAAATGCGGTGGAATGGGATTGGAGCGCAAAGAGCAGGTGGTGAGCGTTAACATTCCGGCTGGTGTTGCCGACGGCATGATGCTGCGTATGCAAGGCTACGGCAACGATGCCCGCGGAGGCGGCGTGCCTGGCGACCTCATCATTCAAATCGAAGAAGAACCGAGCAAGGAACTCCAACGCGACGGCGAAGACCTCATCTACAACCTTATGCTTGACTTCCCGACTGCTGTGTTTGGCGGCAAAGTGGAAGTGCCGACCGTCGACGGTCGCGTGCGGCTTACCATCGACCCGGGCACACAACCCGGCAAGGTGCTGCGTCTGCGCAACAAAGGTCTGCCTTCGCCAAACGGCTACGGCACGGGCGACATGCTGGTGAACATTATGGTGTATGTGCCTGAACACCTCAACAGCGAAGAACGTCGCGCTATTGAAATGCTACGCGACTCCGAAAACATCAAGCCTTCGGAATCTACCAAGAAACGCGTGTTTGAACGTCTGCGTCACATTTTCGACTAACACACTATCCCTATATTAATCAAAGGATTGGCATCTGTGATGCCAATCCTTTTTTGTTTTCTAAAGCATAACATAGGGGATACTGAGCAGAAGTATTCCAGTATCCCCATAAACAACAGATTAGACTAAATCAATCTAACCTAACAACTCAAGTTACCTATATTATTTACATTTTCACAAACTGCTTTCTCACTACACCCTTTTGGGTGACAATCTGAATTACGTACACGCCACTTGTCAATGCACTCACATTGATTGGAGCATGGTCAACTACATTATAGTTGCCAACAAACTGACCATTTACTGAATAAATGCTCACTTGTGCGCCTTCATCAATGCCCGAAACATACAACACGTCGCTTGTAGGCACTGGATATACACTCACCTCGCCATTCGATTCAACAGGGCTGCTAATGCCCGAAGGCTTGGCGGCACCAAGTTGGTCGAGACATACATACGAAGGCACGCCGCTTTGCGAGGCTGAAACATTCACAGTGAGTTTTACCACACTGCCAAGACCGCTAAGGTCAACCCAACGCCATTGCTTCAACATATAGTGTTCGGCTTCGTCTTCTGAAGTGTAATCAGCAAGATAGTAATCCACCGTGCTTGTGTTATTATCAGCATCGTAGCCTGTAAACGTCACTTTAAAATAATCGCCGGTGGTAAACGCGTTGGTGTAACTATCACCCTCGGTCATGCTTTTTACTGCCCATGCCGTGTTGTTGATATATACGCCCGGAATGGTTATACCATCAATGCTGTTGGTGACATCGATTGTCGGCGTTGAATAATATCCCGAATAAACCACTGCATAAGCGCCGGTGTTGTCGGCTCCACCGCCGGCAGCATTGTTATACTGGTCGTTGAGTATTGTATAACTGTCATCGGTACTATTGGCATAAGCAAACGATTCCCAATAACTCCACGCCGATATTCTATAATTGTTAAAGGCAAACGAGCCGCTATAGAACGTGTCGCCATTATCAACGTCGCCATTCCACCAAAAGTTTTCAGCGAGGTAATTGTCGTCGAATGTGGCATTAGCCATATCACCAAGCACATACACGGCTGTTTTAGCCTCAACGCTTTGCCCGTCGGCACTGGTCACCGTCAATCGGTATTGACTTGTAACCGTTGGCTTAATCGCAAGTGTCGATTCTGTGCCAACCACTTCGTTCATCTGATTGCGCCACTCATAAGCATACGGTTCATCACCGCCACTCACCGTTGGCTCAATAACGACGTCAGTTCCGGCATCAACAAGGTCGTAGATTGACGACAAGTCGAGAGTTAAATCTGCGATGGTGCGTTTTGTGGTGATAACATCCGTAGCCACCACATCCGACTGAATACCAAGCGCACTCACTACCATAAAGTATATCTTATAGTCGGTCTGCTGGTCGAGGTCGTCAAACGCTGTTGCCAACTCTGCATCTGCTATGCAATCTTCAGCATCGGTTGCAAGCATAGCCTCAGCATCAGGAGCATCTTCATCGGCTTTCTGCAATTTAGCATAAAGTTTGCCGCTCACATTCCATTTGGTTTTCACGCTTATTGCCGCATCGCTCACGCTGCTCACCACTGGATAGCCTTCAGCCATAACAGGTTTTTCAAAGGCAATTTCCGAGTATTCATAAGCACCATAAGTCGGGGTGGAAGCATTGCGCTCTGTGCCCTCAATGTCAACCGTCACCTCGCTCAATGGAGTAGCGCCAAGCATATTGCCAGCCGACATCAGTCGCAAGTCGGTTTCGCTCACAAACTCTGCCTTTTCGAAGATACTTGCTTCATCGCCCGTAATCTGTGCATAATCGTCAAGCGTGGTTGCCAAGTCTTTCACCAATATGTCTCCGGCAGCATAATAAGCATTGTTATTCAGCCCTAAAGCCTTCATGTGGGTCTCGCTATTGAGGTATAGCACAGCCGAACCAGTGGCAAAACTTTGCAGAAGGTTGTTCTCAATCTTAAAGTTTGCCAAGTCGACAGTTGTTCCGCCGACGTAGAAGGCATATCCTGCCACACCGCCAACGCGCACCGTGTTGTGCAGCACTTTCATGTTGCGCGAGTCGGCAGCAACATACAATGCCGAGGTGTAAGCATTAGGCGATGCGGTTACTGAAATCACATTGTTATAAATCAAAGCCGGACGTTCATCGTCGCCTTGAGTGGTGGTGCGTATATACAAGCCATTGCTATAATACGCCTGTGTGTTTATAAGCACATTGTTGCGTACAATGAGTTCACCACGGCATCGCGAAATGTCAATACTGCTATAATTGGTCTTTTGTGTTTTGGTTGATGTCACCACATTTGCTTCAATAAGTGCATCTATTTCATCGCACACATAAATGCCTTTCGAGCCAGCATCGGTAATGGTGTTGCGACGCACCACAAGCCCTTGTTCTCTGGTGTACATCACATAACTTGTACCTCCAAGATACAAAGCAATATATCCGCCCTCAAATGCACAATCTTCAATGGTCATAAAGTCGTTGTTGCAAGCCTCATCGTTGAGTGCCTCTGCTTTCACCAAACTCATTCCTGACGACCCTGTAATCACTGGGTCGGCTTTCACAACACAATTTTTGAGTGTGAAATGGCGGCTTTGATTATAAACGTGCACTGCATAGGGATATGACTGGCTTTGTGGTTCAAAAGTCAAATTTTCAAGCGTTACATACGCTGTGTGAGCCACTGCAAACATACCAAATTTCGTTTCGCCATACGCCGGTTCAGTGTAACCCGAGCCGGTGATTATCACCTTTGTGCGGTCGCCTGAACGAGAGGCAAATTTTATGCTATGCTCAGCCGAAACGCCATCAACATGGTTAATCATCACGTTTTCGGCATAAGTGCCGTCCTCAATCAAGAATGTCACAGCACCCTCAACGCCATTGGCAAGCGCGTCAACAGCATCGTTGATGGTTGCATAATCAGCATCACTCGAGGCACCAATCACAAACTCACCTTTCAAGCCCTCTGTCACGCTGCGAGTGGCAGCAACAGCATCAATCTTTTCCGCAGCAATGTCTTCTCCGCCTATGGTCAGCGAAGCCAATTGTGCAGTTATGGCATTGTCCTTTTGCGCATCGGCAGCAACATCCACTGCAAGCCAGAAGTTATATTCGCCATCACTGGTGAGGCTCATTTCTTCGTCAGGTTCAAGAACCACCTCTCCATCACTTGGCACAGCACTCGCAAGCAGTTTTCCGTTGCCGAAATTCTCTGCCGAAGCGGTATAGAAAAGTTTAGCCATAGTGACATCGCTTTCATCAGTGGTGCCATTGAAAGAGAACTTAAATGAATCTACTGTCAAAGCATTTTTGTCGCCTGTCACCTCTAATTTCACCTGCAACAATTCTGCATCAGTTGAGCCTCGCACAATTCCGCTCTTGGCAGATGCCGCTGCTGACGTTACAGCAGAAACCTCGTAGTTCTCACGCTGATGCAACCCGATTTCAACCTCGAAACCGGCGGTAAGCGTGGCGTATGATGTGGTGACAAAACGTATAGTTATCGAACCATCGGCAGCCTTCGACACCAAGTCGACCGGTCCTGTTGTTCCACTGAAATAAGATGTCGTGCCAAGCAAATTATCGGCATTCACCTCACGTCCGCTATACAGATAGAACTTTCCTGTTCCGGTAGCAAACTGCTTTGAAGTGATGCTCACAATAGCATCTTCTACGCCCGGAACAAACGTAACAGTTCCATCGAAACTATTCGAGAATTTACCATCCGGACCACCGTCGTCGTAAAGGAGTAGCGAACGTGTCACCGTAATCACTCCGTTATCACCATTTGCCAAAATCATTTGGTTCTTCACAGTGAGTTCGCCTTCAGGGTCGCCATCGGCAATGTTAACGGTTTCACCATCGGCAGTGGTGAGCGAAACAATTTTAGCATCAATTATAGCATCGCTTTCGGCATCGGCAGAAACATCAGCCACCAACCATAAATAGTGGTGTTCGTTTGACAGTTCCAACGACCCTTTCACCTGCAAATCGCCTTCGCCCAACTCGGTGACGCTGCCAAATTCTGTGTCAGCCTGGGCAAAATCGGCAACATCTGCCGAACTCATCACAGCAATTTTGCTGATGCTTGCCTGAGTGCCTTTCAGGTTCAAAGTCACGCCGGTTAATTCTTTGCTCGTTAACGTGCCTTCAGTGGCAACATCAACACACAACAACTGCACCGATTCGCTGCCAGGGGTTACGTTGCCGCTGCCCACCTGACTTACCTTAACATCTGTTATGGTCATGTCGTGGTTGATGAACGGAGCAACCGTAGCCTTCCATCCTGTTCCGGCATAGTAACTCGTTTCGGTATTAGGGTTGAAGTTGATTGTAAGCGAGCCATCGTCGGCTGTTGAATAGAGTTTCTTGCCGGGACCTGTTGTCGCCTCGTCGGCAGAACTCAACTTCCATAACAAATTATTGCTGTCGACAGTCGTTCCGCTATACACCTCAAACACCGCTTTCACGCCGTAACTCGACGACGAATAGTACACATCAAATTCACTGAAATCAATTACAGCCTTTGCACTTGCATCGCCAGGAGTGAATGTTACTATATAATCAGCCATCTCATATTCATATTTCGATGGCGATATCGAACTCTTGGTGTCAGTGAAAGTCCATGTATCGTAAATGGTGTGACTGTGAGAGCCCATCACAGCGTGGCACACGTTATCAACCAAACGGGTGGTGCTCACAGCCTCGGCAGGGGCGTTTTTCACATCGTCGACAGTTACACTACCAAGTGTCAAACCAAGCGTCTGACCATTGCGGGCATCATCAGCCACATCAACTGTCACGGCAAAATAATTGTTTCCTTCCGAAAGCGGCTTCTCACCTGAAATGCTCACCATATCGCCTTCAACCGTTGCTTCGCCAAACAATTCTGCTGTGGAGAACGTGGCTGTTTCGCCAAGATAATACACCTTAACGCTCTTAATTGCCGAAGCGCCCTCGGTCACAGCAAGGTCAATAGCGCTTACGTTTAACGGATTCAACTGATTGTCGGCAACCACTTTAACCAACACAAACTGCGAGTCTTTATCGCCAGCCGACAGAGTTGCGTCACTTGCCACACTGCCCGATACCGACTTCAACGTCATGTTGCCGGGCACAAACTGCGAAACCGTTGCCTCCCAGCCATCGGCAGCAACTCCTGTGATACTTTTTAGCGTCACCGTGAGCGAACCGTCGTCGGCTGTCGACTTCACAATCTTGCTGCTCTCGCTAAGCAATGTGTACAGCAAATTTGCTTCGTCGGCTTCACGCCCGTTATATATCTTCAGCACATCGTTATATCCAATCGTTGATGTGTTGAATATAGCAAGTTTTGTGAAATCGATTTTCACTTTACTGCCTTCTGTGGCAGGCACAAATGTTACTTGACCCTCAAAATTGAGCGTAATCTTGCCGGTTTTGCCGCCGTCGTCATAGAACTCGGCATCGTCGCCAATAGTGAAAACAGTGGCATCCGACGGCATCAGTATCACATTGTCAACAATCACGCCATCGCCTTGCACGGCAGATAGAGTACGCTCCTCGCCCAACACTTTCACCACGGATATCATTGGCGAAGGAATGGTGCCGCTTGCATCGGGCTGCACATCGGCAACCACAATAAAATCGTTGGATTTTGGTTTCAGAGTGAGGTTCTCAACTTTCAGTTCATCACCCACAACCGCTGCTGTGGCAAGCAGATTATCATCCGAAACCGAACCTCGGTAGAGGCGCACATTGCTCACCTGTGTGCTTTCGGTGAGAGCAGCGCAATCAATGCTAAGTTCGTCGAGCGTCAAGGCATTGTTGCCACCATCGGTCACTACGCTGACGCCGAAAATGGTTTGGTTTTTGCTGCCACGAGTTACATTGGCAAGACCGCTCATCACCGTGGTGCCAACATACTCCATATCTTTTGGCGAAACAGCCATTATAGTGGCTTTCCAACCTGCTCCAGTGCCCGACCCTTTACAATGATAAAGAACCGACAACTGTCCCGAGACAGCTGTATAGCTTTGCCCTGCAGTGCTTCCGCTCAGCTCTGCCAAATAGCCTGACTTCACTTCACTGTTGTGGTAACTTGTAAACTCGGCATCACCATCATAGATATATAGTTTTGCCACTCCACCTAAATCAAGTTCCTCAAAGGTTATCACCAATTGGTCGCCCTCATTGGCAGGCACAAAACGCACGTAGCCGGCATAGTAGCCCTTGGTGTTGCCGGTGGGGCCACCCATGTCGTAGAAGGTGATTGTCCCATCCACAACCTTTTCCGCAATAAAACCGTCGCTGGTGGGCATTGTGTAGTCGTCGGCATGCACAGCAAACGCAATGCACATAAGTGCAAACGACGTAAACAAATGTAGAAATCTTTTCATCTTTCTGATAGTTAGTAAGTTATTAAAAAAATCACATAAACCAAACCTTATGGCTTTTTCTATGCACATTCAAAATTTTTTAAGAACTCACTTTTGCCCAATTCGAGACAGCCATATGCAATTACATAACACCAACCTAATCAACGCTTAGGTGTGAGCAAAGGCACAATAGGCCAACCAATATCTTCTTTTTCTACTCTGGAAGAAAAACGAGAGATAAAGAAAAAAAAGAAATTGCAGAATAGCAGCCCCAAACCTCGAGGGCAAAAGCAGTTCCTAATGATTTGGCAGGTCTTCTGACTTTGCTCGGCCTGTGTGATTCGGTTACCTTCCCGTTGCCTTTACAGACAGACAACAGTGGCATTTCCATGCCGAATCAGGCTTAATGTTGATGAGCATTACAGCAGCGGGTCTGTTCGGGATTCTCACCCGATTCCCTTTTCAGCCAACAGACGATGGTTCCATTCTGTCAGCCACCAAACATTTCCATTTCTGCGAACAAAGATAATGTGTTTTTTTCAATTTCCAAGCAACTACCCCAAAATTTCATAAAATATTCTGTGCTCAACTCACTATCTTCACCGCTCAATAATTAAATTAGGACACTTACTAACAAATAATTACACTCGCATCGCTCCATATCGCAACTTTGCGCTGACATCCATTCAGGCATATTCAATGGCGGCTCTGGGCAAACAGCCACGACATGAAATCAGGCATCGAAAAGGCTGGATTCCAACTGCCGTGTCCCACACCCGGGAACTCGATATACTTCACATCTGCACCCACAGCACGCAGTTTTCTATAAGCCTCACGCGAGCCATCAAGGGGCACTGTGGTGTCGGCATCGCCATGATATATGCTCCATTTGGTGTGCTTCACTGCATCAGTGATACGCTCCGGATTAACACTGCCGCAAATAGGCACAGCCGCCGCAAAGAGTTCGGGATAGCGAATCACCATATCGTAGGTGGACATTGCGCCCATCGAAAGTCCAATCACATACACCCTACAAGGGTCAACGTTCGGCTCGGCAAGATACTTCTCAATTAATGCGTGCACACATCGTATAAACGCTGTCGGTTGCTCCTGAATGGGCATTTCCTGCGGAACAAGCGACCTAGGACGAGCAAAATAGGCTCCATATTTCCCATTCGGGCATTGCGGGAACACCACATAACAAGGATATTTTTCGCGATTAACGGGATTCAGAAACTGTTGCGAGCCATGAAGAAGTTGCGCCTCATTATCATCGCCGCGTTCGCCGGCACCGTGAAGAAACACCACAAGCGGATAACGCTTATTCTGCTCAACTTGCTGCGGAGCAATAGCGCAATAGCGCAATGTGTCGCCATCGCTAATCAGTTCACACTTCGTAAATTTCTCTTGAGCCACGGCTGCAATGCTTATCGCGATTGCTAAAAGTGCCGACAAAAAATGTTTCATGGCAGTTGTTTTTATGATTGTTTATAATCGACAAAAATACGGAAAATTCCAGACATCAACCGCCAAATTATCAACATTTTGCATTTTTGCAATGAAACGTCTAACGTCGTCTGTCGATTTGCAATGAAAGAAAACCGTTTGGCCACCGGATTTTAAAGGCTATAAAAAAGGATGGAAAGAACAATAATTGTCTTTCCATCCCCCATTAAACTGGCGTAACTATAATGTTGTATTGTTTTCTACATTTATTAATTACGGCTGCTGCCAAAGAAGCGCAGCAAATAAAGGAACAGGTTAACAAAGTCGAGATACAAACTCAATGCGCCGACCGTTGCCAACTTTTCGGCAGTAACACCGTCGGTTGTATAAGCCGCCATTCTCTTAATCTTTTGAGTGTCCCATGCGGTAAGTCCGATAAAGATTGCCACACCTACAAGACTGATTATCCATTCCAAGCCACTGCTCTTGAGAAAGATGTTAACTACCGAGCAGACAATCAAGCCTATAAGAGCCATAAACATTATCGAGCCAAACTTTGTTAAATCGTTCGATGTGATGAAGCCATAGATGCTCATTGCTGCAAACACCCCTGCGGTGATGAGGAATGTCATGCCAACCGATGTTGATGTGTAAAGCAACAGAATTGCTGAAAACACAACGCCTGTGAGCACACTATACAGGTAGAACAATAACGAGGCTGTGAAAATGCTCATTTTGTTGATACGTCCCGAAAGCATCACTACCACCAAAATCTGCGATATAATCAACCCAAATGTAACAAACGAATTGCCAAAGATGAGTTGCAAGATTGTTTCGTTGGTCGACACATACATCGAAGTGACTGCTGTCACCAACATTGCCACAAACATCTTAACGTAAACTCTGCGCATCACCTTGTTGACCAATGTGCCGGAACTTACGGTTGACGATTGTACATAATTAAAATTGTCGTTCATTTTTAATCTTCTTTTTTTTAACTAATAGTTCACATTTTGTTCATTCAATACTGATATGACAAAATTTACTAACAAAGGTTTAATCGTTTAACCCCTTTTCATTACATACGCTGAGGCATTTCAATGCCAAGCAAACCAATGCCGCGACGAGCAATTTCAGCCACCTGACGCGACAATGCCAAGCGGAACGAGCGCACCTTTGCGTCGGTTTCGCCAAGTATTGTGTAGTCGTGATAGTATTGGTTGTATTCCTTAACGAGTTCATACACATAGTTGGCAATCAACGCCGGGCTGTAGGTGCGTCCCGCTTCAGCGATTGTCGACGGGAAGTCGGTAAGACGTTGAATCAATGCCACCTCTTTTTCGTTTGGCTCAACTGCGCTGATGTCGGCAGTCAAATCGGCTGGAGCAGCCTTTCGCAGCAGCGACTGGATGCGAGCATAGGTGTATTGCAGGAACGGACCAGTGTTGCCGTTAAAGTCAATCGACTCTTTAGGGTTGAACATCATGTTTTTGCGAGGGTCAACCTTCAGCAAGAAATATTTCAAAGCGCCAAGGCCAACGATGCGGGCAATTTCGTTCTTTTCTTCTTCAGAGAAATCGCTCACTTTACCCTTTGCAGCATTTTCCTGTTCGCGGGCTTCGATGGTTTCCTTTGCTTGATTAATCATCTCGTCCATGAGTTCGTCGGCATCAACCACAGTGCCTTCGCGGCTCTTCATCTTGCCTTCGGGCAGTTCAACCATGCCGTAAGAGAAGTGAACCAGGTCTTTGCCCCACTTAAAGCCGAGTTTGTCGAGCAAGAGCGAAAGCACCTGAAAGTGGTAGTTTTGCTCGTTGCCAACAACATATATCATTTTGTCGATGGGATAATCTTGATAACGCAACTTTGCAGTACCTATGTCTTGTGTCATATACACCGAAGTGCCGTCGCTGCGAAGCAACAACTTGTGGTCAAGTCCGTCGGCTGTCAAGTCTGCCCACACCGAGTTGTCGGGTCTACGATACACAATGCCCTTTTCCAAGCCTTCAAGCACCTTTTCCTTACCCTCAAGATAAGTGTCGCTCTCGTAGTAGATTTTATCGAAATCAACGCCCATGCGCTTATAGGTTTCGTCGAAACCGGCATAAACCCACGAGTTCATCATCTCCCAAGTGGCACGGATGTCCTTGTCGCCAGCCTCCCACTTCTTCAGCATCTCGCGAGCCTCAAGCATTAGGGGAGCCTTAGCCTTGGCTGCTTCCTTGCGTGCTTCAGCAGTTTTCTCGGCATCCTCAGCAACAATGGCGTTTACCTCGGCATCGGTGGCAAGAATTTGTTTCACCTCTTCCTTGTAGTGCTTATCAAACATCACATAGAAGTCGCCAATCAAGTGGTCGCCTTTCTTGCCTGCTTTTTCAGGAGTGATGCCGTTGCCCCACTTTTGCCAAGCGAGCATCGATTTGCAGATGTGTATGCCGCGGTCGTTAACGATGTTGGTCTTAACCACCTTGTAGCCATTGGCTTTCATAATCTTTGAAAGGCTGTAGCCCAGCAGGTTGTTACGCACATGGCCCAAGTGGAGAGGCTTATTGGTGTTTGGCGACGAATATTCAATCATCACCAATTCGCTCTCAGGAGTTTCTTTCGTGAAACCATAATCGGCATCGCCGGCAATGTGGTTGAGCACCGATGCCCAAAACGAAGGTTTGATTACTATATTCAAGAAACCTTTAATCACATTAAATTTCTCAACTGCCTCACAATTAGCCACAAGGTATTCGCCAATTTCCTGACCAGTAGCCTCAGCATTTTTGCGTGAAGCCTTCAAGAAAGGAAACACCACCACCGTAAGGTTGCCTTCAAACTCTTTCTTGGTGGTTTGCAACGTCACTTTATCAGCATCGAATTCCAAGCCATAAAGTGCTTTCACAGCATCGGCTGTGGCTTGCATCAGTATGTTATCTATCGACATAATCTTTTAACTATATTGTTTGTTATTTACTAAATTATCGAATCATTCGTGGAGCAAAATCAGCAGGCAAAACCGCCAAATCCGTCAAGGCGTTAAGCCACCCTATTCATCACATTTTTGCAATCCGTTGCAAAGATAGTCATTTTTTTTCACCTATGCACAATGTGATACGGCTGTCGCCATGCAACAACTGCTTTTCAACACCTGAACATTTGTTTTGTCACAAGAAATAATTGTCAGTTTACATCATCATCAAATACGTTGATGATGATGTCGCTTTCGGGATACCACACATATCCTTCGTCAACTTTCAACCCTGCCTCACCAAGTCGGCAGATATAGTCACGAACCTGCTTGCGATATTTCGCATCGCGGCTATGGTCATTGCCGAACTTGTAATCAACCACAATCACTCGCCCATCACAAGTGCGTATAATGCGGTCGGGTCGCTTAACACTGCCATCGCCACACACTATTGAACGTTCGTTGAACACCACATTGCCGTCGGCAAACCACGGCGCTGTTTTTGCATTATTCAAGGCTTTTTTCACCAGAGTTTCAGCATCGTCAATTCCATCAAGCAATCCGCGTCGCCAGGCACGGGCAAGCACCGAATCGCAACTGCCGGCGCGCTTTAGCATCGAAAACAGTTTATGCAGCCTGATGCCACGGTCTTGGATTGGGCTATAAGTTTCGGGCACACACACGCTCACAGGACGCAATGCCGACTCGTATTTCGGAACTTCCATAGGCAATTCACCGTTGTCCACATCGTTTACCTGAGGCTCATCTTTAGGCACATAGGTTTGATTAATGTCGCCAACCTGATAAATCAAAGTGTCGTTCTCACCAACCTGGCTGATGATGCTTGTTGCCACACTCGAGCGGTCGCCGGTTCGCTCGGCAAACCAATTGTCAATTTCGCCGGCATTGGCGTCGGTAAGTGCAGCGCACACGGTTTTCAGCAACTTGTTCACTCTCACAGTGCTGATGTCATCAATGCCCTCTTCACAATCGGGAGCCATCAGATGCAGTTCGTTCACGGCTCGAGTAAATGCCACATACGTTGCGTTGATGTTATCCACATAGTTTTCCGTAACTTCTTTATCGAATAACGGCTGAATTTGCTCAACATTTCTGGCAATGGTGGTGCTAACGGGCATCAATGGCGGTATGATTTCCTCGTCAAAACCGCTAAGCACCGGCATATTTCGCAGAATGTCGGCACCGACCCACAACTCGTTTTCTAACTTACACATCTCCCAATTGGCAAACGGAATTATCACACACGGAAATTCCAAACCCTTCGATTTGTGTATGGTGATGATGTTCACCGCATCTCTGCCTTCAGGTGTAGAAACCGACAATTTAGGTTTTGTGTCCCACCATTTCAAGAATGAATGTACTGTTGCGTTATATTTCGAACAATAGTCAATCACGTTATCCATGAAACCCATAAGGAAAGCCTTTTCCGACTCGCGCGTTTCATCTGACACTACTCGGCAAACTATGTTCTCAACAATCGACACCAAGTCGAACGCATCTACGTTGCTCGACATTAATTGACTACGCACATCAAGATACTCTTTGCTGTATTGCAGTTTCGACGTTTGCCCCGATTGGCGTTGAGAATCAGCCACAAAGGCAGCTTTCAACAAATCACCCACCTCCATGCCAAACTCTTCCGATTCGGTGTCGACACATTCCTCGGCACGATGATTGCTTACCCTGTGGTCGAAGTCACGAAGCACACGTTTTATTCTTTCTTCTTTTTCGCGCACGCTGTTCGATTCGGCATTATCGCTATCGGTGAAACTCAACGTGTCGAAATATCGCAGATAACTGATTACCGACCTTACTGCCGGCGATTTGCGCAGGAACATTGATTCTGCCGAAACCACCTCAATTCGTTCATTTTCGTCGGCTGTTTTATTGTATTCGAGCAAGCGGTCGATTATTTTGCTTCCCTGGTCGTTCGCACGCACCAGTATGGCAATGTCTTTCAGCCTGTAACCTCTGCTTCTGATTTCGTTGATGTAACTTGGCAAACGGTCTAAAACAATATCGGCAAATTCCGACTTGTCAATCTCTTTTCCTTTACCCCCCGATGTTCCGCTCACGAAGGTGATTTTTACGGCACCATCGTTGCAGTGGTTTTTATTATTGCCTTTTTGCAGAACATTATCATATACATCTTCAACACCCGTCATTCTCACCAAGTTCCAGAAAAACGAGTTGTTAAACTTGATTACGTTGGGGGTGCTTCGCCAGTTCACCACCTTGGTGATGTCGACATGCACACCGCCATCAAAATCGTTTATTATATCTTTGGCAAGCAAATCGGGGTCGGAATCACGAAACCTATAAATGCACTGCTTTTCATCGCCAATAACCAAATTCTCATTGCCGCACGCCACGCTCTCCTCGAGCAAGGGCTTCATATTGCGATATTGCAGAGCCGAAGTGTCTTGAAACTCATCAATCAGAAAGTGATTTATCCATGTGCCCATCCGCTCATACACAAACATCACATTGCTCTTAATCATCACTCGGTCGAGCAACTGGCTCGTGTCGGAAAGCAACACGGTGTCGTTGTCGCGCAAGAATATCTCAAGTTCCTTGCCTATTATGCCCAACAGCCCGAACAAATAGATTTTCGTCAACATATCCTTTATTAGCGACCTGTCCTTAATCACATCGCGCATTTTAATCGCCAATTCTTTCAGTTTGCCAACCGCAAAATCATATTGCCCCGTTTTTGCCGCTTTTTTCCATTCTTTGTCGGTGCTCCAATTTGCCACTTTCACGTCGTCGTTATTCAGAAACTTATCCACCTCGTCAACGCCTCCTGACTTGTTTTTTATTAGCGAGTTTGTAAAAAACGTCAAACCGCTTTTACTGCTCAACCCTTCAACCGACAAATCAACAGAAGATAAAATTGACATATAGGTTTCAGCCATACCCGGGATTTCACCGCCAATTTTTTCATATATCTCATATAGTTTGCTCTTGAAACGCATGATTTTGGTTTTTGACGAATGTGAAAACACATCATTCAGATAGTCATCAATGGCAACCTTGTTGCGGACATACCATTCTTTAGTGATGTTTTTTGCCATAGTGCTCAGTTTGCTGCCTGTAAACACATTCCATGCGCCGGGATTATCTTTATCGAGCAAATGCCGCATATAGTCACTAAACCAATTCTCAACAATGTGATTCGTTGCGCCACAGCCCACGTTCATCAGCACATTGTGCACTGCCACTTCCAAAGAGTGTTCACTGTCGGTTTCAACAATGTAATCGTAGTCTTGGTCGAGTTCAAAAGCGAACGTGCGCAGCACCGTCTGGAAGAACGAGTCGATGGTGCTGACGTTGAACGTGGCGTAGTTAAACAAAATCTCCTCGAGAGCAGTGCGTGCTGCAGGCATAATTTGCTCGCGAGTGGTGTTTAAATCTTTTTCTAAATTGCCAATATATTCACCTTTTCCCTGGCTCAACAAATTCAACTCCTTCACAATACGGCTTTTCATTTCCTCTGTGGCCTTGTTTGTGAACGTGACGGCAAGGATATGCTCATGATATTCGGTGCGTTTGGCAAGCCTGAATGTGCCGTCATCATTTTTTTTGCCTAACAGCAACTTAATGTATTCATAAGCCAACTGAAATGTTTTTCCCGAACCTGCCGATGCCTTGATAATTTGCAACGGCTTAGTTTGTGCATTGTAACTCATACTTCTAATTCCTTATATTATTTTGATTAAACCATTTTTCCTTTCAATTATAATCACAGATTTTGTGAATCGACATCCTGCCACCGCTTGTTGTGCATTATCTCGGCATCATCGCCAATAAATGCCTTGCCGGCAATGCTGTCGCCTTTGAGCCAATAGCAGAACCAAGCAGTCATGTAGGCATCGCCTTCAGCCAAAATTTCTCCGTGGTCTTTTCCGGTGCGTCGGGCAATCACTCCGGGAGTTCCATCTTGCATTGCTGCCATATTGAAGCGCAACGATGCCAACGGCGAAATTGTTTCATCGTCCCACTTGCCGGTGCCGGCTGTGAACAGCGATGGCACACCAAGTTTCTTTGGGAAATAGTTCCACTTCAATCCTTGAGCCAACATAATATGCGTGCAACTTGCAATGTAAGCGGCATCATAACCCTTTCCGTTGTTGAACTCGGTGATGGCGTTATACACAGCCACGCCACCTTGCGAGTGACCTGCTATGCCCATCTTTTCGGTGTTGATTTTTCCTTTGAAAATGCTTGTGGCATCGGTGTTTTGCGCAAGCATGAAGTCGAGAGTCATCGACGACGATTTACCGCTCCACGATTCGGGGTCCTCGTTGCCGGCAACTATAAAGCCCCACGATGCCAAATGCTCAAATATCTTGGCATAACGCGAGGCAGGCACGCCTGTGCCATTTGCCATAATCACGAGCGGATAAGTGCGAGCCGACGTTGCCACATCGGCAGGATAATATATCAAATACTGCTTATATTTAGGCTCGGGGCAACTCATTGCAACGCTTGTCACCTGGCATGGACCCATCGCCGCATATTTGGTTTCAATAGCTGCCTCCGACTTCAGTCCGTCCATATAGTTATCAGCAACCACCGACCTTGAATTGCATGTGGCAACCAGCAAACAGCCCGCAATCGCGGCAACCACCACTATGCCCCACTTCAATGCACGTTTCATAAGTTGTTATCTTTTTTTATTTGTTATATAATTCTCGCTTTCAAGCCCTTAGCTTTAAGGAAAGCCAGCACCTTGTCGCGTTTGTCGCCTTGCAGAAGCACCTCGCCGCAACGCGCCGAGCCGCCCACGCCGCAATGCGCTTTCAGTTCGCGCGCAAGTTGCTGCAACGCCTCGTCGTCGCACTTCAAATCGGTAACCAACGTCACCACCTTGCCCTTGCGGCAATGTTTATCGAGCACAATGTTAACCCATGCGCCACCCTGCTGCTGTGCCACCGAGGCAGGTTGCTCAACCACAGGTTCCTCGGCTGCTCTTTCGGCTTCTAACTGTTCGAGTTCGGCACCAAACGCCGCTCCAAGTTTTTCTCTCCAATCTTCCATCAAGAACAATTTATTTGTAATATCTTCTTTAACTTGCGAATATACTAATTTTTCACCACAATTCGCCACGCGACAAGCAAAAATTGCAAATCAATGCAAGCCGAAACAAAAGAATTTCGTAACTTTGGCTAATGTATAAACTCAACATTTCTAACCAGTAACAATATGAACAATTCAAACCATTCAGCCACCATCTTTACTCTGCTGTGCATCACCATTGCACTTTGCTCATGTAGCCGCCGAGCAGGCTGGCAACTCGTTTGGCAGGACGATTTCAATGCGCAGGGCATCGACTACACGGTGTGGAGCCACACCGACCGCGGAACCGCCGACTGGGCTAACACACAATCGAAAGACCCTCGCTGCTACGAGATGCGTGGCGGATGTCTGGTGCTGAAAGGTATTGTTAACGACAATCTTGATGCCGACACTGCCCACTACCTCACAGGCGGCATTTGGACTAAGGGCAAACACGCCTTTGATTGCGGACGCATTGAGGTGCGTGCCCGGCTGCAAGGAGCACAGGGCGCATGGCCTGCCATTTGGCTGCTGCCTTTCGACACCGAGAAAAACCGCTGGCCTAACGGTGGCGAAATCGACATTATGGAACGGCTTAACCACGACACCATCGCCTATCAAACCGTGCACAGTTATTACACTCTGAACCTGAAACAGGACAATAATCCGCCTCACTACACCACTGCGCCCATCAAGCCCAACGACTTCAACGTATATGGTGTTGACATCATGCCCGACAGTCTGGTGTTCCACGTCAACGGCAAGCGCACTTTCGCTTATCCGCGCATTGTCACCGACAAGCCCGGGCAGTTCCCTTTCCACATCCCGCAATATCTGCTCATCGACATGCAACTTGGCGGCAGTTGGGTGGGACCGGTTGACCCATCACAACTACCTATTGAAATGGAAATCGACTGGGTGAGGCACTATCAACTAAAGAAATAATAATATTTTAACTCTAAACAACTAATTCATAACATTATGACTCGTTTCAAAACACTTATTGCACTCGTTGGTTTCGTGGCAATAACGCTTGCCACCAACGCCCAGCAAGCGCCCGTGCGTGTGTCGATTCTTGGCGACTCTTACAGCACCTTTGAGGGCTACATACCTGAGGGCAATGCAATATGGTATGGACCAGAGAAACCTTACAGCAGCAATCAGGGCAATGACGTGAGGCGCGTTTACGACACTTGGTGGTATCATCTCATCGACCGCCACGACCTGAAACTCGAAGTGAACGAATCGTGGTCAGGCTCAACCATTTGCACTACGGGCTATCGTGGCGAAGATGCTACCGAAAAGGCTTACATCACCCGAGCTGACCGCCTCGGGAAGCCCGATGTGATTTTGGTGTTTGGCGGCACAAACGATTCTTGGGCTGGTTCTCCGTGGGGCGATTATAAATACAGCGACTGGACCACCGACGACCTCAAACAGGTGCGCCCTGCCATGTGCTATCTGTTTCATCGTCTGAAAGAACTCTACCCCGATGCACTTATCTACAACATCGAAAACACCGAACTCAAAACAGAATACTACCAATCGTGCGAAGTGGTATGCCGTCACTATGGCATAAAACGAATATGTCTGCACCACATCAGCAAGCAATTCGGACACCCGTCAATCGACGGCATGCGTGCAATCGCCGAGCAAGTGTGGCAAGTGATTGGCGGACGCATCACCGCTGGGCGAGTGATGTAACGTGTCAGCAGTTTGTCATAAATAACCCCGGTTACAACATTGTAACCGGGGTTATCTTTAATATAGCGTTTTTATGCACCTCTTACTTGTCACACGCTCTTCACCGGGTCGCAGGTGAGTTCAACGCCAAGACGCTTGAAAATTTTGCGGTCAACCTCGCTGAGCAGCACCGTTGAATGAACCTGGCAACCTTCAAGTTTGGGTAATTGTTCAAGAGCAAGACGGCATTTCTCGTCGGTTATGCTCAGCATCGATAGAGCCACCAGCACCTCGTCGGTGTGAAGGCGCGGATTGTGTCCATGCAAGAAATCGACTTTAGTACGCTGAATAGGCTCAATCATCGATTGAGGAATCAGTTTCACCTCATGTGCAATGCCTGCCAGATGCTTGGTGGCATTAAGCAACAGCGCTGCACTCGGTCCGAGCAGACTGCTTGAGCGGGCAGTAATGATGGTGCCGTCCTGCAACTCGATTGCAGCCGAAGCAAGTCCTGAGAGTTCCTTGCGTTCGCGCGCAGCCACTGTGGTGCGGCGGTATTCGGTGGTGAGTTTGGCTTGCTGCATTAGCAAAGCAATCTTTTTCACCTCGCTCTCGCCCTCGCCGCGTTCGGCAAGACGGTTGAGTGCAGTGTAGTAGCGACGTATAATCTCGTCGCGTGCGGCATTGCAGCACACATCCTCGTCGCTCATGCAAAAACCTATCATGTTCACGCCCATATCGGTAGGCGACTTATATGGATTCTCGCCATAAACGCCCTCAAAAATAGCATTCAACACAGGGAAGATTTCAATGTCACGATTATAGTTCACCGCAATCTTTCCGTATGCCTCGAGATGGAACGGGTCAATCATGTTCACGTCGTTAAGGTCGGCTGTGGCTGCTTCGTATGCCACGTTCACCGGATGCTTCAAAGGCAAATTCCACACCGGGAAAGTCTCGAACTTGGCATAACCGGCTTTCACGCCTCGTTTATGCTCATGATAGAGTTGGCTAAGACACACCGCCATCTTGCCACTGCCCGGACCGGGAGCGGTTACCACCACAAGTTGACGCGAAGTTTCGGCAAAATCGTTGCGCCCGAAACCGTCATCAGAATCAATCAATTCCACATTGTTGGGATAGCCGTCGATGGTGTAGTGATAGCACACCTTTATGCCCATGCGCTCCAAACGGGCACGATAGGCATCAGCACTTTTCTGACCATTGTAGTGTGTGATTACCACATAGGTGGTGTACAAGCCCGCTTTCTCAAACTCGCCGCGCAAGCGAAGCACATCCTCATCGTAGGTGATACCCAAATCGCCACGCACTTTGTTTTTTTCAATGTCGAAAGCGCTAATCACAATTATCACCTCGGCACAGTCGCTCAACTGCATGAGCATACGCAGTTTGCTGTCGGGGTGAAAACCCGGCAGCACGCGGCTTGCGTGATAATCGTCAAACAATTTACCTCCGAACTCGAGGTATAACTTATCTCCGAACTGCGCTATGCGCTCCTTGATGTGTTCGGACTGAATTTTGAGATATTTCTCGTTGTCAAAACCGTTTCTCATAACGGATTACAAAATTACAAATTCTTTTGCTCGATTGCAACACGTCAACCCCTATTTCATCAAATCATTTTCAAAAATTTTTCGGCAACCGAAACGGCAGTCCCTTATACCTCAAAACATCACAACAGGTTCATTGCTCAACTAAACGAGCCAGTTGCTGAATGTAATCGTAGAGTTTGGCGTAAAACTTATGATGACGGAGCGTTTCGGCATTGCCAATCACCACCACCTTCATGCGAGCGCGAGTGATTGCCACATTCATGCGCCGCAAATCATTCAAGAATCCAATCTGCCCATTGTCGTTGCTACGCACAAGGCTGATGAACACCACATCGCGTTCCTGCCCCTGAAATCCATCGATGGTGTCAACGGTAAGTTCATGGCGCAGCGGTCGCAACACGGCACTGCGTTTCACTAATTGACGCATGTAACGCACCTGTGCCTTATAGGGCGAAATAAGTCCGAAATCGATACGCTCGTCAAGTATGCGCTCTTGCCCAATCCGCATAACATATTGTTCCAACTGCGATATGAAAAACTCCGCCTCTTTCACATTCACCTTGCTGCATCCCGCGCCCTGCACTTGCTCATCAAATCCAAACTGCGAAGTGTCGACCCATTCCATAGGCGTGTCATAATCCAATATGCCACGCATCTTCACCTCATCGGCAGCCTTCAAGCCGCCCCCGTAGAACCAGTCGCTCGAAAATTGCATGATGTGCCTGTTCATGCGATATTGCGTGGTGAGCAGCGTAACCGCCTGCTGCCAACGGGCTACCACCATCTCCATCATTGTGCGGCCCAGACCGCCGCGCTCGGCTTCA
Source organism: Muribaculaceae bacterium (assembly GCA_051878455.1). Classification (GTDB taxonomy): domain Bacteria; phylum Bacteroidota; class Bacteroidia; order Bacteroidales; family Muribaculaceae; genus SFTJ01. Next base: position 30,648 of record JBJEKD010000047.1, read on the forward strand.
TAGCATTTGATGGTAGGAGGCAACTGCAAATGGTCGCCGGCAAGCACCACACGGTCGGCTTTACGCACAGCAATCCATGTGGCAGCCTCAAGAGCCTGCCCGGCTTCGTCAACAAAGAGAGTGCCAAAACGTCGGCCAGTGAGCAGACTGCTGTTGCTGCCCACCAATGTTGCTGCCACAACACGAGCATTGTCGAACAGTTCAACATTGATTTTCACCTCTAATTCTTCGGCGCGGCGGCGCAACCGGTTTAGCCGGCTCTGCACCGAACTGCTTTGGCTGTGTTTGCGGCCATCAGCCTGAATCTGACGAATGGTTTTGCGTATGCTCCACAATTCGGGATAATCGGGGTGCGCCTCGTATTGACGCTCGTAGCAGTAGCCCAGCATCTGGTCGTTCACCCTCGTTGGGTTGCCTATGCGCAACACCCTCACGCCCCGCTCCACAAGTTTCTGGCTAATCCAATCAACTGCCATGTTCGATTGCGCGCAAACCAGCACCTGAGGCTCACGATTGAGCGTCTCGGCAATCGCCTCAACGAGAGTTGTTGTCTTACCAGTGCCCGGAGGGCCGTGCACAATCATCACATCGCGGCTGCACAGCATATTGTTAACCGCCACCTCTTGGCTGCGATTGAGCCACGGAAAACGCACCGGATAAATGTCGCGGAAACTAGGCTCCACCTGTCCGATAATCACGTCGCGCAATTCAGCCAAACGGCCGCTGCGTGCCTGCGAAACGTCGTTCAACGCTTCGAACATGGTGCGATAGGTGGTTTCGTCGAGCGATAATTGCACGCCTAACGTGCCGGGAGCACAATTCTCCATGTCGGTGATAGCCTGCGTGCCGGCAACTGCCACAACCATACGGTCGGGTTCAACATAGCACACCGTGCCTGTGTAGGATTTATATTTAACACTCATGGTGTTGTCAGCCACAAAAAACCTCACCTGGCGACCATATTCAAACTGGTGCTCCTGCTCCAACTGGCTCTCACTGCGATAGAGGTCGACCACCAAACGATTGAGCGAATCGTAACGATTGCGCCCAACACGCAGCGGATACCAGCACAACCCGCGCTGAACGGTGCGCTCAACACCCCATTGCTCGCTGATGCGCTTATACTCGTCGCGTTCGTGCTCATATTCCATCTGAAGCAACTGCCGCTGCTCAACAAAATGTTTAGCCACCGAAGGCTTTATGTGCTCACTCACTGCCATAACAAAAAAATAGTGTTTTGCGTTGCTTTTTGCCAACAACGCTGCAAAGGTAACGCAATTTCAACAAACTATAACAAAAACAATCTTTGGCAAAGCAATACAAAAAAATTTCCGTATGAAAATAGTTGCAATTAAAATAATATTATTACATTTGCAATAACAAAACAACAACAAAATTAATTTTATAATAACTAAAACATTATGGCATACGTAATTAATCCTGATTTGTGTGTATCGTGCGGCACTTGTGCTAGTGCTTGCCCAGTTGAAGCAATCTCTGAAGGCGATGCTTCTTATGTTATCGACGCTGACACTTGCTTGAGCTGCGGCTCTTGCGCTTCTGTTTGCCCAAGCGAAGCAATTGCCGAAGGAGAATAATCACTCCTTAGGGAAAAAAGACATCGATAAATCAGATGGCATAGAGAGCCGATTCCAAGCCTAACTGGCAAGGATTGGCTCTTTTTCACTTTAAAACCACCCACCTCTCTCATTTCCACAAGCATTGAAAAAACTGTTTCCCCCCGACAATTTCCAATGACTGAAACATTCAATTTCCTGCGCGATTTACGCAGCAACAACCGCCGTGATTGGTTTGCCGAACACAAGGCTCAATTCGACATGTTGCGAAGCCGTTGGCTTGAACAGTTGCAACAATTAATCACTATTATGAGCCAATACGACGACTCACTGCACAATTTGAAAGCCACCGATTGCGCCTACCGCATATATCGCGACATCCGTTTTTCTGACGATAAGACGCCCTACAAGACCTACTTTAGCGCAGTAATCGGCACAAACGGACGAAAATGCACCAAGGCATGCTATTATGTTCACATCGAACCCAACGCATCGGGGCTGTATGCCGGGCTGTGGTGCCCCACGCCCGAAGTGCTGCGCCGGACACGCTCGCTTATCGATGCCGACGGGAACGAACTGGTTGAACTCATCAACAATCCCGAAACAGCCTCGCGCTTTAGTTTCACCCCGTTTCAGTCGCTCAAAAAGGCTCCCGTAGGTTTTAATCCCAACCATCAATTCATCGACCTGCTACGAGCCAAAGACTACACTTTCAGCCACCCTTGCCCCGACGATTATTTCACATGCGGCAACTGGATGGAGCACGCCGCCAACGATTATTTTCACATAAAACCTGTGCTCGATTTTTTCAATTATGTGTTTGACTAACGTAATTACTTGACAGCAAAGCATTTACGCAAATTATAGCACAAATTGTCAGCAAATGTGCCAAAGGTTAATCTATTTAAAAAAGATTACCGACTACAAATAATTATGTAAATTTGTACACTATTAAAATAAAATTGTATAGTTATGGCTAAAGTAAGAGGTGCAATCAAAGTGAATGAGGAAAGATGCAAAGGATGCGGCATCTGCGTTGCCGCATGCCCATTTAATGTGATTGCCCTGCAAAAAATAGAAGTTAACAATAAAGGCTATCACTACGTCTTTATGGAAAACGCAGAATTATGCACAGGATGCACCAGTTGCGCCACCGTCTGTCCCGACTCCTGCATCGAAGTATATCGAACAAAAGAAGATTAGTCAGGATATATACGAAACTATCACGAAGGGTCTATTTTTTTTACAGAAATTATATGAACGACAAAGTGAAATTGATGAAGGGCAACGAAGCATTGGCAATATCAGCCATACGCTATGGATGCGACGGCTATTTCGGCTATCCCATCACGCCTCAATCAGAAGTGCTTGAAACTCTCGAAGCCGAAATGCCATGGGAAACCACCGGCATGGTGGTGCTACAAGCCGAGAGCGAATTAGCAGCAATAAATATGGTGTATGGCGGCGCCGCTTGCGGAAAAGCCGTGTTCACATCCTCGTCGAGCCCAGGTGTAAGCCTTATGCAAGAGGGCATCTCCTATCTGGCAGCATCCGAACTGCCGGCACTGGTGGTGAACGTGATGCGTGGCGGTCCCGGTCTCGGCACCATTCAGCCATCGCAATCCGACTATTTCCAAGCCACCAAAGGCGGCGGCCACGGCGACTATCATTGCATTGTTCTCGCCCCCTGGAGCGTTCAAGAAATGGCTGACTTTGTTTGGTTAGGCTGGGATTTGGCTTTCAAATATCGCAATCCTGCCATGATTCTTGCCGACGGCGTGGTGGGACAGATGATGGAAAAGGTGGTTATTCCCGAACAACGCCCTCGCCGGACCGAAGACCAAATTCGCCAACAATGCCCTTGGGCGTTGAACGGCCGTAAAGGAATGAGAAAACAAAACATCGTCACCTCGCTCGAACTCGACTCGCACGAGATGGAGAAAAACAACAAACGCTTTCAGCAGACCTATGCCACCATCGAGGCAAACGAGGTGCGCTACGATGCCATCGACTGCGACAACTGCGACTATCTGATTGTGGCTTTCGGCAGTATGGCTCGCGTGAGCCTCAAGGTGAAAGAACTTGCTGCCGAACAAGGAATTAAAGTGGGACTTCTTCGCCCCATCACTTTGTGGCCATTCCCTTACGAGGCAGTGCGCAACGCCGCTAAAAACGCCAAAGGAATACTCGTGGTTGAACTGTCGGCAGGACAGATGATTGAAGACGTGAAACTCGCCATTGAGTGCAGCAAACCCGTTGAGCATTATGGCAGATTTGGCGGCATCGTTCCCACTCCCGAAGAGGTGCTGAATGCTTTTAAGCAAAAATTCATTAAACAATAAAGGAGGTTGTTATGGAAATAAACGATATTATCAAACCCGAAAACCTCGTCTATAAAAAGCCTGCGTTGCTCAAAGACGTGACAATGCACTATTGTCCGGGATGCAGCCACAGCACCGTGCACAAAATTGTGTGCGAAGTAATCGAAGAAATGGGCGCCGCAGAATACGCCATTGGCGTGGCACCGGTGGGATGCGCTGTGTTTGCCTACAATTATATCGACGTCGACATGATTGAAGCCGCTCACGGACGCGCTCCGGCTGTGGCTACCGCCATCAAGCGTCTGCAACCCGATAAACTCGTATTCACCTATCAAGGCGACGGCGACCTCGCTGCCATTGGCACCTGCGAAGCAATTCACGCAGCCAATCGTGCCGAAAACATCGCTATAATTTTCATCAACAACGCAATCTACGGCATGACCGGCGGGCAAATGGCTCCTACCACTCTCATTGGGCAGAAAACCGCCACCACGCCTTACGGACGACGCGTCGACCTCAACGGCTACCCGCTTGCCATCGGCAACCTGATTGCACAACTCGACGGCTCGTGCTATGTGACCCGACAAAGCGTTCACACCCCTGCTGCCGTTAGGAAAACCAAAGCAGCCGTCCGCAAAGCATTCGAAAACAGCATGGCAGGCAAAGGCACTTCGTTGGTGGAAATTGTGAGCACATGCAATTCCGGTTGGAAACTATCGCCGGTTGAAGCCAACAAATGGATGGAAGAGAACATGTTTAAGAAATACCCTCTCGGCGACATCAAAAACGTATAAACACTTATGAAAGAAGAGATAATCATAGCCGGATTCGGCGGACAAGGCGTGCTTTCGATGGGTAAAATACTCGCCTACGCAGGTTTGATGGAAGACCGCGAAGTCACCTGGATGCCCAGTTACGGCCCCGAACAACGAGGCGGCACTGCAAATGTGACTGTTATTTTGAGCGACGACCTTATTTCTTCGCCCATTCTCAACAGGTTCGACACTGCCATTGTGCTCAACCAGCAGAGCCTCGACAAATTTGAAAATGAAGTGAAACCAGGCGGCACTCTCATCTACGACACCTACGGTATTCACCGCCCGCCCGTGCGCACCGACATCAACGTGTTCCGCATTTGCGCAATGGAGCAATCATTCAAACTTAAAAACAGCAAAACATTCAATATGCTCGTGCTCGGAGCACTCATCAAAGTCCGCCCAATAGTGAAACTCGAAAGCATTATTGCCGGACTGCGAAAGGCGCTACCCGAACGCCTCCATCACCTACTGCCTCTCAATCAAGAGGCCCTCGAACTCGGAATGACCCTTATCGACTAAGTGCCACCGGGTTTAACATTAAGCAAATCTATAAAGATTTCATTGATATTCAGGGTGAGATAAATGCTTTTCCACTGCATTTATCTCACCTTTCTTACCACCTTGCAAATGCCTACGAAATTTCACAAAACCACAAATAATTACACAATTTAACATATTATTCACACTATTAACTATGAAAACTATTCGCGTTTTTAAAGTTTTCTGCTAACTTTGCACAGACAAATTTTTTGGTATAGATTGGGGGATTATTTATGGAACTGAAAACGCGTATTGTTACCACCACATTACAGATGATGATGCAAATGGGAGTGTCGTCGATGACGATGGATGCCATAGCGCGGTCGTGCGGCATATCAAAGCGCACGCTCTACGAGCAATTCCCCGACAAAATCACTCTCTTGTCAGAAGCGTTCAAATACGATTTCAAAGCAAAACAAGCCCGTTTAGAAAAAATCTTCAACAATTCGTCGAACCGAATCGAAGCCCTGCTTAGCGTTTATAGCGAGATTCGCAAGCAAGTGAGTCACACATCAATAGCACTTGTAAGCGACATCCGCCGCCTCTACCCGTCGCTCTACAGCGAATACGAGGCCGTGCAAAATCAAAACAATGCCAGCCTGGTGGAAGTGCTGAAGCAAGGTCGCGACGAAGGGCTTGTGCGCAACGATGCCAACATCGGAATCACCGTGCAACTGTTCACCATGATTGTGCGAAGCACCGAATTATCGAACCTGGCATATCGCAACGACCTTCCGCTGGTGAAAGTGCTCGACGAGTTATTCATCAACTTTATGCGTTCGATTGCAACAATACGAGGCATTGAAATGATTGACGAATTCATAACAAGCATCAACGACAATAATAACATCATAATAAATAAAAACAAAGACAAGCAATGAACTACAAATTCAGCATTCTGCTTTTTGGCGTGTTCGCCCTTGCATCGTCATCGCTCAAGGCACAAACCACAGCCGTGAGCGACACCATGATGCTCTCGGTGGACGACTGCGTGAAAATTGCGCTTAACGAAAACCCGACAATCAAGGTTGCCGACATGGAAATAACCCGCGTCGACTATTCGAAGAAAGAAACTATTGCGCAGTTATTCCCAAATGTGTCATTCTCTGCAGCCTACAGCCGCACACTGGCCAAGCAAACCATGTATATGAACAACGGCGGTCAAACTATGGCTATCAAAATGGGTCGCGACAACACTCACAACGTGGGATTTAACGCATCGATGCCAATAATATCGGTGTCGCTGTGGAGGTCGATTAAACTCTCCGACAACCAAATTCTGCAAAACATCGAAGCATCACGCACTTCGCGACTCTCTCTCATCAACCAAGTGAAGAACGCCTATTATGCGCTTCTGCTTGCCTACGACTCTCACAAAGTGCTGGTTGAAAACCACGCTACCGCTAAGGTGAATGCCGACATCTACGAGAAGAAATTCAAAAACGGAACCGCAAGCGAATTCGATGTGCTCCGTTCGAGCGTGGCTGTGAAAAACATCGAGCCTTCGATAATCGAAGCCGAAAACTCAATTCGCAGCCTCGAACTGCAACTGAAGGTGCTCATGGGAATGGATGTGGCTCAAGGCATCAAGCCAAACACATCGCTTTCCGACTATAAGGACACAATGTATGCCGACGTGATGGCTATTAGCAACGACCTCAGCCTGAACTCCGATTTGCGTCAACTCGACTTGCAAACCGATTTCCTCAAGAAATCAATCGACGTGCAAAAGGCTTCGTGGCTGCCCACCCTGTCTGCCTCAATTGGCTACAACTGGTATTCGATGAGCGACGGAAGTCCGTTCAAGAACTTTGCATGGAGTCCTAACTCAAGTGTAGGGCTGTCGCTTTCGTGGACATTGTTCAACGGCGGAGGACGATACTACAAGCAAAAGCAAGCCGAACTTTCTTACAAAGAAATGGCTTGGCAACGCGACAACCTTAGCCGCACGCTCGAGATGCAACGCCAAATTCAACTCGACAACATTCAAAAGAATGTAAAACAGATTGAAACCTGCACCGCAAGCGTTGATCAAGCAGTTAAAGCCAATCAAATTCAAGAAAAGAGTTTCAAGATTGGTGCTTCAACCTATCTCGACCTTCGCGATTCGGAAGACGCTCTCATGAGTTCAAAACTGGCTTACTATCAAGCCATCTACAACTATCTTGTGGCAAAGAGCGACCTCGAACTGCTTCTTGGAAATGCCGATGTGCAATATCCAACCGACACAAAGGATGCCGCCATACGCACGAAAACAATACTCGACGAAAAGTATTCGAAAGGCGAAACCAACACATCTGACAATAAATAAAAAAACTGTATATCTCTACATCATCAAACTATGAATTCAATCAAGCAAATTCTCAGCATGGCTTGCGCATCACTCTTGCTTGTGTCATGCACCGGAAAAGAAGATTCTGCAAATAAGCAGGTCGACGAAAAGCCTCTTGTTAAAATCCAAAAAGTTTACGAACAAGATGTTCCTCAAATCGCTGAATATACAGCAACAGTGGAAGGCTTCAAAACCAACAACATCTCCACCTCAACACCTAACCGCATCAAGCAAATTCTGGTGGAAGTGGGTTCGCCAGTGCGTGCCGGTCAGGCACTCGTTATTCTCGACGACGTGAACATTGAACAACAAAAAATTCGCCTTGCCAACCAAAAGGTGAACCTCGACCGCGCTAAAGAATTGCTCTACATTGGTGGCGGAACACAACAGACCGTCGACCAATTGCAAGCCGAATACGACGCTGCAATGCGTGCTTACAACAATGCAAAAGAAAACACCGTGCTCACCGCCCCTATGAGCGGCGTTGTTACTGAAAAGAACAACGACAACGGCGACTATACCAGTGGCTCACCTATCCTTGTGATTGAGCAAATGCAACCAGTGAAAGTGATTGTAAGCGTTAACGAAAGCGACTTCCCTCGCATCAAGAAGGGTCAGAAAGTGAATGTTAAAGTTGATGTTTACGGCGACGAACTCTTCACCGGCACAGTTTATCTGATTCATCCGTCAATCGATTCTACAACTCGCACATTCCAAGTTGAAGTTACACTGCCCAACACCGACAACCGTGTGCGCTCGGGCATGTTTGCTCGCGTGCTCTTCGACTTTGGAGCAAAGAAAAATGTGGTTGTGCCCGACATGGCTATTGTTAAGCAAACCGGCAGCGGCAACCGCTACGTTTACGTTTATAACGACGGCAAAGTGTCGTTCAACAAAGTTGAACTTGGTCAACGCATTGGCGACAGTTACGAACTTATTTCAGGCGTGCCATCGGGCAGCGACGTTGTAATCAGCGGTCAGTCACGTTTGAGCGACGGCCTTGAAGTAGGCATCACCGGCGACCAAGCCAAAGCACCGGCTAAAACCGACTCGGTGAAATAACACGCCCCCGGAAAAAAAGAGACGGCTGACAGCCTTTCTCACAACTAATCTCTCTTCACACAAGTACAATTTAGTTTAAGAAACAATAGAACAAACCACACACAATGAGTTTATATGCAAGTGCGGTAAAACGGCCGGTAATGACCAGTCTCTGCTTTGTGGCAGTGATTATCCTCGGTTTGTTTTCCTATACAAAACTACCAATCGACTTGTATCCGGACATCGACACGAACACCATTATGGTGATGACCTACTACACCGGAGCAAGTGCCAGCGACATTGAGCAAAACGTGTCGCGCCCGCTTGAAAACACCCTCAACTCTGTTGAGCACCTCAAGCACATCACATCAACCTCACGCGAAAACGTGTCGGTAATCACTCTTGAGTTTGAATACGGCTACGACATCGATGTGCTCACCAACGATGTGCGCGACAAACTCGACATGGTGTCGAATAGTTTGCCTGACGACGCTAACACTCCGTTTATCTTCAAGTTCAGCACCGATATGATTCCTATCCTGCTGCTCTCTGTGGAAGCCGACGAAAGTACGCCAGGTCTGTATAAAATCCTCGACGACCTTGTTGCCAACCCATTGGCACGCGTCGACGGGGTGGGTTCGGTGTCGGTTAGCGGTGCACCCGAACGCGAGATTCACGTTTATGTCGACCCTATCCGTCTTGAGGCTTACAACCTCTCGGTTGAAGGCATTGCTTCAATCATCGGAGCCGAAAACAAAAACATTCCGGGCGGTTCGTTCGACATCGGTAACGAAACATATTCGCTGCGTGTGCAAGGCGAGTTTTCCGATGCAAAGCAGATGGAAGACATCGTTGTAGGCACATCGGGCGGTGCAAGCATCTATCTGCGCGACGTGGCTCGCGTCGACGACTCGTTGCAGGAACGCGCCCAAAAGACCTTCAACAACAACATTCAAGGTGGTATGATTGTGGTGCAAAAGCAATCAGGTGCCAACTCGGTGCAAATCTCAAACAAGGTGAAGAAGATGCTCCCGAGCATACAAAAAACCTTGCCTACCGACGTTAAACTTGGCGTGATTGTCGACACCAGCGATAACATCATCAACACCATCAACTCACTCACCGAAACTGTGCTCTATGCCCTCTTGTTTGTGGTGATTGTGGTGTTTGCATTCTTGGGACGCTGGCGCGCAACCATCATCATCGTCATCACCATCCCTATTTCGCTTATCGCTTCGTTTATCTACCTGTTTGCAACCGGCAACTCGCTCAACATCATCTCACTGTCGTCACTCTCAATCTCAATCGGTATGGTGGTCGACGACGCCATTGTGGTGCTTGAAAACGTAACCACCCACATCGAGCGTGGTGCCGACCCGAAACAGGCTGCCGTTCACGGCACCAACGAGGTGGCTATCTCGGTTATCGCCTCTACATTGACGCTTATCGCCGTGTTCTTCCCGCTCACTCTTGTCACCGGTATGACAGGTGTGCTGTTCAAGCAATTAGGTTGGATGGTTTGTATCATGATGATTATTTCAACCACCTGCGCACTTTCGCTCACACCTATGCTTTGCAGCCAGTTGCTTCGCTTGCGCGGTGCCGAAAAGAAAGGCTTGTTGAAGAAGATGTTCGTTCCTATCGAAAAAGGCCTTGACGCCCTCGATACTGGCTACGCACGCCTGCTCAACATTGTGGTGCGCCACAAGACTACAACCATTTTGGTGTGCTTGGGCATCTTTATCGGCTCAATGGGATTGATGAAATTCATCGGCAGCGAGTTCATTCCGGTGAGCGACAACAGCCGTCTTGGTGTAACCCTTGAATTGCCAATAGGCACACGCGTTGAGCGTGCCGAGGAAATCAGCCACCGACTCTACGATGAATGGATTACAAAGTATCCTGAAATTAAGATTATGAACTTCACCGTAGGTCAAGCCGGCGACAACAACACCTTCGCCTCGCTGCAAAACAACGGCTCGCACATCATCTCCATGAACATTCGTCTGTGCAACCCAGGCGAACGCGAGCGCGGCATCGTGGAAATTGCAGCCCTCATGCGTGAAGACCTCAAGCATTACCCCGAATTCAAAAAGACTATCGTGAACGTAGGCGGTAGCCGTGGCGGTAGCATGAGCGGTCAGTCGACCCTCGACTACGAAATTTATGGCTACGACTTCACTGCCACCGACAGCGTGGCTCAACGCGTGAAGCGTCTGTTGCTCTCTTGCGAAGGTGCATCCGACATCACCATAAGCCGTAGCGACTATCAGCCGGAATATCAAGTCGATTTCGACCGCGAGAAACTGGCACTCTACGGACTTAACCTGTCGACGGCAGCCACCTATCTGCGCAACCGCATCAACGGTAGCACAGCAAGTTACTATCGCGAAGATGGCGAAGAATACGACATCAAAGTGATGTACGCTCCCGAATTCCGTACTACTCTCGAGGACATTGAAAACATTCTCATCTACAATAGTCAAGGTAAAGGCGTGCGCATCAAGGACGTCGGCACCGTGGTTGAACGCTTCAACCCTCCAACAATCGAACGTAAGGACCGCGAACGCATAATCACAGTGCAAGCCACTGTCGACGGCGTGCCAATGAGCCAGATTGTTGAAGAAATGCAGCCTAAACTCGACCAACTCGACATGCCAACAGGTATCACCGTTGAACTCTCGGGTAGTTACGAGGACCAACAGGATTCATTCTCCGACCTCGCCACTTTGGGCATTATCATCATCATTCTTGTGTACATCGTTATGGCAGCACAGTTTGAATCGCTCACCTACCCTGCAATCATCATGACCTCGTTGCTCTTTGCCATCTCGGGTATTGTGCTCATCCTTTGGGCAACAAACACCAACCTCAACATCATGTCGATGATTGGTGCCATCATGCTTATCGGTATTGTGGTGAAGAACGGTATTGTGCTCATCGACTACATCACACTTAACCGCGAACGCGGCATGAGCATACGCACGTCGGTGGTTGATGGTGGACGCTCGCGTCTGCGCCCAATCATTATGACCGCACTCACCACCATCCTCGGTATGGTGCCTATGGCAGTTAGCCAAGGCGAAGGTGCCGAAATGTGGCGTCCTATGGGTATTGCCGTTATCGGCGGTCTTACGTTCTCAACTCTGCTCACCTTGCTCTTCGTGCCTACACTCTATTGCATCTTTGCTTACAACGGCGTGAAACGCGAACGCAAGAAACTGCGCAAAGGCAACAATGATTAATTCAACCATCACAAAACTGAATAAACTATGAAATCGATATTTATAGCATTCGACCAAGCCTACTACGAGCGCATTATTGACGTGCTGCAACGAAGCAACGCACGCGGATTCACTGCCTGGCAGGAAGTCCAGGGTCGCGGCACTAAAACGGGCGAACCACACTTCGGCTCGCACGCATGGCCGTCAATTGCAAATGCCCTTATCACCATCGTCGACGACGACCAAGTGCAAGGCATCCTCGACAAACTACACGAAATGGACTTGGCAACACCGAAACTCGGTTTGCGCGCCTTTGTGTGGAACATCGAACAAAGCATCTGATTGAGAAAGCGTTTTCAACAAATCTCAACATACACTCTTGAGTGAAACAGGCGGGAAGAATTGGTTCAAACCATTCTTCCCGCCTGCCTATATTATTGCCCCGTTACGAGCATTGCCTCTACTCTACATTGGCAAACGAACGCTTATAACTTGGATATACCCATCGTGCTATTGTAGCAATGTTAACCACCAAAAGCAAAGCGAACCCAATACTTGCCCACACTTTCGGGATAATCAAGGCAATGCCGTTCATATCGCCACCGCCAACAAACCTATATAACACCGAAAGATACAGCGGGTCGAGCACCAACAGAACGAGAGTGACATACCATGTCAAAGCCCGCAGGAATGCGCTCTTAGCCCCACAGATGCGTTCACGCCACAGCACAAGCATCCAACCTATCACAAACGTGACAACGGCGCCTACAAGGCAAAACAACCCCATTTGCATTGAAGTCATCTGCTCGTGGAACACATCAACCTGTATGCCCAAAAGCATAAAGTTCACCCGCTTGAGCACGCCATAATGCAAAGCCACAAGCGCATGCGCTCCTTCATGGACAAGAAAATAAATGATAATTGCCAAAACAAGGCTCACCGATTGTCGAGCACGTTTTTTCATAATAGTTTAGTATATAAAAAATGATTATTTTACAAACTCTCTTAGCGGCTCTCTCTTTTTCGCCTTTCGACAACTAATGATGCCAAACCGCTTTGCCGAACCAAAAAATACTGCCAATGCAACTAATGCGAGCAGTTTCGCATTTCCGGCACAACTAATTGAAAGTCTTACAATCACGTTAGACGTAATCGACAGTATTTAATCAAAAGACAAAAGTAATCTACTCTTTTATAGGATACAAATCTGCATAATATATCATCGCGCGATTTAACATTCCATAACAATTATGCTGATTCCTATCATCAATGAAGCCACTCATCGGCTATCCTTAATATATCAGCGACACCCATACCAGAAAAAAGCACCACTTGCCAACACATTGATTGGCAAGTGGTGCTTCAGTGAGAGCCACAAGCGGGACTCGAACCCGCGACCGTCTCGTTACGAATGAGATACTCTACCGACTGAGCTATTGTGGCTGGAATCGTTTTTGGCAACGAGCATGTTTCGGAGAACAGCCCTGTTTTGCTAAAACGTATGCAAAGTTAATACAATTATTTCTTTTTCGAATAAGTTAAGCGGATTTTTGCTTTCGAAAGGTCGAGTCGAGCCATCGAAGGTTTCGACACTGCCGGTGCAACCTTAGTGAGAACCGACGATGCGCTATAATAGTAGGAATAACTCGACGACACCGATTCCGAACTGATGTCAACCGGAATGAGCGAAACATTCTCGTCGTCGTCGGTTACATCTCTGTTTGAAGCAAGCACGTCTATCACATATTCGCGAAGCCCGCTAAACACATACATCTCGCTCGAGGAATCATAGTAACCCACATAAGAGCGGCAACCGTCGGTGAGTTGATTTTCTTTGAAGAAATCGTCCTTCTCACTTGTGCGTATGAGCATCACGCTCGAAGGCGGTTCTAAGCCATAGTCGTTTTCGATTGTTTCGGCAGGAATTTCGAGCCTCAACTCATTAATCACCTTGAGGCTGTTAGAGTCGAGCAGATACTTTTCAACGATTTCACGAATAGGCAACTTCATATCCACCTGATAGCCTTGTGGGGCAACGAGCAGAGCCTCTCCGGCTTCAACCTGTTGCTTCAGTTTTTCGTCAACTTGCATGTTGATGATGTTGTTCACCAAAATTTCTGGAGTGGCAGCCATACAACCAATTGAGTCGAACACAATGGTGTCGGTGTCGAATTCCGTCTTATATTTTCTGTGATAGAACAACTCAACTTCGGTGTTATTGAAATTCATCACACGGCCGCTGCCAAAAGTGCTCTTGATATAAAACCCTGGGAAGAATTTCGAGAACTCGTCGGGAGAACTGAATGTGGCAGGATTGTTCTTAAACTCTCTCAGCAACGATTTGCCAATCTCAACCGGCAATTCAACACGAGCCTCACGCAATTCATAGTATTTAGTAGAATACGTCGACACGTCGTAGTAACTTTGCAAGTGAGAGTCGCGCTCTGCGGTCGACTTATCCATATCGCTTGCAGTGTAGGTTGTTTTTGCAAGCAATTCGTTTTCGTCGTAATACTCCGTAGGGTCGAAATCGCTATAAATCGGGTTTGGCAACTGCTTTTTCAGTTTGTACACACTCATTTGCATAGGCACAATGGAATCGCCGGTGAAACCCGAGCCTGCTTGAACATACATAACCAAACGCAAGCGGTCGATGGTTTCTTCGGTAACGCCTTCGGTGGTGAGATTGCCAACAGGCATCATCTCGGTGACAACATCCGACGACAACTGCCCGTAATTGTCGGCTTTAATTTCGCCCAAAAGTTGCATTGTGGTGCGGGCTTTGACACGCGGAATAGCCACCGAATATCCAGTGATTGTGAACGACGAGTCGGCAACAACCGATATTGTAGTGTCGGATAGCGAATTACCCACATTTGAATTATCCTCGCACGAACATACCAAACCAGCCAAAACAACTGCCGATATATAATAGAAAAATCTTCTCATACAATTAAGTGTGTAGAAACGATTATAACGATTTATAAAACTCAATATATGCCTCTGCATTCACCTCCTCGCCATCGTAAGGCAAGAATGGTTTGCCTGAATCCTTAATGAATTGCACGATTTCAGGGTCGAGGTCTTTGCAACGCTGCACAATGCCATCACTGTTTGCTATGGCAAGTTTTGTCAATTCCTTAAAATCGACCTGCTTGCCAACAAGGCCCTTAATCATGTCGTCGTCAATGCCGTCGGCTTGCAGTTTTTCAGCCAATCGAGCATCGAGCGGTGCCGCAAGGTCGTTTTCGAGAATCGAATACACAACTTTAGTGTCGCGGAACGAAGGGTCTTCGTTATAGAACTTCTTCAAATATATTGTGGCAAGTGCCGAAATCCAGCCTCCGCAATGCACAATTTCCGGGTCCCAACGCAATTTCTTCACAGTCTCAAACACGCCACGCACAAAGAATATGCTGCGTTCGTCGTTGTCGTCGGGCGAAGAAACCGTTTCCAACTCCTTGCAGATGTTACGCGAAAAATAATCGTCGCTGAATATGAAATATACTTGCAGACGCGCCGGTTGCAAAGTAGCCACCTTGATAATCAAAGGATGATCGGTATCGTCAATGATAAGATTAACGCCCGACAAACGGATAACCTCGTGCAACTGATTTCGTCGCTCGTTAATACATCCATATTTCGGCATAAAGGTGCGAACCTCATAACCAGCCTCTTGCACTCGCTGAGGCAAAAACTGACCTGCAGTTGCCAACTTCGATGCCGGCAAATAGGGCGAAATTTCCTGTGATACAAATAATACCTTGCTAAATTCCATTGATTCGGATAATAATTTTTTAGACTGCAAAGTTACAAAAAAATTTGCACTTTGCCTACACACACTCATCGCCTTATGCACATTCCAAACACTTTAAGCCTATTTTTCCCACAGTTTTCACAATTTTAAGCACTTCACATTGCATTTTAAACTTAATTTTAAGTCAATCAACTGTGCTTCTGCTCTTGTGTAACTCACAAATATGTGCTTATTTTGCAAAGATTTTCACCACAACACTTGCCAAATGTGGTTTTCATGGTCAATATTGGCACAAAAAATGCTGTGTCTATTCCATGGTTTATTTAAGAGAAAATAATAAAATTAATATAACGATGTTTGAGAATTTAAGCGAAAAACTTGAGAGATCATTTAAAGTCCTGAAGGGTCAGGGTAAGATTACCGAAATCAATGTGGCGCAAACCATGAAGGAGGTTCGCCGCGCCCTGCTCGACGCCGACGTAAACTATAATGTAGCCAAGCAATTCACCGACACTGTAAAGGCAAAAGCAATTGGTCAGAACGTAATCAACGCCATCAATCCTAACCAATTGATGATTAAGATTGTTCACGACGAATTGGCAAGCCTGATGGGTGGCGAGCAAGCCCCGTTCAATGTCGAAGGCAAACCTGCCGTGATTCTCATGTCGGGTCTGCAAGGTTCTGGTAAAACCACTTTCTCCGGCAAATTGGCAAACAAACTCAAGCACGAGAAAGGCAAACGCCCTTTGCTTGTGGCTTGCGACGTTTATCGTCCTGCTGCAATCGACCAACTCAAAGTGCTCGGCGAGCAAATTGCAGTACCGGTTTATTCCGAGCCCGACAGCAAGAACCCTGTGCAGATTGCCCTCAACGCCATTAACGAGGCCAAAAAGCAAAACCTCGATTTGGTGATTGTCGACACCGCCGGTCGTCTGGCTGTTGACGAGGAAATGATGAACGAAATTGAAGCCATTAAACGAGCCATCAATCCTCACGAAACACTGTTTGTGGTGGATGCAATGACCGGTCAGGATGCTGTGAACACCGCTAAAGAATTTAACGACCGCCTCGATTTCGACGGCGTGGTGCTCACCAAACTCGACGGCGATACCCGTGGCGGTGCAGCCCTTTCAATCCGCACGGTGGTGAACAAGCCTATCAAATTTGTTGGTACAGGCGAAAAGATGGAGGCTATCGACCCGTTCCGTCCTGCCGGTATGGCTGACCGCATTTTGGGCATGGGTGACATTGTGACCTTTGTCGACCGTATGCAACAGCAATACAACGAAGAGGAAGCTCGAAAACTGCAAGCTAAAATCGCGAAAAACAAGTTCGACTTCGACGACTTCCTTAGCCAGATTGCTCAAATCAAGAAGATGGGTAACTTGAAAGACCTCGCTTCAATGATTCCCGGCGTGGGCAAAGCAATCAAAGACATCGACATCGACGACAATGCGTTCAAGAGCGTTGAAGCCATCATACAATCGATGACTAAACAAGAACGGGCTAATCCCGACATTCTCAACTCGGGACGCACAAGCGCAAGCCGCCGTCAGCGAATTGCAAAAGGCAGTGGCACTTCAATTCAGGAAGTGAACCGATTGCTCAAGCAATTCGAACAAACACGCAAGATGATGCGACTTGCCACCACAATGAAAAATCCGATGAAGGCTATGCAAAACCTTCGCCGAAGATAATAAAAACTCATTCAACCCCACTCAGCATCTGTCTGCTCTGCTCGTAGCAGATGCTGAGTGTTTCTTTCTTAAGCAGCCCTCTCTTGCTGCTCCTCCACGTTCCTCACTTCACCGGTTTCCTCACAAATTCATCCACAATTATTTCCCCACAACAATGAACAAAGTCACATTCCAAGCCGTGTTGGTATCAATGATAATCAGTGCATCGACATTCGCCGCAAAGGTTTATGCACAAACAATCACCACCAACAACTCCACGCTCAACGCAGCCTTCAACATGGCTTTGAGCACTCTGGACAAAAACATCACTCCTGAAGGGCTGATTCTTGCCGGAGGCGACTACGGCGGCGAATGGACTCGCGACTGCGCTTTCAATTCGGCTAACGCAGCAAGCCTGCTGCGTCCCGAGGCTGCTGAACATTCGCTTTGGAGCGTAACAAACAACCGCAGCTCGGTGGGTCATCAATATTGGGATAAAATCATCTGGGTGATTGCCGCATGGAAACACTATATGGTGACTGCCGACAACAGTTTTCTCCGCGATGCCATAAAATGCGCAAAAGCCACTATGAGCGAACTTGAGTCGACGTGCTTCAACACATCCTACAATTTGTTCACAGGACCGGCTGTCTTTCAAGACGGCATCGCCGGCTACGATGAGCCCATATATCAGGCAGGCAACAACAGCAGTTATGTGCTCGACCACAACGCCAAACAAATCATGTGTCTTAGCACTAATTGCGTCTATTATCAGGCATATCTTTGCCTCGCAGATATGATTTGGCAAGCCGGCAACGACGGCAGCATTTACAACACGAAAGCAAAACAACTGAAAAAGGCAATTCGCCAACACTTCTACGAGAAAAAGAATAATCGGTTAATCTACCTAATCGACCAGAACGGGAAAAAGCATACTCACACCGAAGCACTTGGCGTGGCATTCGCTGTGCTTTACGACGTGGTTAGCCGCAGCGAAGCACAACGCCTGCTGTCGGCAGTGCACATCACTCCTTACGGCGTGCCTTGCGTCTACCCTTCGTTTGCGCGCTTCTCTGCCCAAAAGCCCGGACGTCACAACGTGATGATTTGGCCTCACGTCAACATGATATATGCCTCGGCTTGCGCCTATGCAAAAGTAACCGGGCAATTCTATTACGAACTCAACAACCTTGCCCGACTGGCTGTCGACAACAAGGGTTTCTACGAAATCTACGACCCTGCCAACGGCAAGCCAAGCGGAGGCTATCAATGCGGTCATCTTTGGGACCCCTGCCACGACCAGACATGGTGTGCCACGGGATTTCTGCGAAACATCATCCACGAGGTATTTGGCTTAAAAATAGGATTGCGAGGCATCAAATTCCGCCCGATAGGAATGAGCGACGGCAGCAAATGCACACTTAAAGGAATCCGCTTCCACAACAACATCATCAACATCACCGTTACAGGCAACGGAAAGGGCGACTCGCCTAAATCGTGCCGTATTAACGGAGTGAAAGCCTCAAACTTTCTGGGGTACAACGGCGAGATTTATGAAAACGGACGGCAACGCCGCACTTCAGGCGAACTTAACATCGAAATTGAACTTTAAACACAAGACTCATCATAGCAAACTAATATTATAAAAGTTACCCATTATGGAATTAATCGACGGTAAGAAAGTGGCTGCCGAAGTGAAACAAGAAATAGCAGCCGAAGTTGAACAAATGATTGCTGAAGGCAAACGCCGCCCCCACCTTGTGGCAATTCTCGTTGGCCACGATGGTGGCAGCGAAACCTATGTGCGCAACAAGGTGATAGCATGCGAGCAATGCGGATTTAAGTCGACTCTTATCCGCTACGAAGACGACGTGACAGAGCAAGAACTTCTCAATACCATCGAACGGCTCAACAACGATGCCGACGTCGACGGGTTTATTGTTCAACTGCCGTTGCCACGCCATATTTCAGAGCAACGCATCATTGAAGCCATCGACTATCGCAAGGACGTTGACGGATTTCATCCGACCAACGTGGGACGTATGTCAATCGGGTTGCCATGCTTCGTTTCAGCCACACCTGCCGGCATAGTTGAGTTGCTCAGCCGCTACAACGTGAACACCAACGGCGCTAACTGCGTGGTGCTTGGCCGAAGCAACATAGTGGGCAAACCGGTTGCCAACCTGCTCATGCAAAAGGCTCCTGTGGGCAACGCCACCGTAACGGTGTGTCACTCTGCCACCAAGAACCTTAAAGAAATATGTCGCCAAGCCGACATCATCATAGCAGCCATTGGGCAACCCGAATTTGTGAAAGAAGATATGGTGAAAGAAGGCGCTGTGATTATTGATGTGGGCACAACCCGTGTGCCGTCGACCGAAACAAAGAGCGGCTTCAAACTTAAAGGCGACGTTGATTTTGCAAATGTTGCCCCAAAATGTTCGCTCATCACTCCTGTGCCCGGCGGAGTTGGCCCGATGACCATCTGTTCACTTATGAAGAACACCCTGCTTGCGGCAAAAAAGGTGATTTATAACGCATAATCACAAATAGCATTCCATGAAACACATTATCGCCATAGTGCTGCTGACGCTGTTTGGTGCCACCGCCAACAGTCAAACTATCAACCTCACATTTGTGGGCGATGCCATGCAGCATGGCCCGCAAATAAAGGCTGCTCTCACCACCGATGGCAGTTACAACTACTCGGACTGTTTCATCCATCTTGCCAACGACATTGCTGATGCCGATTTCGCGTTGGTCAATCTGGAGTGTCCGCTTGGTGGCAAGCCCTATTCGGGCTACCCTAACTTCAGTGCCCCCGACGAGTTTGCCAAAGCACTGCACGATGTGGGATTCGACTTCTTTGCCACTGCCAACAATCACTGCCTCGACCGTCGCGATGCCGGACTGAAACGGACCATTCGCCAACTCGATGCGCTCAACATTCCTCATGTTGGCACCTACCTCAACGCCGCTGCACGCGATACGCTCTGCCCGCAAATAGTCGACGTGAAAGGTGTGCGCATGGCTATTATGAACTACACCTACGACACCAACGGCATACCCGTACAGGGCAAGGTGGTGGTCGACTATATCAACCGCGACATAATAGCCGCCGATATTGCGAAGGCTCAACAAATGCAAGCCGACTTGATTTGTGTTTGCATGCATTGGGGCATTGAATACAAACTACTCCCCGACGAGGTGCAGCAGTCGCTTGCCGACTTTATTATCGACCAGGGCGCCGACCTCATTATCGGCAGCCATCCGCATGTGGTGGAACCTATGGAAATACGTCATAGCGAGAAGTGGAACAAAGATGTGCTGCTTGTCTACTCGCTTGGCAATTTCATATCAAACCAAAACGGCACCGACAGCCGCGGTGGAGCACTTGTAAAGGTAAATCTTTCGCGCGACATGTTCGGAAAAATGCAACTCAACAATGCTTGCTACCGACTATTCTTCTGCCAAAAACCAAAAACAAGAAAAGAGAATTACCAACTGATTCCCTATGGCAGCGAAAACCTGCTCCGTGCCGACTCAAAAACGGCTTACGACGCATTTATGCGCAACGCCCACAACATTCTCAACAAGCACAACGTAAACGTGCCTGAAATCGCAACCGACTCACTACAATTCATCAACCCCATATTCTCAATCAAATGAAACTCATCACTTTGTGTATTTCATCAATAATTGCCGTTTCAGCCGCAGCGCAGCCAATGATGGGCTGGAGTTCGTGGAACGCTTTCAAAGTTCACATTAACGAAAAGATAATATGCCGTCAGGCTTTCCTGCTCGACTCTTTAGGGCTGAAAGACGCCGGCTACCAGTTTGTTAACATCGACGATGGCTTCTTTGGCAGACGTCCAACACCCACCACCATCGAAGCGAACGTGGCTAAATTCCCTAACGGTATGCGTGTGCTCACCGATTATGTTCACAGCCTCGGGCTAAAAGCCGGCATCTACACCGACGCCGGCACTCGCACTTGCGGCTCGATTTGGGATGGCGACGTGGCAGGACGCGTTGCCGGCATCTACGGGCACGAGCAGAGCGATTGCCAAATATATTTCCGCGACTGGAATTTCGATTTCATAAAAATTGATTATTGCGGCGGTTCCGACCTCAACCTCGATGAGCAACAGCGCTATACCACAATCTACAACGCCGTGCAGCAATATGGCCGCCCTGATGTTCGCATCAACATTTGCCGATGGGCTTATCCGGGCACTTGGGCTGAAAAAGCAGCGGCTTCGTGGCGCATCAGTGGCGACATCACCGCGCAATGGGGTTCGCTGAAATATGTCGTCGGCAAAAACCTCTATCTTTCGGCATTCTGCCGTGGCGGTAAGTTCAACGATATGGACATGCTGGTGCTGGGTATGCGTGGCAAAGGTCGACTCGATGGCACCGGGCTGACCGACATAGAGGACGAAACTCACATGGCTTTGTGGTGCATTATGAGCAGTCCGCTGCTAATTGGCTGCGACCTCAGCCGATTGTCTGAAAAAAGCCTTGCTTTGCTGAAAAACAACGAATTGATTGCCCTTAACCAAGACGCCTTAAACCTTCAAGCGCGTGTTTATCAACACGTCGGCGACACCTATGTGCTTGCCAAAGACATCGAAAAACGCGAAGGCAACGTGCGAGCTGTGGCATTATATAACCAAAGCGACAGCGCCTACACTTTCAGAGTGGCGTTGAGCACTCTCTGTCTTGCGGGCAAAACCAAAGTTCGCGACCTTATTCACCGCACCAACTTAAAGTCGACTTCCGACAGCATCATACTCACCGTTGAACCTCACGCAACCGCTTGCCTGCGTCTTGAAGCCGCCAAACGCATCGAGGCATCAACCTACGAAGCCGAATGGGCTTACCTTCCTTGCTTTAACGACCTCGGCAAGAGCGATAAGACCATAACGGCCACCGCAATGACAGGTGCAAGTGGCGGTATGGGAGTGAAAAATATTGGCGGAAAACCCGAGAACGTGCTCTGTTGGGAAGACGTTTACAGCCATAACGGAGGTTCATATCAGATAACTGTGAGTTACACATCGCCAAAGGAGCCTCTCGCCCTGCACATTTGGGTGAACGGTGCCGATGAACAAAGCATCAACCTAAACCGTAGCGAGTCGGTAGCCACAACTTCGTTCAACATCACCCTGAACAAAGGTGTGAACACAATCACTTTAGGCAACCCATTCGACTGGGCACCCAACATCGACAAGATTGAACTCAGAAAGTTATAAACAAGCCCTTGCAATTAAATGTAGTATTCCATCATCTCCACCAGCCCCGAGCGCAAAGCGTAGCGGGTGGCTTCATACACATTATTCACACCCAGTTTCCTGAAGATATTTTTCTTGTGGGCAACTATTGTATGTTCGCTCGAACAGCGTATAGCCGCAATTTCTTTCACTGATTTGCCGGAAGCAATCAGCCGAAGCACCTCTCTTTCGGTGGCTGTGAGCGATTCGTTCACATCAGCATCTCTACGATGCTGACGCAACACGCCTTCGATGCTTTTGCTCAAATACTGACGCCCGCAAGCGGCAGCATGCAATGCGTTTGCAATCTCCGCCTCGCTCTCGCCTTTCAGCACCATCGAAAACGACGGCTCCAAGCACATCCGGTTAATCAAGCCATCGGCAAGTTCGTCACCCACAATCACCCAATGCGAAGCCGCATAACGCAACTGCAACACAATCATCTCATCGAGGCTGCGCAGGTCGAACAACGAATAATCAACCACCACAGCATCGCCGCCACAACTGCCCAACGCCTCGGCAAGTTGTTTCTTATCCGAGGCGATACGCACGTCATAACCGGCAAACTCATTTTTAATTATGGTTGTAAATCCAACTCGAGTGAGCGGCTGGGAATCGGCTATTATGAACAAGCGATTACTCATCGCAGCCTCCTCTCATCAAAGTGGATACTCGTCGAAAGCATAAAGCACAGTCGACAGATAACGCTCACCCGTATCAGGCAGCAAGGCAACGATGGTCTTGCCTTTGTTTTCGGGGCGTTTTGCCTGCTGAATAGCGGCATATACCGAAGCACCTGCCGAGATGCCCACCAATAAGCCTTCGGTTTGCGCAAGTATGCGCGAGGTGCGTATGGCATCATCGTCGCTCACCGGCACAATTTCGTCAACCACATCGCGATGAAAATTTCCCGGCACAAAATTAGCACCTATACCTTGAATCTTATGCTTGCCGGCAACGCCCGTTGCCAACACTTGCGATGTTGCCGGTTCCACCGCCACAGCCTTAACGCTCGGTTTCCGTGCCTTTAAGCCTTCGGCTGTGCCACTTACCGTGCCGCCTGTGCCAACACCTGCCACAAACACATCCACCTCGCCATCGGTGTCGCGCCATATCTCATCGGCTGTGGTTGCCGTGTGTGCTGCGGGATTTGCCTCATTCTCGAACTGCTGCAAAATCACTGCTCCCGGATTAGACGCACGCAGTTCTTCAGCCTTATCGAGAGCGCCTTTCATGCCCTCTGCGCCAGGCGTAAGCACGATGGTTGCGCCCAATGCTTTAAGCAGATTCTGACGCTCAACGCTCATCGTTTCGGGCATTGTGAGCACTGCCTTATACCCTTTCACCGATGCCACCCATGCTATACCCACACCGGTATTGCCACTGGTTGGTTCAATAATCAATGCTCCGGGCTTCAACACTCCATCGCGCTCAGCCTTTTCAATCATTGCCAAAGCCACACGGTCTTTCACGCTGCCTCCGGGATTAAAATATTCCACTTTTGCAATCAATCGAGCATCAAGATGTTCCAGTTCCTCAATCTTGTGGAGTTCGAGCAACGGAGTGTTACCGATAAGTTCGGTCAAACTATCATAAATTTTTGCCATAATCTATAAGCATTAATTATTATTTATGATGCAAAATTAATGCCTCAAATCGGCAATGTCAATACCATATTGATGGTATATCGCAGGAATCGGCATCAAAAAAGCGCGTTTTTCTAACCACATGCGCAGAAAAAATGTTGCCACACGCCATGTTGCAATGACGTGTGGCACAAACACATATTAACCGTAATTTTATCTACATTCAACTAACAAATCTTTTTCCCTCCTCTTAATCACCATTCAAAACTGAGGCGAACGCCAAAACTGCTCAGCCCCTTAACATCGTCGTGATAATATGAGTTTCCGGTCCAGTCGGCAATGCGATGCGTGGTAAGATTGTAGGTGGCAGCCAAATTCACAGCACTTTTGCCACCGGTTGGGATGCGTATGCCCACCGAAGGACTCATGTAGAAACTGTTGGTACCGTCATAATACCCTCTACCCACCACAAGCACATCGTCGCTCACACGGAATTGAGCACCAATCTTGAAATCGAAAAACGGCTGAACAAAAGAGTCGCGCGACGGAGTAACATTGCCAAAGCGGAAATCGACATACAGCGGTATGCTCACGCCTGTGGTGTGATAGTCGTAGTGGCCATCGCTTCGGTCGTACTCATCTTTGTTGAACGACACACTAAGACCGCCGCCAACACCAACAAATGTGTTTCTGCTCACCTGCATACCGTGAGTGGTGAGTATATCAAATCGGTCGGCACGATTGTCGCCTATGCCGGCAGCATACCCTACTTCTAAAAAGCCTTTATATGGCACCATACTGCCGCGATAGCCATCGTCGCCTCTATAATAAGTTTCACGCTGCGGACGACGCTGAACGCCACCCTGTCCATGACGAAAATACGGTTGGGCTTCTGCCACTGCTACGCCAATCAGTATTGCAAAAATCGATGTAATCAATGTCCTTTTCATAATCTTATCCTTTCGTTTATTTTATTGTTTCTGTTAGTTTAGACTACTTTTCGGCTACATAGTTTAAGGTCATTATTTCTTAACAAATGGTCAAAATTTCCATTTAATCCAAATCGGTCATTAGCGTTATGGTGATAATAACTTTTGTTATTTAGCTGATGTTATTATGTTTTGAGGGAGCAATGGGGCTATTGCAACCGGAAATACAGATAGACCGATTACATAACAAAACTGCCACTGCACCAGCATTGGCACAATGGCAGCAAACCGTTTATTATTAAGGTTATCGCACTTCCGGGCGGTTATCTCTTTCGCAAGAAGGCAAAGCCTAATTGACCCGCAATAGCCACCACACTGGTTATTCCGGCTATCGAAAGCACTTCAGCAAATTGCAGATTGCTAAGTTTGAAAAAATCTCCGCCATACATCGAAATCAACACCTGCCCCACAAATATCACAGCCCACATGGCAAAGAACACTTTACATTCACCCAACTTATGAAACGCCCAATGTCCGCTGAAGAACGAGCGTGCGTTGAGCATATTCCAGAATTGGACAAACACAAAAGCGGTGAAGAATACGGTGAGTTCGTGTGAATCAATATCGTGAGCAAAAACGAAGATATTATTAATTGCAAATCCCGATTTGTCAGTTCCTTTGAGATAAAGCAAATAACCGCTAAGCAATATTGCAAGCACAGCGCCAAAGCCTATGATGAACTTCCACATGTCGCGCGTGATGATGGCAACCCCCGGACGTCGGGGCATGTCGCACATCACTTTTGGGGTGGCAGGCAACGATGCCATTGCCAAAGCCGCGAATGTGTCCATAATAAGGTTCACCCACAGCATTTGTGTGACCGATAGCGGAGCCTGTTTTCCCAAGAACGAACCTAAAGTGACCACCACGCACGCAATCACGTTCACCGTGAGTTGGAACACCACAAAACGCTGGATGTTAAGATATAGCGAACGCCCCCAAAGCACAGCCTTTGTGATGCTTGCAAAACTATTATCTATAATCGTGATGTCGCTTGCTTCCTTAGCCACCGAAGTGCCGTCGCCCATCGACAACCCCACCTGAGCAGCATTCAATGCCGGAGCGTCGTTAGTGCCGTCGCCGGTCACAGCCACCACTTCGCCTTGTCGCTGCAACAGCGACACCAGTCGCGACTTGTCCTGCGGGCGTGCTCGCGACATCACTTTCAGGCGTTCAGCCACACGGGCGGCTTCGTCGTCGGGCAGCGTAGCAAATTCCGGTCCGGAAATCAACACATCGGTGCCGTCGTCGCCGGCAATGATGCCCACTTGACGGCCAATCTCGCGTGCAGTGCCGGGAGTATCGCCGGTTACAATCTTCACCTGAATACCCGCCGAAACACATTCTTTTATGGCATCAGGCACATCGGCACGAACAGGGTCGGAAATAGCCACAATGCCCATGAACGTCATGCCCTCCACGGCAAGCCTGCCATTGGCAATCGGCATCTCGCCGTCGGCAAGACGCTTGCAGGCAAAACCAAGCGTACGCATTGCCTTATTCTGATAGCCATATAAATGCTCCATCACCCGTTCACGATTCATCGAACCGGCTGTAGCCGAACAAAAGTCGTAGATAATCTCACTTGCGCCTTTCACATACAACATTCGGCAACCGAGCAATCGGCTCTTAACCACTGTTGCCATATATTTACGCTCGGTGGAAAAAGGCAACTGCATTTCCACTTCAGCATCTTCGCGCAGACGCATATAACTGCACTCGTGGTCGTTAAGCCACAACAGCAATGCCCCTTCAGTGGGATTGCCCAACGCCGTCAATCGTCCCAACGAATCTTCTTCGAGAAACGCGGTGGTGTTCACGGCAATGCCCTCCTTCACCATTCGGCTGGCATCGTCGTCGGAAAGGGTGTTATCGGCAAGGTCGAAGAACTCGGCAGTGAAAACCTGCATACGGTTTTGCGTGAGCGTTCCTGTTTTATCGGTGCAAATCACTGTTGCCGCACCCATTGTTTCACAGGCATGCATCTTGCGCACAAGGTTGTTGTTGCTCAACATGCGACGCATGCTCAACGCCAAACTCAAAGTGACGCTCATCGGCAACCCTTCGGGAACACTCACCACAATCAAAGTCACGGCAAGCATCACCGTTGTGAGCATATATTCCACGAACTCCAGCAAATTCCAAGTTTCGTCAACCACGAAATAAGAGAACAATCTGCCCAGGAATAATAATATGGCAGCACCATATCCAAGCCACGATATGGTTTTTCCAAGTCGCTCAAGTTGCAACATAAGCGGAGTTTTCACGCCGTTGTCGATTTGCGACGCAGTGTACACTTTGCCGTATTCGGTGGCATCGCCCACACGAATAACCTGCATAGTGCAATGGCCTTCAATCACGGTGGTGCCACGGAACAATTCGTTGGTAGGATAGGTGGCTTCGGAATCCATGTCTTCGGCACGATGTGATTTACGCACCATCGGTTCGCCGGTGAGAGTGCTTTCGTTGATGCAGAGCGTACTGCTTGCCAGCAACTTGCCGTCGGCAGGAACTTCCTCGCCGGCATCAAGCATCACCACGTCGCCCACCACCAACAGTTGGCGCGACAAATGGCGAACTTTGCCGTTGCGCATCACCTTCACACTCACTTCGTCGTTCACCTTATTGAGCAATTCAAACTTTTTGTTGGCATTCACTTCCACCAAAAAGCCAACCACCGTGGCAAGAAGCACGGCTACGAGTATTCCAAGCGGCTCGAGCAACGATTTCATGCCCATACCCATCGAAATCTCGTATGCCGACACGCCAAACGACAGCACAAGAGCCACAAGCAAGATTTCAATCAGCGGGTCCTTAAACTTCTCAACAAGCAGATGCCACATCGATTCACGGGGCGGAGGTGTGAGAATATTACTTCCGTATTTCAACCTCGACTCCTCAACTTGCTGCGAAGTCAAACCGTTTTTCAAGTCAACATTATCTATCCAATTCATAATCACTACCAGTATCTGACAATCGTGTTTATAAATCCTGATTGTTATTGAAACAACAACCTGCTGCCACGCACTTTGTTGTTAACCTCACCATCGCAATAAGCCAACTCGCCATTCACATAGGTTCGTTTAACCGAATAATGCAAATTAACGCCAACAAACGGAGTCCATGCGCAGCGCGACACCACATCGGCATCGCTCACAATGTGCCCTTCATCGCTGCAATGCACTATCACCACATCGGCATAATAGCCACTACGCAAAAAGCCTCTGCCTGCCACGCGATATAATTTTGCCGGAGCATGGCACATCTTGTCGACCACCTGAGCCGGCGAGAACACGCCATCGCGTGCCATTTCAAGCATTGCCATGAGCGAATACTGCACCAGAGGCATTCCCGAGGCTGCCTTCAACGCACCGCCTTCTTTTTCGCTCAGCAAGTGCGGAGCATGGTCAGTTGCGACCACATCAATCCTGCCGTCGACAAGCGCGGCACGCAAAGCATTGCGGTCGGCAACGGTTTTCACCGCCGGGTTGCACTTTATTCGAGTTCCGAGTGTGGCATAGGCGCTGTTGTCGAACCACAAGTGATGAACACACACCTCGGCAGTTATATTTTTCTGCTCCATCGGCCCGTTGCCGAAGAGCGAAAGTTCTTTGGCTGTCGACAGGTGAAGCACATGCAAGCGACTGCCAACACGCGAAGCCAATTCCACTGCCCTTGCCGTACATTCATAACATGCTTCGGCACTGCGAATGAGCGGATGCAACGCCACGGGAACATCGTCGCCATATTCGGCACGATAACGCTCAACATTAGCACGGATTATGGCTTCATCTTCGCTATGAATGGCAATAATGGCACCCACTTCCGAGAACAGCCGTTCAAGCGACGATTTATTGTCGATGAGCATATTGCCGGTTGACGACCCAAGAAATGCCTTAACGCCACACACTTTGGAATAGTCGACACGCTTCACCTCATCAATATTGTCGTTGGTTGCACCCATATAGAAACTGTAATTGACGTGCGAAGTGGCGGCAGCGCGTTCATATTTCGCTTCCAATTCATCGAGCGTAATCGTCTGGGGCTTGGTGTTAGGCATATCCATGAACGAAGTCACTCCACCCACAAGTGCAGCACGCGACTCGCTTTCGATGTCTGCTTTATGAGTCAATCCCGGTTCACGGAAATGCACTTGGTCGTCAATGGCTCCAGGAAGGATATAATCGCCGGCAACGTCAACAAGTTCTTTCGCACTTGCCATCAGTTGCTCCGACGGTTCGCCTGTTCCCACACAGTTAATCTTATCACCCTCGATGGCAACATAGCCTTTGGCAACCACACCTTCATTCACCAGAATGCCATTATATAATAGAATCATAACTCTTACCAATGCTGTTATTTTGTATAAAAAGGGCTGTCTTAATCCCGACTGTTCAACAGAATTCAGATAGCCCCTCTCTTATCTTCGATAAAATCCTATCGTCATTAATTCTTATTCGTTGCGCTTGAACTTGCCCAAAATAGCACGCATCTTCAGTTTAATCACTCCAAAAAACGCTTCGCCAAAGATGCTCGTGTTCATTTTGCTCGAGCCAAGCACACGATTTACAAAAATGATTGGCACTTCCTTGATTGTAAAGCCAAGACGATAGGCAGTGAATTTCATCTCAATCTGGAAAGCATACCCCTTAAATTCCACCTCATCGAGGCGAATAGCTTGCAACACACGGCGGCTGTAGCACACAAAACCGGCTGTGGTGTCGCGCACGTTCATACCGGTGATTATTCTCACATAAGCCGAGGCATAATACGACATCAGCACACGGCCCATAGGCCAATTCACCACATTCACTCCACTGATGTAGCGCGAACCAACCGACATATCGGCTCCTTGAACGGCACACGCTTCATAAAGCGGCACCAAGTCCTCGGGGCGATGCGAGAAGTCGGCATCCATTTCGATGACATAATCGTAGTTATGCTCAAGCGCCCATTTAAAGCCGGCTATATATGCCGTGCCAAGCCCTTGCTTGCCCGGGCGTTTTAACAAGTTGATTCGTCCAGGAATCTCTGCAATCATCCCCTCAACAATCGCTGCCGTACCGTCGGGCGAATTGTCGTCAATCACCAGGACATCGAACTGATGCTCTCTACCGAGCACAGCACGAATGATGTTGCTTATATTCTCTTTCTCATTGTAGGTGGGTATGATTACCACGCTATCGCTTTTCATAGACCAATTATTGTAATTTAAACTAATACAATAACAAAATTACTAATTATTTCGTTCTCTTTAGGCAACTTTGGTAATATTACTTGCTATTTAGCGTGTTTTTTTTGATTTGAATGGTAACATCGGGCATTTTCTTTCGATGATAATTGCTAACTTTGCCCCTGCAAAACAAGGTAAAAAAGATTTTTTCCAAATTATTATTTAGTTAGCAATGAATCATACATCCATGCCACTGCTTCAAGCCGTGAGCCCCACGCTGAAATATATGGGCGGCATCACCCTGCAAAACCCACATTCATTAACCATCGAAAGCGGCAAGGTTTACACCGTGATTGGCAGCAACGGCTGCGGAAAAACCACTCTTGCTAACATCATCGAAAACGGCTGGAACTTCACCACCAACCGCATCCTCGGCGACAAGAAAAGCCTCGAAATCAAAAGCATTGAGTTTTCCGACATTCATGCTCTTACAGGTTTCTCGGGGGCTTATTATCAACAGCGTTTCGAGAGCATGGCTAACGACGACATTCCCACCGTGCGCCAACTCATTGAGGGACGCATCAGCATCGACGTTTGGAACGACTTGTGCCAAAGGCTGCACGCCGGCGACATCATCGACAAGCACATCAATTTCCTCTCGAGCGGCGAATTGCGCAAGTTCCTGATTATGAATATGCTCACATTGCGCCCCGACATTCTAATTATCGACAATCCTTATATCGGTCTTGACGAACAAAGCCGGCTTTTGTTCGACGAATTGCTGCAAAACATTGTTGCCGAAGGCACAACAATAATGCTATTGCTATGCGACCCGGCTCACATTCCACCATTCACCGAACGCATAATTCCTATGCAGCACTTGCAAATAGGCGAAACAATCGAGGTCGACAGCAACAATTTCAACAAGGTTGTAGAGCAATGCCAAAGCCTTTTTGAGCACCGTCAGTTGCCCGAACTGCCAAAATGGGAAGTTGACAGCGAAACGCAATTCACCACAGCCTTCAGCCTCAACCACTGCAATGTGATGTACGGACGGCACATCATCCTAAACGATGTATGCTGGAGCGTAAAATCAGGCGAAAAATGGGCTTTGTTAGGCGAAAACGGCAGCGGCAAATCCACGCTTCTCAGCCTGGTGTGTGCCGACAATCCACAGGGCTACTGCAACAACATCAGCATATTCGACCACACACGCGGA
The DNA here is from genome assembly GCA_051878455.1 of Muribaculaceae bacterium. Taxonomy (GTDB): domain Bacteria; phylum Bacteroidota; class Bacteroidia; order Bacteroidales; family Muribaculaceae; genus SFTJ01. The sequence goes on from JBJEKD010000047.1 coordinate 62,174, forward strand.
ACAGGCGAAAGCATTTGGGACATTAAACGCAACATCAGTTACATTTCGCCGGAGATGCACCTCTATTTTCGCGGCAACCGCAAAGTGCTCGAAGTGGTGGCAAGCGGACTGCACGACGTGAGAGGGCTATATGTTCACGCCACGCCGCAGCAATGCCAACAGGCAGTGGAATGGCTTAAAATCTTCGGCATCGAACATCTTTCCGAGCAGCGCTTCAGCACCCTGTCGAGTGGCGAACAGCGCCTTGTGCTGCTTGCCCGCACTCTGCTCAAACCGGCTCCGCTGCTCATTCTTGACGAACCGTTGCACGGACTCGACGTGAGCATGAAGCGGTTTGCAAGCCAAGTGATTCAGCACATAACTGCCACTGAAGGTGTCACGCTGGTGTATGTAACTCACTATCGTGGCGAAATTCCACCAACGGTGCAGCACACCTTCACACTATCGAAATATCGAACCGTATAAGAAGATAATCACCTTATCTTCAACGTGTTTCCATCGTCAACAAGTTCAAACATACGAGCACGCTCGGCACCCGACGGCGTGTTGGGTCCGTGCAGCACTATGTAGAGTTTGCCCTCGAAACTGCGGAAAATCATACCGTGACCGCCATCGGCACTGAACAGCATGTCGGGCTGCTGAATCCACGGCCCGGTAATTCTGCCAGTAACCGACTCGGCAATGCCCACGGCATAATCGCTGTTATGGAAACTCGACCAAATCATCAGCAGTTTACCCGTTTTGGTGATGTAGAGGAAACATCCGTCGGTGACAAACGAGTCGGGCGCACCGTCTTTGTGCTTTGTGCCCGTGCTCCATTTAGCACTCGAAGCATTAAACAAGCGTATCGGCGTGCCGTCGATGCCACTCAAATCCGACTTCATCTTCACCACATTCATAGCCCCGTCGGCAAGTTGCACCCATTCATGGCAATAAACCATATATGGCACTCCATCCTCAACATAGAGCGTGCCATCAAGCGCCATTTGGTCGATGGGCGTGGTTGGCATTAGAGAAAATGGCATAAACGGACCTTCGGGACTGTCAGAACAGAACACCTGCACGCCACGGAACGTGTATGCCGGCCAATCTGCCATGCGTTTCTTCCATTCAATATTGCTGTTAAGCGTGGCAAACAAATAGTATTTGCCATGATATTTATGCACCTCGGGCGCCCACACCTTGCCGGTTATCCAGTTGTCGGTGGGCACCGTGAACACGGTGTACGGACCAGTCCATTTTTTCAAATCCTTACTTTTGAAACATTCCACGCCACCCACTTTTCCTTTGTCGGTGGTCTGCATTGCGCTACGATAAAGGTAATATACACCCGATGCCGAGTCGGGCAGGATGTACGGGTCGCGAATATGAATGTCGGCAATATCGTATTCTCTTACATCTTGAGCAGAAGCATTAATCAAGCAGCATAACGCCATCACTGCTGCATAAAACAATCGTTTCATTGGTATATCTGAAGTGTTATTAATTAATTGGCTATTTTATCATCAAACGGGTGGTGACGCTCGTCTTGCCCAGATAGTAGGCTTTTGCCTTAATCTGTTTCACATCGTCGGGCACAGCCACCGGTGCAGTCCACAGCGGCGACTGCTCGGTTGGTTCCGCGCCGTCGAACGTGTAACGCACTTCCACTCCCGAGAATGGCGTGTTCACCTTCAACATTCCGTTTTCAACCACGGCACCGGGCTGAGCGAGATGGAAACTTGCGCCCACTCGATTCAGATGCGGCAATTCGCGCCTGCCGATGCGCATACTATAGGCTGCGCGGTCGGCGAGATACTTCTCATTGTTGAGCGAACCTTCACCCCACTCGGGCGAAGCATTCCACGAACGCTCTACAAGTCCGAATATCTTTGGGAAAACGTATTCCTGAACCATACCGTAATCTCGAATAGTTTCTGCCCATAATTGTGCCTGAAGCCCCAAAATGCAATCTTTGCGCAAAATGTCGGGTTTCCCTTGAGCAGCCTTGTCGAGATTCACCTCATTGCCATTATAGGTGGTTCGCACCGAGCGATAGATGTTGAAAGGCAAAGTTTCAAAACTGGTTATTTCGTCAACGCAGCCACCCCAAGTCAATCCGTTTTCATATTCGTGCATACGATACACCATATCAAGATAGAGGTTGCCCACATTCGACAATATCACCGGCACTCCGCGGTTGGCAAGCGAATAGGCTATTGTGTCACGCGAACCGATTGTGCTCCACACATTCACCCCGGCAAGCCTCGGGTTCACCTTTGCATTATATTCATCGCTGTGTCCGGTCGACACTTCCTGCCAGCCTTCCACCTTAATGCCTTGCTCTGCAAGCCACTTTGATATGGTTACGAAATAATGTTCTGCCACATCGCGTTCGTTCTTGAACCCGTTCTCTTTCATCAGTTGCTTCACCTTCGGCGAATTGTCCCAACAGCCTTTAGCCACTTCATCGCCGCCAAGATGCACCACATCGAGGCGCAGACCGGCTTCGGCATACATTTTCTGCATTTCTCTCACCACCTTCATTATCAGTTGATATGTGCCTGGCTCTGCCACGTTCAACACATTATCACCAAACCCTTGCGCCGACTCGTAGCGACCCTTGTCGTCGAGGTCGTAGCAGCGATAGTAATTAGCCTTTTGAGCATCGGTGTCGATGTATTTCTTATAACGGTAGCGCATAGCCACAATGGCTGCACGCGCATGGCCCGGAGTTTCAATTTCAGGAATGATTTTCACGCCACGTTCGTGGGCATACTTCAGCATTTCCACAAACTGGCTGCGAGTGATAAAGCCGTTGGCAGGAGCCTTGCCGTCGTCGGGGTTGCCGCTTCCGGCATAGGTTTGCATCATAAATCCGGCTTCGTAGTCGTTGAGTGTATAGCCTTTGCGCGCACCCACCTCGGTGAGTTCGGGCAGTCCGGGGATTTCCAAGCGCCAAGCCTCATCGTCGCAAAAATGCAGTTGAAGCACGTTCACCTTATATTCTGCCAGACGGTCGATAAAGTCGAGCAAATCGGCATACGGCGTGAAATTTCTGCTTATATCAAGCATCATTCCACGATAGTGAAAATCGGGATAATCAACCACTCGGGCACAACTGATTTGCTTACAGTTCATGAATTCGAGCACCGACGAAAGGGTCTTCACGCCATTAAGCACAGCCTCAGCCGATTGTCCGGTTATGCCGATGCCTTTCTTGCCTACTTCAAGCACATAATATTCGCGATTATCGCTGATGGCAGGTTCAAGGTCGAGCGTAATCTTGAATTTTGCCTTAGCCTCATCGCTCACGCCGAGGCGCTGCAACTGGCGTAACAAATAGTTTTTTGCATTGGTCAGATAAACCGACTTGCTCACCACTGCCACCTCGCTCGGCACATCAATGCGTTCGCCTTTGGCATTGAGGGTGATTTCTTTTGGCATAGGCATAACCGCAAATTCGCTTACGTCGCAATCCTGATTATCGGGGTTCGACATCGCATTTTGTTTGTACACGTAATTACCGTCGGCATAATTCTGGAAACGGCTAACGCTGAACTGATTGTAATTTTCAAGCGGAGCCACATCAACCTTCACTGCCACAGCCTTTCCACCCGGTTCTGCCACGAAGTGCATACCGTCGGGCTTGTCGCTGATGTTGCGGAAACTTCCTCCGCTAACCACCGTCACCGTCAATTCCTCGCCCGGTTTGAGCGGTTTGTAACTTTCGTTCGGGCTTAAGCAAACATAGTTAAAGTTCACCACCGGCTTCAAATCGAGCGGCTGACCGTCAGCCATCTTTATGGTGTTAGAAAACTTGTTGTAGTAGAGTGCCCAACCGCCGTCAAGCGTTTCGCCACTTATGTTTTTTATGGTGATGTACGCCGTGAACGTGCGAGCCTGATTCTCACCGACCCGCCACTTCACACTCACCGGGCACTGCTGTGCCCACATAGCAACAGCCATCATTGCCATTGCTGCCATAGCCAAAATTCTTTTAGTTCTCATATCGGTTTTTTGTAGTGGTTTATCATTCCAACACAAAATTACTAAACCGCCTCGAATATTCGTGCAAAAAAACATCGTTGTTTCCACACAATTTTTTGTGTAAGCAGCGGTTTTGGTGTTCAACTTGCCCAAATTATTAGTATTTTTGCTAAAAATATCATGCAAACGTATCAATTATGAAAACTATATCCTTTTTGCTGCAACTGGCAATGATTGCCATTATTCCATTTAGTAGCGCTCGTGCAAACACCGCTCTGCCCGAAGCCGGCGTGCCCAAGCAACTGGCGGTTGAACGAAAGGCTGCAATCAGCAATCTGCACTACGACATTGCGCTCGACATTCCTTCGCAGCGCGCTGCCGACATCAACGGCAACATAACCATCGCTTTTGCCCTAACACAGAAACAAGATGTTGTGCTCGACTTCCGCGAAGATGCCAAGCACATCTCATCGTGCAAAGTGAACGGCAAAACCATCACGCCAAACATCGTTAACGAACACATTGTAATCCCTGCCAATGTCACTAAAAAAGGGAAAAACAACATAGCTATCACTTTCGTTTGCGGCAACCAGTCGCTCAACCGCAACGACGACTATCTCTACACGCTCTTTGTGCCCGACCGTGCACGCACAGCGTTTCCTTGCTTCGACCAACCCGACATGAAAGCATCGTTCACGTTGTCGCTCACCGTACCCGAGGCTTGGGAGGCGGTGTCGAACACGCCCGTAGCAAACACAAAAACCAAGTCGGGACGGAAAACCATACGTTTTGCTCCCACCGAGCCGTTGAGCACCTATTTGTTTGCTTTTGCTGCCGGCGAGTTTAAGCACATCGAATATCCCGACGGCGACCGAACTATTGGCGCTTATTACCGCGAAACCGACCCCGAACGTATTCGCCAACTGAACGACATCTTCAAGCAAGTGGCTTACTCGCTGCATTGGATGGAGGAATACACCGGCATTAACTATCCGTTTGCGAAATACGAGTTTGTGGTGCTTCCGGGATTTCAATTCGGAGGAATGGAACACACCGGCGCCACGTTCTACAACGACAACACATTGTTTCTGCCTCAAAATCCTACCCCCGACGAGGAGTTGGCGCGTGCGTCGCTCATCGCACACGAAACCGCTCACATGTGGTTTGGCGATTATGTTACTATGCCGTGGTTCTCTGACGTGTGGATTAAAGAGGTTTTTGCCAACTATTTTGCTGCACAAATCACAGCGCCTCAATTCCCCGACATCGACCATAACTTGAATTGGGTGAAAGGATATGTGCAGGCTGCCATGAGCGAGGACCGCACCCAAGGCGGCACCGCCATACAGCAGGACCTCGACAATCTGGCAAACGCAGGACTGATTTACAACAACATTATCTACAACAAAGCACCTGTGATGATGCGCGGAATGGTGCAGATGATGGGTGAAGATGCTTTCCGCAACGGGCTGCGTGAATACCTTACCGAAAATGCTTATGGCAACGCCTCATGGGCTGACCTGATTGACATCCTTGCAAAACACACCGACAAACCCATTGAACAATTCAGCGACGTGTGGGTGAACCGTCGCGGCATGCCCACCATTGAAATGCGTGTTGACGGCAACATATTCACAGCCACACAGCATGACCCGCTTGCCCGAGGCACAATTTGGCATCAGACGTTCACCGCATGCCTCGCAAACGGTGCTGCAACTAAACAGTTCGACATCACTTTCGGTGCCGACAGCGTGTTCACTGCCACTCTGCCCGACAGTGGCGACTGGCATATCGTGCCTAACATCGACGGAAAAGGTTACGGATTCTTCACCTCTACGCCCGACGAACTCAAGTATTGGCTGAACAACTGGCAGAGCCAGCAAGGTGCCACACGCCAATCAACATTGGTGGCGTTGCACGAGAACTGGCTAAATAAGAAAATCAACACCGAAGAATGGCTCGAAAACCTGTTTAACAGCATCGAGAAAGAAACCAACCCTCTCACTGCTTCTACATTATTCTCCTACATCGACGCTCCGCTATGGGAAATCGATTCGGTTGCACGCATCGTTGCAGAATGTAGAATTATCGACCTTTACATCAATGCCCCTATACCTTCAACCGAGCAAAATGCCTATCGGCTTATGGCTCGTTGTGCCATCACCGAAGAGGCTGTGGGCGAAATCTATTATGCGTGGAAAGTGGGACGCCGAACATTCCTCAACGATAACGACTACACCAACATCGCTTATCAACTGATGCATACAAGCCCCGATATGAGCGACGAGGTGTTTATGACTCAACGCTACAGGATTAACAACCCCGACCGCGTGCGTCGTTTCGACTTCATCAGCCGCGCCACTATCAACGACGTGACTTATCTCGACAACCTGTTCAATTCGCTGCTGAAGCCCGAGAACCGCCGAATTGAGCCGTGGACAGCCAGCGTGATGAGTATGCTAAACTACCCTACCCGCGAGCAGCAATCGGTGAAGTATATTCGCCCTGCACTCGAAGCATTGCAAGATGTGCAACGCACCGGCGACATCTTCTTCCCGGCTCGTTGGTGCTCTGCGCTGCTGTCGAATCACCGCAGCCCCGAGGCTTACCGCGAAGTAAAGCAATTCCTTGCCGACCATCCCGACTATCCGCCGCTGCTGCGCAACAAGATTCTTAACGCGGCATATATGCTATACCGCGCCAACGGAGAGTAATCAATGTAATTGCTATTGGCTGCCCAGGATTTTCACGCAGCCAACTCACTTGCGAGGCTACGATTATTGTTCGGCGAGAATATCGTCGAGCAGGGCTTCGCAAGCATCTTCGAGCAAATCGAGCACCAGTTCAAAGCCCTCGGCACCCTCGTAATATGGGTCGGGCACATAATCGTAGTGCGGAAAGCGACGAATGTATTTTCCCATCATCACAATCTTGCGCGATTCCTCAACCGTAGCCGCCATCTGCGTGAGTGTGCGGCGGTTGCCTTCGTCCATTGCAACAATATAGTCGAAATCTTCAAAATCAGCACTGGTGATGCGTCGAGCACGATGCGTGAGGTCGTAACCGCGCTTGGCTGCATGCCTGCGCATACGATAGTCGGGCAAATCGCCGGCATGACCGCCATAAGTGCCCGCCGAATCAAGATAGAACCGATTGCCCAGATTGCGCTCGTCAACCATACGCTGCAGCACACCTTGAGCAGCCGGCGACCGGCAAATATTGCCGAGGCATACCATCAACACCTTTATTGGTTTTTGTTCAATTTCTCCGGTATATTTTTTCTCACGCATAATTCATTATTCAAAAAAGGATTGATAAAAAAGGCTGCACTTTTCACCCATTGCGGAGAGTGGCAATAAGATTCTCGGCAGCATTGGCAGTGCAATCGTTGTTGCCAAGTCGACGATTCATTTCGGCATAACCGGCAAGCATTGCTTGGCGTTGGGGCGAATCGGTGAGCAACAATCCCAGCCAACGGCTCACCGACTCCTCGTTGCAATAGTGCAACAGCAATTCGGGAATCACGGCATCGTCGGCAATCAAATTAGGCAACGACACATATTTCACCTTCAGCAGATGCTTATAGAGGTTATACACAAGCGGACTGCCATTCATGCGATAGCACACCACCTGCGGAGTGCCCAGCACGGCAGTTTCGAGCGTTGCTGTGCCCGAGGTAACCAATGCCACGCAAGCAGCATCCACAAGGCGGAACGACTGGTTGAACACAACAGGCACATCGGCATTAACGCTTGCCGACGTCATCACCTCGGCATAAAGCGAAGCATCGATGCTCGGTGCTCCGGCAATCACCACTTGGCAATCGGGATAATGCGACGCAGCCCGCAGCATAGTGGGCAGATTGTCGCGAATCTCCTTGCGACGGCTGCCCGGAACAATGGCAATGATGCGACGCTGCAAATCCAGTCCGTTGGTTTCGCGGAACGTGCGGTCGTCAACAAACGCCGCCTTTGCCTCGGCTATCTCCTTAACTGTGGGATTGCCGACATAGTCAACAGCATAGTGATGACGTGCATAAAACTCGGTTTCAAAAGGCAAAATAGAATATAACTTGGTTATATACTTGCGAATTTGCTTCACCCGATATTCTTTCCATGCCCACACCTTAGGCGAAATGAAATAGAATGCCTTAACGCCTTGCGAATGAGCATATTTTGCCACTTTGAGGTTGAACGACGGGTAATCAATCAAAATCAGCGCATCGGGTTTCATTTCGTCGAGGGTGCGTTTGGCAGTCTTAAGAAAACCCATGATAGTGCCCAAATGCTTTGCCACCTCAATGAAACCCATATAAGCCATATCGCGATAATGCACCAACGGGCTCACGCCACAAGCCTGCGCCATCTTGTCGCCTCCAAAGAAGCGTATCTCAGCCTGTGGGTCGCGCTGGCGCAACGAGCGAATAAGTTGTGCTCCGTGAATATCGCCCGAGGCTTCGCCTGCTATTATAAAGTATTTCATCAGCCTGTAATTATTTTCGTTGTTGTCAGCGCAAAGATAAGAATAATAATCGAAATCGCCACCACACCTTTGCGAGCATTATCTTTTGCCAGGAATCACAATATTACGCACCTTGTATTCGTTACACAATATATATGGCAATACTACGCAACATAATCATATCGTTGCTGGCAACGCTGCTGGCATTCTGCACAAGTTGCATCGAGGACGGCTTCACCACCTCGAGCAGCGACTTGCTTGAATTTTCGTGCGACACTCTGAGTTTCGACACCATTTTCACCGAGCAAGGCACACCCACAAAGCAATTTGTGGTGTATAACCGTCACAAAAAGCAAATCAACATTTCGTCAATATCGCTTTCAAGCAACACTGCGCACCGTTTTTATCTCAACGTCGACGGCATGAAAGGCGAAGTGTTCCACGACGTAAGCATTCGCGGCGAGGACAGCATATTTGTTTTTGTTGAAAGCAAACTCGACGCCAATGGGCAGGACGCGCCGCTGCTGGCTGAGGACTGCATCAACTTCGTGACAAACGGCATGACTCAGAAAGTGGTGCTGCGTGCTTGGGGTCAGGATGTTGAACGCCTCACCCGTCCGCAATTCACCGCCGACGCATGCCTCACAGCCAACAAGCCGTATGTGATTTTCGACACGCTTTATGTGGCACCGGGCGTCACCCTCACCATCGAACCCGGCACAACCCTCTATTTCCACGACAAGGCAGCCATGCGCATCGACGGCACACTGAAGGCTTGCGGCACTCAACCCAAGCCCATACACCTGCGTGGCGACCGCACCGACTATCTGTTTGAAGGCGCAAACTACGACATCATGTCGGGGCAATGGGGCTGTGTGGAATTTGGTGTCGACAGCCGTGGCAACGAAATGCAATATGTGTTGATGCGCGGTTCGAGCAACGGCATCATCGTTTCGGCGGCTTCAGCCGATGCTAAAGCCCTGCATCTGTTTAACTCGGTGCTTCACAATAGTTCTAACAGCGTGATGGTGGCAAACAACGCTTGGATTGAAGCCGAAGGCTGCGAGTTCAGCGACGCTGCCTACGACGTGGTGAAAATGCAAGGCGGCACCTACCGCTTTGTCAACTGCACCTTTGCCAATTATTACCTGTTTGGATTGAAGTTCTCTCCTATAATCACCGTTGTGCTCACCGACGACGACGGCAACGCACTTCAGCCATCGGTTCACCTCTACAACTGCATAATTAGCGGCAACGTGCGCGAGTTCAACGAAAACGATTTCTCCGGCACCGACGTGATGCTGCGTAATTGTATGCTTCAAAGCAATGGTAGCGACGACGACAATTTCATCAACTGCAAATGGGACGGCGATGCCCAATTCCGCATCGAGCGCAACAAATACATCTTCGATTACCGTCTTGGCAACGAGAGCAGCGCCATTGCCGCCGGCGATGTTAGTCTTTGCCCCGAGCACGCCCTCACCGACCGATATGGGCAACAGCGAATCTACAACGGAAGCATCGACATTGGTGCCTATCGTTGGGTTCCTGTCGACTACAACGCAAAATAATATCAGATTATGGCTACATCAATCACACTCAACAAAATGCTGTTTTATGCCCATCACGGAGTGGCGGCGCAAGAACGCACCGTGGGCAACCGCTTTGAGGTGACCCTCACCGTGCATTGCGATATGAAGCAAGCCATCGAATCAGATGAGTTAAGTGGAACAATCAATTATGCCGAACTCTACAACATTGTGAACGCCGAGATGAGCGTGCCATCAAATTTGCTCGAGCATGTTGCCGGGCGCATCATCCGTGCCATAAACCAACGCTATGGCAGCCAAATCAGCGGTGGCACCATCACCGTGGCTAAACTATGCCCGCCATTCAAAAGCCAACTCGAAAGCGTGGCTGTAACAATCGATTTCTAAGCCCTTGTCCTTACGGATTGTAAAGGTCGTGATTAAAAAAATCAAGCACCTCATTGGCTGCTTGCAGAGCCGTTGCAGCCTGACCGTCGGGATTAATCTGCACCGAGCGATTATAACTATTTATCGCCATACGCCAATCGCCTTTTTGTCGGTAGGCATTACCCAACAGAAAATATGCCGTGTCGAGCCTACACGATGCCGAATCAGCCACATAAGCATCGAGTAAGGCAATCGCCTCGTCAGGCTTGCTGTCACGCAAAAGTTGTTCAATATTTTCAAAATCTGCCGTCATGCAAGCAAAGATATAAAATTGCAGGCATATAGCCAAGAGCAACAAGCGAGAACGGCAAATCTTTAAATCCAGTCCCTGCATCAAGCAAATCCCCACCCCAATTAACACAATATGCAAAAGCCGCAGAGTGGCTGTGTGACAACCACCCTACGGTCTTAATTCCGTTCTTATAACGAGAGGCTTTTACACTTCGCGGTGCTTGGAGTTGCCTTCGACGTAGATTGCGCTGAATGGACGAGCGGGACACACATATTCGCATGCACCGCAGCCAATGCAGCGTTCGGCATCAACCACAGGGAACAATGGCGATTCGGGGTCGTTCTCGTCCTTTGGCATCATTTTGATGGCACCGTTAGGACAATGACGAGCACAATTACCACACTTCACGCCATCGGTGTTGACTATGCAGTTTTCGGGAATCCAAACAGCATGACCGATTTGAATCGAGGTCTTTTCGTCGAGTTGAATTGGACGTATTGCTCCATTCGGACACACTTGCGAGCAATGGTTGCACTCGGGGCGACAGAAGCCGCGCTCGTAACTCATTTCGGGTTGCATGAGAGTAGACAAATCGCTCGACGGACGAAGAACGCCGTTTGGACACGCGGTTACACACAACTGGCAAGCAGTGCAGTGTTGCGTCAGATGCTTTATTCCTTTTGAACCCGGAGGGGTGATTTTGCATTTGCGGGTAGGTATCTTCTTGTCTTCAATAACTGCCAAACCGCCGTCCACCTTGCTTTCTTGAGCCTTTAATGCCGTGCCAACGGCAAAGAGCGAAGCCACGGTGAGGAAACCACGTCGCGAGGTGTCGGTTGAAGCATCGGCAGTGTCGGCCTCGGCAGGCGCCGCTTTGCTGCGACGGGCGTAAGTGATGGCTCCTGAACTGCAATTATCGATACAATCCATACAAGCAACACAGCGCGAATAGTCGATGCGATGATTCTTGGCATCGATGCACGAAGCCTTGCACTTGCGGGCACAAAGCGAGCAACCTACACATTTCTCGGTGTTGATTACCGGGCGGAAAATGGAAAAACGTGAAATCAAGCCGAGCACAGTGCCCACCGGACAAACCGTGTTGCAATAGGTGCGCCCGTCAAGCCACGCCAGAATTCCAATCACCAAAAGCGTTGCCACAGCCACAGCCAGCGAAATGCCGCTTTTCAGCCACACATCCACCGAATAGAAAGCATAACTCTCGTAGTGTTCGGCAATCGACGCCAGATAATTGTTAAGCCAAGCATAAGCCGGAGCAAAAAGGTTGGCAGCAATTCGTCCGTATGCGCTATACGGTGCAACCAGGGCAGCAATCGACGTGAAGCCCATCACTATCAGCACAACAAACACAGCAAGGAAGCCATAGCGCAACACTCGCTTTTCCTTTGCATAATTAAAACGCACGCGAGCCTTCTTTTTGCGGTTATGCAGCCATGAAATGATGTCCTGCATCACGCCCATCGGACATATTACAGAGCAATATACACGTCCGAAAACAAGCGTCAAAACCACAAGAAAAAGCACCACGCCCACATTCAAAGCCAGCAAAGCAGGCAAAAACTGTATTTTTTCCATCCATCCCAAATACCGACTCACGGTGCCTGTGAAATCGAGGAAACAGAGGGTGATGGCAATAAAGAATATCGCGGCAAGAATGATTCTTATTTTTCGTAACATAAGGCAGTTTAGTCGTTAGGATTCTGTTTAAGTTTTTCCACATAGCGGTCGATGGCTTGCATCTCCTCGGGGATATTGATTCGCTGCGGGCATTTAGGCCTGCAAATTCCGCAACCCACACAATGGTCGGCTTGACGCAGACGCGGCACTTTGCGGTCGTAGCCAATGAGGAACGCACGGCGATTGGTGCGATAGTCCTCGTTGTGCACATCATCGGCAAACGTGCCTTCGTTAAGGCATTTGTTGTAGTGAGCAAAAATGCTTGGGATGTCAAGCCCATAGGGACAAGGCATGCAATATTCGCAATGGGTGCACCCGATGAGCGGGAACTCGTTGATGAGTTTTGCCGATTTTTCGAGCATCGCCAATTCGTCGTCGCTCAACGGCTCAAGCGGCGAATAAGTGCGGATGTTTTCCTGCAAATGCTCCATATAAGTCATGCCGCTAAGCACAGTGAGCACGCCAGGGAAGTGGCCACAGAACCTGAAAGCCCAATATGCAGGCGACAGTGTGGGCGCAACACGCTGGAACATAGCCAGCACCTTGTGGTTCACCTTTGCCAATCCGCCACCAAGCAGCGGTTCCATAATCACCACCGGGATGTTGCGTTTGGCAAGTTCGTGATAAAGGTAATCGGCGTTCACCTCTTGCGAATAGTGCCAATCCTTATAGTTCATTTGAATTTGCACAAAGTCGAACTTCACCGGTTGCTCGTTCAGCATATAGTCGAAAAACTCCTTCGTGCCGTGGAACGACCATCCAAGATACTTAATTCGTCCGGCGGCACGTTCGTTGAGCAAGAAGTTTAGCACACCATTATTGACGTAGCGTTTCAGATAGTTTTCCTTTTCGCCAATGGCATGCAGCAAATAATAGTCGATATAATCAACTCTCAGTTGCTTAAACGAGTTGCGATACATGGCAATGCTTGCCTCGAGTGTCTGGTCGTCGGCAGCAAAATTCGACAGTTTGGTTGCCACAACAAACTCGCTGCGCTTGTGATTGCTCAAAGCAATGCCAAGTGCTTGTTCCGAGAAGCCCTTGCAATAGCGCGGCGATGTGTCGAAATAGTTCACGCCATGAGCAATGGCATAATCAACCAGGCTGTTAACCTCATCTTGGTCGATGTGGCTTTCGCCTTCCACTTGCTTGTCCTCATCGAGTACCGGCAGACGCATCATACCATAACCCAGCAACGAAATCGGACGGTCGTCATCGGGCATGTGACGATAAGTCATCTTGTCGGTGGGCACTTCGCCCCGGTCAGTCGACAACTCTTTTGCCTTTTCGGTGCGACACCCTGTGAGTGATGCCGTAGTGACAGCCGCACCTGCGCCAAGCAACTGCAAAAAACCACGACGACTAACTTTTTTCTTTTCACCCATAAGCATTTAACTATATCAGATTATTATTTTACACTATTTGCAAATTACTCTCACAATTCACTTACTATGAACAAAAACAAAATTAATTATTTTTTTCGACCTATTCGTGCTATGTCAATCAAAATATCAGCAATT
>JBJEKD010000047.1:76129-86818 GCA_051878455.1 Muribaculaceae bacterium
AATTAATTATTTTTTTCGACCTATTCGTGCTATGTCAATCAAAATATCAGCAATTATAGTGTGAAAAGTATTTAAAATTTGGTCAATAATTCATTATTATTCTATTCAATAATCCCATAACCCATTTGCTGCAAGTGCATTAGCACTAAATTTGCGTTGCAATAATACAAACGAAAGAAAACAGACATTCCAAATATTATGCGAAAACAAATTTTAATGCTGATGGTGATTGCCGGCTTGACAACGGTGGCACAGGTGCCACTCGACTCTTGCCGCAATATGGCATTACGAAACAACAAGGCAATAATCATTGCCAACGAGAAAATAGCGGCTGCCGGTTATCAGCGCGCCGAATCGAAAGCCGCCTATTTGCCGGCTCTCGACTTTGAAGCCACCTATCTTTACAATCAAAAAAACATTTCGCTGATTGAAGAAGATGCCCTGCTGCCAACCAAGTCGTTCAATCCAGCCACAGGAGGATATGATTTCAATCTTGTCACCGACCCCACAGGCGTGCCGGTGACGGTTAACGGTCAACCCGTACCCAGCCAAGTGGCATTGCTGCCCAAAAGCGCTCTCACCTACGATATACACAACGTGTTTGCCGGCGCGCTCACACTCACCCAACCGGTGTATTTCGGCGGCAAAATCAAAGCCATGAACGAAATCACCCGTTACGCCGAAGACCTTGCAAAGACTATGCGCAACAAGGAAATGGAAGATGTGGTATATCAAGTGGATGCAGCATATTGGCAAGTGGTGTCGCTGCGTGCCAAGCAAGATTTGGCAGAAAGTTATGTGCAACTGCTCGACACCCTGAACTACAATGTGAATGCCATGGTGAAACAAGGCGTTGCCACCAAAGCCGATGCGCTGAGCGTGGCTGTGAAACTCAACGAGGCAAACGTCGACCTCACAAAGGTGAAAAACGGCTTGGCATTATCGCGCATGCTGCTGGCACAATTATGCGGATTGCCGTCGACAACAGTGATGACCCTCGCCGACGAAGGCAAACAGCAAATCGACGACACCTCGATGCCTGCCACCGCATATAACATGGACGACGTTTATGCTCGCCGTCAGGACATGAACGCGCTGCAACTCGGGGTGAAAATCTACGAACAAAAGGCAAAAGTGGAAATGGCTTCGATGCTGCCGCAACTGGCTGTCATGGGAATGTACTCGGTGAGCAACCCCAACTCCTACAACGGATATAAAAACAAATTTGCCGGAGCGTTCAGCGTTGGCGCCGTACTCAAAGTGCCTTTGTGGCATTGGGGCGGTAACTACAACAAATATCGCGCTGCCCGAACCCAGGCTGTGATTAAGAACATTGAACTTGCCGATGCCCGCGACAAAATTGAATTGCAAGTCAATCAAGCATCATTCAAGGCACAGGAAGCCGTGAGGACACGCTTTGCCACCATGTCGAACCTCGAAAAGGCAAACGAAAACCTGCGAATGGCAAAGGTCGGCTTCAAGGAAGGCGTGATGCCGGTGGACAACGTGATGGCTGCCCACACCGCTTGGCTGAAGGCTAACAGCGAAGCCATCGATGCGCAAATCGACGTGCTGCTGTGCAACGTGTATCTGTCGAAAGTGCTTGGCACAATGGAGTTTTGACTATCATATAAACATATTAATTATCCCGAAAAATAAAAAAATCATCACATAATGGAAGACGCAAACGAAATCAAACAGGAGAATAAGTCGATAATGGCAGGAGTGGCTATTTTCGGAGCCGTAGTGGCAGCATTGTGCATTGCCGGTCTGCTGCTGATAAAGCCTGCCAGCGAATCGGTTCAAGGACAAATTGAAGGCACCAGCGTGAGAGTGTCGGGTAAGTTGCCGGGACGATTGGCTGAAGTGTATGTTGAAGAAGGCGAAATGGTGCATGCCGGCGACACACTGGCCCACATCCATTCGTCGCTTGCCGATGCCAAACTGCTTCAGGCGCAATCGATGGAAACTGCCGCTTCCGCTCAAAGCCAAAAGGCTGAAGGAGGCACGCGCGTGGAACTCATCAACACCGCCTACAACCTTTGGCAACAAGCACTGGCTGCCCAACAAATATCAAAGAAAACCTACGACCGCATGCAAAACCTATTCAACGAAGGCGTAATTTCCGAGCAGAAACGCGACGAGGCGTTTGCGCTCTACACCGCTTCGAAAGCGCAAGCCGATGCCGCCCAATCGCAATATGAAATGGCTAAACGCGGCGCGCAAAACGAGGATAAGATGGCGGCTCGAGCCATGAAAGACGCTGCCAAAGGTGGCGTTGATGAGGTGCAAGCCCTGCTCGAAGACCAGTATCTGATTGCGCCATGCGACGGCGAAGTGACCGACATCTATCCTAACGTGGGCGAACTGGTATCGATTGGCTCGCCTGTTATGTCAATCCTTAAAAAGGACGACCTTTGGGCAACTTTCAACGTGCGTGAGGAGTTGCTCAACGATTTGCAGAACGGCAAAGAAATTAAAGTTATGATACCTGCTCTGGGCAAGATGCAAACCACAATGAAGGTCTACTACATTCACGACCTCGGCAGTTATGCAGTGTGGAGTTCCACAAAATCGACCGGAGAATACGACAGCAAAACATTCCAAGTTAAGGCTCGTCCGGCAAAACCAATTGAAAATCTGCGTGCCGGCATGTCGGTAATTCTCGAAAAATAATTTCTGACAACGGTGATTAAAGAGTTTCTTAAAATATTGCGTTGCTCAGTGGCTCGCGGGCTGAATGAGGTGAAGCATCATCCCATGTACTGGGGTTGTATGGTGTTTGTGCCCCTGTTTGCCGCAGTGTTTTTTGTAACGCTTCTTTCGGGAGGCGTTGCCGACAATGTGCCAAGCGCAGTGGTCGACCTCGACAAGACCTCGGCGTCGCGCTCTGTGGTGCGCACTTTAGACTCGTTTCAGAGCGTTGATGTGCAGTATCAACTCAACAGTTACACCGAGGCGATGGACTACATTCGCCAAGGCAAGATATTAGGATTTGTGATTATCCCCGAAGGCTTCTCACGCGATATGCTCTCGCAACGGAAACCCGAACTGAGTTACTACATCAACTTCTCGTGCATCACCCCTGCTTCGCTGATGCTGAAAGGCTACACCACGGTGTCGCTGCTCTCAAACGCCGGCGTTATGCACGGCACCCTGTCGGCTATGGGCATGGACGACAATGCCATCAACTCCATGCTTCAGCCCTATGTTACCCACATGCACTCGCTCGGCAACCCGTGGCTCGACTACGGCTTATATCTCAGCAATTCGTTCGGCACCACTGTGCTTGCGCTCATGGTGATGATATTAACCGCCTATTCGCTCACCATTGAAATTAAAAACCGCACCTCGGTGGAATGGCTGCAAAGCGCCGGAGGCAGCATGTGGATGGCAGTGCTTGGCAAACTGCTGCCGCAGACGCTGATTTTCTTTCTTGCCGGTTGGGGAATGCAACTGATTTTCTACGGCTTTGCAGGTTATCCGCTCAACTGCCTAATGTGGCAAATGCTTTTGGCGGTGTTTATGCTTGTGGTGGCTTCGCAAGGTTTTGCACTCCTGGTGTCGTGCCTGATTGTAAATCCGCGAATGGCGCTCTCTATGTGCTGCATCAGCGGTGTGCTGGCTTTTTCAATAGCCGGACTTTCGTTCCCAGTGGAGCAAATGTATAGTTGGGTGGGCATCCTCAGTTGGATTTTGCCTTCGCGCTATTACTTTATAATCTACTGCAATCAAGCGCTCAACGGGCTGGAATTTGCTTATTCGGCACCATACTATGCTGCAATGCTGTTATTCGTCATCGCACCGGCGTTCCTCCTTTGGAACATGAAGCGCAAATGCCTGCATCCGGTGTATGTGCCTTAAACAATTATGCAATGTTAATGAGAAAGGTTAAAAACATACTGAACGACATAGCAAGGGTGTTCATCAACGAATTTCGCTTGGTGTTCACCGATGTCGGTGCATTGATTTTCATCGTGCTGTTGCCTTTGGTTTATCCCGTGCTCTATTCTTTGGTGTATAATCCGGAGATTATGAAGGACATTCCGGTGGCAGTGGTCGACGATTGCCGCACACCAATGTCGCGCGAATATGCCCGTATGCTCGATGCCACCGACTTGGTGAAAGTGGCAGGTTATGCAGCCAATATGCAGGAAGCAAAAATGATGCTCAATCGCAAAGATGTGTTCGGCGTTGTGTATCTGCCGAGCGACTTCTCACGAAAGGTGGGGCGTGGCGAGCAAACCGACATTGAGGTGTATGCCGACATGAGCGTATTTCTTCGCTATAAAAACATCCTGTCGGCAACCACTTTAGTGGGCAACGAACTCGGCACCAAAGCCCAAAACAGCAAACTCACCGGGTTGGAGAATGCCCCCACCGGCAGCGCCTTGCCTATTCCTTACCGCATTGTTCCTCTTGGCAACCGGACAATGGGTATGGCAACCGCCATTCTGCCCGGAATTTTGGTGATGATTTTGCAGCAAGTGTTCATCCTGTGCATCTCACTCATAATGGCAACCTCGCGCGAACGCAAACTTGCCAACGGCGGCATCGACCCTTTGGCTGTGAATGTAGGCGCATTTGCCACTCTTATGGGCAAAGCACTCTGTTACTTCTTGCTGATGCTGGCTCCTATGGTGTATTTGTGGCGATTTACGCCAATAGCATTTTCGTTCCCGCAAAACGGCTCTCTGACTGATGTGTTTATGCTGGCTGTGCCATTCATCTTTGCCGTGATATTCTTTGCCATGACTTTGCAAACATTCATTCGCAAACGCGAAACGGTGTTCTGCGTAATTGTGGTCACATCGGTGTTCTTTGTTTTTGTATCGGGCATCTCGTGGCCTCGATTTGCCATCAACCCATTCTGGACTATTGTCGGCGACATAATCCCCTCTACATGGGCAATACAAGCATTGTGGGGCATTTCAAACATGGGCGCTACGCTTGCCGAACAAAGCACCAACTATTTGGCGCTATGGGCACTCGCCGCTGTTTATTTCGTAATCTCATATCTTGTGCTGCGCTTTGTTGACCATCAACGCAAAATCGAATAATCATTCTCGACTTTTGGGAATTTCATTTATATATCTACGCGCGTAAACGAAGGCTCCTCAACAGCGATGTCGGGGAGCCTTCAGTATATGTTTTTGTAAAACATCAACCCTATCAGGGCATCAAATGTGCATCAAGTCGCGATAGAGGTCGAATGCTTCTTTCATCGTCTTGTCGTCAACTATGCAATCGATGCGTATGTCGCCGGGAGCACCAAGCAAGGTGCAATTAATCTCGCCCTGACGGCTTTTCTTGTCGCGCTTCATCAGTCGAAGCAACTCATCGTAATCGTCGCATGTTATATAGAACGAGCCGTAATTGCTGAGCACATAGTCGGCAATGCGATGCACATCTGCGCTATCGAAGCCACACATAAAATGCGAAAGAATCACGTCTACCACCAATCCGTAAGCCACAGCGTAGCCATGCGGGATGGGTTTCTGGCGAGTCATCGCCATACTCTCGAAGGCGTGCCCAACGGTATGCCCCAAATTGAGCGCACGACGTATGCCATGCTCATACGGGTCCTGACGCACAATCTCGGCTTTCACCTCAACCGACTCTTTCAGCAATTCAAGCAAGCGGTCTTTGTCGCCGTTAACCACATCGAAACTTATGAGCGACATGAATGTTTCGCGACTTTTGAGCAATCCGTGCTTCAGCATTTCGGCATAGCCCGACTTAATCTCCGTTTCGGGCAGCGTGCCGAGGAAAGCCGTGCTGATAACCACATCGCTGGCTTCGCAAAACGCACCGACTTCGTTTTTCAATCCATTAAAATTAATACCCGTTTTTCCGCCTATGGCAGCATCAACGGCACTTAACAGAGTGGTAGGGATGTTGATGAACGGAATACCTCGTTTAAAGGTCGACGCAGCAAAGCCGCCGAGGTCGGTAACCACACCTCCTCCAAGATTAATAGCCATCGAATGGCGCGTTCCGCCAGCCTCGCCTATCTGTTTCCACACCGAAATCAGCGAGTCGGTATTTTTGTTCACATCACCGGCAGGAAATTCCACCACTACAGCGTTGGCAACATACTGATTATGAGCAATTTGGGGTAACACAAGCCTATGCGTGTCGGCATCGGTGATAACAAACAGCCTATTAAACTTTTTAGTGCTGAGTATGTTTGTGATGGCATTGCTCACATCGTTGGTGAATATAATGTTTTGATGTTCCATAATCTTCTATCATTTGTTCGTAACACACACTGAATTCATTTCACTTAACAATTCGGGCAACTCGGCAGCAAATTGCCACATCGAGTCAAACACCAGATGAGCACCGCTGTCGATAAGCGCCTGCCGAGGAATTGGCCCTGTGGTGATGGCTATCGTGAATGAGCCGCTGGCGTTGCCTGCTTGCACGCCCAACGGAGCATTTTCAATCACTATTGCCTGATGGGGCTTCACCCCAGCAAGGAGTTGACCCTTAAGGTATGGTTCTGGATTGGGCTTGCCGTGCGTCACCTCGGCGGCTGTGATGCGCATATCGGCAGCAAACAATCCGGCATAATCTTCGTCGATGCGATTTATCACGTCAGCCTGACCGCTGCCCGTAACCAACACTCGCAAAACGCCGTTGCTACGCAAGGCAGTTAGCATCTCGTAGGCACCGGGCATGGCTTCGACACGCGGCAGCGAACGGAAATTGGCAGTTTTCATTTTATACATTTCGCGAGCGTCATCGTCCGACATATCAATGCCACGCTCACGCTTAAAAATCAATTGTATGGTTGCCCTTCCCGTCATGCCTTCGTAGAGGAAAAACTCGTTGCGGTCGGTGTTGATGCCCAAGTCATCAAACATCATTTTCCAAGCCTTCGTGTGATTGCGCATCGAGTCGTAGAGCACGCCGTCCATATCAATCAACGCCGCCTTTATATCAAGTCTTTCAATTCCCTTTTCGTCGAGATAACGCCTTATCGCGTCGCTGTATTTCCCCATTCTGCCTTATTTCTTATCTTGTTTCCCTTTCTCTCATTTGCGTGTAGTGACATGAAAGCAGCCCTGCTTGGTTTCAAACTTCACATAACAACGCCCCTTTTCGCGCTCATCATACAGTATCTCGCCAAGAATGTTCTTTAGGTCGGCAAGCGACACAATGAACGTCGAGTCAAGGCAAATGAATTTAGCATAACTGATGTCGAAAGTAGTGCCATAGCAATGTGCCGACTGCTCCGAAGCATTTCGGTTGCGACGTCGCAACTTTGCCACCGAACGGTCGGTGCGCAGCACACTGGTCACCTTAATACGGTATTCGTGGCCGCCGCGGGCTCGTATGGTGTCGGCAAAACGCCGTCCTATATCCTCCAGCAGGCTTACCGCCTCTGGAACCAAAAACGGCATCGAGTGCGTGAGCGAATCAACAGTATAGTATTGGTTTGTTGCTATACGCTGAATGGGTCGCTGCAAATTATAAGCATCTCTAATATTCTTGATGGGCTTTATGCCAATGCTTTCGGCAGCCGAAAGATGCATTCCGTTGGTGTCGTTGAAAATGCTGCGAAGCCTGCCGGGAACAATGTGAACCGGTATGCTATGAACAATCAGTTTGGTGCGAGCACTGGGCGTGTCGGCTATTGTTTTGCCCTCTCCCGTCGTGATTGCAGGCGAAGGCTGTGCATTGCCCGTCACACTGTCGCCAACCATTTCATCGGCGGTGTCGTCTTTACCGCCACAGCCACTAACACCCAAAAGAAGCAGAGCAACGAAAACTGCCGATAACTTGCGCATTGCCATCATTTCCCCACTGTCTGTATGAATAGCACACGTTTATGCGATGGCAACTGCAAAGCCTTGTGCAGTTCCTCACGTTTGAAACTGGCGCGTACCACTGTCTTCAGCCCTTCCGATGCACAATAAAGATAGATGTTTTGCGATGCTGCACCTGCCGAATAGCCTTGCATCGATGCTTCGGGCTGCAAATTGGTGTCAACCACAAACACTATGTTCAACGGACACTCGGTGGCAAACTTCTGCATACCCACCAACTCGCGTAAATCGGCATCATTAACCTTTTCAAGCGAGTTGTTCGACGCATCATACAAACTGGCTCCTTCGGGGGTGACAACGTAAACCGACAGTTCTTGGCGGTTCATGGCAGTAGCCACTGTGCGCTTGCCGTCGTGGGTGATGCCCCATGCCGCCCACAGCATGTCGCTAAGTTGCTGTTTACTCACTGTGCCGCTGGCTGTCATGTCACGGTCCGACTTGCGATTTGCCACTGCTTCCATCAATGGCTTTCCGCCTGTTGTATTTGCCTTCGGCAACACTTCGGCGCCTACTGCCATCGCAATTGCTGCAAAAAGTGCAAAAAAGATGTATTTTTTCATATTATTTTTCAATTATAAAACTAATTTGATATGTAAAGATAGCCAAATCTAACCAAACCACAAAACCATTACAGCAAATTATATGTAATCATAGTCGGCACCGAATGAGAAAAATTGCGTACCTTTGCTCTCGCAAAAACATTTCAACCCATTAATGAACATTGTTTTAGGCTTATTATGTGGATTATTCTTGCTATTGCATCGTCGTTATGCCTGGGCATCTACGACATCTTCAAAAAACTTTCGCTCAACGGCAACAACGTGTTGGCAGTACTTTTCCTTAACACCTTGTTCGGAACGCTGCTCATGTCGCCTGTATGGGCATCTTCTATTGCCGACGGCTCATTCGGCTTTGGCGGAAATCTCGCTGGGCACGCCTTCATCATCTTAAAATCGTTCATTGTGCTATCGTCGTGGGTGATGGGCTATTATGCCGTTAAGCACCTGCCCCTCACCATCACCGGTCCCGTCAACGCCACTCGTCCCGTACTCGTGCTTGTGGGCGCTTTAATCATTTTTGGCGAAAGGCTCAACCTGATGCAATGGATTGGCATCATTCTCGGTTTTTGCTCATTGCTTTTTGTAAGTCGTTTAGGCAAAAAAGAAGGCTTCTCAATAAGGCACAGCCTTTGGTTATGGCTCATAATGGGCGCTACTGTGATGGGCGCTATAAGCGGACTTTACGACAAATTCTTGCTTCGGCTTTACGACCCGCTGCAAGTGCAGGCATGGTACTCGCTCTATCAATGCTTAATCATGGGCTCGGCAATTCTCATCATCAAACGAATCTCCGCCGACAGCACACCGTTTGTTTGGCGATGGACTATTCCCTGCATTGCCGTATTCCTCACCATTGCCGACATTGCCTACTTCTATTCGCTCTCACTCCCCGAATCAATGATTTCGGTAGTGTCGATGATTCGGCGCGGAAGCGTGCTCGTGTCGTTTGCCTATGGTGTGATTGCCCTACACGAAAAAAACGTGAAACTCAAACTCATCGACCTTTCTGTGCTCCTTGTGGGCCTCGCATGCCTCGTTCTCGGAAGCCAATAACGCTTTTTCCTCGCCTGATTCGAGGATAATTGTCCCAGATTTCGTAATTTTGCAACATCTTATAATTATAACACATTTAAGCCCAACATCATGTTGATACTACAACCAAACAAACCGATTGCATTGTGCAGCGACCACGCAGGTTATGCAACAAAAATGGCAGTGATTGAATATTTAAAATCTCAAGGAATCGCATATAACGATTTCGGAACCTACAGCGAGGACAGTTGCGATTACCCCGACTTCGCACACCTCTGCGCCAAAGCAGTTGAAAGCGGCGAATGTTATCCCGGTATTGGAATCTGTGGAAGCGGCGAAGGAATCAACATGACGCTCAACAAGCATCAAGGCATTCGTTCGGCACTTTGCTGGACCTCGGAGATTGCAAGCCTTGCCCGACGTCACAACAACGCTAACGTGTTGGCTCTCCCAGGACGATTCTTAACCAATAGCGAAGCAATCGAAATTGTGAAAGTGTTCCTAAGCACCGAATTCGAAGGCGGACGTCACCAACGCCGCATCGACAAAATCCCGGTTGCCGAATAAAACCCTTTATCATCTTCTTTATAGGATGCCGGGCGTACACTATGCCCGGCTCTAACCTCACCTGTATTTTAATAATATCACAGCCGTTAGCCTAACCACAGCAAACTAAAATCCACAATAATCTGATTAACTTGTGTGAGCCAGAATCGGACTAAAGAACAGCGTTTCAGTGTTTATCTGCTCCTCACATCGCCGTTAATAGCGTAACGTATTCGGCTCTCCACTTCCGCCCAGCGGCATCGTAGGTGTAGCGTGTGATTGCGCCTGAAGTGAATGTGATTTCCCTCGGCATATTGTTCCAATCGTAGGTAATGCTTTCGATGCCTCTGTTAAGGTCCATTGTCATATTACTGTTGGCATAGTAGGCATATTCATCCACTTCGTTGGCTCCGTCGGTGAAGTCCATATCTAACACAGAGTTCACTTCCTTTGCCGATGATGCCCAAATGCAGCTCATCAGCAGAATGGTAAATATGCGAAACCTCACTTTCATGGTTCTTGGGGGTTGATGTATAACCCCAAATTTACGCATCACATTCCGTTTTGTCAAGAAAAACCGCCGGAAATTCAATGCAAAGCCATGCAGATGTGTGTTTTTTAACAATCCTCGGCTGCCGTGGTGGGCAGGCTGGGGGCAGGTGGGGACAAAAAATAAGCCCCGGGCTTTTCAGTCCGGGGCTCAGGGGGCGGTTACC
>JBJEKD010000048.1:0-83304 GCA_051878455.1 Muribaculaceae bacterium
GTTTGGCATTCATGTCGAGCGACTCAAACGTGATGTCGGCTGCCGAGAATTGATTAGCATTTGCTGCGGGGGCAAAGGCTAAAGCCATCGCCACAACAATAAATAGTCGCGCCAAATGCCGCAGCATAGGCAACGAATCCCATGGAACAGACATAGCATGTCTGTTCGTAGAAGGAATGAAAATTTCTTTCGTTCTTTTCATAATAATTAATATTTAGTTGATTTACTTAATTGTTTCTTTTAAGTAAATGAGCGATTGTTTAGGTCACTACATTTATGATTGTATTTAAATTTATGTCACTAATCTTGTTTCTTTAATTGAAACATTTCGGTCATATATTATGCAAATTAAATCATTATTTTTGAATTAGCGAAAATAGTATGGCAAATTTAATGAAATATCTGTAAAATATGCAAATTTTTGACGAATATGCAACAGAAACAAATTTGTCTATTCGTCAATTTGTTGTTTAGGCAAATAATATAAAAGCAACAAAACAGGCTTAAAATAATACAAAACAACTAATAACAAACGGCTCCGCACAACATAATTTCATGAAACAACACAGTATTGCACGCATTTCGCTAAACAGCAAAGGAGTAAAGCACTAAATATTCTCACAACACCCATTAAAGGCACATTAACACCGAAAACCACCCTTATCACAACATAAACGCATCCACATAATCGCCTACAACACCCCTCTCATCACCTATAACCGCTATCCTCGCAACAGCAAGCCGCAATGTATAAAGGTTGCCATTGTGGCTATGAAGGCATCTTCAGGCACACAAGCACAATAGCCTTCGCACACATCGCCACCTACTGATGGCATGTCAATCAAATCACACTCTACTACTCCACTTCAAACAAAGCAATTCGCAAACAGGGCTGTGCAAATTGCAGCAAATGCGTAGGGATGTTGAAACACTGCTTCGTCCAGCGCTTCCTATATGATGCAATGATAGAGAAACATTCTCCTTGCAAAACACATATAGCGACAAAAAAAGGCAGGTTTCACAAAATCTTGTAAAACCTGCCGTATATAGAAATATTAATACTACGAATTTCTCAATTACTTCTTGAGGGTTTCTTGCACTTGGTCGTTTGGAACCATTTCTTCCTTGAAGACGTAAGCGCCAGTCTTAGGCGACTTCACCATCTTAATAACCTTGCTATAGGTACGACCCTCACCTTTTTGAAGAGTTGCTACTACTTTTTTTGCCATGACTCAGGTTGTTATTTAATTTCTTTATGTACTGTTACTTTCTTCAAATATGGGTTGTATTTCTTCAACTCCAAACGCTCAGTGGTGTTCTTGCGGTTCTTAGTGGTGATGTAACGCGACATTCCTGGAACACCGCTTGCCTTTTGTTCGGTGCATTCAAGAATAACTTGAACTCTATTGCCTTTTGCTTTCTTTGCCATCTTGTTCTTTACTTTTCTATAGTTTTAATACTGGTTAAGTTACCCTCTTGAGCAGCCTTCTTGAGAGCGGCATCCAATCCAATCTTGTTGATAAGACGGAGACCCGAAGTTGACACTGTCAAGGAAATCCATTGTTGTTGTTCTACCCAGAAAAATCTACGGTTGAACACATTCACGTTGAACTTACGCTTTGTTCTTCTTTTTGAGTGCGACACATTGTTACCTGTAATCGCCTTCTTGCCTGTAATTTGACAAACTTTTGACATGGCTATTAACTTTATATTTTTTATTTATTCTTATTATTTTTCATTTCGTGTCGACAGAGTGCAAAGTACACAATCAGTGTGAGAGGCTGTTCACCCAGCAACTCATCTTAACTGCTACTTTTCTTCGCAGTAGCGCCAATATTCATAAGGCGACGTTAATCGCCCGTTACAATACCGTCCTACGCTTTTTGCAGAGTCGTAAGCATCATTGCTCTGCAACGAAGTTTCAACGATTAGAGTCACAGAACATGACTGAAGGGATGTAGTCGTTGTACTGCTGCCTCGAAATGTGGTGCAAAGTTAATAATTATTTTCCACTCCACCAACCTATCAATCAATAATTTTATGCATCATTTTCACTAAACGGCTGTTTTTTGCCATTATTTGCATGTGGCTGTGCCAATCGGGGCAAAAAGCCGCCGCGCGAAACACGGCAAGAGCATCAATTTTCAAGCAGCAATTTGATGAGCATAAGCGTGACGTGGGTGGTTGCACGGTCGATTATGCGCGCACGGTCGCCGGGGAAACGGCGGCAATCGGTCACCAATCGGTCGCCGCACTTGGCAGCCATCCACACTGTGCCTACGGGTTTGCCCGGAACGGCTCCACCAGGACCGGCAATGCCCGACGTGGCGACAGAACAATCGGAGCCGAGCACACGGCTCACGCCCAAGCACATTTGCTTCACGGTGGGTTCGCTCACGGCTCCAACAGTGTTAAGCACCGTTTCTTCCACGCCAAGCACATTCTTTTTCACCTCGTTGCAATACGACACCACCGAGCCAAGAAAATACTCCGAACTGCCGGCAATCTCGGTGATGGTGTGCGCCACGTTGCCACCGGTGCAACTTTCGGCTGTCGACACCGTGAGGTGGCGTGCACGCAGCAAGTCGCCAAGAATTTCGGCGGGCATTTTATCTTCTTTGGCAATGATGCGATTGCCAAGCAATTCACACAATTGCCCTTCAAGCGTGTTCATGGCTTGGGTTAGCACAGCCTTGTCGGCATGGCAGCCCGAAAGGCGCAAACGAATAATGCCCGGCTTGGGCAGATAAGCCAGATGAACGAAATCGGGCATCTGCTCCTCGAATTGCGTGAGCGTGAGGGCAAGCACACTCTCCGAGAAGTCAATCACCACAAACGTGCGATATTCCACCTCAACATCGCTCATGAAGTGCTTCACCAACTTTGGAATCACCGCCGAACGCATCATGGCTTCGGTTTCAAACGGCACACCCGGCATCGACACCAGCACCTTGCCCTCGCGCTCAAACCACATAAGCGGAGCCGTGCCCACCGTGTTTTGAATCACCTGGCACGACGACGGCACCATGGCTTGATTGTGGTTAAGCGGATTCATTTGCAGACCGCGTTTGGCGAGCACTTCCTCAACATTGCGCAATGTGGGCTCGGAAAGCACCATCTCGCCGCCAAAATAACGGCAGAGCGTGGCTTTGGTGATATCGTCTTTGGTGGGGCCCAGTCCGCCTGTCATCAGCACCACATCGGTTTGCGAAAAGGCCTGGTCGATAGCGCGCGTTATCTCGTCGGCATCGTCAGCCACAACCTTAACGCTTTGAGCAGTCCAGCCAAAAGGACGCAAATGACGGGCAATCCAGCCCGAATTGGTGTCGACAACCTGCCCGATGAGCAATTCGTCGCCCACAACAATTATCGAATACTTCATCCTGTTATTCCTTAAATAAATGTTCGATTAATGAATTTCTTTTGATTTTGCGCACGGTCACACAGTCACCCTTGCAAACGGTGGCAGACTGACGTCGCAAAACTGCTTGTCGAGATATTTATAGTAGCCGGCAATGGCAATCATGGCAGCATTGTCGGTAGTAAACGAGCGTTTGGGAATGAATGCCTTAATGCCACGGCGTTCGCAGTAGACCTGCACAGCCTCGCGCACGCCCGAATTAGCCGACACGCCGCCGCCAATAGCCACGGTCTTAATTCCCGTCTGCTTAATCGCTTTCCCGAACTTGTCCATAAGAATGTCGATAATTGTTTTCTGCAACGAAGCAGCCAAATCGGCACGGTTCTGCTCGATGAAATCGGGATTATCTTTCAACGCATCGCGAAGGGTGTAGAGGAACGATGTTTTCAGTCCGCTGAAACTGTAGTCAAGCCCTGGGATGTGCGGTTTGCTGAACTTAAACCTCTCGGCATCGCCCTCTTGAGCCAAACGGTCGATGATTGGACCGCCCGGATAAGGCAAACCCATCACTTTGGCGCACTTGTCGAACGCCTCGCCGGCAGCGTCGTCGATAGTCTGACCTAAAATCACCATATCGTTGGGGGCGTTCACCCTAATGATTTGCGAATTACCTCCCGATATGAGCAAACACAAATATGGAAACTCGGGCACCTCGGTGGTTTCGTCCTCTTTCACAAAATGTGCCAACACATGGCCGTGAAGATGATTCACGTCGACCAGCGGAATGTTTAGCGACAACGCCATCCCCTTGGCGAACGACGTTCCCACAAGCAGCGAACCCATCAAGCCGGGACCGCGGGTGAACGCAATCGCGCTAATGTCGTGCTTGCTGATGCCCGCCTGGCGGATGGCTTCGCTCACCACAGGCACAATGTTCTGCTGATGGGCGCGAGATGCCAACTCGGGCACCACGCCGCCATAGGCTTCGTGTACCTTCTGCGAGGCTATCACGTTGCTCAGCAGCACACCGTCCTTAATCACGGCAGCCGAGGTGTCGTCGCACGACGACTCTATTCCAAGAATAATAACACTCATGTCAGAAATCTTTATATAATAATATGTAGTTACACTATTTTAAACTCAAAAAATATCAAATCTATATCCCACAATAAGCGACATACTTTCCACCGAGTTAAAGAAACTGTAGTTGCTGCTCCTATACCAATGGCCGTCGAGTTTCATGCACAAGCCATAGAAAAACCGCTTGTTGTTGTGCACCAAACCCATTTTGCCTTTAATGTTTACCGAGAAAATGTCGTTGTAGCCGTCGATGTTGTCGCGGAAGCAATGCTTGTAGCCAATGGAAGGCAGCACCGAGATGTTGAACAGCCAATTAGGCTTGAAAACCCAATTATAGCCATATCCGAGCAGGAAACAATAATCGTTGTATTTAAACCGATACACAGTGCGCTCGTCGGGCAATTCCACCTTCATGGCTTCAGGCAACTGCGCAAAGTCGAGCCCCACGTTCTGATGCGAAATCGTCAGTCCGGCAATCATCGACCCTGCACTGCGTTTCTGATACTTCGAGAAACTGTAGGCTGCGCCTTGCGAATATTTGCGATGATTGAAGAAATAATATATGTCGGCGCCATACGACTCACGCACCAGCCCCGGGAAAGGCTCATTGACCCAATGCCCGCCGTTGTAGTCGCCAAAGCGTTTTATGTTTGTTCCGCCCGAGTTTTTCACCCAATAGCCATCGGCAGCAAGCAAAGCACAAGTAAACTGAAACTCCAGTTTGCGTTGCCCGGTACCTCTGCCACCGAACAATTTATTCACCTCGCCGCTATACCCAACCGACACAGCCATATACGAAACGTATGCGCCCACGTTTGCCGACACGTTACTAATCATCGACAGGGTCTTTCGCTCCGGGAAACGCATTGCGTAACTGTCCATCCACTCCTCGTTTTTGAACAATGCCTTGCAGCGTTTGCCCGTACCCACCACATAATCGGGGTCGTAACTGTTGAAAGTGCGGTCGCCCCAGCGATAGATGTTCACACACATCTGCAAAAACGAGGGATAGACAATCGACTCATCGTTAAGGTCGAGTTTGCCCATGCGCAGTTGGCGTTTCCAATAGTCGCCGTCGTGGCTAACGGTGTCGGCAGCCTCGACGGTCACGGCAAGGCTATCGGCAGCCACGAGCGAATCAGGCACTTCAGTGGCTTGCAACCCCTGCCACGAACACATCGCAGCCACACAAATCACAAACCTACTTAATATGTCAATTCCTCGCTTCATTTTCAACTCCAAGCCTCTGTTTCGTTTTCAATTTCAGGTATCACACTTGAGTGATAAACAGGAGTTACTCCTGCGCGTTTTTGCTTCATATAATCGTTCAGGCAGCGAACAGCATATTTGCCCAGCAACATAATGGCAACAATGTTGACGCACGCCATAATTGCCATGAAAAAGTCGCACGAACTCCACACCAATTCGAGTGTTGACACAGAACCTGCCATAACCATAGCACCCACACACAAGCGATAGGCAACCAACACGCCGCGGTTGCGAGTGATGTAGTGCAAATTACATTCGCCGTAATAGTAATTACCAATTATGCTTGTGAAGGCAAACAAGAATATGGCACAAGCAACAAGCGTGTAACCGAAATCGCCTATCACACTCGACATGGCATCCTGCGTGAGTTCGATGCCCGAATGACCGTTGCCAAGCACTCCGGTGCTCAAAATCAGAAATGCCGTGCAAGTGCATATAATTAATGTGTCGGTGTAGACGCCCAGTGCCTGTATCAGACCTTGATTCACCGGATGGCTCGTTGTGGCAGTGGCTGCCACGTTCGGCGCAGAGCCTTCGCCAGCCTCGTTGCTGAACAATCCGCGCTTAAAGCCATAAATTATTGCAGTGCCCACTCCGCCGCCAACGGCTTGGTCGAACCCGAAAGCATTGCTCACAATCATGTCAAGCACATGGGGAATTTGGTCGAAACGCACCACAATCACACCCAAAGTGACCAGCACATACACGATAGCCATAAACGGCACAACCACCGAACTGACCTTTGCCACACGCTGAATACCGCCAAAGAATATTATCAGAGCCACCGTCATCATAATCACTCCAAGCCACATCTGGTCGACGCCGAATGCCGAAGTAAATGCCAAAGAGATTGTGTTGGATTGCACCATGTTATTGGCAAACCCGAAACAAGCGATTATCGACACGGCAAAAACACACGCAAAAAAGCGCGATTTCAACCCTTTGTGAATATAGTAAGCCGGACCGCCTATAAACGAGTCGTTCCCTTTGATTTTGAACAACTGTGCCAAAGTGGACTCGATGAAAGCGTTAGCCGACCCCACAAGAGCCATGACCCACATCCAGAAAATGGCTCCCGGACCACCTATCACAATTGCCGTGGCTACACCGGCAAGGTTGCCAGTGCCCACACGCGAAGCAATCGATACCGAAAAAGCCTGAAACGACGATATGTGTTTGCGCTTGGCATCGCGCGCCACTTTCTTGTCGGCTGCCACCAACAAGCGAGCCATATCGCCTATCAAGCGGAATTGAACGCCACGAGTAACTACGGTGAACCATATTGCCGACAATGCAAGCGCCACCACAAGCACTGTGCTTATAGGCGCATTAACCACATTCATGAAATCGACAATTCCGTAATATATATATCTTAAGAAGTCCATTATCATTTAATCAAATCGGGGTCATTCGGTTGGTTAATAACATTAGTTGCGCTGTCGGTTTTTGCAGGCAAAACCTTTCGGCGGCGACGGAAAGGATTATCGAAATCAAACTTAAACTCAACGCCCACGCCCTGAGTGGTGAGTGCACTCCTCACCAAATAGTTCTGGTCGTTGAAGTGATTGTATGCTTTCAGTCGCACCGTACCACGGCGATTAAGCAGATATTCAATGTCGAAATCGCCAATGAAGTTGCTGTTACGTGTGTTCATCGAGTTGTCGCGATAGCCGAAATTGCCATTAAACAGCAATCGGTTGTTAAGCAACTGGCTCGAGAGTGCCAAATCCACCTCAACATCGCTGAAGTCGCCCTTGTCGCTGCGGAAATTAGGCGCAATGCTCCAATTGTCGCTCAACTGCCCGAGCACATTAGCCAATTGGCTCGACAGCGTGCTCGAAGCCACCGACGTGAGTTCGTTTCCACGATTGGTGTTGCCCATATATTCCGGCGTGTAGAAGCGGTTCAAAGCCAAAAGATAAAGTATCTGGCGGTTCATCATATCGTCGGTGCTCACAATGCTCTTCACCTTGCGGGCAGCATCGGTGCTGATTGTGGGGAAGTCGAGGTCGAACGAAATGTCGGGTCCGCGCATATCGCCACGAGCAATTAGTATGGCGTTAACCGGCACATTAGTTCTATTAAGTTCACGGTCGGAAGCAAACGACTCGTCGAGGTCGAGCAAATTAGCGTTCAACGAATACACCGCCCTGATATCGAGATTTGCGCTATACGGGTCGCCGTTGAAACTAATGCCGCTTCCTTCCATAATGGTGAAATCCTTAATAATAATATCCTGAAGAGTGAAGTTATAACTACCCTTTTCAAGTTCATATTTTCCGTACATTCCCAGACTTTCGTCGGTACTGTCGTAGGTCAACCGCAAATTGCCTTTGCCATAGCCCCTAATTTTATCACCGCCCACAGGGTCCATAACCACAGTGAGTTGTGCATCATTAGTGATGTCGGCAGAAATGTCGATTTTAAACACCGACGGCTTCGACTCGGTGCTAACATTCTTTGCCGTGAGTTCCCTCACAATCTTAGGAATGGAATCCTGCTCTTCATCATTATCCTTGCGGTTTCGGTCGCGGAATGTAATAAATGTGTATTCGCTTGCAGCAATCTCGTCGCTAAGCACAAAAGTGAATTTGCTATTGCGACGACTTTCCATGTTCACACCAATGGTGCAAATGCCCGGACCGCCCTTGACGTAAGCCGAACCGTTGCCGTAGACCGTTCCATACCAATCGGGGCTCAAAGCCGGAGTAACATCATAGCAAAGGAAATTTCGTGCATGGGTGATATTGAAATCGAACACCGGGCGGTGGAAGTTGTCGTGACGCAGCCAACCATTCACCTTGGCAGTGTGACCGTCGCGGTCAAGTATAGTAATGTCATTAAACTCAATCAAGCCCGGCACAATGTGCACCGAGTCGGATGCGGTGTAATAGACATTGGTGTAGTCGACCTTAAACTTCAGGTAATCGGCAAAGATGTCGCCATAGAGATTGATGTTATGGAAATCGCCATAAAGGCAAGCCTTGCCCGACACTTCGCCCTCGATGTGCGATGTGATTGCCGACATAAACGGCTGAAGGAATCCGAGTTTAGCCTTATGAGCATCAAAATTGATGCTGAGCGAATCACGCATTGGATAAATGGCTCCTGTTATTTGCGAACGCAGCCCATTGTCTTGGTCAATATCGGCATGCAGGTTAATGGCTTTCGTGTCGTTATCCCAATTACTGATGATGTCGGCATCGCCCATCACGCATTTGTTATAGGCAATGCGGTCGACGTGCAATCCGGGTGTTTCGAGAATCGGAGAACCCGAAAGGAGGTTCGAAGCAAAGAATTTGCCCGTAGCAACACCGCCAAACATCACATTGTCGATGCCCAGCGTTTCAAACACATAATCAAGGCTCATTTGATTGAGTTCAACCACAAGCATATCCGACGCGTTGTTCGACACCAAACCGTCGATAACCACTCGCTGATTAGCACACACGCCACGAATGTTGTTCACGGCAATCACGCCACCATCAATGTTCACCGATGCCGGTTTCACCTGCCAAATAGTGTCGTTAAACACCAATTCTGTAGGATTAATGTTAATGTTCATTGCCATGCGGTCGTCGCTGCCGCGACGGAAAAGCGTGCTCAAATCAATTGTTCCCTTATATGCCCTATCGGTCATAACTCGCCAACTCAAATCAGTGTCGAGGCGGTCGTTAACGCCATTCCCGTTCAGTGTCACCACTGTTTTTCCTTTCTTTAGCGGGAAAATGGTTTGTGCTGTCACCCTGACATTCTGTTCATTGGCACGCTTCGAAGCCTCGACAAACGTCGATTCTATTATCTTTTTGCCCTGCTGCAAATAGGGAGCGTTGAAATTAACCGCAAAACTCTCGTCAGGCTCATTCACAAATCCATTGAGAGTGGTTTTATACACAACATTCACAGGCAGTTTGAACATTGTCTGCAATTCTTCGCTCGGGTCGAGTGTGAAATCGAATTTGAAATCATTGCTTCTACGGCTTTCAACGTCATCGTTTCGTGGAATAAGCGACGGCAACGATTGCGCCAGGATGTTTTGCAACGTAGGCACAAGACTCACAAAATCAAACGAACCCACAATCTTGCCATTTAGGAAATCGGAGGTGAGTGTAATGTTTTGAGGGTCGCTTTCGTTGTTGGCTTCAACAAGAAACGATTCGATGTGAAGACCAACATCGCTATTATCGACAAGTGCAAAATCCTTAATCAAAACCTCACCTGTGGCATTGTCGAGTTTGTTTCCGAAGAAATTGGCACTCGCATTAAACGACAAATTGCTGCGGTCGTTGCCTTTCATCAAATTCAAAGCAGCAAGGTCGGCATGAATCATGTCGAAGCCTAAATCCACCTCCGATTGGTCGCCTGCCTTCTTAATCACGCCATTAATCATGGCTTGCAAATTATCGTCGTAGATTGTCACCGAACCGTCGAGCAAATCGCCATCGAGTAGCACATCAGCAACGATGTTGCTATATCGATAACCTTTTATGTCGATATATGGCACTTCGCCCTTTAATTTGCCGTCAACATTCTTTCCGTTGACTTTTGCATCGATTTCGGCATCAAGAGCCACGTCGCCAAAAGTCGACTCTTTGCCAAGCAACCTTCCGAGCATAAGTTTATCAGTCACCACCTTGCCGCCAAAATTCAAGCGTTTTCCAAAAATATTTGACAAACGGCCCTTCATTTTCACATCGCCAACCGAGGTGAAGATGTTTCCAACGAAGTCAACATTGTGTTTGTCACCTTTTGTCTTGCCATGAATAGCCACATTGCCGCACTCGTTAATTATTCGAGCAAGTTGGTCGTTAAGATGCGAAAACGACGACGTGATTTTAACCACCTCAGCCGCCTTTGCATCAACCGAAACGTGAGGCACATCGAAAACCAGATGCTCGGCATCACCCAAATTGCCGATGTTGCCATTCAAATCAACGCTGACACTGCCATCTTGGCTCGAGGCTTTGAGCATCGCCACTCTGACGGCATCAGCATTGCCACTGGCTCTCAACGCAACTTTAAACTGCTCGTCGAATTTTTCGAGAACAGGCACAAAACCGCGCAAATCGCTTGGCGTTACAACGACATCATTCAACTCTACATCAATCGGCAAACTCTTAATATCGTTTTTCAGATTAGATATGCCATTAATAGCCAATCCTATCGAATCGGTTACGATGAGAGAATTTTCAAGTTCGATGCGCAAATTTTTCAATGCCACAAGCCTGTTGTTAAGCGTCACTTGCGATGCAAGGTTGTTCAGCACAAACCCACATTTTTCGCCAAACGAAACGCGCTTAACGTCGATAATAAAATCGTCGTTCTTGAGCCGAGGTAAAGCCACGTCTGCCCTCAAATTGCTGATGCTGATGTGATTTTTATCGAATTCACCGGTAATGTGCGGCTCACTAAGCACATCAAAAGTGACATTGCTTTTGCGTATCACCACATTATAAATCTTAATGTCGAACTTAGTGGGCGGTTTGGTCTTATCTTTGCTTGACAGAGCATCAATAATGAACTGCATGTTGGTAGGCGAATCGGGGGTTTGCTTTGTGATATGCCCTTTCATACCTATTATTTCGCCATAAGTGAACACCAACCTGCGACTGGCGAGCAGATTGTAAATGCTTATTCCGGCGCCAAGTTCTTTCACATAAAGCAGCGAATCGCCTTTTTGGTCGGGCACATACACATCATGCAGCACTAAATCGTGAAATGGCGATATGCTCACCGCGCCTATCTCAACATTCGTGCCAAGCAATTTCGACAACTCCTTCTCGCCCTCACTACAAACATAGTTCTGAACCGAAGGCATCGACAACACCACATAAAGCGCAGCAAAAAGCAACAACCCGACACTCAACAGTGTCACT
Source organism: Muribaculaceae bacterium (assembly GCA_051878455.1). GTDB lineage: Bacteria > Bacteroidota > Bacteroidia > Bacteroidales > Muribaculaceae > SFTJ01. Next base: position 11,587 of record JBJEKD010000048.1, read on the forward strand.
ATCACCATTCGCAAACTTTTGTATATGTTCATCAATGTCTTTCTCATATCACTTCGGCAGAATCAGGTAGCATCAATCGGTTTTAATCAATCAAGATTTTCACATTCTTTCAGCCACAATTCCGAACAAGCATCGCTCGGCATGCGCCAATCGCCTCGCGGCGACAAGCTGATTGCTCCCACTTTAGGGCCATCGGGCAAGCATGAACGCTTGAATTGCTGATTGAAGAACCTGCGGCAAAACACGGTGAGCCATTTTTTGATTGTAGCATCGTCATATTCGCCGGCAAAAGCATGACGGGCAAGGAAATAAATCTTGCGCGGCGAATAACCATATACGAGCATGTTGTAGATAAAGAAATCGTGCAATTCATACGGGCCAACAAGGTCCTCGGTTTTCTGTTTGATGTTGCCCTGAGCATCGGTAGGCGTAAGTTCCGGACTGATTGGAGTATCCACAATGTCGAGCAACGTGATGCGACTTTCGTCACCCCACGCTTTCACCGCAACATTTTCGGCAATCCACTTCACCAAATACCTCACCAGCGTTTTGGCAATTCCGGCGTTAACACCGTACATCGACATGTGGTCGCCATTATATGTTGCCCAGCCGAGAGCAAGTTCCGAAAGGTCGCCAGTGCCAAGCACAATACCATTATATTTATTGGCACAATCCATCAGAATTTGAGTGCGCTCGCGAGCCTGCGAATTTTCGTAAGTGGCATCGTGAACATCGCTGCTATGGTCAATGTCCTTGAAATGCTGAAGCACTGCATCGCGTATAGGAATTTCCTTTATAGAAATGCCCATTGCACGCATCAGCGAAAGCGCATTAGTGAGTGTACGGTCGCTCGTTCCAAATCCCGGCATAGTAATGCCTATGATATTGCTTTTATCGTAGCCCAACCGATGGAAGGCTCGTTCGGCTATCAACAATGCCAACGTAGAATCGAGCCCGCCCGATACGCCAATAACAAGGCACTTGACATGAGTATGCTGCAATCTGCGCATCAAGCCTTCGGTTTGGATGTTGAAAATCTCCTCGCAACGTCTATTTAGTTTATCGTCATCTGACGGAACAAACGGATTTCGCTCAACACTCCGTAGCAATTGGCTTGTTTCGCAGGCAGAATTAACATCTAATATCACCTCACGATAATCGCCCGGCAAAGCCTGACGGCTATCGGCAAAACTGCTGTTCACCATGCGGGCATTATTAATCTTTTCAATGTCAACATCAGCCACCACGAGTTGCTCGTCGGTGCAAAAGCGGCTGCCAATGCCAAGCACCTCACCCATCTCTGCCACAATGGCATTGCCAGCAAACACAAGGTCGGTGGTAGATTCGCCATATCCGCACGACGAATAGGCATAGGCCGACACACAACTCGCCGATTGATGCCTGATTAAATCCATCAAACGGTCGTGCTTGCCCACCAACTCATTTGTTGCCGACAGATTAACAATCACATTAGCGCCGTTAACGGCAGCCCTTGTGCTTGGAGGAAGTGGTGCCCAAAGGTCCTCACATATTTCACATGCAATTTTTGCATCACCTATGCAAAACAAAATATCACAGCCAAACGGCACTTTTGTGCCGCACAAGTCAATGCTTGCATTTGGCTTTAACGTGGCAGCCGAAGCAAACCATCGTTTTTCATAAAACTCACGATAGTTAGGGATGTATGTTTTTGGAACAATGCCTACAACCTTGCCACCACTAATCATCACAGCACAGTTATACAGACGTCCGGCAAAGGCTACTGGTGCACCAACCACCACGGCAATGTTTTTGCCTTCGGTTGACTTGGCAATCTTTTCAATACCAGTCAAGGCGCCTCGCAACAAAACAGTTTGACCAAACAAATCGCCACAAGTGTATCCGGTTACGCACAACTCAGGGAGCACAAGCAACTGAACATTAGCCTTGCATGCTTTTTCAACACACTCAACAATGTGTTGCACGTTGGCATCGCAATCTGCCACATTCACCATTGGCACACCTGAAGCAATCCGCAATAATCCATAACTTGCTGTCATAAAATTATCAGTATAATTTAGTTAATATTATTAAACCTACAAATTTACAAAAAATTTTCAGTGCCTACGGCAAATATTCTGTCAAATTATATTAAGCCAAAACCAATCAACGACAATTCGGATATTTTTCGCAACTTATAGGCAATATAATACGTCAAAAAAAATCAACAAATCGTCACATTATTCACAATAAATATTTGCTGTTGTGCAACGATTTAATTATATTTGTGATGATTAAAATTACGCTTATTAGCAATCACACAACAATAGATAAGAAACCTTAGCTTAATAACGATAAACCAATCTGATGATAAGTACGCACATACCTTTAGGAGGGATATTTTGTATAACCATTAACATACAGACTCCCGTTTTTATAGCAATCCTATTGGCGTTTGCTGCTATCATTGCGCTTCTGCTGGTTATATTAAGAACACAAACAAAAAGGTGGCAAGAAAGAGCACTACGGCTAAACGATTTGGAGCGCGAAACCATCCGACGTGATGCATATAAAGGGCTGCTCGAAACCATTCCAATGCCCATTGCCGTGTACGACAAGACTGGCAAATGCGTCTACCTGAATTCATGGTGCAAAAAAATCACCAACTATAATCACATCGATAATGCACCAAACTTATTTGAGTCGAGAATCATCTCAAAAAAGAACATCGAAAGATTGAAAAAAGGCAAAAGCATCAACGATTCTGCTTTCCTGAACTACACCGACGAAACCCTGTCGATATTCGGCAAGGCAATCAACGATAAACTTGCAATCCAATACGACATTCACATGCTTCACTCGCCTCAAGGCGAAGTGATGAACTATATACTTGCAATTAACGACATCACTTGCGACTATAACCAGCAACAACGTTCCGACGAATATCTGGCTCTTCTTCGCGACTGCCTGCAACTAACAGGTATAGGTGCTTACATCTACGACGTTGCCGAGGACAAATACTACCGGTTTAAGGGCTCCGACATTGTGCCTATGAACTTCAGCGCCGAATATGTGTTTCAACACATTGCACCGCAATATCGTGCACAATACATCGAGATGTTTCTTAGGATTAAAAACGGCGAAATATCAACCGACCGTCGTTGCTACGCTTTGTTGTCGACAAGCAACAACAAGTATTACCACGTTGAGACATTCACCTATGGCACTACCGACGTGAGCGGAAAGGTGACTCGTATTCTGCAAACCATTCGTAACGTCACCGAAAACCAAGCGAAACTCATCGAACTTAAAAGCATCAAACTGATTCTCGGCAAAGCACTTCCTATTGCCGGCATCTTGGCTTGGCGTTACGATGTGAGCACGCACGATTTCACACGAACCGATTTTGCCAATAATTCTATCAGCACTTCTTTCGATGAATTGTTCAGTACAATCCACCCCGAAGACCGCAACATATTCCTCGCCTCGTTCGAGAAACTGATGCATGGCGAAAGCCAATCAGTCAACATCACGGTGCGAAAATCGGCACAAAATGGCAAATGGTCGGTTATTGAAATATTTGCAATCCCTATGCTCAACGACATTGGCAGCGTGTCGGCAATCTTAGGAATCATTTGCGATGTGAGCGAAACAACAAATACTGAAAACAAACTTGAAGACATACGCAAGAAAACGCTTGCTTTGGTTGAAGCGGCTAAATTGTGGGTATTCGTTTATAACAGCATCGACAAATCCCTATTGACATATTCCCGCGAAACGGGACGTAATACCGACGACGACCTGGACCGCTATATTGCAATGGTTCACCCCGACGACAAGAAACTCATACTTGACTTAATGAACCAAGTTAACAATCAACAAATCGAGGACTTTAACGTAAAAATCAAAGCACGCACCAGCGATAAAGGAGAGTTCCAGACCATTGAATTTTGCGGCAAAGCCTACGATTATCAACATGGCTCACCAACCCACTACGTTGCTTTTGCAAAGATTGTAAATTAACGTCTTCAATCAACCACCCTCAAAATGAGCCACTCACAACCGATAGTTTCAATCATAACACCCGTATATAACACTGAACAATATCTCGAGCAGTGCCTGCAATCGCTGTTTGCGCAAACCATTGCACCAAACATCGAATACATTTTCGTTAACGACGCAAGCACCGATTCAAGCCCAAAAATATTAAACACGGCTGTTCAGCAACACAACAATCTAAACATATCGATTGTCACAAATCCAACTAATCAAGGATCTGCATATACACGCAACATTGGCATTCAACGTGCTCAAGGACAGTATTTAATGTTTGTTGATAGCGACGATTGGATTGAACCCGACATGGCAGAAACATTGCTGCAAGCAGCAACCAACACCAATGCCGACATTGTTTCGTCGCCTTTTTTCAGCAACCACAATAAACATCAAGAGGTGATGGCATTTGCCAGCAACACAATGGCAATCGACATCAACCGCGCACCAATCAATGTGCTTCACTTTTCGCTTTGGTCAAAGCTAATACGCAGAAATCTTATTATTGATAATCTTATCTATGCCACACATCGTCATGACTGTTGGGAAGACCTATCGGTTACTTGCCGTGCTTTGGCTCTCGCAAAACGAAACATTGTGGTGAACCTACCGCTTTATCATTATCGGGTTAACCCCGACAGCCTCACCCATCAAAACCACAAAAAACGTCTCGCCGACCATCTGTTTTATGCCGATATGCTCAACGAATGGTTTAAACAGCAAGGCAAAAGTTTTTCCCTTTCATATCAACCATTTTTGCTGCGATTGAAATTCACAGCAAAAATTAAAATGTTGCGTGGCACACCCATCGAAATCACACGCTGGAAAAACACCTACCCCGAAACGAACAAACAAATCTGCAAAGCAAGCCGCACTTTGGCGCTACACTATCGCATCGCCTTTTGGCTTCTTGCCCACTGCCCAACATCAATTGCCATTGCAGTAGCACGCCTTGTGGGATTGAAAGCCGAATAATTTTCCACTAAACATAAAAATCCCCGGCTCAACAAAGAACCGAGGATTTTGCAAGTTGCGAGTTAGGTTTTTATAAATATGACGTTGCACCGCACTCCTTTTGCGAGTGCAAACACCATTCTTTTACATACTGATTACTTGCCGCCTTGCTCGTAGTAAAGAGTACGAGAAGTTTGGTCGCACACTTCAGCAGGTCCGAAGTATTGAATTGGACCAGGATACAAGTAGCAAGTGTTCAAAGCCCATTCTTCACGCTTCGAAGCAAACACGCCAAAAGGCTTGCCTTCGAGGTCAACAAGAGCCTTTTGAATAACAGGCTTCATTTCGCCATTGCGACGTTCCATATTCATCATCATTGTGATAGGAATACCACCTGCAATCCATTGAACCGAAGGTTTGGTGAGGTTGCGAACCGACGACATATAGCCGGTGGCACCGCAATTAACCAATTGAGCAGCATTGTAGCCCAGAGCATAGCAATAATCGGCATCGAAGTTCGACGGAGCAGCGCAACGACCTTCGTAGCCAAAGAAGTGATGGAGTGGCGAGAATTTGCCAACATATTCACCAGCCTCTTTCATCTCCTTAAGTTTGTTGCCAACCATTTCGCTAAGCAACTTTTCGGTTTCGATGAGCGAAACCTGCACATTTCCGTGAGGGTCGCGGTCGAGAGTAAGTTGACGAGCAACACCAGCAGGCAGACTCTTGAATGAAGCAGCATTTGCTTCGCTCAAGTTGCTAAGCACGAACTCACGTTGAGCCTCAGCATCCATGCCAGCGAACTCAGGATGAGCAGCGAGCAAGTCGTTAAGTTCAGCAATGAGCGCCTTCATTGCAGGAATAAATTCAATCAGGCCTTCTGGGATGAGCACTGTACCAAAGTTGTCACCCTTGGCAGCACGCTTGGCAACCACACCGGCAATGTCGGCTACGATTGCATCAAGAGTCATATTCTTAGCCTCAACTTCTTCCGATACGATGCAGTAGTTAGGCTGTGTTTGCAATGCACATTCAAGAGCAATGTGCGAAGCCGAACGACCCATCAACTTGATGAAGTGCCAATATTTCTTAGCCGAGTTGCAGTCGCGTTGAATATTACCGATAACTTCAGAGTAAACCTTAGTGGCAGTATCGAAGCCAAACGATGTTTCAATCAGTTCGTTCTTCAAGTCGCCGTCGATGGTCTTAGGACAGCCAATCACCTGAATGCCAACGTTCTTAGCCTTATAGTATTCGGCAAGCACACAAGCATTAGTGTTCGAGTCGTCACCACCAATAATAACCACTGCCTTAATGTTAAGTTCCTTGAGGATTACAAGACCTTTCTCAAATTGTTCAGGCTTTTCAAGTTTTGTACGGCCCGAGCCGATGATGTCGAAACCACCGGTATTACGATATTCATCAATAATTTCCGAAGTGAGCTCAACATAATTGTGGTCAACCAAACCGCCAGGACCCATCAAGAATCCATACAAACGATTTGCCTTGTTGATAGCCTTAACGCCGTCAAACAAACCGCTAATCACATTATGTCCGCCAGGAGCCTGACCACCCGACAAAATCACGCCTACGTTGAACTGAGCACCAGCCAACTTAGATTGCTTTGGGTCTTTTTCGAATGTCAACTCAGGAAGTCCATAAGTGTTTGGGAACAAAGCCTTGATTTCTTCTTGGTCGGCTACCGACTGGGTTGGTTCTCCCTTAACAGCCTTCACTGCACCCCACAGCGATGATGGGAGCTTTGGCTGATATTGAGAGCGAGCCATTTGCAATGCACTTTTTTTTGCCATTTTCTTTTCTTAAATTTATAGTAACTTTAGAATATTTCAATTCAAGTGCAAATTTCGTAAAAAATTATCAGTTAAGCAACTATTTGCTACTGTTAAATTATTTTTATTGGGCATATCGTTTTTTATTTGCACTTTAAAATTTCATAACTACTTCAACGCACTGCCTGCAACAGCAATCAGCAACTTATCGGGGATGAAATATTGCTTTGCAAGCGATTGCAGTTCTTCGGGCGTGATGCTTTGCACAAGCGCATATTGCCTATTGAAATAGTGAGGATGAACGCCATAGCATATTGTCGAACCAACGTAATCGGCAAGCGCAAAGGCTGTGTCGAATGTCGAAAGCAGTTGACTGAGCATGTGCCGGCGCACCATATTCAACTCCTCCTCGCAAATAGGCTCTTCGCATAAACGGCACATTTCCTTTTTTATTTCGTCAATCACATTAGCAGTATGCTGAGCATTACATTGGGTGGAAATTGCTATATGCCCTTCCTCTTTTCGTCCGGCAAGATATGCCTGGATGCCATAGGTGTATCCTTTGTCCTCGCGAATGTTGCGCATCAGTCGGCTCCCGAAATATCCGCCAAAGGCGGTAACAAGTATTCTCAAACCTATGTAATGTGGATGACTGCGATTTATTGCATCGAGCGAACCCACCACCGCCGATTGCAAAGAGTCTTTTCGCTCAATAACGCGACATTCGCCTTGACTGCGAGGCACAAAATTCCACTGCGTGAGCGGCTCGAAAGCGCAGGTTTGCCACGATGCGAACCAGCGTTCAACTTCGCTGGCAATTTCGGGTGTGACTTTACCTGAAATCACCACTTGACAATTAGCCGGAGCGAAATATTTTTTATGGAAACATCGCAAGTGTTCAGTGGTAACCAAAGGCAGACTTTCAGAATCGAACTCGCCAGCCAACATCGAGTGTTCGCCATAAAGCATCTGCGACATTAGCGTGCTTGCCAGAAAATCGACACGCTGCCTCATCACTGCTGCATTTGCCATCATGCGCTCAACAGTTTTCTGAAACCTTTTATCGTCGAATTGCGGTGCGGTGATACAGTCGAAAAATATTGGCATCAATTTGGGCAAGACGCTATTCATACATCGCAACGTCACCTTTTGGTGATGGTCGCTCACCGAGCCACCTAATTCAGCGCCATAGAATGCCATTTGTTCGGCAATCTGTTCAGCATCGTAATTCTTACTTCCTTTTGAAAGCATTGTGTTAAGCAGTTGCGCCACAAACCGCTGATTCTGTTCCAGCACTCCACCGCCAATATAAACATCAACCTGAACCACTTCAACTTCTCCCCTATCAATTTGGCACATCTTCACGCCATTGGGCAGAACACGCCATTGTGGCACGGTTAAACTCACTTGTGGGAAAGGCTGTAACGCCGGTGGAATTGAACGGTCCCGCATGTTATTTTTCAGTTTTCTATTTCGTTATTATAAATTGTTTCATTGCCGTTAATTAATACCATTGCAGCCACACTATCTGATTTCCGACAACAATGGCATTAGCATCAACTCATCACATCGTCACTATTCAACATAAAGTTGCGAATTTTCGAAACGCACCACTTTCACCGGAGTTCCCGAATCGATAAATTCGCCCGTTGAAACAGCATCGAGAATTCGTCCATCAGGCATCTTAACCTTTCCCGAAGGACGCAAAACGGTGTAAGCCACGGCTTGACTACCCACATAAGCAGCCATATCGCAAGGCACACCTATATAGCCCTCATCGACGCGCTGCTCAAGCAACAAAGCCGACCGCCTGAAAATGCCTTTTGTGCCAATCTTGTGCGACAAATATATTATAAGTGCCACGCCAAGCAAAAATCCCGCTATCACCGTTATCATTGCCCAAATCACATCGCCATCGGTGGCATATCCGAAATCTACTGGCGAAACATTCTGAATCAAAGCAAAAAACAGCGACACCAAAATGAGCGCAATGCCGGCAATTCCGGTGATGCCGAATCCCGGCACCACAAACACCTCAATGAGCAATAGCAAGACGCCCAGCACAAAAATTATTATTTCCCAATTCTGCGCAAAGCCATCAATGTAGAGCGGACTGAAATATAGCACCGCAGCCACAATAGCGGCAAGCGACGGGAAACCAATACCCGGCGACTGCAACTCAAAGTAGATACCGCCAATAATAATCATTATGAGAATGGCTTGCACTGCGCCGCTTCCAAAGAACCCGACGAGGATGTCAACCATGCTCGGCTCGTATGTCACCACATCATAATTGCTGTAGCCCAAACGATTCTCAATCACGCCTTCTACACTTTGCTCGATGCCTTCGCAGAAATTATATCGCAACGCTTCCGACGCAGTGAAAGTGACCACCCGTGTGCTGTCGTCGCCAATTTCCGGCACCGAAGTGCGAGGGTCAACCATGGCTTCGGCAATCAACGGATTACGAAACCACTGCTCTTGCCATTGTCCGTCGGCACCGCGACGCTTCACCTTGCCGTGCGACTGTGCTGTGCTGCGCATAATCGAACGCATGTACGACTGATATTTGTCAGGCATTGCCTCGCCCGAAGCTCCTACAACAGTTGCAGCCCCGATGTTTGCCCCCTGACACATATAAATGCTGTCGCAGGCAATTGAGATGAGCGCACCTGCCGATGCCGCATTGTTGTCGATAAACGCCACTATTTGACGTTTACTTGCCAATATAGCAGAACGCATACTATCGGCATGCTCCACAGTGCCGCCGTAGGTGTTGATGTGAAGGACCACCACGTCGGCATGTTTCTTGTCAGCCATCGACAAGCCTTTCTGGAGGTAACGCCACGACGTGCTGCCAATCTCTGTGTCGATAGGTATCACCGCCACAGTTTTCTTTTCAGCCGACCACGCCAACACACTCATCATTGCCAAAGCAATAGTCAAAACAAGTTTTCTCATGTTCATATTATCGGTTTTTCATTTAATTAATATCATTTGCTTTTTCCCTCATCTTTTGCATCACCTCGTAACCACAACGGTGCCACTACTGCACCCATAACCAAAAATACATAATAACTGAACACACGCCAAAGCAAAGCCACCACCACGCATGTCGAGCCCGAGGCAATCATATCGCCATAAAAGTCGCTGAACAGCCACTCGCCCACTCCGCTGCCTCCTGGTGTGGGACAAACAATCAGCACCAACCAAACAACCGTCTGACGAGCGAAAACCAGCATTTGGTCGAGATTATCGACAAACGCATACATCAATGCGTTAATTATCAAGAAACGGCACGTCCACGACATGAAAGTGACCCCAATACACTTAAGCCACCAAGCAGCACTCTGCCGACGCAGTTCTTTTGAAGCATTCACCATGTTGTTGCCCAACTCTTTTGCTTTTGCATTCCATCTGCGCAGAAAGGGCAACGAAAACAGCACATTGAGCAGCGATTGCATCCAGTTTGGCCAAACCACTATGCCCAAAAACAAAAGCAGCGTACCAGCCACAACGCTCCCATATATTAGCCCTATCAAAAGCCCTGGGTCCATTATCCAATCCACGTTTAGCGGACCAACAAGTTCGTTCCACGGCACAAACAGCAGCACCAACGGGCGGCTTATCACGCAAAACAATCCGTCGAAAAACACAGTGCTGAGCATAAGAGTTGTGCCCCTGCCGATGCTTATGCCGTAACGGTGCATAAACACCATCGACAAACCGCTGCCGCCAACCGAACTCGGAGTCATTGCCGATGAAAATTCGCACATCACGCACACCTTAAAGGCTTGCATCCACGTCAAATCACCGTTCGTTATAAACCTGTATCGACAAACATAGCCCAATTCACGGCCACACAGCATTAGCACAGCCAATGCAATGCCCCACCATGCACGACCGCTCATTTGCATTTCGCCCCAATTAAAATCGCTCAATTGGTCGGCAAATATCCACCACGTCACGCCAATGCCTATGGCAACAGGCAACGCTATTCTATACCATTTATACGGAAGTTTACTCCTTTCTCCTGTTTTCATCGTTGCAAATATAATAAATATGTGTGATTAAATATTCCACCACCCACTATATAAACAACAATTAACGCGCCCGATTGCTCATTTGAGCGCAATCAAATGCAACAAAATAATTATATGGCTAACATCTGTTTCACAAATCGATACGCACATAAATCAACAAATTTTCAAGCAAAAGCAAAAAATCATTTGCAAAAACAAAAATGATTTGCTAACTTTGCACTCGCAATTCCGAAAGGGATGCAGGATGGCGGGATAGCTCAGTTGGTTAGAGCGTCGGATTCATAACCCGGAGGTCTCGAGTTCAATTCTCGATCCCGCTACATCAAGCGAGAGGCTTAGAAATAAGTTTCTCGCTTTTTTGTTTACAACTATGTCTTCCTCACACAATAGATATCAATATATATTTTTTTGAATTTATCGTGTCACGCTTGCCCACTTGATGCGTATTCCATTATAGAGAGACAAAAAGAATGACATACACCAATGAACGAACAAGAGTTTACATCGGTATGGCAACAACTGCAACAGCGACTAAGCCGCTATGCTCGCAGCATTTTTGCTCGCGACGAAGAGGCTGAAGATGCTGTTCAAGACACATTTTGCCGTTTGTGGATGCGCCGTGGCGACATTCGCAGCACAAGCCATGCCCAAGCCCTTGCCGTCACCGCAGTGAAAAACGCATCAATCGATGCCCACCGACGCCGCTTAGTGCGTCATACGGTTGACTTCGAGCCTGACAAAATAGAAGTGGCTTACACCCATGTAGCAGAAGACGTAGAGCAAACCGACACTTTCGAAAGCATCGAGAAAATAGTGATGAACAGCCTCGGCGAACGTGAGCGCACAGTGTTCAGGTTGATTGAATACGACGACCTAAGCACCGTCGAAGCCGCCAAGCATTTGGGAATAAGCGACCAAGCAGTGCGGAAAGCCCTTTCAAGAGCCCGCTGCACAATTCGCAAACAATTCTTGAAAATGAAATGATTCAATAAACTCCACTCAAAATAAATCGTTATGGAAAATAACATAGATTACACCAATACCAAGCAATTGCTTGAAATGGCACAACGCTATTTCGATGCCTCATTGAGCAAAAGTGAGGAACACGAACTAATGCGTGCCGCTGCATGCAATAACGACCCTCGGCTCGACGAGTTGAAGGCTGTGATGGCATTTGCAGCTTATGGCAAAGCACATGCCAAACAACACCGCCGTCGCAACAATATGGCGTGGCGATACGGCGTGGCTGCTTGCTTTGCTGCCATGATTGTATCCTTGTCAGTGATGCTTGCCGGGCGCAATTCCGAAGCCGTTGCCTACATTGGCGGCAAAAAAGTGACCGACAACGAGCAAGTGATGCAGCAAATGTTATCAGCAATGCGCACAGTAGACTTGAATCATACTGACAACGCCATTGACGATGAATTGAAAATGATGTTTAATACAATAAACTGATTGTGTATGCTTACAAATCGCTTTTACATACTTTTAATATGCCTATGGGCAACAATTGCCCTTTCAGCACAATCTTTGAGCATCGATTTATGCTTTGAAGATAACATTCTTGCCCGCAAAAGCGTCACTGCCGTAAAGGTTAAAGGCGAACGCCTGAAGGCATATAATCTCAACTCTTTCCGCAGCATCACCGTCACCAGCGACAAACACACTGCCTCGTGGGTGCAACGCATGGTGAAAGAAGATGCCATGATTACCACCGACCGCGAAGAAGGAATCAAAGACGGTAGGCTGCAATATGCTTTCTATGTGTTCCGACGAAATAAAAGCAAGACATATCGATACGTCTTCTACCGAAACAACAAGCCGTCGGAAGACGCCGTGACCGATGTCACACTTGTCTATATGGAAGGAGAAGCAACACTCAACGAACTTAAGCAAATGTTTAAATAATGATTATTAACTGTTACAAAACAAAATAACTATGAAGAAATTAGCAATCAGCCTGTTATTTATCCTTTGTTTCGCAACAAACATCTGTGCTGCCGACGTGGCTAACACCGACAGCATAAGCATTGCCAACGCAAAAAATGTGAAAATTGTTGAACGCAACGGCAAGGTCACACTCGTGGTTGAGGGTACCGAAGGAAATCCCGACTACACTTACAGCCGCACCATAACTCCCGACGGCATCTCGGTGGTGAAAGAAGAAAACCGCGGACTCTCATTCAAAATACCATTTGTCGACCGTGATACCGACAACAACGACATTGTGAAATGCCGCCGAACACACTTCGACCTGAGCATGAACATTGGCGGTATCGGTTGGACTACCACGACTCAAAAGCCATCGGACTTACGCAACCAGATGAAACATTCGGTGGAATTTTGCTTTGACCACCTCATAAACGTGAAGTTTTACCCACAAGGCTTGTATCGCACACACTTTATGCTGGGATTTGGCATGCAATGGCGCAACATCGCACTCGACAATCAACGCTGGATGCGCGACCCCGAAACACGGCATATTACCTATGGTCCTTGGGACGATAGGTACTACGACCGCAGTTCGAGCCTACACACCTACAGCCTCACCGTGCCATTGATGATAATTCAACCAATTGGCCGCGACGTCTCGCTGTCGGCTGGCGCTAAACTATGCTTTAACGTGTGCGCAAGCGCACACTGCGATTATCACTACGACGCCATTCACTACAACGAAAGTTTCTCACACCTCAACCAGCGCCCTGTCACCACCGAAATTTGTGCGGCAATCAATCTATGGGACATCATAGGACTTTATGCCAACTATGCTCCTTGCCGCATGTTTAAAAACGGTAAAGGTCCTGAACTAAAAATATTCAGCATTGGCATCGCTTTGTGTTACTAACATCCGCAATCGAACAATTATTTCAACCATAGGCTGCACCTCAAAAGTTATGCTCAAAACTTTTGGGGTGCAGTTCATTTTTTAATCACCTCTTTTTTGCATAATAATCTTTCAGTTTTGACAGGAACAACACCAGCAATTATGTGCAAATTTGTAGATTATCACATCACTTTGTTGATAATATTTACAATTTCACATTTTTTGCACCTAATTTCATTCTGTTAATGAAAAAGATTGGTACATTTGTGGCAATGAGCAAGGGATGAATTTTCCCCAACTCAATTTATAATTTTAAAAGCATAAACACTGATTTATTATTATGAAAAAATTTTTTACTTTAATCATTATGTGTGGCGGCGTTCTTTGCGCCAATGCACAATTCCAACTTCCCAACAACAGTTTTGAATCATGGGAGACTGTTGAGTACAACTCCACTTCCGGAGAAGAACCTCAAGGATGGAACTCGTTCCTCACAGGTACAGGAATTTTCAAAACGTTTGCCGGAGCAGTGCAACTCGACCGTTCTGATGATGCACACAGCGGTAGTGCATCGGCACGCATTTGGGCACGCAACGTGCTTGGCTCAATTGTTGCACAAGGCAATATCACCACCGGATGTATCAACATGGGGTCAATGTCACCATCGGATGCCACCGGAAACTACAACTACACTAATTACGACGTTGACGGACAACACGCCTCTTTCACAGGATACCCCGATGCGGTGGCTGTGTGGGTGAAAGCTCAATTATCAGAAGACGGCAAAATCAACGTCGTTCTTCATTCCAAAGGCTATTATCAAGACCCCGACATCCTTTCTAATGGGAATCCTCTCACCGGGAAAAACGAAATCACCGCAACGGTTATCGCCAAGGCTGAGAAACTCGACCTGAAACAGACCGATGGCGAATGGATACGCATAGTGGTTCCTTTTGTTTACAACGAGAATGTTACCACTCGCCCCGAAACAATGTATGTTCTTGCTTCATTCTCAACCAGTTCCACACCTGGCAAAGGCACAAAATATGATGCAACGGAAGGAACCGGCGATGTGATGCTTATTGATGACGTGGAAATGATTTACAATTCAACTCTCTCATCACTGTCTTACGATGGCGCATCAATCCTTGAAGATGACGTGTTTGAATACGACCTCACGGACACTGACTACGACGCATCGTTGCTCAATTATGTAGTTAACAGCATCAGCGCAAAAGCCGAGGTGAATTATGTGGAAAGCGAAGCCACACTCTACATCAATGTGCTTGGCGACGACTACAGCGATGAGAACCCCAACAAGCACACCTACATCATCCACTTTAAGAACAACAATGTGAGTCCGATAAAACTTGAAGGTGTGCTCAACATCTCAATGATGGGCAGTACGGTTGCCGAGAATGTTGCCGCAACTATCAACATCACCGACACAGGCAACAACACTTGCACATTCCTTCTTCCAAACCTTGCCGTGGGCGATATTGTTATTGGCGACATTACGCTCGAAGGTGTGAAAATGACAACCGACGAAACTACTGGTATCACTACTTTTGAAGGTTCGCAAAACGGAATGTCGCTGATGGATGGTCAGATTGTAGCCGATGTGTCGCTCACCGGCACGATGAAAAGCGACGGCTCAGCCGATATGACTATCAACGTATTATATAGTGGAGTTCCAATTATAGTCACTTTCACTGCCAAAGGCAGTAGCGGCATCACCCTTGTACCTGTAACGGACAACGGCACCGTTGATGTCTACAACATCAGCGGCGTGAAAGTCAAGGGAAATGTAAATCCCGACGAGGCTATCCGCACTTTGCCAAACGGCATATACATAATTGGTAAAGAAAAGGTTATAGTGCGATAGGATTAATAGCACACTCGCAAAATCAATGTGATGCTATAGGGGCAATCCCCTAACAATACATAGCATCCGATTTGTAAAGTAAAAAGCAAGTAGGAGATAAACCCTAATCACAGGTGTTTATCTCCTACTCTATTTATAATTGGAAAGAAATATCACTCCTTCGTTTCCAGCATCAATACTTGAAACTTGAGCCGCCCACAAACTCGCGCATGATTGATGTTGGCGGGATTTCCTTATCGGGCACAGGCACAAAATAATGAATGAACTTCATGAGCCGGTGCGCTTCGGCATATTCAGGACAATTTTTTGGCACACTGGCAAGGATTGGCTCGGCATGTAAGCGCAGCACTGCAAACTCTATGTTTAAAGCCGAGTTGAACATGGCATCGGCACTTTCCTGATAAGGGAATATCCATTTTTCCTCAGCCTCACACACCAAAGGCCACTGGCTTATGGTTTGCTGAGCGGTGTATGCACCTTTGTTGTAGTCGCGAATTATGCGACGCAACAGGCGGTTGTCGCGAGTCGGAATCCAATTATGGTCGTCGAGCGAAATGCTGGTGAGCGTGGAAATATACACCTTATATTTGTTGATGTCGGGCACCTGTGCAGTGAGCATAGGGTTGAGCGCATGAATACCCTCGATTAGCAGCACTTTGCCTTCGCCCAACTGCAGACGTTTGCCATTATGCTCGCGTTTGCCTGTTGTGAAATTATATTCCGGTATTTCCACCTTTTTGCCGGCAAGCAGCGCCACCAAGTCGCGTTCCATTGTTTGGCAATCAACGGCGGCAATGTTGTCGAAATCATATCTGCCGTCGGGCAATTTAGGGGTGTCTTCGCGATTAACGAAATAGTCGTCGGTTGAAAACGACAATGGACGCAAACCACATGCCTTGAGTTGAACCGACAGACGCTTGCAGAATGTGCTTTTGCCCGAACTCGACGGTCCGGTGATGAGCACCATCCGCACCGGCCTCTCGGCATCGTTATATCGGCGGAAGATATCCTCGGCAATCTGCACCACTTTTTTCTCCTGCAAAGCCTCGCTCACCTGGATAAGTTCGCTTGCAAGCCCTTTCTGGCATGCTTTGTTCACTGCCCCGACATTATGCAGCCCCATAATCACGTTCCAACGCACATTCTCGGCAAACACGCCAAAGGTTTTGGGCATTGGCTCTATATCGTTGAGTTGAGTGGGATTCTTGCGATTGGGAATACGCAACAAAATGCCATTGTAATACTTTTCAAGTCCGAACACTTTCAAATATCCGGTTGAGGGCACCAACGGTCCATAGTAATAGTCGACAGTATCGCCAAGCATATAATAGTCGCAATAAGGCTGACCGCTGGTTTCGAGCAGGCGCACCTTGTCGGAAAATCCTTGCTTACGGAATATTGCAATAGCATCTTCGGTGACTGCTTCGCGGCGAGTGAAAGGCATATCGGCATCCACAATCTCTTGCATCCGCTGAGCAATGCGTGCCACATCGGCTGCTTCAGCCACTGTGCCGTCGGCTTTGCGGAAATTGCAGAAATAGCCCCTCGAGATTGGGTGCTCCATATACAGACGGCAGTCGGGAAACACATCCAGGCTTGCCTTGTAGAGCACAAAACAGAGCGAACGCACATAAGCGCGCATTCCGCCCCACGAGCGCACATCAAGGAACTCAACGTCGCGACTCTGATAAACTCTGAACTTCAGACCTTGCGACGAATTGTTCACTCTTGCCGACACCGGCGGATAAGGGAAATCGAGATCGGGAAACGACTGAAACACTTCTAAAAGAGTCGTTCCTTCAGGAAAACTCTTGGTCACGTTATTGTTTTTGCAACGTATATCAACCATTTTATAGTTTTTAAAGGTGAATTTTAAGGTGTCAATTTATGTTTTGCCAACACTTTGGCATAGAATGAATAGCACAAAGCCATGCCAAACCTGCCATTTATTAAATATTTTGCAAATATAATACAATTTTTGCATTATGCGAAAACGGCAAATAAATCCGACTTTTTGGCAACAGTCACAAAAATAAATTGGCGAAAAATCATTAATAGGTGAAGAATAATTGCTAATTTTGCAATTTGATAAATAAATAAACAATTTAGGCTGTGAATACGAAGTATATTTTTGTAACAGGCGGAGTAGTTTCCTCATTGGGCAAGGGAATTATCTCGTCGTCGTTAGCGCGTTTGTTGCTTTCGCGCGGCTACAGAGTGACTATTCAGAAATTCGACCCTTACATCAACATCGACCCGGGAACTCTCAACCCTTACGAACACGGAGAATGTTATGTGACTGTCGACGGTAAAGAAACCGACCTTGATTTGGGTCACTACGAGCGGTTTACCAACATCCACACCACTCAAGCCAACAACATCACCACAGGCCGAATCTATCAGAATGTAATCAATAAAGAACGCCGAGGCGACTATTTGGGCAAAACCGTGCAAATTGTTCCTCACATAACCGACGAAATTAAGCGCAACGTGAAACTGCTTGGCAACACCGGCAAGTTCGACTTTGTGATTACCGAAATCGGCGGAACAGTGGGCGACATCGAGTCGCTGCCATTCCTCGAAGCCGTGCGCCAACTACGATGGGAAATGCCTTACGACAGCCTGTGCATCCATCTCACCTATGTGCCTTTCATCAACGCTGCAAAGGAACTTAAGACCAAGCCAACACAACATTCGGTGAAAAGCCTTCAGGAAGTGGGTATTCAACCCGACATACTTGTGTTGCGCACCGAGCACGACATCCCTGCCGGCATGCGCCGCAAAGTTGCACAATTCTGCAACGTAAGCCCCGATGCGGTAATCCAATCGCTCGACGCCAATTCAATCTACGAAGTGCCTATCAACATGCTCAAGGAAGGGCTTGACACTGCCGTGCTACGCAAAACCGGTTGTCCTTACGAAGGCGAACCTGACCTGTCGCAATGGAATGCTTTCCTCAACAAACTGCAAAATTGCTCGAAGGAAGTGAAAATCGGGCTTGTGGGAAAATACGTTGAACTGCAAGACGCCTACAAGAGCATCGACGAAGCACTCTTCCAAAGCGCAGTGTATCACGATGCAAAACTCAATCTGAAATATATCAGCAGCGAAAAACTGAATAGCGCAAACGTTGCCGATATGCTCAGCAATTTAGATGGTGTGATTGTGGCTCCGGGATTCGGTCAACGTGGCATCGAAGGCAAATTTGTGGCACTCAAGTGGTGTCGCGAAAACGACATACCAACCTTTGGCATCTGTCTTGGCATGCAATGTATGGTGATTGAATTTGCCCGTAACGTGCTTGGAATGGCTGAAGCCAACAGCACCGAAATGGACCCCAAAACTCCATACAACGTAATCGACCTCATGGAAGAGCAAAAGAGCATCTCAACCCTGGGAGGCACTATGCGTCTTGGCGCTTACGCCTGCCACCTTGCCAATGGCTCGAAAGTTGCACAGGCCTATGGCAAAGAAGATGTTGAGGAACGCCACCGCCACCGCTTTGAATTCAACAACGACTTCCGTTATCAATTTGAAAAAGCCGGCATGAACTGCGTGGGCGAAAACCCCGAAACCCACCTTGTTGAGGTGGTGGAAGTGCCAAGCAACAAGTGGTATATCGGCACTCAGTATCACCCTGAATACAGCAGCACAGTGCTTGAACCACACCCGCTGTTCATGAGTTTTATCGAAGCCGCACTTAAGTTTAAAACAAGCGACAAATAATATCTACGTTTTCAGTTATCAAATTTAAATTATTAATTTTAAAACAATTCACTCAAACACGCCGATGGACAAAAATACAATTATCGGGTTGTGCCTGATGTTTCTTGTGATAATGGGCTTTACATGGCTTAATCAGCCAAGCGAAGAAGAATTAGCAGCCTCAAAAGCGAAACAGGAACAAACCGATGCAACTAAAAAGGAAGAATCGAAAGTCGACAACACTGCCTTAACAGCCGACACACTTTCGGCTGACGACATCAACAGGCTGAAATCGTCGATTCAACTCTACGGCCGTCAAACCACCGACGATGCCGGAAACAAGACATACACCCTTGAAAGCAACGACGCCAACCTTACCCTCACTGGCGACAAGCTGAGCGGCACTGTAAAAATAAACGGCAAAGACGTTGACTACGAAACCGTTAACTCAACTGCCGACATTCGCACGCGCAATCAAGCCATCGCCGCCCTTAACGCAGCCGTTTCGGCTTATGCAAAAAGTGGCGATTTCGCCAAATGCCTTACCGGAGAGAAGAAAGTTGTGACTCTGAAGAACGAACTTCTGAAAGTGGACATCAGCACCAAAGGCGGTGTCATCACTTCGGCAACTTTGCTCAACTACGACACTTATCGCGGCAAAGGTGTAACCCTTTTCGACGGCGACAGCAATCAATTCGGATTTGTGTTTAACACAAATTCTCAGCGCTTCTCCACCACCGACTATTATTTCACGCCATTGGAGCAAACCGACTCCACTGTGACTATGCAACTCAACCTCGGCAACGATGTCACTTGGGCGTTGCGCTACACTCTCGAATCGGGCTCTTATATGGTGAAAATGGAAGTGCTTCAGCACAACATGAACCGTGTGATTCCCGACAACATTCCAAACCTCGACATATTCTGGAATCAGCGCATGGCGCGCCAGGAGAAAGGCAAAATGTTTGAAGAACGTAACAGCGCTATCTACTACAAATTCTCAAACGGAAATGTTGAAAACCTTAGCGAGAGCAGCAACGACGATGAAGAAACCACCAACGATTTGAAGTGGGTAAGTTTTAAGAACCAATTCTTCTCAACGGTGTTCATTGCCGACAAGAGCCTCAAAGGTGCCAAGATGGAAAGCAAAACCATCGACAATAACAGCGCATTCCATAGCGATTATCTCAAAAACATGTCGGTCTACACCTCGGTTGATTATAAATCCACCGACACTAACCCGGCTAATTTCCAGATATTCTTGGGACCGAACAAATTCCAACTCCTGAAAAGCTACAACAAATATTGCGACAGCGAGGACCTCGACCTGAACCGACTTGTTTCTCTTGGCTGGGCGTTGTTCCGCTGGATTAACACCTACATTGTAATTCCGGTGTTCGACTGGCTCACAGGCATTTGCGGCAACATGGGCTTGGCAATCCTTGTGCTCACCATTTTGCTGAAAGTGGTTCTGTTCCCATTGTCGAACAAGAGTTACATCTCACAAGCCAAGATGCGTCTTTTGGCTCCGGATGTAAAGAAAATCGACGAGAAATATCCTGGTCAGGAAAACGCAATGAAGGCTCAACAAAAGAAGATGGAACTCTACAGCCAGGCTGGTGCAAGCCCGTTCGGAGGATGTTTGCCAATGCTTTTGCAAATGCCGTTCCTCATTGCCATGTTCACGTTCTTCCCTTCATCAATCGAGTTGCGTGGCGAGTCGTTCCTTTGGGCACAAGACCTTTCGGCTCCTGATGTGATATTCTCGTGGGATGCTCACATTCCGCTCATCAGCACCTATTTTGGCAACCATGTTAGCCTTTTCTGCTTGCTCATGACCGTAACCAACATTCTTTACACCAAGATTACGATGCAATCGCAGCAAAACAGCCAAATGAAAGGTATGCAATGGATGATGTACCTCATGCCAATCATGTTCCTGGTGTTCTTCAACAACTATGCTTCAGGACTTAGTTACTACTACTTCCTCTCGCTGTTGTTCACCATCATCCAGAACTACGCTACACGCTATTTTGTGAGCGAAGAAAAGATGCGTGCACACATGGCTGAAGCCGCCAAAAATCCTAAAAAGAAGAGCGGTTTCATGGCTCGCCTCGAAGAAGCACAACGCCAACAGCAAGCAATGCTTGCTCAGCAGCAAAAAAAGAACAACAACGGCAAAGGCCGTCACTAATTGAAGGCCGCGCCTCTGCGCCAAGCCGCAATTAGCAACATAATAATCAACATAATATTGGGCTACTGCATCACCACAAAGTGCAGTAGCCCAAAATTTTTTAGCAAAACAAAAATTTTTTTGCATCTTGTGCAACTTTTCAACAACTCACTGCGTCTAATTTACAGAAACCCGATAAAGAAGGGAAATTAAACAGAGTGTAAAACAAATTAATAATAACAACTATGATACAACATCAATGTCCATCATGTGGACGCCAGTTCACTACCAATCAAACTTCAGTTAACGTGAAATGCCCATATTGCGGCAAAGAATTTTCTCCGGTTTATAATCAAGGATATCAGCAAGGCTATCAACAAGGATACTCTAACGCAAACAATCGCACAGTGTTCGACAGCGGTCGTTCGGGACGCTCACGCGGCGTGGCAGCCCTGCTTGCAATCTTTTTGGGTGCTTTAGGCATACATTATTTCTATCTTGGCAAAAACACCGCCGGCATTTTGTTCCTGCTCATTGCAATATTAACATGCGGAATTGCCACAGCCGTCACATCGGTGATTTCAATTATCCAAGGAATTATTATGCTCACCCTCACAGAGGAGCAATTTGAGCAAAAGTATATCTACTGTCTGCAATCAATTCCACTATTCTGACAAACGCGGCAAGTATCGACACACCGATACGCCCATAGAACATAGATTTGTTTAGTTCACATCTGGTGAAAGCAGCAAATTTAGTTTTTCTAAATTGCTCATTGCCAGATGTGTTTGTTTTATGAGCCGATAAGCCATAGCACTATGGCAGCAAAAAAATGGCAATTGACACAGCCTAAACAAATGATTTTTGCTAACTTTGTACTTATGGCAAAAAAAGGCGCAAAACGAACTAAAAGACGAAACAACGAAAACCGGGTTGACCGCTTCATTCGCTGGGTGACAGTGTGTGGCGTGGTAGGACTCGTGTCGATAGGCTGTGCAATCTACTATCTGCTGCGCCACCATCCTAATATCGTTGTCGACCGTAACCAGTTCCCAATCGTGGGCATCGACATCTCAAAGCACAACGGCGACATCGATTTTGCTCAACTTGCCGCCGACAGCCTCAGTTTTGTGTTCATCAAAGCCACCGAAGGTAACGAATACGTCGACCCCACATTCGAGCACAACTACACCAAAGCCAAAGAAGCAGGGCTGAAAGTGGGTGCCTATCACTATTTTCGCATGGCAAAAAACGGCACCGTGCAAGCCTACAATTTCCTCAAAGCCGTTAAAGGGAAAGAAATCGACCTGCCCCTGGTTATCGACGTTGAAGAATGGGGCAACGACATGTTTGTCGACCGTGGCGATGCCGTGAGCCGCCTCGAAAAAATGATTGAGTGCATCGAAGCCAACAACTATAAAGTGATGATTTACACTAATAAGGATGGCTACAAAAAATACATCCAAAACTGTCTTAGCGACAAAATGCTTTGGATATGCACCTTCAAGCAGCCCCACAAAGTTGAGAACTACAATTGGACCATTTTGCAATATAGCCACTGGGGTGAAGTGGCAGGAATTAACGGCGAAGTCGACCTTGATGTGTTCAACGGCGACCAGCGCGCTTGGCAACGCTGGTTACAGTCGCTCTAAAATCAATCTGTTTAAATCACTAACGCTTATCAAAAAATGACCCACTTGAAACAAATATTCCTCATCATAGCATTAGCACTGGCTTCGCTTTCAGCCAATGCTTTGGTTTTAACATGGTCGATTCACAATCTCACTTTCGAGGTGCCCGATGGCGGAACCGTGACCTACAACAGCGCAACACACTTCGAAATCATGTGGCAAGACATGGCTCTCGTGATTGACATCTACAATAAAGACGGAGCAACCGACGAGAATATGCGCGAAAACCTATTGCGCCGCGCCAATGGCTACAACATGTTCGACAACCAAACCAACAAAATTAAAGTGAAAGGCTTTAAATGCCATTCACTCACCGGCACAATGCCCGACGGCAGCCACACCCTGCTTGCCAACCTGATTTGCAATAACCGCAATCTGCTGGTAATGGTCACTGTGAACTATATGCTTGGCGACATCGAAGAAGCCGAGGACATTGTGAAGAGCATCACAATAGGCAAACAGAAAATCAAAAAAGAGAAAAAACAAAAAATTCAAAGCGAGGAAGATGCCAAAGCCATCGACCAAACCGAAGAAAAGCGCAAACAAGAACAGAACAAATCAACAAAAAACCACAAACTCTACGACATTTAACTTGCTTTCGCAACCAATTCGTTAACCATACAACACATTTTGTAATTGCTTATTCCACACTTTTGCCGTATCTTTGCACACAGTGTTAAACTAATATCTTAGAAATGGCAATTAACAATAAGAAATTAACAATTATCGGTGGCAGCCTGATGGCTGTGCTAATCATTGTAATCGGCGTTTTGTTGTTCACAATGAACAAAACCCGTAACGAACTCGAAAAAGTTGAAGCCGAGAAAGAAGAGATTAAGTTGCAACGCGACCAATATCAACTCGCCGGCGAGTATGAACAACTCAACACCCAGTTCCAAAGCATGGAAGGTCAAACACGCTTCCTGCAAAACGACTCAATCCTGACCAAGTACACCGAGGCCAAAGACAAGGTTGAGAAACTTCTTGCCGAACTCAAAAGCCAAAAAATCTCAAGTCAAAAACGCATCAACGAACTGCAAGATGAGATAAAGACCCTCAAAGGCATTATGCGTCACTATGTGCAAATCATCGACTCGTTAGGCAAGGAAAATGCCGGATTGCGTGCCGAAAACCTCGAAATTCGCAACCAAAACGAGCAACTCACAAGCCAAGTGAGCGAAGTGTCGCAGAAAAACGAGAACCTCACCAAGCGAATGATTCTTGCCGAAAAACTCAATGTTACGGGCGTAACTCTCACGCCTATCAAGAGCAATGGCAAAACTGAGAAAAACATCAAAAAGGCTAAGCAACTTAAAGTGACTTTCACCATTCCGCAAAACAATTCTACTCCGGTGGGCGAAAAAACACTTTTTGTGCGCATCACAAGCCCCGAAGGAACTTTGCTTGGCTCTCATGGCTCATTCAGTTTTGAAGGCGGCAGCCTGCCTTATACCGAAAAGAAAACCATTGAATACTCCGGACAAGAAATTGCAGGCATCACTATCTACTGGAACGTGAACACCGCCCTTACGCCTGGCGACTACACTGTGGAAATATTTGCCGACAATTATAGGCTGACTTCGCGCCGATTCTCTATCGAGAAATAAGGCGTCACCACAGCCCTTTTTCAGCAAAAAAATAAAACAAAGCGAATGGCAACATAACATGCCATTCGCTTTGTTTTTTATTCCGTCATACGGTCGCGATGATTGTGAGCCGAGTCCACAAATCAACACGGCTCAATGGCGTTGATTGCAGCCAATATGTCTTTAACCGATTTAACATCGGTTATTTTTCTCATATCCTCAACAGCATCTTTTGCGCCCATATACACGTCGCCTCGGGCAAACGTCATTTTGCTCGGCACATTCACACTCGCCGAGGCATGAATTTCAGTAGCCCCGGTCTGGCGAAGTATCTCAGCCGCATTATGGGCATTCACGCCACAACCCGGCATAACCACAAGGCGTCCGGCAGCCTGATTAACCAACCGTTTAATCATTTCTGTGCCCTCAAACGCCGTTGCAGCCTGCCCCGAAGTGAGCAAGCGATTGCATCCAAGAGCGATAATCTGCTCAAGAGCCTCTTCTGCACATCGGCAACGGTCGAAAGCACGATGAAAAGTCACGCTCATGCCTTGAGCTGCATCAATCATCCGTCGGCAAGCCTCGAGGTCGATGTCGCCCTCGGCAGTGAGAGCACCTATCACCACGCCATCAGCGCCCAACTGACGCAACGCTTTAATGTCGCACACCATAGTTTTCACCTCGTCATCATTGTAGAGGAAATCGCCGCCTCGCGGCCTGATGAGCACATGCACTCGCATGCCCAACATCAACGATTCTGCCACCAGTCCACACGATGGCGTGATGCCGCCCTCGCTTAACGCACTGCACAATTCAATGCGTTCGGCTCCGCCTGCACAAGCATTAACCGCGCTGTCAATGTCGCCTGCACACACTTCAAGAACATAATGCTTTGGTTTCATATAATCATTCAACTGCTTTTAGTCACACGTTATTCCCATTATTTACCCGACGATGACGGTGCTTTATAGTACACCCTCACCTCGCCCACGCTCACGCTGCCTTTTATCATCAAAGGGATATGAGCATCGTCGGTTGAAATCCAACAATGTATGTCGTCCGACGACTTCTTCTTGCCATCTTGCGTAAACTTAAACGTAACATGATGGCTGTTGTGTTCACTCTTATCGCGCAACTTGATGTTTTCCTCGCCAACATAAGTAACCGTAAGGTTTTCCTTTCTGCGACCCGAAAAAATAGTTGTCTTAACAGAGCCGTTTGCTTTCATATTATCGAAATCAAGCGCACGCAGATAGTAGAACACGCTAAGCATATCGTAAGCCTGACCTGGGGCTTGCAATGTGACGTGCTTGGTTTCCTTGTCTTTTCGCTCCACAGTGCAATTAGCGGTCGACATATTGTCGGAATAAGAATAATCAACCACATCTTTGCTGTAATGCTTGCCTTCGTGGGCTATTTTCACATATTGTTCCGGGCGCAATCCGTCTTTGGCGATACGGCATGTGAGAGTGTCGCGCACCTTATAGAATTTGTCAGCCCAACTCACCGTGCGGGCATTCAGGCTTGTGTTGTAATAATTGCCGCTATTGCTCACGCTCAAGGTGGCGCTTGCCGCATGTTTCCATATCAATCCCCAGTGATAAACAATCTCATAGTTGAGATTCTCGTCGGGGAACACATGGTTAGTTACTGATGCCGACACGTTAAACGAACCGAACATCGTAAGCCCGCACACCATTAGCGATACTATAAATTGCTTGGTTTTCATCGTCAATAATCTTTTTGCTTCATTTTAATTGACTAAAAACGACAAACATGGTTTAATTTGCGACATAAAAATGCCGTTCCCTCACATTCGAAGGAACGGCAATATATTGTGTCTACTCACCCTCGACTCACTTTTCAGGCTCCACAACCTTCAGATTGTCGGCAGCCGACTTGTCGCTAATGATAGCCTTGTAATACTCCTGAGGATAACCCGGGAAATTAGGATAGACAGGATAGCCTGTTTTGCTGCGTTCAAACTCTCCGTCGCGCTCCTTTTTCATATTTCCATCGAGATACTTAACCAACAGATACTGAGCCAATTTCAGATAGCGGGCAGTGGCATCTTGGGCTGCATTGTTGCTATAATCGTTAAGCATAGCCACAGCCTTTGCCGGGTCTTGCTTATAGAGCGACAGCGCTTCATCTTCGAGCGAAGGCTGACGTTGAGCAAAGCCGTCCTCCAAAGCATTTTGCACCAAACGAATGTCCTTAATCATGAAACTATAACGAGTGTAGGCTTGATTAGCCACCCAGTTGTTAACCCAGAATGCCGATTCGGTTGAGAAGTTATATAAGTCGGCAGTTCCCATAGCATAACTCTTAGGAATTGAAGTCATGCAGCAATACATAGGCACAAACACTGCAGTGTTGGCATCGTCAACACCAAACCAATGAATACCGCCGATTGCATCGGGCAACCACGAGCGCATTTGCGAAACAAGCACGAAACCGGTTTGCTGCGTTGCAATTGCGCGTTCGTTGGTGTATTCCACGCCATCAACCTTAAATGTCATCGGACGCCAACGGTAAGGCACATCATACAGAATTTTTGCACCGGGGTCGTTAGTCATATCGAAAGGAGTGCCTTCGAAGTGGTCGCGCATCATGTTTTGCACATCGCGCACACTCACTTTGCGGTCGGGTCGCACATACAACGGCATCACTTCCACATCTTTCTTGCCACGGATATAAGGCAAATATTTGTCCATGCCTGAGCAGTAACGGTTAAACCACGACCATACACGAGCATCGCAGCCGCGAAGTCCCGAGAAGTCGAAGGGATTATAGGCATTTGCGAAACTGAAATCGGCATCTTTTCCGTCGAAATAACCCATTTTGCGAGCAAACGAAATCACATCCTTTGCATAGAGGCAATTATCCTTATCCTTTAACGGGAATGTATGGATGCGTGATTGGTTGGCATGTCCGGCAATACAATCATCAGGGATACGGATAGCAACCCAAACGGCACCTTTTTCCTTGCCGCCTTTTCCCACCATTTCCATAATCCATATTTCGTTAGGGTCGGCAATCGAGAACGACTCTCCGCTGCTGCAATAGCCATATTTTGCCACAAGGTCGGTCATCACGCTAATAGCCTCGCGTGCTGTGCGGGCACGTTGCAAGGTGACATAGATGAGCGAACCATAGTCCATTATGCCTGTGGTGTCGACAAGTTCGTGGCGACCGCCAAAGGTCGATTCGGTGATTGAAAGTTGATGCTCATTCATGTTGCCAACAGCCGAGAAAGTGTGTGCCACTTCCGGAATTTGACCGTGATAAGTACCATCGTCCCAATCGCGTATTTCGCGCATTGCTCCTGGCTTATGGTCGGCAGCCGGCAGATGAGCAAGAGCACCATAAAGCACATGCGAATCGGCTGCATACGAAATAAATGTTGAGCCATCGGTTGATGCCTTTTTGCCTACAAGCAACGAAGTGCAGGCGAATGCCGATGAATAGGCACCGGCGGCAACGGCTATCAGCGCAACGAGCATGGCTCGTAATGATAATTGTTTCGTGTTCATAGCGTTTTTCTGTTTTTATGATTTTATAATTATTAAATTTCTTTCGTCAACGAGAGTGCATAATCACTCCCAATAAATGTTGTTACGGCGAATGTTCTGTTTTCATACCGGCTCAACCATTGGTTTTCACCTTTGAGCATCGACTCTGCATCGATTGTCACGTCGTCAGAGAAATCTAATCCAGCCACTCCTATAACCTTATACAGGGCTTCTTTGGCTGTCCATGCCAACGTGTTGAGAACCACGTCTTCTGCCGAAATCAATGCCAACTCATCGGTGTTTAGGAATTTGG
This sequence comes from Muribaculaceae bacterium, assembly GCA_051878455.1. Classification (GTDB taxonomy): domain Bacteria; phylum Bacteroidota; class Bacteroidia; order Bacteroidales; family Muribaculaceae; genus SFTJ01. Next base: position 40,098 of record JBJEKD010000048.1, read on the forward strand.
GCCTCACCCTCACCACCTTCGGAGATGGCTGCTCAACATCTACGCCTACCGGTTTTCTGCTCACAACCATTACCACATAATTCCGTGAATGGCTTATGCTTAAATAAACATCAGCATCAGGCAAAAAGGGAACGCCATCTTTTGTGTGACATATTGGCTGAACAACATTAAGCAGTTCGCACAAGAGTAATTGCTCCACCAAAAGTTCCACACGCCGTTTCGCAAGCGACACATCGTTAATCATCGCCATATCAACGCCAATATGCTCGCACATCTGCTGCAAACACTGCTCGTCTTCGTCAATTCGCCAAATGGCAATGTCAACATCGCTTTGGCGCAGTGGTATGGGAATATCGATTAATGACATGGTTTTCGTATTAGATGTTTCTTTTGAAAATATCACCTGCTGCGCAGCAACACCAATTCGTCACTGCTGCGGAATAATCGACACCCTCACCTTTTCGATGCGGTGCTTCACCACATTCAGCACCAAAAATTTGCAGCATCCAAACGCAATAGGCTCTTTTTCCTTAGGGAAATCGCCTTTTATGCTGAGAAGCAAACCGGCAAGAGTTTCGACATCCTCGGCATTCTCGCCAAATTCATCTTCATCAACTCCTGTCACACGATAGAAATCGCCCAAAAGCGTCTTTCCGTCGAAAACATAGGTGTTATCCGATATTTTGGTGTAGAACTTTTCTTCCGTGTCGTATTCGTCGTCGATGTCGCCCACAATCTCCTCAAGCACATCTTCCAGTGTGGCAATTCCCTGAGTGCAGCCATATTCGTCGACCACAATGGCAAAATGCACACTTTTGCGACGGAAGTCTTCGAGCAAATCGTCAATCATACGGGTTTCAGGCACATAGAACGCTTCACGCAGCAGACGCTGCCAGTTGAACCTGTTGTCCTGCTTGCCAATGTAAGGCAAAAGGTCCTTTGCATAAAGTATTCCTTTCACATTATCGGGTGTATCCTCAAACACCGGTATGCGTGAATAACCGCTGTCAATCACGGTTTTAACCACTTCGTCGAACGTGGCTGAATAGTCGAGGTCGACAACATCGATGCGCGGACGCATTATTTCGCTCACCTCTTTGCCTCCGAAACTAAGAATACCTTCAAGCAACTCTTTTTCGTCGCTTGCCTTTACATCGCTTATTTCGAGAGCCCTCGAAAGGTCGTCCATCGAAATATCGTCGGTGTGCTTGGTGACAATCTTGTTCACAATAAATGTGCTCTTCTCCATCATACTCGACAGCGGATTGAATATTCGCTGAATGGTGGCAAGCGGATTGGTTGCCATTAAAGCAAACTGCACATTATAGTTGTTGGCATAGAGTTTTGGAATAATTTCTCCGAATAGCAAGATAAGGAATGTGAGTATCACAGTCTGTATCAAGAAACTCAACACAGCACTATTGAATGTGAAAATCTGCGTCATGGTGAACGAACTCAACACAACAATCATCACATTCACCAAATTGTTGGCAATGAGAATGGTGGCAAGCAATTTTTCGGGGTTCGACAGCAGACGTTTTATCTGCTGCTGTTTTTTATCATCATCAATGTCGTTGATTTGCTGTTCGCTAAGCGAAAAATAGGCAATTTCAGAGCCCGACATAAAAGCCGACATCAACAGCCCTAAAACAGCCACACAACCTGCAATGATGCTGCCAGGCGTGGGTTGATTAACAAGAAATAATGGAGTTGCCGCATTATCAACAACTTCGGTTAATGCAAAGATGCACGTTAGAGGGTCTATATCCAATTCTATTTAGTATTGATTAGTGTCTACAAAGATAATGCAAATGTGTGAATTGGTGAAAGATTTAACTAAAGAAAAACCACGCCTCAACCAAAACCGCCGAAAAACCACAAACCAACACTTGATTTCAAGACGCAAATCACGCCATAACAAACACAATCCTATTCGCTGCAAAGCCCCAAAAGGTTGCTAACGAATAGGATTGTTGTTATTATAAAACCGGCAATATCAATCAGACTGCCTTAAAATGAGTGTCGAGCAGTTTTTATTTCTTCTCGTTAAGTTTGTCAATCACCTTAATCATTTGCTCGCCAAGCCCGATTGTATAGCCTTGCGAAACAAACACCACGCGATTAAATGTATCGGCAATGATAAATATTGGGCGGTTGTCGCTCTCAAGGTTGAGTGCCGACTTAATTTCGTTGGCGATGGCATTGTTTAAGTCAGTGCCATAAACCACTGTTGTTGGCAGTTTCTTAAATTCCGACCACTTATGGCGTTTCGAAGAATCTTCGTCGGCAAACAGAACAACAATCTTCTGACCCCACTTTTCAAAGTCGGAAGCAACGCTTTCAATATCGTGCAGCGCATGGTTGCTCGGTTCGTGATTAGGATTGATTAAGCCCAGAATATAGTAGCCGCGACCGGTGGTCGACAACAACGATTTTTCGCTCTTTGTGGCGAAATCGTAATACTTGTCCTCGCTGTTGAAGTTGCCAATCACTTGCACATCGGTGTCGGAAGAACGGAATGTGAGGGCGTTATCGGTTGTTTTGCCTTCAGCCGTGCCGAAGAAGCACAGGCGTGCCAACACACTGCCATCGCCAAGTCGTGTACCCGAAATGAGCACATAGTTACCCTCATCGAGTTTTGTTCCGTTCTTAAACATCTTGTCGTAGCCTTCCTCCGGATAGTTTAGCAACACCGGATAGCCATCGTCAACCTTTGAAATGGTGAAGTGAAAATAATATTTTGGGTCCTCCAAGCGGCCGCTCTGTACATACGACAAATTCAATGCGCCCTGCACATTATTCACCTGTTCGGCAGTTTCAAATTGCACATCGTGCCAATCATCTTTGGCACTTGCCCATTGCACCTTGCCGGTCACGAGGTCTTTGCGTGCATAAATGCCCATTGCGCGCGCTCCTGCCACAAAGAACATGTCGCGGCTATCGGCATCGCTGCATCGGAATTGCCAAACCTTAGTAGGCATCATGCGAAGGCTTTGCGGATTCCATCCGTCAACAACTGTGATGTTTTCCTTCACCCAATCAGCCCACTTATATGGGTCGGCTTTGAACGACTTCACATCGAGTTTCTTGAACTCTTTTTGCAAATATGCCTTGTAAGGCTCAATCATTTCGTTGTCGATACGTGGATTCATCACATTCTCGAAATAGAATTTCGAGTTGTCGCCCAAGTCGGGGGTGTTGTAGAAATGGTCGTTGAGCACATCAAGGCTAACGTCGCGCAAGTCTTTTTCGCTAATCACGTCAAGGAGATTGAGGGCACGTTGCTTGTCGGAAGCGTTTTCGATAAACGAAATGAGTGTTGCATGATTGCCACGCGCACCAATGAGGAAATGAGTCACCTTGTCGACTGGCAAACCCCATTCTTCAGCCAACTGCTGTGCTTTTTGCTCGTTAACAAATGTTGCTTCATACGCACCACGAATCGAGTCTTCGTAAACCAAACGCTTCTTGTTGCCTTCGATTTGCTCTTGTGTCAACGGCGGAACGGTGTTACGTTCAACAGGCGGCACGAGGTCGAGGTCCACAACGCCCGTATATCCAACGGTTTTATCTAAAGCAACCACCACGGTGTCCTGCTTGCCAATCGAGCATTTCTTAAAGCCGAACTTTTTGCCCTTCGATGCCCAAACCACAAGGTCACCAAGTCCACTGGTAACGTAGGTGTAACCATTCTCGTCGCTTTGCTTGCGGCAAACCGTGTAGAGTTCGGCATAGTTATACACCTTGAAATCGACGCGAGCCGACACCGGTGCGCCCTTTTCGTCAACCACTCGCACCACGGCTTTTGCCACAGGAGCATAGTTTTCAGTCACATTGATTTCAGTGAAGCAATTACTTTTGCTCATCACGTCTTCTGGACCTTCGTAGCGGCCAAACGCCTTAGTGTGCATCATCATGCCGCGCGAAGCCGGAGCGTTGAACCATCCGAGATTAAGCACCGGTTCTGGTTCGCAAGCGCCAAGGAATTGCCATTTGCCGTCAATCCACACTTCCACCCATGCGTGGTTATCGTCGGTGTGCGCCCAACGCGGAGTGTACACCTGACGAGCAGGAATACCCACAGCACGCATAGCGGCAACGCCAAAGGTCGACTCCTCGCCACAGCGGCCGAAAGCGGTTCTCACCGAAGCCAACGGCGAACTGGTGCGCGAATCGCTGGGACGATACGACACTTTCTCGTGGCACCAGTGATTAACCTCGAGAGCAGCGTCACGCATCGACAAGCCCTTCACACGCTCCTTGAGTTCCTCAAAGAACACGCGGCGGCTTTCGTCGAGATTTTCATTGTTGATGCGCACAGGCAACACAAAATGATAGAACTCGCGGTCAGGAACCTTGCTGCCCCAAGCCATTTCAGTGCGGGTACGCAAAGCATAATCAACATTCATCTTATAGAAATCAACCGAATAATCGGTCATGTCGGGGAGCGGCATATAGGCGTAGAGGAACTTCATTGCCAACTGCTCATCGGCGTTCATCTTCATTTTTGCCACCTTGTTCATCACGCTTGCCACCTGCTTGTCGGAGCTTCGTGATGCGAAATCTTTTTCAACAGTATCCTTCAAGGCTGCTGTTGCACCAATGGCTACAACAAGCATTACGGTCGAAACGACCAATCGTATCTTATTCATTTCACTAAAAATAATAAGTTAAAACTTTTATTACTTGATTTTTATAGTTTCGGGGGTTATGTACTGAAATCTCTCGCATCATTGTTCCTCTCCCAAATCGTCGTATTTCTGGAAAAGGAAATCATTGTACGGGAACCGATTCATGTGAATGATTTTAGCCTTTTCGTAGAGCATCGATTTAAGTTCCTCGATGTTGGTGTGCTGCTTGGCAGAGATGAACACGCAATTATCGTTAAGTTTAGCCATCCAAGTGGCTTTGAGTTCTTCGAGCGGAATGTTTTCGCGGCTGCGTGGTGTGAGGTCGTCGTCGTCCTTCTTCACATAGGTGAAATTGTCAATCTTGTTGAACACCATAATCATCTCCTTGTTGGTGGCATCGCACACTTCCTGCAAGGTTTTGTTAACAATTTCTATTTGCTCCTCGAATTGCGGATGGCTGATGTCAACCACATGCACCAGAATGTCGGCATCGCGCACCTCGTCGAGAGTCGACTTAAACGATTCAATCAACTTGGTGGGTAACTTGCGAATAAACCCAACGGTGTCGGTGAGCAAAAATGGAAGATTGTCGATAATCACCTTACGCACCGTGGTGTCGAGCGTGGCGAACAACTTGTTCTCGGCAAACACATCGCTTTTGCTCAACAGATTCATAAGAGTGGATTTGCCCACATTGGTATATCCCACAAGAGCAATTCGGGTGAGTTTACCACGGTTCTTGCGTTGTATGGTTTTCTGTTTGTCGAGGTCGCGAAGGCGTTCTTTGAGCAACGAAATCTTGTCGAGGATAATGCGGCGGTCGGTTTCAATCTGCGTTTCACCCGGACCACGCATACCAATACCGCCTCGTTGTCGCTCAAGGTGGGTCCACATGCGAGTGAGTCGCGGCAACAGATACTGATATTGTGCCAATTCAACTTGCATGCGAGCGTTTGCTGTTTTGGCGCGAGCAGCAAAGATGTCGAGAATCAGCGAGGTGCGGTCGAGAACTTTCACCTTCACCTCTTTTTCGATAAACGACACCTGTTTGGTGGTGAGGTCGTCGTCGAATATCGCCAAAGCGATATCGTTTTCCTCAACATATTTTGCAATCTCTTCAAGTTTACCTTTGCCCACAAAAGATGTGCGGTTAGGAGCATCGCAACGCTGCAAGAACTTTTTCACAGTCACGGCTCCGGCAGTATCGGCAAGGAACGCCAATTCGTCGAGATATTCGTTTGCCTTAGTCTCATTTTGCAAAGGAGTAATCAGGCCCACCAGCACAGCGCGCTCGTTCTCCATGTCACTAACAATTTTTCCTTCAATCATAGGGCAAATATGTTAATCGAGTTTCAACACTGCAAGAAATGCCTTTTGAGGTACTTGCACAGTTCCAATCTGCTTCATACGTTTCTTACCGGCTTTCTGCTTTTCGAGCAGTTTGCGCTTACGACTAACGTCGCCACCATAACACTTGGCGGTCACGTCCTTGCGCACAGCCTTAATGGTTTCACGGGCAATAATCTTTGCACCGATGGCTGCCTGCACGGCAATGTCGAATTGCTGACGCGGAATGAGTTCCTTCAGTTTTTCGCACATGCGGCGTCCAAACGGCACGGCATTATCGAAGTGAGTGAGCGTGCTCAGCGCATCAACGGGTTCGCCATTGAGCATAATATCGAGTTTAACGAGCCTCGACTCGCGGAAGTCGTGAATATAGTAGTCGAACGAGGCGTAGCCCTTCGATATGCTTTTGAGTTTATCGTAGAAGTCAATCACAATTTCGCCTAAAGGCAAATCGAAAAATATCTCAACACGATTGCCCGAAATAAAATCTTGCTTCACCAATTCGCCGCGTTTGCCGAGGCAAAGTGTCATAATCGGACCTATAAAGTCGGTAACAGTGATTATCGAAGCACGGATATATGGTTCTTCGATATGCTCAATCATCGTAGGGTCGGGCAACCCGGCAGGGTTATGAACCTCTGTCATATTGCCTTTTTTGTCATAAACTCGATACGACACGTTGGGCACGGTGGTAATAACTTCCATATTGAACTCGCGGCTCAAACGCTCCTGTACAATCTCCATGTGCAAAAGCCCCAAAAATCCGCATCGGAAACCAAATCCCAACGCCACCGACGATTCAGGCTGAAAAGTCAACGAGGCATCGTTGAGTTGCAACTTTTCGAGCGAAGCACGCAGGTTTTCAAAATCCTCTGCCTCGATGGGATAAACACCGGCAAATACCATCGGCTTCACTTCCTGAAACCCTGCAATGGCTTTATCGCACGGTTTTTCAACATGCGTGATGGTGTCGCCCACCTTCACCTCTTTCGACGTCTTGATGCCCGAAATGATGTAGCCCACATTGCCTGCCGACAACTCGCCGCATGGCGAAAGTTCGAGTTTAAGGATACCTATTTCATCGGCATGGTATTGTTTTTCGGTGTTCACGAATTTCACAAAATCGTCTTTGCGTATGGTTCCGTTCACAATCTTGAAATAAGCAATAATGCCTCGGAACGGATTGAACACCGAGTCGAAAATCAAAGCCTGAAGCGGAGCATCGGGGTCGCCCGTTGGTGCCGGCACACGCTCAACAATGGCATCGAGCACCTCTTTTACGCCAAATCCTGTTTTGCCACTGGCACGAAGCACGCTTTCAGGGTCACAACCCAGGAAATCGACAATCTGGTCTTCAACCTCATCGGGGTTTGCGCTGTCGAGGTCCACCTTGTTGAGCACCGGAATGATTTCCAATCCATGGTCGATTGCCATATAAAGGTTTGAGATGGTCTGTGCCTGAATACCCTGTGAGGCATCCACCACCAGCAACGCGCCTTCACATGCAGCAATCGAGCGCGACACCTCGTAGGAGAAGTCGACGTGCCCCGGAGTGTCAATAAGGTTAAGCGTATATTCTTCACCATTGTAGTTATACTTCATTTGAATGGCATGGCTCTTGATGGTGATGCCACGCTCACGCTCGAGTTCCATATCGTCGAGCACCTGCGCCTGAAGGTCTTTCGCCTCTACGGTGTTAGTGTACTCCAACAAACGGTCGGCAAGCGTGCTCTTTCCGTGGTCGATATGCGCTATTATGCAAAAATTTCTTATATGTTTCATTCAAAAATGTTTATTATTATCAAAGTGTATGATTGCCTTAATCCTTACACTGCCACGCAACTGAAGGTCAAGGCTTTATGCCACATTACGCCACATCGCATCCTGCAACAGCGGCGAATGTTGCCAAAAGCACTACGCCATAGCACGCCACACAAGTCATTGGCTTATGCACATAGTGCTCCAATTTCTTGCAAATTTAGCAAAAAAACAGCAATTTACAGAGTTAAGAATAAAGATATTTCGTAGAAGCATCATTTAGCGACGGCATCGCCTGGCGATGTGTTAAATCAATGTGCCGTCAGCCAAACCATAACACCATTCTCAATTAGCGGCTCAACCTTTCAGATTTTCACAATCTCGCCATCGTAAGCCAATTCCACTCCGTCGGGCAAACGGCGATTAACAACGCTATGCAGTCCAATCTGATGGCACATGTGGGTGAAATAGGCGCGCTTTGGTTTAACAAGCCCCACCACATGCAAAGCCGCATCTACGCTCATGTGCGAGGCATGTTCTTCGTAGCGCAAAGCATTCACCACAAGCACCTTTACGCCCTTAATCAACTCAAGTGTCTGCTCCGGGATAAATTTGGCATCGGTTATATATGCCAAATCGCCCATTCTGTAGCCGTTTATCAACAAGTTGCCATGCCAAACCGGCAACGGAACCACCTTTATGCCACAGCACTCAAACGGCTCTGCATCAATCTCAAAAGTGTCGAATATAGGTGCTCCAGGATAAGGATTATCGCTAAAACTATATGGCATCTTCCTATACAAATCGGTGAGCACCTCGCGGCGTGCGTAAATAGGGAAACGCGGCGTGCGATGATAACAATATGGGCGCAGGTCGTCAACGCCACCAACGTGGTCGTAATGGGTGTGGGTTACGATAAGAGCATCGAGATGATGATTAGAAGCGTTGAGTATTTGCGAACGGAAATCGGGGCCGCAATCAATCAGTATGGCTTTGCCGTGTGTACGCACAATGGCTGATGCGCGGAAACGCTTGTCGCGTGGGTCGCGCGAACGGCATACCTCGCAACCACATCCAATCTGCGGCACTCCCGTTGATGTGCCTGTTCCCAAAAATTCAATTTCCATATTCGTTGTTCACAATCATCGCTCCGTTAGCAGTCCGTCCTCGAAATAAAGATATGTGCCATCGGAATAATACCAATACTCCCTCACGCCCTCATAGGTGGGACGCTGATTGATGCTTGCCGGATTGCCGAGCGACAACTTGACTTCTTCTTTGGTCATTCCTGATTTCACTTTGCCTGCCACAATACACTCCCACACATCGTTGCTGATACCCGGATAGCGGCTGCGCGGATTTGTTAGCGAAAACAACGCATCAAACGAACGGTTCTTTAACACCGTACCGCCAACGGTCATCCACAACATTGCTCTGCGATTGGCGGCAATGTCAGTGAACAAAATCTTTATCGGGAACACTTTATTGCCGGGCAGAACGCTATCGATACGCACCTCCACGAATTTTCGTCCGGCTGTCATTTGCTCGTCAAGCCCATACCAAATGGGAGTCTTAACATAACAAGTGCGTCCATCAAGTTTATTTGCCACAAAGCCAACTACATCCATGTCGATAAGAAACGGGATGGAATAACCGCTCCTAATCTCGTCGACAGTTTTGTCGGTGGCATAAACATATTTATTTCGCTCATCAGCAAACTCAATGTTAACAGTTCTGCGATTATCAAGCACACTGCCCAAATGATAACCCGAATACGACAGCACCTTGCCTTTAAGACGCAAAGTGTCGGCATCATAACTGTCGCTTGGTGAAAAAATCAATCGTGCATTATCGTCGCAAACAAAAAATTGCTTGCCTACGCTCCAGTTGGCAAACGAATCGGTGGGAATGGCAAGCGTGTTAGCCTCAACCTCCTCGCGCGTAAGCCCATAAATCACTTTTTTCACGTCTTTGTCGGTAATCTTCTTGGTGCTTTCAATGCCTGTAAAGCAACTGCTCATCAGCAGAAGCAAGAAAATAAACCCGAAAGAAATATGAAAATGTTTTCTATTCATTAATCTCATCACTGTTAGCATTTTGCAAATTTACCCATTTTTTTGGCTTCACCCAACCCAATTAGCAAACTTTACATTATTTATCGATTGATAAGCCACAAAGCGGCACAATTATCTCGTTTTACATCCACAAAAAAAATGCTGATAATCAACATCGACCATCAGCATTCTTTTGTGTCCGAGATGAGATTTGAACTCACACGAGAAAATTCCCACTACCCCCTCAAAGTAGCGCGTCTACCAATTCCGCCACCCGGACAAGTGAGCGAAAAACGGGACTCGAACCCGCGACCCCGACCTTGGCAAGGTCGTGCTCTACCAACTGAGCTATTTTCGCATTTTATCTTACATTTGAAAGAACTCTTTTTTGAGCGAAAAACGGGACTCGAACCCGCGACCCCGACCTTGGCAAGGTCGTGCTCTACCAACTGAGCTATTTTCGCATTACATCCGGCTTCCTGACTATTTTATTCGTCATTTCCCCGTTTGCGTGTGCAAAGTTATTACAATTTGCTTAATTCTGCAAACTTTGAGTGAACTTTTTTGAAAAATTTTTATCTCCGAAAGTTCATCGAGCGCATCCGTCACAAGTTAATGCACACGATTTCAAAGCATTGCGTCAGTCTTTTATCAACCTGAAAAATTCGTCGCGAAGTTGAGGATTTTCAAAATCGCCACGGTATTCAAGCGTGAGTGTGTTGGCGCCTTGTTTTTCCACGCCGCGCATCTTCATGCACAAATGCCCTGCCGACACGGCAACTATCACACCTTTGCTCGAAAGATTCTCGTAGAGCGAATCGCAAATCTCAGCCGTGAGGCGCTCCTGAACTTGCAAACGATGGGCAAACGCATCAACCACACGAGCAATCTTGCTAAGGCCCACCATTGAACCGTCGGGGATATAACCCACCGACACCGTTCCAAAGAACGGAAGAATGTGATGCTCACAAAGCGAATAGAACTCAATGTCCTTCACCACCACCATCTTCGAACCCGAATACTCAAACAATGCCGACTTCACATATTCGTCGGGGTGCTGAGCATATCCGCGCGTAACATCAACCAACGCTTTGGCGGCACGACGTGGTGTTTTTTTCAAGCCTTCACGCTCAGGATTTTCACCAATAAGTTCCAATATCTTCTTGTAGTGCAAAGCAATTTCGTCAATCAACTGCTCTTTTTCACTGTTATTCTCCATCTTTCTACTCAAATCCTTACTAATATAGTGCACACATCAGTTGATTCGGTCAACCACAATTGTAAGTTCTCTTGCATAAGCAGGGAAGGCTTTCTTCAACTGCTTCAGCATATCTTCTGCCTCGTCACGAGTGCGGAAATCGCCAACGCGGAGCCTCCACGATGGCGCCTTATAGCCAATATAGGGACGCATCTGCGGAAAGCGAGAGATGATGTTGCGCTCGCGCACCTCTGCTTCGCGCTTGGCTGTGGCACTATTTCCCGAAAATGCCTGAATGCGATAACCCACATTGCTCGACAACGCCTTCTTTGGCGCGCCGTTGTTGGGGTCGCCGTTTTCGGGCTTTAAACGCTCTATCAATTGGTCGGGAGCAATCACTGTGACCTGACCACCCGTGTTGTTGTTGAGATGGTTCACAATGTTGACGTCGTTCTCGCCATAGCACACAGCAACTGCTGCAATACTCATCAACATTGCCGTCATTAATTTCATCATTGTTCTCATACCAATATTCAAGATAATATTATATAAACCACCAAGCAGCCACAGAGCCATTATTTTTCATCAATAGGCTCTGTGACTAACCTTGTATCATTACTTTATAAAAAGTTCTTAGAAAGCAGTTACGATGCCCATAAATGAAGCTGCATCGAGCGAAGCGCCACCAATCAAGCCACCGTCAACGTCTGGCTTTTCAAACAATTCCTTAGCATTGCTTGGCTTGCAACTGCCACCATAAAGAATAGTAGTGTCGTCGGCAACTTGTTCGCCATACTTTTCAGCAATCAAACCGCGGATGAATGCGTGGATTTCTTGTGCTTGGTCGGCAGTAGCAGTCTTGCCTGTACCGATAGCCCATACTGGCTCGTAAGCCAACACAATCTTGCCAAATTCTTCAGCGCTGAGGTCGAAAAGCGAATCAACGATTTGAGCCTTGATAACATCGAAGTAAGTGCCGTTTTCGCGTTCTTCGAGCACTTCGCCGATGCAGAAGATTGGGCAAAGACCGTTAGCCAATGCCAAGCCAACCTTATCCTTCAAAGTAGCAGCAGTTTCGCCGTAGTATTGACGACGTTCAGAGTGACCAAGGATAACATAAGTTGCACCTGTCGAAGCAACCATAGCAGCCGACACTTCGCCAGTGTAAGCACCTTTTTCCTTGTCGGCACAGTTTTCTGCGCTAAGACCAAGTTTTTCGCCAATAACAGCCTTTACTGCTGTAAGGTGAGTGAAAGGTACGCCAATAACAACGTCGCACTTTGGAGTTACACCTTCGAGAGCAGCGTTAACTTCGCTTGCCAACTTTACGCCTTCTGGAACTGTAGTATTCATCTTCCAGTTGCCAGCAACAATATTCTTTCTCATTGTTTCTGTTTTATATAATTAATTATACTTAAAATTTAAAGTTCTTCGTTTTCCTTTTGCAAAGTTACTTCTTTTTTGCCATTCTTTCTTATCCTTTTCATAGTAAATTTCACCACACGGTGCAATCTGTTCACCATAAGCAGCAAAATCATCAGCAAAGCATAAGCCACAAGAAGCCAACGCAAGTGGTAGGTTGAATCGTAATCGCTTGCTATGCTCATCATGTCGGCGTCATTAGCCTGCACTCGCTCGCTTGAAATCGAACGAAGGGCGCGCTTCCACATAATCACGCCGTTCTTCACATACACCACTGCCGGATTGCCTCGGGCAAGCATTTTCATATCGGTGTCGTCCATCCCATACATTGGATATTGCGCCAACGAGATGTCTTTCCAATCATCAATTTGCGCCTTGCTGCCGCTTGTAACGCCAAAAGTAGTAACGCCATGCTTATGCGCAAATTCGTTGAGTTCATTAATCAAATAGGTGAACGATATGCTGATGTTCTCCATATCGGGGAATGTGAATATCAGTTGTTCCGAATTGGGGTTAAGCACTTCTGCGGTGACATCAAAGCCACCATCGAACACTGTGATGTGCTTCACCACGGATTCTTCTACCCCATCGCTAACACGGCGGTCAACGTATTCCCATGTGTCGTCAGGTAGGCTGTCGAGCGTAAACTCACGCTCCACACCATCTTTCGAATATATAAACACAAACTTGTCGCTGTCGTCGTCGCCGTCGGCAGAAGGGCCTTCATAAAGGTGTGTGCCCACTTTAAACGGCCGAAAATCGATTAACGGCTGAAAAACATATCCATAATACTCAATCGAGAGAATGAGCATCATGGTGAATGTCCACACCACCCATTGCACCCCTACTCCGTAAATATTTTTGGCAATCCGGTTACGAAGCAGCAAGCACACCGATGCGGCAAGCAGTAGCACATTTTTGAAGAAAGTGGCCCAATTACTCAGCACCAGCACATCGCCAAAGCAGCCGCAATCAGCCATGCGGTCGGTCACGGCAAGATAAAATGTTATAGCGGTCATCACCACCATAACAGCAGTGAGCAGCAACGGCGCGAACCGGCGATATAGCCCGAACAAGATGAATACGCCCAAAAGCGACTCAACCACCGGCAAAGCAAATGCCCCGAACGTCACATAGGGGGTCAACGAATCGAGGTGAAGAATGCCCAGATAGTCGGTGAGTTTATAAACAGTGCCCCACGGGTCGATGGCTTTGGCAAACCCCGACACCACAAACACCACGCCCACGAGCAAGCGCAGCACATACACTAATGGCACTTCAAACCTTTTCAATTCATTAAATTTCATTGACTTCTAACCGGCAAAGATGCTACAACAATTTGCTCGGCACTTGCAAAGTTAATTATCATTTCAATCATATACAAAAAAAGAAGCGATGAAATGACCTCAACAAGTCACCTCATCGCTTTATAGGAAACCACATCAAAGGGATGTGATGAAACTCCGAAAAAACAGGATTTGAGAGCATCCATCGCTTTGTAATCCGCCTGGTCGCGAAGACACCTTTTCAGGTTGGGGCCCGCCATTGCTATGGATACTGGCCTCGGCATTTCATAAAAATTTGAAGAGTATCCCAATCAACTTTGATGTGGCAATTTTTCAATGACCTTTTTGTATTACAAATTTAATTATTCCTTGCATAATATACAAGTGTTTTTTGCAAAAAATATCATTGTAGCCACTCTCAAAGCAATGTTTCAGGCTTTCATCACTTCTTTCTTTTTATTTCATAACCTATTTTGCCGAACGCCTTCACGAAATCGTTGTAGTCCGATTGGCTGCTGTTATAAACAATCGTCACCTTTTGCTGCGCCACCGAAGTGTCGATTTTCTTCACGCCTTTCACAAAACGGATGTTCTGCTTTATCCTGGTTTCACACCCCGAACAGTGCATCTGCGGAATGGTGGTCACAACAAGAGTGTCGAGACTTTGCTTATTCGATTTGGCGCTTGCGCCCATGCAGCACATTGCTGCTATTGCTAAAACTATACACTTTTTCATATCTTATGCTGATTGTTTATGTAAATTATCAATTATAATCGTTCAAATTTAAGTCTGACGCCAATATAAGCCATAGCGCCGTCCATCGGGCCCCATATTTGAGTGGCGTCAAACGAACTCGACCACGGGTTGCTTGCGTTTATCACCGGATTCTTCATCCTGTAGTTTGTAAGGTTCTCTCCGCCCATATACACGCTGAACAAGCGAAACTCACGGGTTATCTGTGCCTGAAGCCCAAAATAAGTGGGATAAGGAGTGCCGTCGTATAATTCGCCTTTTCCGTTCATCTGGGCAGTGACGTCGAACTGCCAGATGTCCATTGCGGTTTTATATGACAACGTGAGCAGCCCCTTATATCGCGAAGTGAGCGGACGGCGACGCAGAACGCCGTCGTAGGTTGAACGCGAATCGTTATATCGGAATGCTGCCGTAACCGACATACCGTCAAACAGCGGATATGTGGCATCGACCTGAACCGTATGGCTGTAACTTTTGCCCGAAAGGTTCTCAAATGACACCGTATTGATGCCCTTTGCGCCATCAACATTCACTATCATTTGATTGTCAAAGGTGGTATAATAATACTCGGCGTTCAGTTCCATATTGCGGCCTGCAACCGGCAAATTAAAACCTAACGACAGCCCCATATTCCAAGCCTTCTCCTGACGGAGATTGTTGTCGACGAAAAATGTTTTTCCGCTTGCAAGCATCCACACATTCTCGGCGAGTGCATGAGGTGTGCGATAACCTTTTCCCGCCGAAGCACGCACAGTAAAGGCGTTTGATGGGCTGTATTTGGCATGGATGCGTGGTGTGACAAAACCACCGAATAGGCTTGAATAATCCCAACGCACACCCGGCATCACGGTGAATTTCTCGCCATGCTTGAAAGTATATTGCGCATACACCCCCGAAGTGGTTTCCTTGTCGGCACCGCCGCCAGTCACAATCCTTTCACCCTCAATCACTTCATCGTAACAGTCGTGATTGACGCTTACGCCCACGGCAATGTTGTTAGCCTCGTTGATGTCAGTTTCATACATCAACTGGGCATAACCGTTTTTCTGGGTCACATCGTAGCGTGTAATGCCAAACAAGTTATTTGCATCGTGCCACGAGCCGTGCACAATCAGTGCCAAACTTGAATTGTGCCCATCGTCGAACATAAACGCATTTTTCCATTGACCCTCAAAGCGGTTAACATCAAGGTCGACAGCATATCGGGGCATATCGCCCATAAATTCGTGGTGAGTGCTCATGCCGCTCTGGCGGCTGTCATTAAGATAGCGCATCGACAACTGACTGATGAAACTCGATGACACATAAGCCCAACGGTGCATAACATTGAATTGTCGCAACTTGGGCATATCCATAAACCCGTCGTGGTTTGCATCGTGGCTCGATTGACGGTCTTCGTAGTGCAGCAGCAACGCAGTCGACAATTCGTCGTTGATGTGCACGCTTCCATCAACATTTGCTTCAACCCGCAGTTTTGAGTCGAGATAAGCATTACCCCTCACGCCATCAGTGCCCTGTGGTTTAAGGAACTCCACATTAATCTGCCCTGTGATGCTTTCATATCCGTTTTTCACACTCGCGGCGCCTTTGCTCACCTGTATCGACTGCATCCACGGCCCGGGAACATATCCAAGCGAAAACGGGATGCTTGCGCCGCGCAGGTTAGGCACATTCTCGGTGAGCATCTGCACATACGTTCCGCCAAGTCCCAACAACTTAATCTGCTTGGCTCCGGTTGCCGCATCGCTATAACTCACATCAACCGACGGATTTGTCGTGAACGACTCGCCCAAATTGCAGCATGCGGCTCGCCTTAATTGGCTTTGACCAATCAGTTCGGTGTTGCTCACAAGATATTTCGACCGCATGCCGTTTGAGGCGCTAACCACCACATCGCCAAGTTCATACTCTTTATACACCGAATCATTAGGCTCAACGCGGGTTTGCGCCACAACAGCAAAAGGCATCACTACAAGCACTGGCAAAAGAGCCGTCAGTCTTTTAATCCTCATATAACTATCATATTATTTTTCTCTGTCATAATCCTGCATCAGTGTTGCAGCAAAATTAGTGCAAAACAGCCAATGACGAAATACCAAATGTATGGTATTTTCCACCTTTTGCTCCATCATTCCGAGTAAAGCAATAAAAAAAATCCTTCCACTATGCGTTGCGGCATAACGGAAGGATTGTGTTATTTTGGAATCTTGACTCGATTAAGCGTTCTTAACTTTATCAACGATTGCCTTGAATGCTGCTGGATTGTTCATAGCCAAGTCGGCGAGCACCTTGCGGTTTATCTCGATACCTGCCTTGTGAATAAGACCCATCAACTTCGAATAAGAAAGATCTTCGAGGCGAGCAGCAGCATTGATACGCTGAATCCACAATGCGCGGAAGTTACGCTTCTTGTTCTTTCTGTCGCGGTAAGCATAGGTAAGACCTTTTTCCCAAGTGTTCTTGGCAACGGTCCACACGTTCTTACGGCAACCAAAATAACCTCTTGTAAGTTTTAAAACTCTTTTTCTACGTGCTCTTGAAGCAACATGATTAACTGATCTAGGCATGTTTTTAAACGATTTTGAATGTTAGCGGCTTTTTTTGCTCTTTTATTTTGCTAAACATTCGGTTAATAAAAAACTTTAAAGAATCTCTTTGTTTAAATCAATCGATAACAATTTATCGCGAAGCCGTGGATAAATTACTTCATCACCAACATCTTGCGAACGTTGTTCAAATCGGCAACGTCAACAAGTGAGAAGTGAGTGAGGTTTCTCTTTTGCTTCTTTGTCTTCTTAGTCAAGATGTGACTCTTGAAGGCATGTTTTCTCTTGATTTTTCCTGATCCGGTAAGGACGAACCTTTTTTTGGCACCGGAATTAGTCTTAACCTTTGGCATTTTCTTAAAAAAGTTTAAAAATTATATAGTTTTACATTCCGAGGTTGGGCACTTACTAAACCCAACGCCCTTTCTTTTTCAGTTTGTTTGCAAACGAGGCGCACATGCTTGCGGCTCGTTATGCAAAAAATATTATTTCTTTTTAGGAGAAAGCATGATAATCATGCGTTTACCTTCAAGCACAGGCATCTGTTCCACCTTGCCATAGTCCTCAAGGTCGTTGGCAAAACGCAACAAAAGCACTTCGCCTTGCTCCTTGAACAAGATTGAACGTCCTTTAAAGAACACATAGGCTTTCACCTTGCTGCCTTCTTTGAGGAATTCAACAGCATGCTTGAGTTTGAAATTGTAGTCGTGGTCGTCGGTTTGTGGACCGAAACGAATTTCTTTCACAACCACTTTGGTCGATTTTGCCTTTTGTTCCTTCAGGCGTTTGCGTTGCTGGTACAAGAACTTTTGATAGTCGAGCACACGGCACACCGGAGGTTGAGCATTTGGCGAAATCTCAATCAAATCAAGTTCCAAATCGTCAGCAATTTTCAATGCCTCGGCAATGGGATACACCCCTTGCTCTACATTATCGCCCACAAGTCGCACCTCTTTGGCGCGAATGTGTTCGTTTATGGCATGTTGGTCGCCTTTGTCTTTATCATTTTTGCGGGCCGGTTGCTTCTGATTGGCACCTGCTGGCTTTTTAGGGCCGGTAAACAATGGTTTTTTCTCCATTAAATAATATTAAAAGTTTGTCATCGACTCAATTTCTCGAGCAAATTCATCTGCAAAGGTAGTAATTTTTTTCGTACCTTCGTCACCTCCGCCCTGTTTTCTTACAGAAACTTCGTCATTTTGTGCTTCTTTTTCGCCAACGACTATCATATAAGGCACTCGTTTAAGTTCATTATCACGAATTTTCTTGCCTATTTTCTCATTTCGGTCGTCAACTGTGGCGCGGATGTCTTTCTCTGCCAAGATGTTCACCACCTTGTGGGCATAGTCGTTATATTTCTCACTGATTGGCAAAACAACCACTTGGTCAGGAGCCAACCACAACGGCAATTTGCCGGCGGTGTGCTCAAGCAACACTGCAACGAAACGCTCAAGCGAGCCGAACGGTGCACGGTGAATCATCACCGGACGGTGCTTCTTGTTGTCGCTTCCGGTGTATTCAAGTCCGAAACGCTCAGGCAAGTTGTAGTCGACCTGAATTGTACCCAACTGCCAACGGCGGCCAATGGCATCCTTCACCATAAAGTCGAGTTTAGGGCCATAGAATGCAGCCTCGCCTTGCACTGCGCGGGCTTTCAAGCCTTTTTCTTCGCAAGCCTCAATGATGGCGCGTTCTGCCTTATCCCAGTTTTCATCCGTACCAACATACTTTTGCTTGTTGTTAGGGTCGCGGAGCGAAATCTGAGCCTCGAAATTCTGGAAGTTCAAAGCCTTGAAAATATAGAAAATAATGTCCATCACCTTCAGGAACTCGCCCTTGAGTTGCTCTGGAGTGCAATAGAGGTGAGCATCGTCTTGCGTAAATCCGCGCACACGGGTCAAGCCGTGGAGTTCGCCGCTCTGCTCATAACGATAAACGGTACCAAACTCGGCAAAGCGAAGTGGCAGGTCCTTATACGAGCGAGGCGATGTCTTGTAAATCTCGCAGTGGTGAGGACAATTCATTGGCTTCAAGAAGTATTCTTCGCCCTCCTCTGGAGTGTGGATTGGCTGGAACGAGTCCTTACCATATTTTGCATAGTGACCCGACGTGACGTAGAGTTGCTTGTTGCCGATATGCGGTGTGATTACCTGCAAATAGCCATAACGCTTTTGAATCTTGCGCAAGAATTGCTCAAGGCGGTCGCGCAATGCGGCACCCTTAGGCAACCACAATGGCAGACCGGCTCCCACGTTTTGCGAGAAAGCAAAGAGTTCCATTTCCTTGCCAATCTTGCGGTGGTCGCGTTTCTTGGCTTCTTCAAGCACTTGCAGATACTCGTCGAGCATCGATTTCTTTGGGAAAGTGATGGCGTAGACGCGAAGCAT
This sequence comes from Muribaculaceae bacterium, assembly GCA_051878455.1. Lineage (GTDB taxonomy): Bacteria > Bacteroidota > Bacteroidia > Bacteroidales > Muribaculaceae > SFTJ01. The sequence continues at coordinate 59,481 of JBJEKD010000048.1, forward strand.
TTGCTTGCGCTTTTCGTCACCGCGCCAATATGCGCCGGCGAGCGACAATATCTTTATAGCCTTAATCGGTGCAGTGTTAGGCAAGTGAGGACCACGGCAAAGGTCGGTGAACGCACCCTGGGTGTAGGTGGTGATGTGGCCGTCTTCGAGTTCGCTGATAAGTTCGCACTTATAAGTCTCGCCACGGTCGCCAAACATCTTCAAAGCGTCAGCCTTGGCAATGTCGCGGCGCACCACTTCTTCTTTCTTGGCAACCAGTTCAGCCATTTTCTTTTCGATTTTCTCGAAATCGGCTGATGTAATTTGGTTGTCCCCCGGGTCGATATCGTAGTAAAATCCGTTTTCGATTGCCGGACCTATACCGAATTGAATACCCTGATATAATTCCTGAAGGGCTTCAGCCAACAAGTGTGCCGACGTATGCCAGAACGCATGTTTTCCCTCAGGGTCCTCCCACTTGAACAGTTTTATCGCGCCATCGTTACAAATCGGGCGTGACAAATCCCATTCTTCATCATTCAAAGTTGCAGCCAATACTTCACGCGCCAAGCGTGGGCTGATACTTTCTGCAATCTGCAATGGCGTTGTGCCTTGCTCAAATTGCTTTACGCTTCCATCTGGAAAAGTTATATTCATCATTTTTATAATATAGTTTTTCGCCGTGTCATACAACAACACGACATTGTGTTAAAATCGGACGCAAAATTAATAATCTTTTCACTAATTACAAGCACTTTGTGCCATTATTTTTTGCGATGACTCCAAACCGCAAAAAATAACGGAGATATGCAGTAAAATAAGACTGGCGAACGGCATCATTTGTCAGGGGTAAAATCCCCCTGCCTTTTTGGCGTCGAGTTCAACCGCTGCCAATCCCTCACTAAAAGAAAACCTTATACCCTTTTAGATTTAGACAGGCGAAATCTGCTCCGCCTATACGTCGGTAACTAATAAATATGCCGTAATCTCCCATTTGGGAACGGTTATCATTATAGGTTTCACAAATAAAACACTTCATTCAGTGAAAACCCGATGAGATTTACGGCAATTACTCCACTAATTTGATTATTTGAGGAGTGTATTATTTGCACCGGCAAGCAATTTGTGCGAATGACATTTTAATCTTACCTCGACATTCGTTTGAGCACGTTGTACGACGGCAAGATGCCCAGTTCGCCAGCCTTGCTCAAGTCGGCAAGACCCTTATCCTTGTTGCCAAGACGCAGATACACCAATCCGCGATTGTAATAGGCTTCGCCGAAATCGGGCTTCACGGCAATGGCAGCAGTGTAGGCGCTTATGGCTGCCGTGTTGTCCTGCAACAGCATATACACGTTACCTTTGTTGTACATGGCATAAACATTCTTTGGCGAATATTTCAACGCAGCATCGAAGTCGGCGATGATTTCGCCATACAATGCAACATTCTTGCGACCGGCAAGCAGGGCTTGTTCTTTGGCATTACCACCCTTGCCCAAATTGTCGGTCGGTGCCTCAGCGTCGCCGATTTGCAATTTCAAATATTTGGCATAGGCACGTGCAAAATAGGCAAGCGCAAATTTCTCGCTCAATCCTATCGCCTTGTCAAGGTCGGCAATAGCAGCCTCGGGATTACGTACCATGAGCAAATCCATGGCTCGTGCAAAATAGTCAATCGAGCGTGGCTGCGAAGTCGAAATCAATCCGTTATAATACTCAATCGAACTGAAATGGCGATTTATGTCGTCGGCCGACAAACGAACTTCGGCATTGGTGAGCATAAGCGTGAACGGCAACATGCGGGTTTCGTTCACCTCATTAAGGTCCTTAATGTAGTTGGTGGTTTCACGCAATTTCTTGCTCACGTCGTAATACGACAGGAAGAACATCGGCTCGGGGTCGATTTGATAATTGTTGTCTTGTATTCTTCCGCGAGTCTTGTTTTCGTATTTCGGAGTAATCTTGCTGTCGGTTTCAACAGTGAGCAGAGTATTGAACTTGTTCATGACAGCCGATTCGCTCTCAACCTCCTCGTTAGTCTGCTGCTCGTCTTTGTCGGGGTCGTACTCGGCAATCTTTTTCTTCTTGTTCGACAGGGCGCGTGAGCGGTTATAGTCGCGTTCGCCACCAGCCATATCACCCATTCGGCGTTTACACTCGCTGCGAGCAAACAATCCGGCCTCGAAGTCGGGATATTTTTCGAGCACCGCGTCGTAGTCGGTAATCGCCTTGTCGTACTGACCAGTCTTGTAGTAAAGCAACGCACGGTTATATCGGGCAAGGAAATTGTTTGGGTCGCTGCGAAGCACATACGAGAAATCGGCAATCGCCTTATCGTTTTCGCTCACCTCCACATTCAGCAAGCCGCGATTGAAATGCGCAGTCACATTGGTAGGTTCAAGTTCAACGGCATAATCATAGTCGGCCATTGCACCAAAATAATCCTCCAACTTATACTTCATGAAACCACGGTTAATGAAATAGCCTGCATAGTGAGGTTCGAGTTTTATCGCCTCGTTCATATCGTTGAGCGCTGACTGATAGTCGTTGTCGTGCCTCATGGCTATTTCCGAACGTATCACATACGATGCCGGTATGGTTTTGTTAAGTTCAATACATTTATTCACATCGGTCAAAGCACTTGCCGTATCGCCTTTGGCAAGCATCAACTGCGCGCGTGCCAAATATGCTTTGTCAAAGTTGGGATAAAGTTTAAGCAAACGCTCATAGGTGTCCACCGAGCCATCATAGTTTTTCAAATCTTCCTGACACATGGCTTTGTTTATCAAGAACACTTTCTCCTCAGGCAAATATTTGAGGCCCATGTCGTAATCGTTCACAGCCTCTTTATATTTTTTCAGTGTCTGACGGGCTATACCTCGCACTTGATAAGCATCTACAATAAACGGATTTATCTCCAAAGCCTTGTTGCAATCCTGCTCGGCACCCTGATAGTCGTCGAGATTGATTTTAGCCACTGCACGATAGAAATAAGGCTCGGCAAGATATGGCTTGGCTTTGATTACCTGATTGAAATACTGGATTGACAGCACATAATCCTCGAAATACAAGGCATTACGGCCAATATTCAATACCTGCTCAGTGTTGATTTGCGCACTCATCTTGGCAGGCATTAGCATCATCAATAATATATATAATATGTATAGACTTCTACAGTTTGGCATGATTCCTCACATTTTTATCTGCAAAGATATTGCATAACATTCACCCATAATGTCGCTTCAAACACCCTTTAATAAAGTTTAACTACTTTATTGGCACAAAAAAACATTTAACCACGATATATAGCCTAAAAATTTGCAAAAAAATAGCGAAATTTGAATCTTGAATTTTTCACCCATTTTAATACTTTCAACAACAATGAACAGAACTATTACTATTATAACTCTCCTTTGCCTATTGCTTGCCCCTGCCGACTCTTTTGCAAAAAAGAAGAAGAAAAAAGAAAAGACCACGGTTGAACAAACAATAGCAAAGCCCGCCGAACAAAAAGACGAAACAAAAGATTTTGTGATGAGCAACCCCGTGAAACAGTTGTCGGGCGAGTGGACCGTAAAAAAACTCCGCAACAAGGCGGTGACCACAAGCGAACGTGCTTATTTGAATTTCGACGTTAAAAATTCGCGTCTTTATGGCAGCAACGGCTGCAACGTGATTAACGGCAAATTCTCGCTCACCGACGCAAACATCACATTTGCCGACATTGTAACCACACACAATTCGTGCAACAACAATTCGGCAAGCCGAAACATCATGAAAGCGATTGCCGAAACCACAAACCTCATAATCACCGAAGAAAACGGCATTGAATACCTTATTCTCCGCAACAAAAGCAACCATGAACTGCTACGGCTCAAACGGCATAATTTCGATTTTGCCAACGGAGCATGGGCAGTGAAAGAAATCGATGGCGAGCCAATCACGCAAAACGCCATGAAACTGGTTATCGACACTGACCAACTGAGTGTTCATGCCGACACTGGGTGCAACATAGTGAACGGAATTATCACTATCGACAGCGACAAGTATCATGCAATCCAGTTCGAGGACTTGATTTCAACCCGGAAAATGTGCAAAAACATCAACTACGAAACAGCCCTGCTCGTTGCTCTTGAACAAACCGTGAGCGCACGCCTCGACGCCAACTCGCATCTGCAACTCGTCGACAACAAAGGCAAAGTGGTGGCAGTGCTCGAAAAACTGCACATGAGCAAATAGCCCTCACAGGCAAATCTTCATTTGAAATATCGTTTCCAATCGTTGCAGTCGATATTCGGATGCAAAGGTTATTTTCCACCACTCGCAGCAATCGTTTGCAAAGGATACAACAAGCCATAACAAAAGGGAGCCTATGCCAAATGTGCATAAGTTCCCTTATTATTTCTTTTGAAATAAATACCTGATAATTTTTGGTATTATCCTCTCTCAATCAAATGCCATCACCCTCAATGCCTTCGAGCGACGAGAGTTCCTCTTCATCATAGCCTTGGTCGCCATAAAACTCCTCGCCAAGGTCGTCGAACTGAGCAGAAGCATTCTTTTCGGTGTTTTTGTCGAAAGTGTCAATGTCCATCAACTGCACCGGAGCCTTGCCTTCTTTGCGCTGGCACAATGGGTCGTGAAGCACCTTGCCGGTTACAATCTCCTTCATCTCCATGAAGAACGAGCGACCGGTGACATAATCAAACATATACATCAATTTCTGACCCTCATCTTCTATAAGTTCGCTCAATGGCGTATCTTCCATCAGATAAACATCCTCATCACTATCAGTGTCCATTTCCATCAGCGTGATTTCAGTACGTTTTGTCCAATCGTCATCACAAATAAAGAATGAATCAAGTTGGCTCTTGTCGTAACCAACCGCATCAAGAATGGCATTTCTCAATCTCATAAAAGTGTCGTCAGAATCAATCAAAATTTCCAACTTGAAGTTTTCTACTTCATCTGAAACAATACGAAATTTGTATAGCATAATCTTTTATTGTGTTTTCTAAATTGTACTGCGAAATTAATAACAAAAACTGAATTCATACTATATTTTCACAATTATTTTTTCACTATTTTTCGCCACCGCAATATTTACACGGAATAGCGCAAAAAGCATAAAAAAAATTTCGCTCATACGCAAATATGAGCGAAATTATTTATCTATAAAATCAGCCGAAATCAGCCAATCGCAATTATTTCAAGATTTCATACTTTTTAAACACCTTCTCAATCTTTTCAAGTGCAAATTCCACTTGAGCCTTGGTGTGTGTTGACATAAGGCTGAAACGGATGAGTGTGTCGCTTGGAGCCACAGCCGGCGAAACCACAGGATTAACAAAAATACCCTCTTTGAGCAATTCGGTGGTCACCATAAATGTCTTGGCATTGTCGCGAATGTAAAGCGGAATGATTGGTGTTGAAGTGTGACCGATTTCACATCCCATGCTGCGGAAACCTTCAAGTGCAAACTCTGTCACCTTCCACAAGTTTTCCTGACGCTCAGGCTCAGCAATCATGATGTCGATTGCCTTGCTTGCAGCAGCAGTTGAAGCCGGAGTGATGCTTGCAGTGAAAATGTAAGAGCGAGAATGATGACGCAAGAAGTTAGCCACATTCTTGTCGCAAGCAATAAAGCCACCGAGCGAAGCAAACGATTTGCTGAATGTACCCATAATCAGGTCAACATCGTTGGTAACGCCAAAGTGGTCGCATGTGCCACGGCCGCCCTTGCCAAACACGCCAATGCCGTGAGCCTCGTCTACCATCACGCTTGCATTGTATTTCTTTGCCAAACGAACAATTTCAGGCAGGTTAGCAACATCGCCTTCCATCGAGAACACGCCGTCGGTTACGATAAGTTTCACCTTATCTTCATCGCACTTTTTGAGTTGTTCCTCAAGCGACTGCATATCGTTATGCTTATACTTCAGCGAATTAGAGAACGACAACCTACGGCCTTCAATAATCGAGGCGTGGTCTTGCTCATCCCAAAGAATATAATCGTTACGGCCTGTGAGTGTAGATACTACACCAAGATTAACTTCAAAGCCGGTAGAATAAATCAGCACATCTTCCTTGCCTATATAGTTGGCAATCTTTGCTTCAAGTTCCTTGTGTATGTCCAATGTTCCGTTCAAAAACGGAGAACCGGCACATCCCGTGCCATATTTCTTTATAGCCTCTATAGCAGCCTCATGCACTCGTGGGTCATTAACTAAGCCTGAATAACAATTTGAACCAAACATCAGAACTTTTTTTCCATCTATAAGCACCTCTGTGTTTTGTTCACTCGAGATTGCTCTAAAGTATGGATAAACGCCTAATGCTTTATACTTTTGAGGTTCCTGGTATTGGCCTAATTTCTCACTTAATAAATTCATAGTTTATACAGGGTTTTAATCTAATTATAACTATCTGCCACATTGTTCAGTTGCATGCAGGCTGCAAATTTACAAATAATTTCTTAAACAGAGTAAAAATATATTTAAAAAAAGCACAACGAGGCTATTTTGTGCATTCAAAAAAAGTTAATTAAGTATCAAACTATCATTTTTCAGCCCTTTTCGCAATATTTCTTTCACTCAAAAGACCAAAAATGTTACAAAAGCATTTCTAACCAAAATTCTATCATTTTCGGATATTCACCATTTTGCCACAATCAAAACAGCATTTTATATTTTCTGCCACCGGCAAACACCGAAATTATTAAAAAAATGCCTCGGAGAAGAAAAAACTCCGAGGCTATATAAATAATGTGTAGAAAAACCCGATTAAAAAATGTGGCACGCCAACGGAAAAGGCAGGCAGCCACAAATAAACCGTTATTGCTTGAAAGCATTCCAGCCTTGAGCCACTAACTCAATGTCGTTATCGTCGCGAGTGACCATATAGCATCCGAGTTCAGGCTTTGTGATGCGACCAATAATCTTAGCCGACTTCATCGAAGCCACCTTTTCGTGGTCGGTGAGCGGAACAGTGAACAGCAATTCGTAGTCCTCACCGCCATTCAATGCCACAGTGTAGAGGTTCATATTAAACTCCTCTGCCATTAAAGCAGTTTGATAGTCGATAGGGATACGGTCCTCGTAGATACGGCAACCGACGTTGCTATTCTTGCAAATGTGCAGCAACTCCGACGACAAGCCGTCGCTCACATCCATCATTGCCGTTGGCTTCACTCCAAGTTCGGCAAGTTCGGCAATCACATCTTTACGCGCCTCTGGTTTCAACTGACGCTCAAGCAGGTATTCCCTGCCCTCAAATGCGGGCTCGAAGTCTTTGCCCATATCCTTACTCACATTCAACTCTCTCTCGAGCAACTGCAAGCCCATATAGGCTGCGCCCAGGTCGCCGCTGACGCAAATCAGGTCGGTGTCGCGAGCACCATTGCGATAAACAATCTTGTCGGCATCGCCCTCGCCAATGCAAGTGATGCTGATTATCAAGCCTGTAACCGATGCCGATGTATCGCCGCCCACAATGTCGACGCCATATTTTTCACACGCTATGCGAATGCCGGCATAAAGTGCCTCAATATGCTCAACAGTGAATCGCTTTGATATACCGAGCGACACGGTGATTTGCTTCGGCGTGCCGTTCATCGCATAAATATCGGAGAAATTGACCACCGCCGCCTTATAGCCGAGATGCTTCAACGCCACATACCGCAAGTCGAAATGAATGCCTTCGAGCAGCAAATCGGTGGTGACAAGAGTTTTCTTTGAGCCATAATCGAGCACAGCGGCATCGTCGCCTACGCCATACTCGCTGGACTTGTTCACCAACGGCATGTTTTCAGTGAGGTGATTAATCAATCCAAATTCGCCGAGAGTAGATATTTCTGTTTCTGCCATTTATCTATTGTAAACTTTCACGAATGATTACATTTCCTGGAATTGATTGATGAGTTCTTTCATGATAAAGGTCATGATTGGTTGGGCTTTCTTTGCTGCCTCTTGCACTTCTTCGTGCGACACTTTTTCAACCACACCCTCAACGCCAAGGTCGGTAACAACCGACATGCCAAACACTTCCATACCGCTGTGGCGAGCCACAATCACCTCTGGCACAGTGCTCATGCCAACGGCGTCGCCGCCTATGCGATAGAAGAAACGATATTCGGCAGGGGTCTCAAATGTAGGACCAGATGTGCCAACATACACTCCCTCCACCAAACGGATGTTGTTTTGCTCCGCTATTTGTTTTGCCTTTGCAATCAGACGTTTTGAATAGGCTTCGCTCATTTCAGGGAAGCGCGGACCAAGTTCATTATAGTTTTTGCCACGCAGCGGATGTTCCGGAAACAGGTTGATGTGGTCGGTGATTATCATCAAATCGCCAACCTTGAAAGTAGGGTTCATAGCACCGGCTGCGTTCGACACAAACAAAGTGGTGATGCCCAACTGCTTCATCACTCTCACCGGGAAGGTTACAAGTTGCATATTGTAGCCCTCATAGAAGTGAAATCGTCCCTGCATAGCCATTACGCGCTTGTTGCCAAGACGTCCGAAAATCATTTTTCCGCTATGACCCTCAACGGTCGATACCGGGAAATTCGGGATTTCAGAATAAGGAATAGTTTCGGTGATTTCGATATGATTTACCAATTCGCCAAGTCCTGTGCCAAGTATAACGGCGGTTTTTGGCATATCCTTAACTTTGCTTGCAATATATTCTGCCGATTCTTTAATCTTTTCCAACATGATAAAAAAATGAAATTAATGTGTTTAACAAAAATACTGATAAGTAATCTCCCACTTATCCCAACAGTTTGAGCACCTTTGCCACGAAGTCCTTACCCTCGTAAGGCAGGAACTCAACCTTGATAGGGATATAATAAATAAACTCGCGCAATTCGGGCGGGAAATAAGGGTTGTTGAGCATACGAACCGAATCTTTTTCGGTGGTGAGAATGTATTTCTGCTCACCTGGCATGCGTTTGAAATAATCCATAATATAAGCAAAATCCCTGCGCGAGAAATAGTGATGGTCGTCGAAGTGCATCACTTTCACATTTGGCTGATAAGCCCTGATATACCTCACAAACGGTTTGGGCTGTGCAATACCGGTTACGCACAAAATGGAGTCGCGCTGGCTGAGCAGCGACAGTGAGTGCAACCGTGCATTGCGCAAAGCAAACACCGGCGTTGGATCGGCATACCTAAATTCCGAGAAATAGAGGTCGTTGGCAGGATAGAGGTCAAGTCCGTTAGCCATTTCGCGGAAATTAATTGGCTTAATATCGCTCGGGCACTTGGTTACAACCACGATGTCGCTACGGAGCAAGCCTCGCAACGGTTCGCGCAGACGGCCAAGCGGCAACAGGCGGTCGCGATAAGGCGGACGGTTATAATCGACCAGCGCGATGCTCACTTTCGGAGCCACATAACGGTTTTGGAAAGCATCGTCGAGCAGGAAAAGCGTTATCGAAGGGTCGATTTTTAGCATCTCTTTTATGCCTTTCACGCGGTCTTCGCACACCGCCAACGTGATAAGGCTGCCATATTTGCGATACATCTGATAAGGTTCATCGCCCAAGTCTTTCGGCGAAAGTATCTCGTTGGCAAGCACAAAGCCTTTAGTGACCCGCTTATAGCCACGGCTAAGCACGCCAATCTTGTAACGCGAACTCAAACGCTCAATCAGGAATTCAACATGTGGAGTTTTGCCCGTACCGCCCACGGTGATGTTGCCCACGCTAATCACAGGCACATCGAAGTGATGCTGTTTGAGCACTCCCACATCAAAAAGACGATTACGCACCTCAACCACCGCCCCATAAATGTAGGAGAACGGAGTCATTATTGCATCCAATATCATCTTTCTTGTTTCCTTGTTCATCTCTCGCAAATATTTATTTATGCTTCACACAAAGCAAGTGCCTTTATTATCATCTAATATCCATAGGCTCCATGATGCAAAGCACATGGTCGCGGCCCAAAACTTGCTTGGCTATCTTATGATAGTCGACAATATCGCCAAACTCGCTGCGCATTTTTGCCTCGTAGCGTGCCATAGCGTACTTTTCAAGCATACGCTCCCAACGGGTTTTCATCTCAGGATATTCTTCAACCTTATAGTTGCCGGTACATTCCGCCAGTTCAGCAGCGGTGGAAATAGCATCGTCAAGTCCGCCAATCTTGTCCACCAATCCCAACTTAAGCGCCGAAGTGCCGTCCCAAACTCTACCCTCGGCAATCGCCTTAATTGAATCCTGCGGCACGCCTCGGCCCTCGGCACAGCGTCGAGTGAACAAATCGTAACCGCGGTTCACCATTGCCTGCATAGCGTCACGCTGTTGGTCAGTCATGCGAGTAAACACAGAGCCGAATCCGCCATTTGCATTTGTTGCAACCAGATTTTGCGTGATGCCTAATTTGTCGGTAGCAAGGTTTTCAATGCACGGAACCATACCAAAGATGCCAATCGAACCGGTGAGTGTGGTTGGTTGAACAAAGATACAGTCAGCGCCGCATGAAATATAGTAGCCACCCGATGCGGCATAGTCGCCCATCGACACCACCACTTTCTTGCCCGAGGCCTTAAACTCCTCAACGGCTTTCCATATCTGTTCCGAACCGAATGCGCTGCCGCCCGGCGAGTTCACACGCAGCACCATAGCAGCCACATCGTCCTCGTCGGCGAGGTCCATGATTGTTTCAACCAGTTCCTCGGAGATGATACCTTCATCCTTGCTGCCGTCGATTTCGCCTTCGGCAAATACAACAGCAATTTCCTTGTTGCCTTTCAGTTTATCTTTCACAGGCATGTCGGCAATCGACACCAAACTGAGGTCGCCGTCTTTGCCGCAAGTGAGTGCCTTGAGTTTCTTTTCCATCTCGGGTTTATAGCACACGCCATCAACCACTTTGTGCTTGAGCAGATAATCCACATCTTTTGCCACCAACATGCTGTCGGCAAGCATATTCATTTCAGCAACCGTCATGTGGCGCGACTCTGCCATCAATTCCACCATTGAGTTCCAGATACTGCCCAAATAGTGTTCCTGCTGCATGCGGTTGGCCTCGCTGATTTCGCTGAGCATAAACGGCTCAACAGCACTCTTGAATGTGCCCACTCTAATAACCTGCATTTCAACGCCCAATTTGTCAAGCATATTTTTGAAGAACAGATTCATGCTTGCAAGGCCGTGAATGTCGACTGATGCCTCGGGATTAACAAAAATGCTGTCGGCAGCCGATGCCACAAAATAGTCGCCCTGGGCTATGCCCTCATATCCATAGGCATAAACAAATTTTTTCGATTCTTTGAAGTCGACAATGGCTTTGCGCAACTCGTAGAGCGAGGACACGCCGTTGGCACCGCCCTTGCAGGCGATGTACATACCCTTTATGTTCTTATTGGTTTTTGCAGCCTTAATTGCAGCAATCGCCTTGCTCAGCGCTGTGCTTTTGATGTCGTTTCCCATCATCATAGCCATAATGTCGTCATCGCTGCCACGGTCGCTAATGGCATCACTCAGGTCGACAACCAAAATTGAGTTATCGCTAATCGAAGTCTTTCCGCTCGACACGTTCGACATCATGCCAAACATCATAAAACTTAAAACAATCGACATCACCGACGAAACTATCATCGCCAACCATGCGCCCACAAATGAGCCAAGAACTACCGTAAAAAACTTTTTCATATTTCCGAAAATCTAAATTATAATATGCCAAAATAGCATTATAAACATCTAATCTACAAAGATAAAAACTTTTTTGTTTTCAAGGCACGGCTTTTACGAAAAAAAGCCCTACACAGCAAAAATTCACGCGCTGCATAGGGCATTTTGTATATTATTTGTCAAAAACAAGCCTAATCGGTCACTTGCCAATGATTTGGTTCATCACTTTTTTCATATCGGCAATTAAAGCCTCAGCCTTTTCCATAGTGCCAGCCTCGGCATAAATGCGAACGATTGGCTCGGTGTTACTCTTGCGGAAATGAACCCAACTGTCGGGGAAATCAATCTTCACGCCGTCGATGTCGGTAACGGTTTCGTTTTTGAAATGCTCTTTCATTCCGGCAAGAATCTTGTCGACGTCGATTTCAGGAGTAAGTGTGAGTTTATCCTTAGCGATGCTGTAGGCAGGATAAGTTTTCTTTAATTCGCTCACTTTCTTACCCGACTTGGCAAGCAGAGTGAGGAACAAAGCCACGCCAACAAGAGCATCACGGCCATAATGCAAAGCAGGATAGATTACACCGCCATTGCCTTCACCGCCAATCACGGCACCTGTGCGCTTCATTTCAGTAACCACATTCACTTCGCCTACGGCAGCGGCACTATATTCGCAACCATGAGCACGGGTTACATCGCGCAAAGCACGCGACGACGAAAGGTTGCTCACTGTGGCGCCCGGAGTGTGGCTAAGCACATAGTCGGCAACCGAAACAAGGGTGTATTCTTCAACAAAGAATTCGCCGTTTTCCATAATGATAGCCAAGCGGTCAACGTCGGGGTCAACCACAAAAGCAACATCTGCCTTGCCTTCCTTCATGAGCGAAGAAATGGCAGTAAGGTTAGATGGAATAGGTTCAGGAGTATGACCGAATTTGCCTGTTGGGTCGCAGAACAATTCAATCACGTTTTCCACGCCAAGGCGTTTGAGCAATGCAGGAATCACCACACCGCCAATCGAGTTAACAGCGTCAACAGCAACAGTGAAGTTGGCTTTGCGAATGGCTTCAACATCAACGAGGTCGAGGGCAAGCACGCTGTCGATATGACGACGCATATAAGTGGTGTTTGAATACTCATGTCCGAGGCTATCAACATCGGCATAAGTGAAATCTTCAGCCTCAGCAATGCGCAGAACTTCTTTGCCTTGAGCGTCATTAAGAAATTCGCCATCGCTGTTCAGCAATTTCAAAGCATTCCATTGCTTTGGGTTGTGCGAAGCAGTAAGGATGATGCCACCGCATGCATCCTCAGCAACCACAGCAAGTTCGGTGGTTGGAGTGGTGGCTTGGCCGATGTTCACTACATCAAATCCCATGCCTGTTAATGTGCCAATAACCACCTTGCTCACCATTTCACCCGAAAGACGCGAATCGCGACCAACTACTATGGTGTTAGATGTTTTAGTGGTTGTACGACGAATGAATGTGGCATACGCCGACGTAAACTTAACGAGGTCGAGCGGAGTGAGCGAATCGCCTGCAGGTCCGCCTATGGTGCCTCGGATACCTGAAATAGATTTAATTAATGACATTTTATATCCAGTTTATTTACTAAGGTTTATATTAATTCTTCATAATGCAACACGCGCTCATCACATCTTGCTCTTGAAATAACGCACATGCCAGTGATAGGGATTAACATCGGCAATTTCGTCATTTATGCCCATCTGCGATTTGATGATTAAGTTAACCTCCGAGCCCAGTCCCACAAAACTCAACGGCAACTGAAGCCCCTGGCCATACTGCGACGAAGTGTCGACAGTGTAGTTATTATACAAAAAATATGTGTAGGAATTGCCCATGTCGTTCATATTTCCCACCTCGGTGACATCACCACCGTTTTCGCACCAAGTAATCAGGTTGAAACGCATATAACGGAAATACACCACCTCGTCGTCCGACGGACGCTGGTCGAGCCCGGTGTTGGTAATCACTTGCATATACACGTTGCCATCTGGGTCGATGCGATAGAATGGCGCATCTGTGCCGGTTTGGAAAACAGTGTCGGAAGGCACTTCATTAATCACTTTCTTTCCGGCAAGATAATAATTCACAGCCACACGCTCATCGGCAAGCTGTTCGGCATAACTCTTGTTGTTGCTGCACGATGTGGTGCAGAAAACCACCGCCACAAGCGACAGCAAAAGGAGTTTAATGTTCACGTTCATCTTTCTTTATTATATTTATCTTTATGTTCCAAAATATTGTTTTTCTCTTTCAGCAGCATGGCATAATACACGCTCAGAGCATCTTCGAGCGAGCCTTGATACTCGCCTGCGGCTGCATTCAGGTGACCGCCGCCACCAAAATACCGCTCACACAGGTCGCGCACCGAGAAACTGCCCACCGAGCGCATCGACACCTTCACGCAATCGTCGTCTTCGCGCATAAACACCGACCAAAACACTTCTGGAATCTTTAACGGTTGATTCACAAGCCCTTCAGTGTCGCCATTAGTGTAGTAATACCTACGAAGCACATCTTTCGACAACGTAATCAATGCCACGCCCAAATCGCGCTTTATCTTCATTGAATGAGCCAAAGCACATCCTTGCAGACGCATGCTGTTGTCCTTCTGCTGATTAAAAGCGCGGGCATAAATGCGATTCTTGTTCACGCCTTTACGCAACAATGCTGCCACAATTTCAAATGTTTCAGGATTATTTGAATTATACGCAAAATTGCCGGTATCGGTCACTAATCCCATATATAAATAAGAAGCAGCAATAGTGCTGATGAGGTCGGCCATGCCAAGCATATCCAACAAACGGAATGTGAGTTCGCAAGTCGACGACATCTCGGGGAACGAGAAGTTCAAATCGCAAAACTCAACGGGATTAAGATGATGGTCAATCATCACCTTGCGGGCGCTGCTTTGCTCGAGCAACGGCTGCAATCCCTGCGACCGGTTCACGTCGTTGAAATCCATGCAGAATATCAAGTCGGCATCGGCAATCACCTTGGCGATTGCCTCTTTATCACCCTCCTCGAACGACATTATCTCATCGGAATACTGCAAGAACAACAAGTTCGGAGCCGCCATGTTGGGCGTCACCACAACTGCATTCTTGCCAATGCGACGAAGCACCTCACGAAGCCCCATTGTGGACCCCACAGCATCGCCATCAGGCGACTTATGGCATGTGAGCACAATATTTTCGCTCGCTTCAATCATGCTTTGCAGTGCCTCAATCTTCGAAGGTTCTATGACGTCGGTTAGCATCATTTCTCTATTTCAACTTCTTATCTTTATTCTTGTTTTAACAGCAAACCTGCTGCAAACCCGAAGCATGGCGCAAAAATTTACGCTTTGCCGAGTTGCAGCCCTATTCGCATTTTGTATTGCAAAGATAAAAAGAATATTCCTATTTTTTTCAATGCTTTAAAATATTAACCCACACAACGATTATTTTTTGATTTTTTTATTGCTTTCATCTGCCCGATAACATTTTTAAAGATTTTTCATCGCTAAACGGCTCCTATGCAATGGCATTGGGCGAATATCAACAGTCTATTTAAAGTTAAAGATTATCTAATAACCAAATTAATGGTATTTTTTTGCTAATTTTGCAGATGTTTAGATGAATAAACTGATTTTTCACGAAATATAAAGCAAAACTAATTTTTATGAAGCGACAAATCACCTTTTTATTAGCCATGCTCATAACAGCGATTACGGCGACAGCACAAATAACCAACGCCGTGTCGTGGACAATCAAACACAAACTTACGAAATCGAATGAGGGTGTTGTGGAATTTACTGCAAAAATCGAACCCGATTATCACATGTACGGTATGGATTTACCCAAAGACGGAGGCCCTGTTCCATTGTCGTTCCGTTGGGAAAAACTCCAAGGCGTGACTCTGAAAGGCGAACCTACACCCAATGTTGCCGCACACCATCAAATGGACGAAGTGTTTGGCATTGAACTATCGTGGTGGACAGGTTCTGTCACACTGAAACAGGCATTTGTTGTCACCGAACCGAATTATGCCATTGAAGGCGAACTCGAATATATGGCTTGCAACGACAAGAATTGCCTTGCGCCATCTACGGAGTCATTCAACTTTAAAGGCACTGCAGCCATTGCAGCCGCAACTGCCGACAAAGCGGCAGCCGACGCAACCGACAACACAAGCGAAACCGAGGCTCAACCAACCGATGCCGCCACCAACACCGACTCTATTGCCAACACCAATGCCACTCAAACTCAAGGCGACCTGTGGGCACCTGTGGGCATTGCCAAGGCTGGAGCATCTGACGCAACACCTACCACCGACAATAGTTCGCTTTGGTACATTATTGTGGCTTGCTTCCTGGGCGGTCTGGTGGCTCTGCTCACGCCTTGCGTGTGGCCAATGATTCCGCTCACAGTGAGTTTCTTCCTCAAAAAATCGGGCAACCGTGCAAAATCGATTCGCGACGCCATCACCTACGGCATCTCAATCATAGTGATTTATGTGTTCCTCGGTGTGCTAATCACCGCCATTTTTGGTGCAAGCAAACTCAATGAACTTGCCACCAGCGCGGTGTGCAACATAATTTTCTTCTTGTTGCTTGTGGTGTTTGCAATCTCGTTCTTTGGAGCATTCGACATCAAACTGCCCGATTCGTGGGGCAATAAGATGGACTCGGCTGCCGAGAAAACCACCGGCTTGCTCAGCATATTCTTCATGGCATTCACTCTTGCACTGGTGTCGTTCTCTTGCACCGGTCCTATCATTGGCACACTGCTTGTCGAAGCAGCCAGTCAAGGCAACATCATCGGTCCGGCTGTGGGTATGTTCTCATTCGCGCTTGCCCTTGCAATTCCGTTCTGCATTTTCGCAATGTTCCCGTCGTTGCTCAACGGTCTGCCAAAATCGGGCGGCTGGATGAACACAGTGAAAGTGGTTCTCGGCTTTATTGAACTCGCACTTTCGCTAAAATTCCTCTCGGTTGCCGACTTGGCTTACGGTTGGCACATCCTCGACCGCGAAACATTCATCGCTTTGTGGATTGCAACATTCGGCTTGCTGGGATTGTTCCTGCTTGGCAAATTCAGTTTTGCACACTACGGCCCCGAAAAAGGCGGCATCAGCGTGTTCCGCTTCTTCCTTGCATTCATCTCGTTTGCATTTGTAGCATATCTGTTGCCTGGTCTTTGGGGTGCTCCGTTGAAGAGCGTGAGTGCTTTCGTTCCGCCGTTGACCACACAAGATTTCAACCTCTACGGCGGTGAATTTGAAATCTACGACGACTACGAGGAAGGCATGAAGGCTGCTAACCGTCAAGGCAAACCGGTACTCATCGACTTCTCGGGCTATGGCTGTGTTAACTGCCGTAAGATGGAGGCTGCCGTGCTCGACAACGAAAAGGTGCATAAAGCCATCGAAGACAACTTTGTGATGATTCGACTCATGGTTGACGAAAAAACCAACCTGCCCGAACCTGTCACCGTGGTTGAAAACGGCAAAAACAAAAAACTGCGCACCGTTGGCGACAAGTGGAGTTATCTGCAACGCTACAAGTTCATGGCTAACGCCCAACCTTATTATGTGGTACTCGACAACGACGGCAACCTGATGTCGGGTCCGTTTGTCTACGAAGAAAACATCGACAAGTTTATCAACTTCCTGACTTCGGGCGCCACTGCTTACAAAAACTAATTAACGCACTTCAACAAACGAAATGGCTAACAATAGAGATGCGAAACTTGAGGCATTCGGCAAACTGCTTGATGTCCTCGACATTTTGCGCGTGCAATGTCCGTGGGACGCTAAACAAACCAACGAGAGTTTGCGTCCCAACACCATAGAGGAAACTATGGAACTGTGTGATGCGCTCATCAACAACAGCATCCCCGACATTAAAAAGGAATTGGGCGACGTGCTGCTGCACATTCTGTTCTATGCAATCATTGCCAACGAAAAAGGGCAATTCGACATTGCCGACGTGTGCAACGCCCTGCGCGAAAAACTCATCTTCCGCCATCCCCACATCTTTGGCGACACTCGCGTCGACAATGCCGAGCAGGTGCTGCAAAACTGGGAAGCAATCAAACTGAAAGAAAAAGACGGCAACCGAACCGTGCTTTCGGGCGTGCCTAAATCGCTGCCTTCAATCATCAAAGCCGAACGTATTCAAGAAAAAACCTCTAACGTAGGCTTCGATTGGGCAAAGAAAGAAGATGTGTGGGCAAAAGTGAAAGAAGAAATTGCCGAAGTGGAACACGAAATGACTTCCGGCTCGGCTGCCAACACCGAGAAAGAATTTGGCGATTTGCTTTTCAGTGTAATCAACGCTGCCCGATTGTATGGCGTGCGTGCCGACAACGCTCTCGAACTCACTAACATCAAGTTCACCAAGCGTTTCAATTACATTGAACAGCAAGCAGCCAAACAAGGACGCAAGGTGAACGAGTTGACGCTCGAGGAAATGGATGCCTTGTGGAACGAGGCAAAAAATCAGGCGCAGAAGCAATGATTAAGCCCGTTTCAGCAGACGTTTCACCCATCTAACCATCAATCAAACAATCAGCAAATATGATAGTATGCATCACAGAAAAGCCATCTGTTGCTAAGGACATTGCCGCCATTTTGGGCGCCACCGTGCGTCGCGACGGCTACTTTGAGGGCAACGGCTATAACGTCACATGGACCTTCGGGCACCTTTGCTGCCTGAAGGAGCCTAACGACTATTGTGAAGCATGGAAAAGTTGGAACCTGAGCACCCTGCCCATGATTCCTCCACGATTTGGAATTAAACTTATCGACGATAAAGGCATAATCAATCAGTTCAAAACCATCGAAAGCCTGATTAACCAAGCCGACGAGGTGATTAACTGCGGCGATGCCGGGCAAGAAGGCGAACTCATTCAGCGCTGGGTGATGCAAAAAGCGGGCTGCAAAAAGCCTGTGAAACGATTGTGGATTTCGTCGCTTACCGAGGAAAAAATACGCGAGGGTTTCGAGAACCTCAAACCTCAAGCCAATTACGACAATCTCTACTATGCCGGGCTATCGCGTGCCATAGGCGACTGGATTTTGGGAATGAACGCCACCCGGCTCTACACCAAACGCTATGCCCAAAACCGCAACGTGCTGTCGATTGGACGTGTGCAAACGCCCACTTTGGCGCTGATTGTTGCACGTCAGCGCGAAATCGACAATTTTGTTCCCGAAAACTTCTGGGAAATAAAAACAGAATATCGCAACACCACTTTCAACAGCACAAAAGGCAGATACAAGATTGAAGGCGATGCCTTGCAAGTGATTCAGCAAATCAAGGATTCGCCAATCACAATCACCTCTATCTCCGAGAAAAAAGGTAAAGAAGCGCCACCACGGCTATTCGACCTCACCTCGCTGCAAGTGGAATGTAACAAAAAATTCTCGTTCTCTGCCGAAGAAACGCTGCGGCTCATTCAGTCGCTCTACGAGAAGAAAGTCACCACCTATCCGCGTGTCGACACCACTTACCTTAGCGAGGACATCTACCCCACCATTCCAGGCATACTAAAGGCGCTCACTCCCTACGCAGCGCTCACCGCGCCTGTGCTTGCCGGCAAATTGCCAAAAAGCAAAAAGGTGTTCGACGACTCTAAAGTGACCGACCACCACGCCATTATTCCAACCAATGTGCCACCACAAACAGCCAACCTCACTCGCGACGAAAAGATGGTGTATAACATGGTTGCCAAACGGTTTATTGCCGCATTCTACCCCGATTGCACATTCTCCACCACCACTGTGATGGCTGAAATCAACAAGATTGAGTTTAAAGCCACCGGCAAGCAGATTCTCGCCGAAGGATGGCGCGCAGTCTACAGCAAAGACGCCGAACCTGCCGCCGAGAACTCCGACGAAAACACCATTATGCCTAAGTTTGTCGAAGGCGAGTCGGGTGAGCACAATCCATCGCTGGTGAAAAAAACCACTCAACCGCCTAAATTATACAACGAGGGCACCCTGCTCCGTGCAATGGAAACGGCAGGCAAATTTGTCGACAACGAAGAATTGCGCGAGGCTATGAAAGAAAATGGCATCGGACGCCCGTCAACGCGTGCCGCAATCATCGAAACGCTGTTCAAACGACACTATATTCGCAAGGAGCGCAAAAGCCTAATCCCCACTCTTGCCGGCATACAACTCATCGACACCATCAAAGAGCCTTTGTTGAAATCGGCTGAACTCACTGGGCTTTGGGAAAACAAGTTACGCAAGATTGAACGTGGCGACTTTCAGGCAAGCCAGTTCATCGACGAACTGAAAGTGCTCATCAACGACATCGTGCTCAACGTGCTTCGCGACAACGATTCGTCGTCGATTGCCGTCGATGCCGACGATTCAAAGAAAAAGCCGCCGCAAAAGCCCCGAAGCAGCAAGCAAGAGAAGAAAGAATAACTCGCCGACTGCATTATTCGTTAAAATAACAAACCATATTCACCGAAATGAGCAATTCCGAAGTATTTCCACTCGTAAACGAAGCCGGCGAGGTGATTGGCAAAGCCACTCGCCAACAATGCCACAGCGGCAGCATGTTGTTACACCCGGTTGTGCATCTTCACATTTTCGACTCTCAAGGCCGTCTGTATCTGCAAAAACGATCTATCGACAAAGACATCCAACCGGGCAAATGGGACACTGCCGTGGGCGGACACGTCGATTATGGCGAGGATGTTGAGCAAGCTTTGTTGCGCGAAGCGCGCGAAGAACTTTCGTTCACCGGTTTTTCACCGAAACCACTTTTTCGCTACGTTTTTCAGAGCAGTCGCGAACGCGAACTGGTGAACGCCTTCATCACCACCACTACCCGCACATCGTTCGAGTTCGACCCTGTGGAGGTCGACGACGGCCGTTTTTGGACCATGCAAGAAATCAACGACGCCATTGGCAAAGGCATTCTCACGCCCAATTTCGAAAGCGAATTTGCAAAATTGCTCAATGCCATCAACGCTTCAAAAACTGAGTAAGCACGCTTGCTTGTGGGCATACATCCAGCCCATCAAACAATTTTCACAAAATCATCACCAAAATTTTGTTATATAAAAAATAATTGATACCTTTGCATCACCAAAGGGTCGCATGGATGAGTGGCTTAGTCAGCGGTCTGCAAAACCGTGCACGGCGGTTCGAATCCGCCTGTGACCTCAAAAAGGGATATATTCAATTTGAATATATCCCTTTTTTAATTGCACTTTCTTATTATAATCTTTGCCTGACGATGTTTTATTATTACTTTTGCAGCATAACAATCAATATAAACATTTTTCAACCATGAACATTCGAAGCATATTTTCAATCGTAGCAATTATTGTTATTTCGGCTTTCGCTAATGCTGCCGACAAAACTAACTGCAAAATCAACATAATGTCATACAACATCCGAAACGGAATCGGCATGGACGACAAACGCGATTTGAGCCGCACCTCCGCCACCATTTGTGCTGAAAAGCCCGACGTGGTTTGCGTGCAGGAAGTGGACAGCGTAACCGGACGCAGCAACGGTGCTTACGTCTTGGGCGACCTCGCCAAAGAAACCAATATGCACCCCACGTTTGCCGCTGCCATCGACTTTATGGGCGGAAAATACGGAATCGGCATCTTGTCGAAAACCGAGCCTATCAACGTGAAACGCATCGCTTTGCCAGGACGCGAAGAACGTCGCGCCCTTCTGATTGCCGAATTCGACAACTACGTTGTGGCTTGCACTCACCTCTCGCTCACCCCCGACGACCAACTGGCATCTGTGCCACTGATTGTGAACGAAGCAATACGCTATAATAAACCATTTTTCCTTTGCGGCGACTTTAACGCCTATCCCACAAGCAACGTGATAGCCGCTTTCAAAGAGCATTTCAAAATCATCAGTCAAACAAAGCATGCTTCATGGCCTTCCGACACACCTAAAGACATGATTGACTATATCATGGTGCTGAAAACAACTGCCAAAGGCGTAAAAGCAAGCAACGCCCATGTGGTGAGCGACACTCTTGCTTCCGACCACCTGCCTCAATTCGTCACCGTAGGCATCCGTTAAAGGTCATCCCCCCAAGAAACCGAGATGCCGTCACCGTGGGTGACGACATAACTATTTTCTTCTTCCGATTAGTCAGCGAGCGCGACGCCCGTAAGTGTTCCAACGCGAATCAACCAACCGCACAACATCGCTGCCGAAGGCAATCCACACCATCGACGCATCTACGTTCATCGTAACCACGCTGTTTCGCCCTCGCTCGGGCACAAAACAATCAATGTTTTGCACCAATGCGTGCTTCGTCAATTCGCTTCGTATGCGTGTTAGCGAAGCCGTCAGGTCGATACATTCGTTGTCGGTGTCGTCGCAGCCCACCTGATAGTAGATTTCACGAAATGCCTGCATCGTGGCATCATCGTAGCGCATCTTGCGCTCACCACTGCACAACACCTGCTGCAACATCGTTAAGTATGTGGCCTTTATCTTTCGTGAAAGGTTAACTTCCTCGTCTATTTCCCTGAATTTCAAAACTCCGCTGTTCACATCATACAGCAAAGTGCATTTCTGACGTTTGCCGCTATAAAGCAACAAATCAAACAACGACCTGTGAAAACCATAATACGCCAAACTGTTAACCTGATGATTAGGCAACGTGGTGGTTAAAGCGCCGAGATACGACTTATACCTATCAACAAATCGCACAATTTCGTTCATCACCCCATTGCAAACGCGCACACGCAAATATTGGTTATACGACCTCTGCATTATTGCGCCATCGGCATCCACTTCGGGCATAGTTGTTGCTCCCAACGTAACCAGCAGCGACGGCTCGGCAAAACTTGCCGGATTGATGCCCAACTTACGCGACAGCAAATCGCTGCAAAACTGCATTGTAGTGATTCCGCACAACGACACATAAATCTCATCGCATTTTTCAGGCTTGATGTTTGGAGCAAGATATGTTATCACACCTTTTAAATACTCCTCTTTCATGGCCTTGAAGTCGGCAGCAACTTTTGGAATATACACAAAATCAATGCCCACCATGCCAAGTTCGTTGATTATTCCGCGAAGATTTCCCTGAATCTCTGCATTAAACTGAGAGTTATACTCATTCTCTACATATATCATCTTCGGGCGGTCGAACTGCAAACCAAGCGCCTCGGCACTTAGCACACTCACATTGTTCCTTATCACTCGCTCCTCTCCAAGACAGTAACTCACGCCCAATAGCAGCAACGCTTCGTTCTGAACACATTTTCCATCGGCAAGCGTCATCTCATGCAAATGCGTTATCAACTGCTTGCGATGAAGATATGGCATTTCCATCAACTCGGTAACCGCATCCGAAAACTGTATCTTTTGAGCGTCAACCTTATCTTTATCATGAATACTATAAACGCCCGAAAGTCTATTTAGGGCAACAATCTCACGCTCATCAATGATGCTGTCGGCTTTAATAAAGTCCGACAATAACCGCGCTATTGAACTTTTCTTACTCATCCTTCTATCGCAAAAATAACCGATTACACGTAATCACATTATCAACCGTTCCGTTCACTTTCAAACAAAGCAACTAAATTCATTGCTAATTCGAATACCTCATTATTCAACATCTAAACAGCATAAAAAACTAACAATGCCAAAATAGAATAAGTATTCGCCAGAACTTGCAAATCTTCCACCATTAGTGAGCAAAGATATATAAATAAAACTTACCATCAAAATTTTCTCCATTCCAACTTTGTAGAAGTTCTCCGCCCCGTCACGTTCCTGTGCGCCTTGGCGCGTTTGATTTTACATTGCAATCAGGAGCGAATGGCACTTGACCGATTAAGTGAGAGCAGTGCCAAACTTGTTTGAGCAATGCCGAACGTGAGGGAAAGCACGCCAGTGAATCAGTGCCTTGGCACGACTTGACCGATTGAGCGAGAGCAGTGTCAAACTTGTTTGAACACTGCCGAGCGTGAGGGAAAGCGCGAAGCGACCGCCCGACAAGGGTTCGCCAGACAATACACGTTTTTTATAGGCACGACCAAAAAAAGGAAGATTGTTGCAGAGAACTTGACTTGCCCTTTTCGAGCGTGGATAAATCGCTAACTTAGCAATGTGAAATTCATAATCGTGCTATTTGGCTTGCACAATGTTATATGACAATCAATTCTGTTAAGCGAGAATGACAACATTT
>JBJEKD010000049.1:0-22010 GCA_051878455.1 Muribaculaceae bacterium
ATTTGCTTTATTCTATCAACAAATTCACCTGCTCGTTCAACATCTTTTTGAATTAGCTTAATCGGGTTGTCGTCGCTAATGTATAGGAACACACCATCTACCACCAACGGTTCACCATATATTATCAATAACTTGTGATGAGTTTTTAGCAGCATTCTTTACAAATTCTATTTCTTTTTGTATATTTACAATGTCGGAGTCGTTTCGGACGTTGAGCCCCGAGGTTTCCACAGAAGCATCTAAGGCATCCGACTTTTCAAATTGATAACTTGTTACCAAAAATTCTTTCTCTTTGCCTTTTTCAATAGTCGCAACAACCGAAACACCATTAATACGATTCTTTATCGTTATTGCTCTATTCCATATATGGTATTACGACTATATCCTTAAGCATCAAAATTCACCTCCGATTATTGGATTCTCAAAATTATTATCTACCTTTGTGGCATCTAAGGTGGTGACATCGTAGTCTTGCGCGCTTAATTGCGTGTTTTGCGAGCTGGTGTTACCGCCTTTTTTGTTTATATAGATGAGCCTAAACGCGCCACAAAAAAATTGTGATTGTTTTTAGTAAGCACAGAGTTACAATTATAAAAAATAATGTGTATATTTGTGCAAACGAACAATCATAAACTTAAAATAAAAACAATATGCTATTTTCACAGCAAACCTATGTGGAGCGCCGCAAACAATTGCGAGAGCTCGTTGGCGACGGAATAATAATTCTCTTTGGCAATCATCATGCGTCAATGAATTATCCTAACAACACCTATAAATTCCGCCAAGATTCATGTTTTTTGTATTTTGTTGGCCAACATCGTGAAGACCTCACCCTTGTCATCGACTGCAACTCGGGCAAAGAAATCCTCTTTGGCGACGAAGTGAGCATCGACGACATTGTTTGGTATGGCAAGGTGAAAAGCGCTGCCGAGATGGCCGAAGAAAGCGGCATCTCAGAGTTGCGCCCAATGGCTAAGCTTGCCGACTTGGTGGCACAAGCTAAAGGCCGCACCATTCACTATCTGCCCCCTTACCGTTTCTATAATATGATGGAGATTGAGCGTCTGCTTGGCATCAAAGCCGAGGAACAAAAGGCTCGCGCTTCAGTCACCCTCATCAAGGCGATTGTGAAGCTGCGCTCAATCAAGAGCGAAGAAGAAATTGCCGAGCTTGAACGTGCTGCCGCCATCGGCTACAAGATGCACACCACAGCTATGCAACTCGTCACCAAACCTGGTATGACCGAGGCTTACATCAGCGGTACCCTTGAAGGTATCGCCGCATCGCTTGGCTCAAACGTATCGTTTGGCAACATTGTCACCATGCACGGCGAGATTATGCACGGATGCCCATCGCCTCGCGCGCTTGAGCAAGGCCGACTGCTGCTGGTTGACGCCGGTGCCGAAACCTTTGAGCACTATTGCAGCGACAACACCCGCACAATGCCAATTTCTGGCACTTTCACTCAAAAGCAACGCGAAATAATCGACATAGTTGCCGATTGCCACGACTTGGCTCTCACCTTTGCCAAACCGGGTCTGCGCTGGTATGACACTCACATGGCTGTTTGCCGCCTCATGACCGAACGCCTTAAAGAAATCGGGCTGATGAAGGGCGACACCGACGAGGCCGTTGCTGCCGGTGCTCATGCTTTGTTTATGCCTCACGGTTTGGGACACATGATGGGTATGGACGTGCACGACATGGAAGGTCTGGGACAAAACTATGTGGGTTACGACGACACCATACAGCCTTCCGACCAATTCGGCTTGGCATCGTTGCGTTTTGCCCGCAAGCTTGAACCGGGGCATGTGATTACCGACGAACCGGGCATCTATTTCATACCCGACCTAATCGACGATTGGGCTAAGAGCGGCAAATACGACAATTTCATCAACTTCAACAAGGTGAACGAATATCGCGACTTTGGCGGCGTGCGCATCGAGGACGATGTGCTCATCACCCCCGACGGCTGCCGTTTCCTCGGCAACGACCGTGTGCCTTACAAGGCTGCCGACGTTGAAGACTACATTGCCCAATACAAATAACAATATCATTTACCAATAGACGACTGGGGATTGGGGAACGGGTAACCGGCGCATCGGCTGAAACCCTATGCCCAATTCCCCTTTTCGTTTTATCACCACCAACCTTATTTTGAGAGAAATGAAACACAGCATATCATTATTTGCCACTCTCGCCCTCTCTGTTGCGGCAGCCAATGCACAGTCGCTGCCAACTATGGCAGACATCCCTGCCGGACACTTCTGGATGGGCTCGATGGGCGAAGGCGAGAACTACGACGAATGGCCGGTGCATCGCGTTGACATCACTCAACCGTTCAAAATGGCTGTTACCGAAGTTACCAACGCTCAATACGAAGAGTTTTGCCCCGAGCACAAGCAGTTGCGCGGCAAAGACGGTCTTTGCAACGGCGACGACGAGGCGGTGACCAACGTCACTTGGCACGATGCCATGAATTATTGCCAATGGTTGAGTGAGCGCACAGGTCGCAACTTCCGTCTGCCCACCGAGGCTGAATGGGAATATGCTTGCCGTGCAGGCACAACATTCCCGTTCTTCACCGGCGACGGTCTGCCCGGCAGTATGCACAAGAATCAGCAGAAAGCGCGCACACTAAAGCCGGTATCGCTTGCCGTGGGCAAGACAGCAGCCAACGCGTTTGGGTTGCACGACATGCACGGCAACGTGGAGGAGTGGTGCCTCGACTGGTATGCCCCCTACTCTGAAGCCGATGCCGTTGACCCGGTGACAGTGAGCGGCGGACTCTACCGCGTAACTCGCGGCGGCAGCCACAACACGCCCGAGAACTATCTGCGCTCTGCCAACCGCAGCGCCATGATTCCATCGGACCGCCATTCAATGACCGGATTCCGCATTGTTGAAGCGCCCTATCCCACAGGTTGGAAAATCGACGAGAGCCATCACACTGCCGTGAAACACGAATCGCATAAGTGGAAAGCCACCTCGCGCAACAAGCCGGTGTTCTGCGAACCCAAAGTGTACGTCATCAATCCGCACGACAACGTAACCCCATTTTTCCTACACAACCATCAACCTGCCGTGACATGGACCGACGGCGGCGACCTGCTTGCCATCTGGTTCTCAGCCGACCAAGAGAACGGCCGCGACATGGTGGTGCTCAGTTCACGCCTGCATCCGGGCGCGGATAGTTGGACTCCTGCCGAATTGTTCTTCAAAGTGCCCGACCGCAATATGACCGGCTCATCGTTGCTCAACGACCGCAACGGCACGCTCTATCACCTCAACGGCGTTGAAGCCGCGGGCGACTGGCAAAACCTTGCCATGGCAATGCGCCGCAGCCACGACGGCGGCGTCACTTGGAGCCGTCCCACTATTATTGAGCCTGAGCACACCATGCGTCATCAAGTGATTCAAGGCCCTATTGTGCTTGCCGACGGCACTCTGGTGCAACTCTGCGATGCCGGACCCGGCAGTGAGGACGGCACATCAATTCACCTTAGCCACGACGGCGGCGACAACTGGTACGACCCTTGGGACGGCGCACCTCTGCCGCAATTCACCGAGGGCGGCACCGGAAGCACCATCGCCGGCATCCACGCCGGCATAGTGCAACTTGCCGACGGCAGCCTAATGGCTATGGGACGAGGCATTGACAACGCCGTCATCGGCACCGATGGCAAGAAATATCTGCCAATCAGCATCTCAACCGACCAAGGCAAAACGTGGACCTACCACGCATCGCCCTTCCCACCCATTCAAGGGCATCAACGCCTTGTGCTATTGCGCCTGCAAGAAGGGCCTATCATGCTTGTGAGCTTTACCGACCATCCCACTCGCACCCCACGAAAAGAACAAGGCATGATGTTCACCGATGCCAACGGCAACACATTCCGCGGCTACGGAGCATACGTGGCGCTGTCGTACGACGAAGGGCGTACATGGCCCGTGCGCCGACTGCTCACCGACGGCAAAGAGCGGCACCTCAACGGCGGCGCGTGGACACAATTCTTCAAGATGGACGCCACTCACGCCGAGCCTCGCGGATACCTCGCCGCCACCCAATCGCCCGACGGAATGATTCACCTGCTCAGTTCACGCATCCACTATGCCTTCAACCTCGCTTGGATTGAAAGCATCAGCAAATAAAACCCCAGCAGCAACTACTCAAAGGGGGGCTATATGTAATAGAAAAAACATATCGGCAACTCTACCAACACATTTGCCGGCAAATTAATGGAAATAAGCACACCATTAGCAGACTGTATCGCAATGACACAGGAATGGCTATGTGTGCTTATTTGGCAATAACAGGGTACATCAGAAAAAAATCAGCGGTGTTGATTCATACTTCAATGTAGCATATTATAACGCGCAGATATGTCGCTATTGCAATTCCGCAAGAAAAAGGCACAACATTGCCTAAAGTGACATTATCGCCATCCGCAGCAAAATGAAAAATCTGCGCACAAAGTGGGAGGCTCGCGGATGCCCTATCAACAAATCGCCTTACGAATAAACCGGCACAAACCGCATTAAGCGACATATATTATACAACGATGCGAGTGGATAAGCGTAACTCACAAAAACGCTCCACTCGCATCGCTTTATTATTGTAGTAAACAAACGACATCTCTCCGCCAAGCAAAGGGGCATCACTCGTCATCGTCGGAGATTTCGGTTTGGCGCATCTCCTGATATTCTTCCCAATCGGGGTCGTCGGCAGCATAAAACCCAAGCGGCAACTGCTCAAACTCTGCCATTGCCTCGTTGAACTTTTTTGAAAAGATGTGCAGGCTCATGGTGTAAAACACCCAGTTACGTTCGCCGGCACCGGTGTAGATGCCCGTGAGAATAGCCACCGGGTCCTTTTTGAGCACCGCCTTCAATGAGTCGGTAATCTTTTCCATCAATTCCGATGTGGGCAAGTCGGGCATTCCGCTCTCGCCGTAACGCCATGTAACTTCCACACGATATTTATATTTGCCAACCGCTATCACGTTGTCCATATCGCGACGCCCGGTGACAATAATCAACTCACCCGATTCGCTCTCGGCAGGTGCCGACCACCATTCATCGCAGATTTTCAGTTTTGCCATATCAAAGGTTAATTTCGTTTTATGGTATAAATTTAGCCATTCTTTTTCATTTGGCAAAATTTGCGTAATTCAACTATTTTTCGTATGTTTGCATTATAATAGTATGATGCTGACGCGCCAATAGCGTTTGCTTTTCACACGAAAAACATTTTTAATTTTTTTATCTTAACTGTTTAATCATTATTTATGCTTACACCAATCATTATTCTTTCGCTCCTACTTGCCGTTGCAAGTGTTGCACTCGCTGTATGCCTTAGCCATAGCATCAAGTCTGACCGCAAATCGCAACAACTAAGCATCAACAACGAACAATTACAACTTCTTAACTCCAATCTTCAAACCGAGAACACATCACTGCGTAAAGATGCCGAGCAATTAAAAATCGACGGTGCCACTCTCAACGAGAAAATCAACTCGTTAAACACTAAAATATCAGAACTATCCGACACCGTTGCCGACCTGACAAAAAAACGCGCCGAACAAGCCGAAACAATCATTGTGATGGAAGCACAGAAATCGGAGCTGCGCGCAAAACTCAATAACGCCGAAAACCTTATCGAGCAAAGCAAACAACGCCAAGCCGAAATCAATAAGCAATCGGAAGAAACATTCAAAAACATTGCCAACGAAATACTCAAGCAGAACAGCCGCGACTTTAAAGAAGCCAACGAAACGCGTATCAACGAAATTCTAAAGCCGTTCAAAGAAAACGTGGAGCACATGCAGCACGCCATAAAAGAGTATTACGAAAACGGCATAAAGGAAACTTCATCGCTTAAAACCACCATCGACGAACTCACTAAACTCAACAATCAACTTGGTAAAGAGGCAAACGAACTCTCGGCTGCGTTGCGCGGAAACAAAAACAACACCCAGGGTCCGTGGGGTGAAATGATTTTAAGGCAAATTCTTGAAGGTTCAGGCTTGATTGAAGGAGTTAACTTCAGGCTGCAAGCCACCGAAAACGCCGACGGCTCAAAGATTGAAGGCAACTATCGCCCCGACGCGCTGCTCTTTTTGCCCGACAATAAGGTGCTGGTGGTGGACTCGAAAGTCAACATCACATCCTACATCGAATATGCCAACGCAACAAACGACGACGACCGCAAACGTCTGCTTTGCGAACACGTCAAGGCTGTGGAAACGCAGATATCAAGCCTAAGCAGCAAGAATTATTACACTGCCGTGAAAGGTTCAGCCGACTTTGTGATTATGTTCATGCCTAACGAAGGCGCCTATATTGCTGCAATGCACGGCGACCCTGAACTATGGAACAAGGCATATAACAAGCATGTTCTTTTGGTTAGCCCAACACACCTAATCTCGGTGGTGAAAATGATGGAACAACTTTGGAAGAACGACAAGCAAAACCGCAACGCCATAGAAATAGCCGAAGAATCGGGCAAACTAATCGACAAACTTGCCGGCTTTGTTGACGATATGTCGGAGATTGGAAACAACCTCAACAAAGCCACCGGTTGCTACGAAAAGGCAATGAACAAACTGCGCGACGGCAGAGGGAACATACTAAGCCGCGCCGACAAAATCACAAAACTTGGTGCCAAAGCCACAAAGCAACTGCCATCTCACAACGACGACAACGAATAACACCTGACAGTTAACAGCAAATACGCACGTCATATCTGCAAAATTGCTATGCTTCAACACATTACGAAGCATAGCTTTTTTAACACTTATCAGAAACGTCCGCAAAGTGTTAAATAGCAGCACCAACCAATGCCGAAAATCGGCGAATAGGATATGTGAGAGCACGATTTAACACGTTATGTTAATTTTGCTGCTATTGTTAATTTCACACACCCCAACATCATATATTAAGCCATTCTTTTTCAACCTTTTACAATTATTTAAGATTACGCAAACTTGCACAAATAAAAATAATTCACTATCTTTGCACCCAGAATAAAGAACAGAACTAAAGCCGGCGCCTACAATAAGGCACGATGAAACCGGCTCGCCGAAAATCGGCAAGGCTGTCTGCCACGAAAGTATTCGACGCCTCGACAGCCTGAAGTTGAACGAAAATTGAAACGGATGAAGAAAGCTTTATTAGCAATTGTAACTTTTGCTATTTTGCTCATTTCCACATCTGCCAACAGCACCAAGACAACCGACAGCCGCATAGGCTATCTTGCCCCGGTGTTCAGCGTTAGCAACAGCGACACCACATTGTCGTTGCAACAGATGCAAGGAAAGTATGTGTTACTCACATTCTGGTCGTCGGACGACGCCGAGTCACGCATCAGCAACATTCGCTACAACCGAATGGCTGGCAAAAACAGCAAAGTACAACATTTAGCGGTGAATTTCGACCGCAGTGCAAAGGTCTTCAACGAAGTGGCTCTGATTGACAACCTCGACTATGGAACCCAATTCCACATCGACAGCAACAATCAATCGACCATCAAAAAGGAGTATCGCATCAAAAGTAAAGGGCTGCGCACACTGCTCATCAATCCAGAGGGCGAAATCGTGAGCGAAAACCCATCGGATGCCGAACTTGCACTATTGAACTGAAAACTGGACATTACGTCAGTCTTATAGAAGGAACCGCGACGCAGCCCATTGGCAACGCCGCGGTTCCTTTTTTATTTCGCTCTGCGGCATGCCGCATTGCACTCCTTTCGTCATCGATTTATCTTGTGAGACATTTTCACACCGCAACCCGTCTTGCCGATACCAATTTCAAACCACAACACACTGTGCCCCTACTGCAATGCCCTAATCACAACAAAAAAAGTCTGTACGGCTTTGCCATACAGACCCTATTTAATAATAAACTTTATCAATCGAAATTTAACGCACGCGCAACGTCTTGCCGGCACGAATGGTCGACGAATTGCCGAGGCCGTTCAACTGACGCAATTTTGCCACGGTGGTGCCATTGCGGGCAGCAATCGAACTGAGCGTTTCGCCCTGGCGAATCTTGTGAGTAGCCTTGCCTCGGGTAGTGCGGCTCTTGCTGCGCGAAGCGCTATAACGCGATGGCGAATAGTTGCGGCTGTTCTCGTAAGTGCTCTTGTTGAATGTGTAAACGTCGGTGTGAGTTGTCTGGTTTTCAAAATCGAATATCGCTTCGGGGTTGATAGCAATACCCATGAAACGAGTTTCAAAGTGAAGGTGCGGACCGGTGCTGTGGCCTGTGCTTCCGCCCAAAGCGATTGGCTGACCCACTTCAACACGTTGGTCAGGCTTCACGAGGAAACGCGACAAGTGGCCGTAAACGGTTTCCATACCATTATCGTGGCGAAGAACAACATAGAATCCATAACCGCCACGTTCATATTTTGTGAGACGAACCTTACCACTGAACGCAGCCCTAACGGTGTCGCCAGTGCTAAGACGCAAGTCAATACCCTTGTGCATGCGGCGGAAACGCGGACGATAGCCATATCGCGAAGTCACTATGCCCGGAACAGGCATTGCATATTGCGACACATCAAGGTCCTTTGTGTTTGGAATTACAGCGTTCTTATATGGATTTACGTGGTCACTCTCCCATCCTTCGGTGTAAATATCAGGTTCCGGCTCATCCTCTTCATAGAGGTGGCTGGCATATTCCTGTGCTTCCTTGAGTCGTATCTGGTCCTGGATACGATTTTGGTGAGCCAAAAGTTTTTCGTGAGTTTTTGAATAGTTTTGCGCCGATTGTAAGTTTTGGGCATCAGCATCAACACCCCATGACGAGAGGGTCAATATTGCCACACCAATTCCTAAAATCTTAATGCTTTTCTTCAAGTTCATATAGTAGTAAGTGTACCGGTTCAATTTTCAAAGTTCAAAGTTATAGATTAATTTTGTTATTGTCAATTCACCGAGTGCTAAAACTTGTAAAAATCGGTATAATTTTATTTATTTTCGCAGTCTAATGGCGTGATTTTAAGCAATTTCAACAATTCGCCAATCGTCAACTGATAAAACTCCAATCAATTTTACGCTCAAACAGGTCATGAAGCCGCTCGTTCAGCAGCCGATGTTCCGGCTTGGTGAGGTTAGGGTCGGCATCAATAATCTCGCGTGCATCGTCGCGTGCAAGTTGCACAATCTGCCCGTCTTTTGCCAAGTCTGCAATATGCAAATCAAACGCAATTCCGCTCTGTTGCGTTCCCTCCATGTCGCCCGGACCTCGCAGTTTCATGTCTTCTTCCGCCACCAGGAAACCGTCGTTGGTTTCGGTCATCACCGTCAGGCGGTGTTTGGTTTCTTTGGCAAGTTGATGCTTCGACATGAGTATGCAAAACGACTGCGATGCGCCACGTCCCACGCGCCCACGCAACTGATGTAATTGGCTCAAACCAAAACGCTCGGCATTTTCTATTACCATAATCGAGGCGTTAGGCACATTCACGCCCACTTCAATCACCGTTGTTGCCACCATTATCTGCGCCTCGTTAGCCACAAACTGCTGCATCTGATAGTCCTTCTCGGCAGGTTTCATCTTGCCGTGAACAAAACAAACCTTGTAACTCGGGAAATTTTCGCAGATGGTTTGATAGCCTTGCTCCAAATCGTGCAAATCGAGTTTCTCGTTCTCTTGAATGAGCGGATAAACGAAGTAAGCCTGCCTGCCCGCAGCGAGTTGGCTGCCAACAAATCGATACATCGCCTCGCGCGACTGGTCGGTGCGAAGCACGGTTTCAACAGGCTTTCTTCCGGGCGGCAACTCATCAATCACACTCACGTCGAGGTCGCCGTAGACGGTCATCGCCAGCGTTCGCGGAATGGGCGTAGCCGTCATCACCAGCACATGCGGCGGTGAGGAGTTCTTCTGCCACAGTCGAGCACGTTGCGCAACGCCGAAACGGTGCTGTTCGTCAATTATCACCAATCCAAGATTTTTGAACTGCACCACATCCTCGAGCAACGCGTGAGTGCCCACAATAATCTGCAATTCGCCTGTCAGCAACTGTTCGTGAATCAGTTCACGCTGCTTTTTACGGGTCGACCCTGTGAGCAAGGCACAATTAATGCCCAATGGCTTAACCATGCTGCTGATAGTGTCGAAATGCTGTGTGGCAAGAATCTCGGTTGGAGCCATGATTGCAGCCTGATAATCATTGTCGAGGGCAAGCAACATACACATCAGTGCCACCAGCGTTTTGCCGCTGCCCACATCGCCCTGAAGCAACCTGTTCATTTGCCTGCCGCTGCCCATATCCTTGCGTATTTCCTTAATCACGCGCTTCTGCGCACCAGTGAGCGCAAACGGCAAGCAATCGTGATAGAACTGATTAAAATAGTCGCCCACCTTGTTAAACACAAAGCCTTTCAACTTGGCGTTGCGTGTAGTGGCATATTTGAGAATGTTGAGTTGCAGCATGAACAGTTCGTCATACTTCAACCGGAATTGAGCCTTTTGCAAAGCCTCGATGCTCGTAGGCTTGTGAATGTTGAGCAACGCCTCCTGCAAAGGCATCATTCTATGCCGCAGCATCAAAGTGTGAGGCAAGTGGTCGCCTATGCTCTGCACCACATTGGTGGCAAGCAAATTGTCGACCAACTGCTGTATGGTGCGCTGACTGAAAGCACGATTGCGCAAGGTCTCGGTGAGATTATACATTCCGCGCAAACCGGAGCCGAGTTTCTCGGGATTAAACGTATCCACTTCGGGATGCGCTATGCTATACACACCCTTATATAACGACGGTTTACCGAAAATCACATATTCCACGCCCGTGTGATAGGCATCTTGAATTTGTTTTATGCGATTAAACCACACACACTCAATGGTGCCGGTGCCGTCGGTGAACAATGCGTTAATTCGTCGCTTTGCACCTTGCCCCTGAGGAGTAAACACCACAAAACGCCCTTTCAGTTGAATGTAAGGCAGTTCGCCATCAAGGTCGCAGATGCGATGAATGGTGCTACGGTCGATGTATCGGAACGGGAAATAATACAGCAGGTCGTGGTAAGTGCGTATTTCGAGTTGCTTTGCAAGCAATTCGGCACGTTTCGGACCCACGCCATGCAGGTATTTTATGTCCATCTTCTGCAAATCGTTCATCGGCACATCAGCATTTCGGCAATGGTCAAATCGTTGGGATGTGTGATTTTTATGTTAGTCACTTCGCCGTCAATCAAATTAATCACTCCGCCATTATGCTCAAGCACCGAAGCATCATCGGTGTAAAACGGCGAATAGTCGGCATCGTAGGCATTGCGCAACGCCACGGCATCGAACACTTGCGGAGTCTGCACAGCACGCAGCGAATCGCGGTTCAATGGCACCGAATGGCAACAATCGTCAACCACTTGGCGGACACTGTCGGTGACATGCACCACAGGAATTGCATTACCCTTCGCCTCGGCACAACAATAGGCAGCCTCAATCAAAGCGGTGCTCACCAGCGGACGCACACCGTCGTGCACCGCAATGGTGTCGCCGGGCTGCGCATCAATGGTCACTATTGCATTCTTCACCGAGCAAAAACGGTTCTGCCCTCCTACAACCACACTGTGCGGCGTGGCAAAGCCATGTTCGGCACACAAATCGTTCCACCAATCAACAAACGATTGCGGAAGCACAACTATGATTGCAACATCGCCAAGCGCAGCAAACTTGTCGATGGTGTGCATCAACACCGGCTTGCCGCACAAAGGCAAAAACTGTTTGGGAGTATTCAAGCCAAAACGGCTTCCACTGCCGCCTGCCACTATTATTGCATATCTCGACATAGTTGGTTTTCTTTATCTGTTTTGATGGCTGTATTGTTTTCTTCTACAAAATTACAAAAATTATCGCCTTTAGAGTGGCACCACCCGCATAAAAAATATAAAAAGGGACTTTATCAACAAAGTCCCTTTTTAGGTCTTCAATAGGTATAATTTTTTAAGGTAAAAAAGATTGTTTTAGGTTTATGTTGCAAATATGCACCCTAATTTCTGATTCCGCAAATTAAAAAACATGCTTTAAAACATACTTTCTTAACACTCTGCGGTTATTTTACACCGATTTTAGGGTTAATATATTGATTAATAGTTAAATAACAAAATTATCACGCCAAACCGCAAATGTGTTAAATAATGTTATTTCAAAAATTTTTATTCATTTTTTAAAACAACTCCTAAAATCTCTCAACTGGAAATTTGTCAACTCAAACCGATTCAGCGCCCTAAATCTTATGCAAATATAAAAAATATTCGGCAAAAATCTGGCAAAATGTTAAAGTTTTAGCACACTCTGCCCAATAAACACTTTTTAAGATTTACATATTAACACAAGTGCAAATATACAAAATAGCAAAGCAAAATTTTAGAAATCAGCGCACGAAACAGCAATCTGCCAATCGCCGTTATTTGGCATAATCGAGGGTGAGTTTGTTGCCATCGAACACGGCAAACGAAAACAAATCAATCCAATCGCCCAACACAACCATTTGCCTGCCGCTGTTCAACCTCTGGTCAACAGCCTTGTGCAAATGACCATACACAAAGAAATCCACTTCGGGGTGCTCGGCAGAATAATCCTCGGAGAACGACGTGAGCCATTTCAACGCCTCCGTTATGCCGCTTTCAATGAATTGTTGGCTACGATTAACACGATTGTCCTTCGACCATGCAGTGGCAAAAGGAATGGTCCAACGAGGATGGACGCTCGAATAAAGCCATTGGCAAAAACGGCTGCGGAAGAGCGACCGCATAAATGAGTAAGAGCGTTTTTGCCTGCCCACATTGTCACCGTGGTCAAGCAGGAATGTTTTACCGTCGATGGTGCGAGTAATAGGGCCATCAACCACCTCAATGCCCAATTCGCTTGGCAGATAGTCAAAAATCCAGATGTCGTGATTGCCTGTGAGCCATGTGATTTTCACTCCGCTGTCGGCAAGTTCGGCAAGTTTGCCAAAGAAGCGCACATAACCACGAGGCACAACATGGCGATATTCAAACCAATAGTCAAGAACGTCGCCAAGCAGATACAACTGCTTAGCCGTGGGCTTTATGCTATCGAGCCAGCGCACCACGCGCATTTCATGCTCACGGGGCTCGGCAATGTAGCGTGCTCCAAGATGCATATCAGAGATGAAATATGTGAGTGTGCCCGGCATAGTCACATTATTTTATAAGAAACCTAATTCAAGTTTAGCCTCCTCGCTCATCATGTCGCGGTCCCATTCGGGTTCAAACACCAAATTGGTTTCCACCGACTTCACACCCTCAATGCTGTTAACTTTCATGTTGATGTCCTCAAACAGGAAATCGCTTGCAGGGCAAGTGGGAGCAGTTAATGTCATATCAATACGCACCACGCCGTCGTCGTCAACATCGATTTTGTAAATCAAACCGAGGTTATAGACGTCAACCGGTATCTCGGGGTCGTAAACCGTCTTTAGCATCTTCACGATGTCTTCTTCTATTCTTTGTCGTTCTTGCTCATTCATGCTTGCAAAGATAATGAAAATAGCCCGCAGATACAACAGCCACGCCGCCATAGTTTTTCCAAACCGAAAAACCCACGATTCACGCAACACCGGCGGCTGCACATCAACGCCTCGTGTTCATAATAAAACTTAAATCGCCACAAAAACTTCGCATACTATTGGCATTGGGAGCAAAACGGGCAAATTTTTTTTGCCCATAACAATGAAATATTGTAGATTTGCAAATATTTTCATAAACAAACGAATTTGGACCATTGTCCAAGCAAAACAGAATATGAAGAAATACATTTCAATATTGATGTTGCTGATGCTGGCAATGACAAGCGTCAAAGCATCGGCAGAGTCGCGATGGGGCATCGTGGCTGGTGCAAATATCAACCACTTCACAGCCTATCAGTCGGGCATCTACAAACTGTATGATGTCGACAACTCGGTGGGCGGTTCATTAGGTGTTAATGGCGAAATATTTTTCCCTGGCATTGGCATGGGCGTCGACGCGTCGATGATTTACAACTTCACTCAAGCCAAGTTGCACCTCGGGCAACAAGAAGTGTGGGCATCGCAAGGAATAGGTGTTGAGAAAGTCACCCTGCACATGCTCGAGATTCCGTTGAACCTCAAATGGCGATACATTAAAATGGATGGTTTTGAAAACACCCTTTATCCATTCATCTTTGCCGGTCCAAACATTAACATCATCCTCGGACACGACGATGGCGGTTCGATGAAGTACACCACCACTTCACTCGGTTTGCATGCGGGATTTGGCGTGGAAGTGCTTCGCAGATTCCAGATTTCGGCAAGTCACGAATGGGGAATCAGCCAAGTGTTCAAGACCAAATTGCTTGACGACAACGCCCACAAGATTCGCACTTGGCACATCAGAGCAACTTACTTTTTTTGAAACACATAAAACACAAACAACGATTCAAACTTAACAGAGATGTGAGGCTCGAGGCAATTTTGCTTCGGGCCTTCATTTTTCTGTAAAGGATGTGGAAGATTATCACAAAACCGGTTCGAGCGCTTTCGCCTCAAGGTTTTTAAAACAAGATATCGCAATAGAGCAAGCAATGGTCGCTCAGCAATGGATGGCTCTCCACTCTGAAGTTTTCGATTTGCAGCCCCTTCACCAGAATGTTGTCGAGAACCTTCTTAGGCTTTGCGGCAGGATAAGTGGCTTGCGGATTGTTGTCGATGCCATTGGCAAGCAAGTAACCTGCCTCGACAAACGGAGCATACTCATCAATTCCATAACGGCTCGTATTAAAGTCGCCAGCAATCACCACATGGCTATATTGCGCAAAAGCCTCTATCAACTCCTTGATTTGTAGGCATCGGCAATTATAGCCGTCTTTGCCCTGATTCCAGTCGAGATGGGTTTCAACAACCACAACATCAACCGAATCGATGCGCACCGTGCAGGCAGTGTAATAGCGTGTCTGCACCATCTTGCCAAACATCACTTGCCGAAAATCGCTCAACGGAATAACACGCGAAAACAGGCAATTACAATTATATTCGTACTTTTCGCCTATGGCTTGATAGCAGAATGTGCCAAACACAGCATCTGAGGCATTAACACCGGGCGAAAACTCAGGCGAGAATTCACATACGCCCACAATGTCAGGGTTGACGCATGCCAGCAACTCGGCATAGCATTTTTGCATAATTGCCGAACTGTCGGCTGTGATGTGCGAACGGCAGTCGGCACCCACAGCAAAATGCCCAATATTCCAATGTGCAAACCTAATCTGCGAATTTGCCGGCAACGCCACAACGAGCACCAACGCCGCACAAATCGTTCGCAATAAATCTTTCATGGCAAACAAAAAACTAAAGGTTTCAACTTAATCGAACACTCCGTCAATCGACTCTTCAGCCTCAAGTGGACCGTCCACCTGGTCGATTGGCACTCCGCCAAGATATTCCTTTTGACACAAATCCAGGTCGACAGGGAACTCAAACTGGCGGTCTTGCGAATATGGCAGCGACTTGTCGGCAAACACGCTGCGCATATAGTAGCCGAAGATAGGCAACGCCATTGCCGCGCCCTGTCCGCTTGCCATATTGTTGAAGTGGATGTAGCGTTCCTCGCCACCAACCCACACACCAGTGACAAGGTCGGGAGTAAATCCCATAAACCAACCGTCGGCATTATAGTTAGTGGTACCGGTCTTGCCGCCAATCTGCGCAGTGAGATTGAACGGAGCACGACGCAAACGCGCACCCGTACCCGAATCCACCACATTGAGCAGAATCGACAAAATCTTATAATAGCCGTGCTCGCTAATCACTTCGGTGAATTTAGGAGTGAACTCCGAAATCACATTACCCTGATTGTCGGTGATGCGAGTAACATAAATCGGGTCGACACGCATGCCCTTGTTGGCAAATGCCGTGTAAGCCGACACCATCTCCTTAACCGACACGTCGCAGGGGCCAAGACACAGCGACGGCACAGCATCGAGGTGATTGGTGATGCCAAACGAGTGCATCTTGCGCACCAACTGCTGAGGCGACATGCGGTCGGCTGTAATCAGACGAGCCGAAATCCAGTTGTTTGAATTAGTGAGAGCCCAACGCAACGACACCATTTCGCCAATGCGCGAATGGCCCGAGTTGCGAGGCTGCCAAACGCCACCGGGAACCTCGATGGTTGGCATTTCATTCAGGAACTCGTCGCACGGTGTGTAATCCTCCTCCATTGCAAGAGTGTAGAGGAACGGCTTGCAGGTCGAACCAATCTGCCGACGTCCGCGTCCTGCCATGTCATATTGGAAGAAACGGAAATCCGGACCGCCCACATAGGCTTTCACATAACCTGTGGTCGGGTCCATCGACATCATGCCGGTGCGCAAAAACGACTTGATGTAAAGAATCGAATCGAGCGGCGTCATCACCGTGTCGATTCCCCCATCGTAGGAGAACACGCGCATATCAGTCTTTGTGTTGAAATTCTGCTGAATCTCCTCCTCGTTGAGTCCGGCAATCTTAAGCACGCGATAACGCTCACTCTGCGAGATGGCATTCTTAATCAACTGTGCCTTCAAATTGCGAGGCAATTCCTCAACATTGTTGCTATACGGGTTATTCATTCCGCCACGCTCACGCACGAAACGGCGCTGAAGGTCCTTGCCAAGATGGTCA
This sequence comes from Muribaculaceae bacterium, assembly GCA_051878455.1. GTDB lineage: Bacteria > Bacteroidota > Bacteroidia > Bacteroidales > Muribaculaceae > SFTJ01. The sequence continues at coordinate 16,652 of JBJEKD010000049.1, forward strand.
AGCACTGCCTTTTCGGCATAGTTCTGCATACGCGAATCAATGGTGGTGTAAATCTTCAACCCGTCGGTGTAGATGTTATATTTTTTGCCGTCGGGCTTGCGGTTCTTTTCGCACCAGCCGTACAGCGGATTGGTTTCCCATGCAATAGAATCATCAACATAAGCCTGATAGTTCCACGAAGGATAGTCGCCCAACTTAGGCTCTTTAGCCGACATTATGCGGCGCAATTCCTCACGGAAATACGGAGCGATGCCGTCCTTATGGTCGATGCGGTGGAAACTGAGCACAAGAGGCTTTGCCTTGAGTTCGTCGGCTTCGGCTTCGGTGATGAAGTCGGCTTTTAGCATTTGCTCAAACACCACATTGCGTCGAGCCATGCACCGCTCGGGGTTGCGAACCGGGTTGAAGTACGACGGATTTTTGAGCATACCCACCAAAGTGGCTGCCTCCTCCAAGTTAAGGTCCTTTGGCTCCTTGCCAAAATATACAAACGCAGCCGACTTAATGCCCACGGCATTATAGAGGAAGTCGAACTGGTTGAAATACATCTTAATGATTTCGTCTTTGGTGTAGTAGCGCTCGAGTTTCAAGGCAATCACCCACTCCACCGGTTTCTGCATTGCGCGCGAAACTATGTTGCTCGACTGCGGCGAATAAAGCAACTTGGCAAGTTGCTGCGTGATGGTGCTGCCGCCACCGGCATTCTTGCGCTGAAAAATGCCTCGCATCACCAGCGCACGCAACATGGCTCGGGCGTCGATGCCCGAATGGCTGTCGAATCGCACATCCTCGGTGGCAATGAGTGCCTGAGTGAGATAAGGCGACATCTCGTCGAAATCAACATACACCCGATTGCCCTTGCTATGATAGAATCGGCCCATCTCAACGCCATCGCCGGTATATATTATCGACGCAAAACGGTCGGAAGGATTCTTTAGTTCCTCGATGGGCGGCATATAGCCGACTATGCCATTATAGATGAGAAAAAACATCAATATGCAAAAAACCACAAAGCCGCCAAACACAAGCCACATCCATTTCACCACCTTGCCGGTGAATGAACCGTTGCCTGCCGACAATATATTCGCAATCTTATTCGCCATATCTCAAATCAATTATGCTGTTTCGATGTTGTAACTAACTTCAAAAATTGTCTTACACGCTTGCCCATAAATAGGCAATATAACTATTAAAATGCAAATATAATAAAAATGAACATCAATCGCCCCACTTATGCTCATGAAAAATATTATCTTTTTGTTATCACGCAAAATTTAACAACAACTCAATGAAAAGGCAAAAAAAATTAATATCTTTGCGGTAAGATATGACATGTACGTTTTCACATAATGGCGTATTGAAACCGGCATACGAATCCCTCCTACACGGATGGCATCTGTCGGAGCAGTGTCGTTTTCTCTCGCCGTCAGCATTTGCAGCCAATCAGTAATCCCATTGCTTTGCGGATACTTGATTGGCTTATTTTTTTTGCAGCAGCAATGCCCTGCTTGTGGAAATCGATGCAGAAGCCATGTCGCAACAACGAGAAATTGAACTATCATAAAAACATTTACAACCATTACTTCAACATTTAGATATATGAGCAACAAAAGTCTGGTATCAATCAACGACCTCACAAAGGACGAAATCCTTGAACTGATTGAGAATGCAAGCCATTTTGAAGCAAATCCCAATCGCAACATCCTCGCAGGCAAAGTGGTGGCGACTCTGTTCTTCGAACCGTCGACGCGCACCCGGCTGAGTTTTGAAACTGCCGTTAACCGCCTTGGCGGACGCGTGATTGGCTTCTCCGATGCCAACACCACCAGCAGCAGCAAAGGCGAAACCCTCAAAGACACAATCATGATGGTGAGCAACTATGCCGATTTGATTGTGATGAGACACCACATTGAAGGCGCGGCACGCTATGCCAGCGAATTTGCTCCGGTGCCTATCATCAATGCCGGCGACGGCGCCAACCAGCATCCGAGCCAAACAATGCTCGACCTTTATTCGATTCGCAAAACTCAGGGCACTCTCGAAAACCTCACCATCACGATGGTGGGCGACCTGAAATACGGCCGCACCGTTCACTCGCTGCTCATGGCTATGCAGTATTTCAAACCAAGATTCAATTTCGTGGCTTGCCCCGAACTGCAAATGCCTATCGAATACAAAGAGTTCTGCCAAACTCACGGCATTGAGTATCACGAATACAACGACTTCACGGAAGATGTGATTAACGAAACCGACATCCTTTACATGACTCGCGTGCAGCGCGAACGCTTCACCGACTTGCTCGAATATGAACGCGTGAAAAACCTTTACAACCTGCACAACTCAATGCTCGACGGCAGCAAGCCCAACCTGCGTGTGCTGCACCCACTGCCTCGCGTCAACGAAATAAGTTACGATGTCGACAGCAATCCTAAGGCATACTACTTCCAGCAAGCACAAAACGGGCTTTATGCTCGACAAGCCATCATCTGCCGCTCACTCGGCATCGACTGTTAATCATCACCACTTCATTTTTATAACTAAATCATAAAAACAGAAATTATGACTACGATAAATAACGACTCGCTTGCTGTGGCTGCCCTCAAAAACGGCACCGTAATCGACCGTATCACCCCCGAAGCACTGTTTAAAGTTGCCGACTTGCTCGACATCAAGACAATTAAAACCAGCGTCACCATTGGCGTGAATCTCGACAGCAAAAAAATGGGAAAGAAAGGCATCATTAAAGTTGCCGACACCTATTTCACCCAAGAAACCCTCAACCGAATAGCCCTCATTTCACCTCAAGCCAAAATCAACATCATTCGCAACTACGCTGTCACCGAAAAGCACCTTGTTTCGCTGCCCGACACCATTGTCGACATTGTGAAATGCAACAACCCAAAATGCATCACTAACAATGAGCCTATGCCAACAGTGTTTCATGTGGTCGACCGCAACCCCGTGACTCTTTGCTGCCACTATTGCGAACACAAAGTGCAACAAAAAGAACTCACCCTGAAATGAAAACCGAAACCACCAAAGAGAACTGGCGTCCGGGCAATATGGTTTATCCCGTGCCGGCAATGCTGGTTAGTTGCGGAGCCACCCCCGACGAATACAACGTATTCACCGCCTCGTGGGTGGGCACAATCTGCTCCGACCCCGCAATGTGCTATGTGAGCATCCGCCAATCGCGCCACAGTTACGAAATCGTTAAGCGTAACATGGCTTTCACCCTCAATCTTTCAACCGAAGCCCTCGCCCGTGCCACCGATTGGTGCGGCGTGCGCTCGGGTCGCGACTACAACAAATTTGCCGAAATGGGCTTAACGCCCGTGAAAGGCGAAAAGGTGGATGCGCCATACATCAATGAGGCTCCGATGAGCATTGAATGTAAAGTGAAACAGATAATTCACCTCGGCACCCACGATATGTTCATCGCCGATGTGATGAACGTGTTAGCCGACAAACAATACATCGACCCCCAAACCGGCGAATTCGACCTGAAAAAAGCAAAACTTATTGCATACTCTCACGGCGAATATTTTAAATTAGGCGAAAAAATTGGTAACTTTGGATGGTCAGTGAAAAAGAAATAAATAATCATCACTTTTTAAAATTTAATATGGAAAGAGATTCTATAATATTCGACATCATTGAACGTGAACATCAACGTCAGAAAAAAGGCATCGAATTGATTGCTTCGGAAAACTTCGTGAGCGACCAAGTGATGCAAGCAATGGGCTCATGCCTAACCAACAAATACGCCGAAGGCTATCCCGGACACCGCTATTATGGCGGCTGTCAAGTGGTTGACGAGGCTGAAACACTTGCTATCGAACGCCTCAAACAACTCTTCGGGGCAGAATACGCCAACGTGCAACCCCACTCCGGCGCACAAGCCAACATGGCTGTGTTTATGGCTGTGATGAAACCGGGCGACACATTTATGGGCTTGAACCTCGCCCACGGCGGTCACCTGTCGCACGGCAGCCCTGTGAACTTCTCAGGACTTGTGTTTAATCAAGTGGAATACAATGTGAAGGAAGACACCGGTATGATTGACTACGACCAAATGGAAGAAACCGCTCACCGCGTGCATCCAAAACTGATTGTGGGCGGCGCAAGCGCCTACTCTCGCGAATGGGACTATGCCCGCATGCGCAAAATTGCCGACGAAGTGGGTGCCCTGCTCATGATTGACATGGCTCACCCTGCCGGACTTATTGCTGCCGGTTTGCTCGACAACCCTGTGAAATATGCCCACATCGTAACCTCAACCACCCACAAGACCCTTCGCGGTCCGCGTGGCGGCATCATCCTGCTTGGCAAAGACTTCGACAACCCATGGGGCAAAACCACTCCAAAGGGCGTAATTCGCAAGATGTCGTCGCTGCTCGACTCGGCTGTATTCCCGGGCGTGCAAGGCGGTCCGCTCGAACACGTCATCGCCGCTAAGGCTGTGGCTTTCGGCGAAGCACTTTTGCCTTCATTCAAAGATTATCAAACACAGGTGAGAAAGAATGCACAAGTGATGGCTAAAGCACTTATCGACAAAGGTTATAAGATTTGCTCTGGCGGCACCGACAACCACTGCGTTCTCGTTGACCTGCGCACCAAATTCCCTGAATTGACCGGCAAAGTTGCCGAAAAAGCGCTTGTTGAAGCCGACATCACTGCCAACAAAAACATGGTGCCTTTCGACAGCCGCTCACCATTCCAGACATCGGGTATTCGTCTTGGCACCCCTGCAATCACCACTCGCGGTGCAAAAGAAGAATTGATGGGCGAAATTGTGGAAATGATTGACACTGTTCTTTCAAATCCTGAAAACGAATCAATAATCAAAGCAGTTCGCGAAAAAGTTAACACCACTATGGGTGATTATCCAATGTTTGCTTATTGATTTCGCAATGCTGAGGATGTTACATTCTATTAACAAAAAACTCAAAAAAGCCCATTAAATCGCAATTTTCACAAGAAAACTTATTTGCATTTAATGAAATTATATTATATTTGCATCATCTAACAATGATTGATATAAAAAGTATTAGTAAAGTAACATCATTTATTTAGTAATGCGGAAATACGGGCGATGTGAATCGGCCGTATTTTTGTTATATATATATCATCTGCCAACACCGTGAATATCATCCCTTTGTTATCCAACGAGCCAATCTCCGGCAAACCGGCAGCACCATTATTATATTGCTGTATGACAAAAACGGTAACGCAAAAAGCACACAGTTCAATCACAGAACGATGCGTTTGCGGGCAACTCAAATTTGACCACCTGAGATATTCCAAGAAAACATCAGGCCAATACCTAATGAGCTTGGCAAAAGGGAGAATTTAAATC
>JBJEKD010000050.1:0-81023 GCA_051878455.1 Muribaculaceae bacterium
TGTTTTTCTGTTTTTCTTATCGTAATTAACGGTGTAAACGCAAATGTTGAAGTCATTGGCGTTTTTGTTGGTGATTTCCAGTGGAATCTTTCCTGCGCTGCTGTGATATCTTGGTGCCTGAATGTTGACACTCTTTTCTTCAAGTTGGTAGATGATGTTTTTTATGGCAGGTGAGTATTCTGATTCGGGGAATCGGGTCAGATAGTCTTGAAACAAGCCATAATTCTCAATGTTGGCGTCGATGTTTCTCAGCACCATGCCGCTTTGCTCAAATTGGGCATAACGCTTATAAAGCGCAATGCGCTTACTGTCAATGTTATTAAAGTCTAACTCAACTATGGAGTTTTCAATAAAGATGCTTGGTGCAACGTCGCCTTTGTGATATACAGCCCATTGGGTGAGGAGTTTCATTTTCTCGTTGCTGTCGCCGCTAATGGATTTGCAATAGACAAAATCGAGCAAAGTGGGGAATACGGCGGCTTGCTTGCTGCTGCAAGTGATAAAACCTGTGTATTCAGTGATTTTATGGCTCAACAACTCCTGTGATTTTTCAAGCACTTGACGCTGCAACTCGCCAATTCTGCGGTTAAAATCGTGCTTGTTCCACTGCGAGAGGTCGTTGGGGTATTGCTCGTGCACCTCGTTGCTGTTTAGGCTGTTTGTGGCAAGTTGTCGAAGCAGGTCAATTTCAAGCAATGTGATGATGGCTTTGTAGTCGGTCGACTTTTCGGCTTTGATGTGTTGCTCAAGCAGGGCAATCAAATCAGGGACATTGTCTTGTGAGATGAGTTGTTGCGCCACTATGTGGCGAATGAGTGCATCAACAAGCAAAGGCTTGTTGGCGGTTTTCACAGCCTTGTCGATGTCGGCCAATGCGTCCTTTGAAACGGTCTTAGGATAGTTGAAATCGGGCTGGTTGGCACAATGTAAATAATTGTCATTCAGCCCAATGAAGAATATAATCAGAAATAATAATTTTAGAATTCCTTGTTTCATAGTAGTGCAATATTTGTGCTAAAAAATTATCCCATAATATCTTATCGCTAATTTAATAAAAATAGGAATAGAAATTATGGGATAACTATCTTTTTAGCAAGTTAGTTTTGTTTGAATTTGAAGACTGTTAAAAAGGTCGTATGGTTGTTTTTGAATCTTTATTGTTTCCTTTTGCTGTTTTGCGCCTGTTTGCTGTGCGAAATCATGCTTTTTGCAAATCGGTTTTCGGCACGCTTTAGTTGGAAAAGTTGTTTGCTCGAAAGGATTTTTGCAAATTTCTTGAAGTATTCTTCTTCGATTTTGGCACAAGTCATCGACACTTCGGAGAGTGCTTCGGCGGCTTTGGCGTATTCTAAATCGCTCACAGGCTCTTTAGAGTTGCTTATTTTATTTTCCAAATCGCGCGCTTGTTTGTTGGCTTGGAAAATTTCTTCTTCCATTTGTGTGTAAAGAGGGAAGAACTCATCTTGCTGTGCTTTGGTGAGTTCCATTTCTTTAACGAGCAAATCGTGCTTGTAGTCGCGCACGCCCTTTAGCCATTCGGTCTGGTTAGGACGCGAACTGTTTTTGCGATTCTGTGCTGCCACAGGCATTGCAAAAACTAAGGCTAAGACAAATGTTATTATAATGGTCTTCATTTCGTTTCTTTAATTAAAAAATGATTGTTGGTAGAACAAACAAAAGGCTAAAAGTCTTTTCGATGTATGTTTACTCGGTTAGTTGCTGCCGTTGATTAATTGAATGCCCGATTGTTCGGCATCAACGCTGTCTTCGTAGGTGATGATGTCGTATTCGTTTAACCCCTCTTGAAGCATTAAATCGTCGATGTTTCTTTCATCCACCAATCCGTCGACAATGGCTTGAACTTGCGCTTTGGTACTTGAGGCTCCACTCATGTCGTTGAACACGCGCATCATGCACCAGATGCCTGCAAACATTGCTGCCATATAAACATAAGGACGGACTTTCACCCAAAGTGATGGCTTGATTTGAGGTGTTAAATTAGGCGCAGGCAGCGATTCCATCATTTTTTTGTTGAAATCGTTGAAATAATTGTCCGGCACTTTAAATCCAGTGTCTTTGCCTAACTTTGTTAATATGTCCAATTCTTCTTTCATTCGCTTGTTTGACTGATGAAGTGTGAAAAGGTTTAATCGTTTTCTTCAAAAAAAGATTCAATTTTTTTCAGGGCATGGTGGTAACTTGCTTTAAGTGCGCCAACCGAAGTGCCCAGAATTTCCGACATGTCTTCGTATTTCATTTCGTCGTAATACCGCATATTGAACACAAGTCGCTGTTTTTCAGGCAGGCTGTTGATGGCTTGCTGAAGTTTCACCTGTGCTTCGTCGCCGTCGAAATATTGGTCGCTTTCGATGTTGTTGAGCAGAAACGAATCGTCGTCAATCGATGCCTCGTTGCGAGCGCGCTCTTTGTTGATGAAGGTGATTGATTCGTTTATGGCAATTTTATAGAGCCATGTCGACAGTTTAGCTGTGCCACGAAAGTTGTCGATATTGCTCCATGCTTTAAGGAATGTGTTTTGAAGGATATCGTTGGCATCGTCGTGATTGAACACCATACGGCGAATTTGCCAATAGAGCCCTTGTGAATATTGCTCTATGACTTTGCCAAAGGCTGATTGGCAGCGCTTTGGGTCGTGTAGTTGTTCAATTATTTCTTCTTCGTTATAGGTGCTGCGCGATGTCATCGGTTTCTAAAAAATTTTTGCTAAGTTAATTTATTCTTTCCATATTTAAAAGAATTGCCCACATAATGTTAAATCTTTTTTATAATTTTAATGAATTTATAGGGCTTAAATGGCGTTTGTTGATGCTATTTGCATGCTTTGCAATCGCGGTTTAAGACTAATTATTCACGTATTTATCGGTGAAATAATGCGAAACCGCAGGTCAATGGGCTTGCCTCTTGGGTGTGGGCGTGTAACATAAGCTTTGATGCCAATTCCTTTGCGTTGATACCCGCTAATCCACTAATAATTATTACATTTGCAAAAAAACCAGAACAGAGATATGGAGATGTTTTGTTATTTATTGGGGTCAACAATGTCCACAGAAGCGGTTGGAGTGGTTTACATTGTGTTTTTGTGCATATTTAGCGCACTGTTTATTTGCGGGGCAATAGCTGGTTGTTATTTCTTTGGAAAAATTCTACAAAAGAATTATCACGTTCCCGGGTGGTATTTTTGGAGTGCGTATATATTTGCTGTCCCTGTGATTGTTGCGCCCTTGGTTTTGTTTTTGTCGTGCTTTATTGACAATCCTAAAAATGACGATAATGCTTTTTGGGCATTTTTGCTTTTCAATACGTATTCGTTTTGGTTGATAGGAGGTTTTATGTCGTCAATAAAACTCTATCGACGTTATCCGCATTTTCTGTCGTTATTCCCTTCGGTGATGTCGTGGCTTTGTGTTGCCGGCATATTCTGGTGGGGTTTCTCCTTGATAGGTTGATGCAAAAGGCTTTGTTGAATTTTTAGTTTTCTTGTGCGTCATTCCTCCCGAGCGCGTTGCTGTGGCTTGGGTGGTTGAGGTGTGAAAAAAAGCGGGCGCCGTGGCGGCGTCCGCAATGTGAAATGTGTAACAAGATGTGTGCAGCCACAATGCGTGTTGCACTATGTGAATGAGATTATTACTCGGTGGTGCAACTGATGCTGCCAGTCACGGTGCACTCCATGCCCATGCAGTTGAATGTGCCACTGAAAGTGCCGGCTCCGGCATTGATTGTGATATTGAGGTTGGTGATTGTGCGGTTATCCATAGGCACATCGGCGCTTGTGGGCACAATTAGGTCGGCTGTCAGATGATAGCCGGTGCTTGTGGCTTCAAAGGTGGTGCCAGGAATGGTGATTTCGGAGAGCGTTGGCATCTGCTGTATGAATTGGATGTTGTTGATTTCAATGTTGGCAGTGCCTTTGTCGGGGTTAAGAGTCATCACATAGGTTGCGTCTTTACATTCAAATGTGCCGCTTCCGTAATTGGTGATGGTTGTTGTGATGAAATGGGAGATTTTCTTTTTTGTTGCAAAAGCAGAATTGCCGTTTATTGTGTAGGAAATGGCGATGTTGCCTTCGATTTGCGAATCGCTAATCACCTGAACGCTTCCGCTGAGGTTGCTGATTGAGAAGCCGAGACTTTTGCCTGATGCGTCAACCGCATCGGCTTTTGAGGCAGAGAAAGTGTAGCCAAGCGAACTGCTGAATGACAGTTTCAAGTCCTTGAATGTGGCATCGGTGGTTGTGCTGCCGTTTTGCACCGGCATTGTGACGTCGACCGTGGAATTAGTGATGTCCATTTTGAGGTATATCTTGCCCGCAGTGGTGGTTTGCGAAACGCCGTTGGAGGTTGTAACCAGCACTTGGTCAGTTACGCTCATTGTTTGTTCGTGGTCGTTGCTGTTGCACGAACCAAAAGCGACAGCAAATGCGGCTACGGTGATGAATGATAATAAATTTTTAATCATAGTTGAAAAATCTTTATTTATGTTTTGTTGTATGTGTTAATTATCGCTGTTAAAAGAAGTATCGCAGGGTTGCACCAATCTGGCGAGGGCGTCCTTGCTGAATGAATCCGTGGTTGATTGACACGAAATAGAATGTGCCGTAGTTGGTGTCGGTGAGGTTTTTGCCCCAAATGTTGAGAGAGTAGTGCCGGCCGTCGATTTGCACTTGCGCCCCGAGCAGGGCATACAAGTTTTGCTGCTGGGTGTTAGCCTCGTCCCAATAGATTTTGCCGAGGGCTTTGGCGTTTACGTTAAACGAGATGTTGCGCACCAGTGACGAGTTGACGGGAAGCACATAGAATGCTTCGCCATAAACAGTGTTGCGCGGTGCGTATGGCAGCACTTTGTGCGACAAGTCGAGTTTGCCGTTGTTGTATTCCACAAATCGGGCATCGGTGAATCCGTAACTTGCCGATAGTCCGAAGTGTTTGGTGAGTTGCGCCTTAATCGACAGTTCGCCGCCGAGGCTGCGCGATTTTCCTGCATTGGTCATAACGCGTCCGGTGGTGGTGCCGTCGGGGAATGTGGTGAGTTGTTGGTCGGAGCAATTAATGTAAAATAGCGAAAAATCAGCGATTAAATCGCCGTTTTTCAGTTCGAGGTGGCTGCCCACTTCGTAAGTCCAGGCTTTTTCGGGTTTGTAGCCTACAATCTTGTCGACGTCGTAGTTCATGCCGATGCCCATCATGCCCATTATGCGTTGTTGAAGCACGTCGGAAAACATCTGTGTGTTATAGCCGCCTGCCTTATAGCCTTTTGAGATTGAAGCATAGATGTTCGATTTGCCCAACGAGGTTAGATTGTAGGTGGCTGAAACCTTTGGCAGAATCTGGAAAAACGATTTGTTGAGTTTGCCAGCATCGTCGATATTCACGTCGTCGTGCCTGAAAAGTTCGATGGAACCGTTGGGCAGGATGTGATTGATGCTGTAGCCCGTGTTGCTGAAACTGCGGAACCGCAAGCCCGAGTGCTCATAGTCGCCGCGAACACCTGCTATCAGGCACCAGTTGCCAATGTTGAGTTGTGATTGGTGGTAGAATGCCACACCCCAGTTGGGCATAGTGAATTTGCTGCCCAGTTGAAACTGTCGAGTGTCCCAAGCGATGGGGTAGTTAGGGTTGGCTTGGTTGCGTTTTTGTTCGATTAATTCGTAAATTCCGGTGTCGAGAAAGGTCACCGGGGCATTCATGTCGGCATGGCGATAGAAAGCAAACAAACCTGCAAGCCAGTTGTATCGGTTGCCCTCTTTGCCTCGCACAATAATGTCCTCGGTGAACGAATATTCACGATTGGCTTGGGTGAGAGTGAAATAATCGGTTGGCAGGAAATCTTGGTCGAGCGTCATGTTATCGTCGCTGTATTGTGCGCTTGTGACGCTCGAAATGCTGAAATTCTCCCGATTAAATCGCAGAGTAAGCCCGTTGCTTAAGGTTGTTCGCTTGTAGAAGCAAGTGTCGTTGTAACTGATTAAACCAGTGTCGATGAAACGGTATGGGTAGCCTCCTTGACGTGTTATCGACATCGACGCCACTTCTTCGAGAATAAACCCGTTGCCGTCGTTGTATTCCACCTTAAAGCGCCCGCTGCCTTGCCGCTCCCAGTCGCATTTTTCGCCGTTGTATTCGTTGGTGAAAAAACCGTCCGACGAACCGTATTGAGCCGAAAACGATATGCCCAAAGTGGGTTTTGGCTTGAAATAATATCCGGCAGAGAACCTCATGGTGTTGGCAGTGCCGTATTCAGCCATTAGCCGTGTGCCTTGATAGGAAAGCGGTGAAAGAGTGTAGATGTTGAACACGCCGCCCATAGTGTTTCTGCCGAACAGCGAACTCTGCGGCCCGCGAATCATTTCCACGCGGCTTATGTCGGATATGTCGAAATCGTAGTTGTTTTTGTTCAGAATTGGCACGTTGTCGATGTTCAGCCCCACGGCGGGCTGGTCGATGCGCGAGCCCAATCCACGCACATAGATTGTTGAAGTGATGCGTGAACCGTAGTCGGGGATAAGCACGTTAGGCGCAATCTCGCTTGCCGATTTTGCCGAGAAAATGTGGTTGCGTTCGGCTTCGCGACGGTCGATAACCGTTGCCGAGATGGCTTGATTGCGAAGGTTATTCCCTTGCTTTATGGCTGTGATTGATATTGGGCTGAGGTCCACAATGGTGTCGGGCATTTCATCATGCGCGGCATAAACCGTTGTGGCGATGCACACTGAAATCAAGCCAATCAGCGATTTTAAAATTGTTGTCGTTTTCATGCTGCAAAACTAATGTTTTTGATTTTTGCTGGCAATCACTAAATGTTGTGATATTATAGTGATGCCGGCGAATTTGCGTTCCAATGACGAAAACGATAGCGGAAATGTGATTGATGTTGCACATTTAAGTGCATATTTAAAGACATTTAGTGCTTTTTTTTAATGTGGTTTATAATTGTTAACCGAAAAGATTTTAGTATCTTTGCATTGCATAAGTATGCCAAAATTGTGCACTTTTGCGAAATATTGTGGTTAACCCATTGAATTGTAATGCCATAGCGCAGAAAATATGAAACGATTGTCGAAACAAACCCAATTTGCAACAAGCAGATGCCGTGAGGCGTGTGCGAAGAAATTGTGTGTGTTGTTTGGTATGCATGGCATTAATGATGAATGGATTGTACAATGTAGGTTGATGGGCTTGAATCGGGCGGTGTGAAACATCGAAGATTCGGCTCATTGCATTTTTTAATAACAACAGAACGAAGAAATAAAAAATTAATAATTGATAAAATAATTTATGGAATCAGCAGTATTCGGAATCTCAAGCACAACGATGATGGTGGTTGCAGTGTTGACCGGCGTTTTGCTGGTGTTTGCAGCCCTGCTCATTGCAAAGCTTATCGGACCTCGCTCGTTCACTTCGATGAAGTCGGACCCATACGAGTGCGGTATCCCAACACGCGGTGAGTCAATGATTCAATTCAAGGCAGGCTACTATTTGTTTGCTATCCTGTTCTTGATGTTCGACGTTGAAACTGTGTTCTTGTTCCCGTGGGCAACAGTATGCAGCAAGATTGGTTCTACCGGTCTTTTGAGCGTCGGAGTATTTTTGGTAATATTGGTATTAGGACTTGCCTATGCATGGCGGAAAGGAGCACTGAAATGGGAATAAACATCAAAAGCATGAAGTATGAGGACTTCAAGGACAATGAGTATATTGAAAGCCTCGTAGCAGAATTGAAAGCAGCCGGAACCAATGTGGTTGTCGGCAAATTGGACGAGTTGATTAACTGGGGTCGCGCCAATTCGTTGTGGCCTTTGTGTTTCGGTACCAGTTGTTGCGCTATTGAATTTATGGCATTGGGCGCAGCCCGTTACGATATGGCACGCTTTGGCTTTGAGGTGGCACGTAACTCACCTCGCCAAGCCGACTATATAATGGTGCAGGGCACCATAGTGCATCGCATGGCACCCGTTGTGCGTCGCCTCTATGAGCAACTTGCCGAGCCAAAATATGTGATTGCCTGCGGCGGTTGCGCAGTGTCGGGCGGTCCGTTCAAGAATTCTTATTGCGTGCTTCCGGGCGTCGACAAGATTCTTCCTGTGGATGTGTATATGCCAGGCTGCCCTCCACGTCCCGAGGCTATGTTCTACGGACTGATGCAACTTCAGCGCAAAATCAAGGTGCAGAAGTTCTTCGGCGGGGCTAACCGTCAGGAAAAAATCAAGGAATTCTTTGCCAACCATCCAGAGGATGCCAAGCAAATGTAATTAGGCTGCAAGCACAGGTTTTTCTGATTGCACAATCACTCAAGATTCAATAAAGATATTTTCAATAACAGTATATACATATTTATATATAATGGCAAATATACAAGAAAAAATCAGCGCACTTTGTCCGTCGGCTACCTTCGAAGAAGGCGACCGCCTGGTGGTGACCGTTGAGGAGAAAGAGTGGCATGCTCTTGCAAAGGCGTTGAAAGAAGATGCCGATTTGCAATTCGACATGCTCACTGCTGTTGTGGGTATGGACTGGAATGATGCTCTTGGCGCGGTGTACTATCTCACCTCTACCGCTAACTGGCAGATGATTGCCGTGAAAGTGGCTGTGGCTGACCGTGAGAACCCTATGATTCACACCGTTAGCGACATTTGGGGCGTTGCCAACTTCCAGGAGCGCGAAGTGTATGACTTCTTTGGCATTAAGTTTATTAACCATCCCGATATGCGCCGCTTCTTCTTGCGCAACGACTGGGTGGGACATCCTTTGCGCAAGGACTATGATGCAAATCCTGAATTGAACCCTATACGACTCAATCCTGAGGTGAACGAAGACGACACCTTTTCGATGGTGGAGGATGCCGAAGGCAATGTGAAGCGTGTCGACAAGAAAGTGTTCGGCGAGGGCGAATACGTTGTTAACTTCGGTCCTCAGCACCCAAGTACACACGGCGTTATGCGCCTGCGCACATCGCTCAACGGCGAAATCATCAAGAAGGTTGACGTGATGTCGGGCTACATACACCGCGGCATTGAAAAACTTTGCGAGGGCATGACCTATCAGCAAACGCTTTTCTTCCCCGACCGTATGGACTATATGAGTGCTCATCAAAACCGCCACTGCTTGTGCATGTGCATCGAAAAGGCTTTGGGCATTGAGGTGCCACGCCGTGCGCAGGTTATCCGCGTGATGATGGACGAATTGATGCGTATCAGTTCGCACCTTTTGTCGTATGGCTGTTTGACAATGGATATGGGTGCAACCACAGCATTTTTCTATGGTTTCCGCGAACGCGAAGATGTGCTCGATATCTTTGAAAAGACTTGCGGTGCTCGTATGTCGCTCCACTATAACGTGATTGGTGGTGTTGTTGCCGACATTCACGAAGATTTCCAGAAAGATGTTAAGGCATTTATCCCTAAGATGCGTAAGGCATTGAAGGAGTATCATAAACTTTACACCGGCAACGTGATTGCCCGCAACCGTATGATTGGCGTAGGCGAACTTTCGCGCGAAGATGCCATTAACTACACCGTTACAGGTCCTTCGGGACGTGCATCGGGCTTTGCCTGCGACATTCGCAAGCACCGTCCGTATTCAATCTACGGCGAACTCAATTTCAATGAAATTGTGCGCACCAACGGCGATTGCTACGACCGCTATCTTAACCGCCTCGACGAGATTGAAGAGAGCCTGAAGATACTTGAACAACTCGTTGACAACATTCCTGAAGGCGAAATCTGTGCAAAGGTGCCAAAGGTGATAAAACTGCCTGTCGGCCGCTGGTATCAAGAAGTGGAGGCAAGCCGTGGCATATTTGGCGTGTACATTGAGAGCGACGGCGGCAAGTCGCCTTACCGCATGCACTTCCAAAGCCCATGCTTCAACTTGGTGGGCGTGATGGACAAGTGCTGCCAAGGCCACATGATTGCCGACCTTATCACCATAGGCGCTGCGCTCGACTATGTGATACCTGATATTGACCGATAATATAATAACGTAGTAAGAAAAATATAACAAAAGAGATATGTTTGACTTTGGTATAGTTACAAACTGGATTGACAATCTGTTGAACAGTTTCTTACCGGGATGGCTCACGGTGTGTGTGGAATGCGTGCTGGTGATGGTGGCATTGTTGTTGCTTTACGCGTTGCTGGCGTTGTTCTACATCTTCTATGAGCGTAAACTGTGTGGATGGATTCAATGCCGTCTTGGCCCGATGCGCGTTGGCCCCTGGGGCTTGATTCAGGTGTTTGCCGACATGTTTAAGATTCTCATCAAAGAACTTATTGCCCTCAAGAACACCGATAAATTCTTGTTTGCATTGGCTCCTTATTTGGTGATAATTGCTTCGGTGCTTGTGTTTGCCAACCTGCCATGGGGCAATGGGCTTCAGTTGATTGATTTCAACATCGGCGTGTTCTTCATGATTGCCGCATCGTCGATAGGCGTTATCGGTATTTTGCTTGCAGGATGGTCGAGCAACAACAAATATTCGCTCATTGGCGCAATGCGTAGCGGTGCGCAAATGATTAGTTATGAATTGTCGATTGGTATTTCGATACTTACTATGGTGGTTCTCACCGGCACTTTGTCGGTTACCGGTATCGTTGAGGCGCAAACCGACGGTTGGCTTATCTTCCGCGGTCATATCCCTGCAGTGATAGCATTCATCATCTATCTGATTGCCGCTAATGCCGAAACCAACCGTGGCCCGTTTGATATGCCTGAAGCAGAGCACGAGTTGACTGCCGGCTATCACACTGAGTATTCGGGTATCCACTTCGGATTCTTCTATTTGGCAGAGTACCTCAACCTTTTCATCGTGTCGGGAATTGCATCGTTGATGTTCCTGGGCGGCTGGATGCCTTTGCACATTGCAGGCTGGGATGCCTTTAACACGGTGATGGATTATATTCCATCGGTGGTATGGTTCTTGGGTAAGGCATTCTTTGTGTCGTTCCTGTTGATTTGGATTCGTTGGACTTATCCGCGTGTTCGCATCGACCAAATGCTTGCCCTCGAATGGAAGTATCTGATGCCGATAGGCTTGGTGAACCTGGTGATTATGGCATTATGCGTGACACTTGGTCTCCACTTTTAATAGATGATACAGTTCTAAAAAATAGATACAATCACATATTATGAACGAGAAATATGGAATAATCACTCAGGTAATCGGTCCGGTTGTCGATGTGGCTTTTGAAGGCGAAGGCAACGAGGTTCCGGCCATCTACACTGCCTTGAAAGTGCCTAAGGCTGATGGCTCTGAGTTGATTCTTGAAGTTGAACAGCACATTGGTGAAGATACCGTGCGTGCCGTGGCTATGGAAAGTACCGATGGCTTGCAGCGCGGTATGAAGGTGGTGAATGTGGGTCAACCGATATCGGTGCCTACAGGCAACCAGGTGAAAGGCCGCCTGCTTAATGTGGTTGGCCAGCCTATCGACCACTTGGCGCCGATTGCCGACGAAAAGCGTCGCGCAATTCACCAGCCTGCTCCTACGTTTGCCGACTTGACTATTTCGTCGGAAATCTTGTTCACCGGTATTAAGGTTATCGACTTGCTTGAGCCTTACAGCAAGGGCGGTAAGATTGGCTTGTTTGGCGGTGCCGGTGTGGGTAAGACGGTGCTTATTATGGAGCTTATCCATAACATTGCACATGGTCACAACGGATTCTCGGTGTTTACAGGCGTTGGCGAACGCACTCGCGAGGGCAACGATTTGCTTCGTGAAATGATTGAAAGTGGCGTTATCAAGTATGGCGAAAAGTTTGCCGAAGGTCTTGAGCGAGGCGAATGGAACATCAACGACGTTGATATGGAGCAAGTGGCACAATCGCAGGCTGCTCTTGTGTTCGGTCAGATGAACGAGCCGCCGGGTGCCCGTTTGCGCGTGGCGTTGTCGGGTCTTACGGTTGCCGAACAGTTCCGCGACCAAGATGGCGGTGGTAAGGATATTCTTCTTTTCATCGACAATATCTTCCGTTTCACTCAAGCAGGTTCAGAGGTTTCGGCATTGTTGGGCCGTATGCCTTCGGCTGTGGGCTATCAGCCTACATTGGCATCGGAAATGGGTGCCCTTCAGGAACGCATCACTTCAACAAAGCAGGGTAGTATCACTTCGGTTCAAGCCATTTATGTGCCAGCCGACGACTTGACTGACCCGGCTCCTGCCACTACGTTCAGTTTCCTTGATGCCACCACCGTGCTTAGCCGTAAGATTGCCGAACTTGGTATTTATCCGGCTGTTGACCCGCTCGATTCCACTTCGCGTATTCTCGACCCGAATATCATTGGCGAGGAACACTATCAGGTGGCACAGGCTGTTAAGCAGTTGTTGCAGAAGTATAATGAACTTCAGGACATCATTGCCATTCTTGGTGTTGACGAATTGAGCGACGAAGATAAACTTGTGGTACAACGCGCACGTCGTGCACAGCGTTTCCTCTCGCAACCGTTCTTCGTTGCCGAGCAGTTCACCGGTCTGCCAGGTGTTATGGTGCCGCTTAGCGAAACCATTCGCGGATTCAAGATGATTCTCAGCGGTGAAATGGACGAATATCCAGAACAGGCATTCCTGAACGTGGGCACTATCGACGAGGCTATTGAAAAGGGTAAGAAACTCCTTGCCGAAGTTGGCTGATAAGGCGTTTGCGCCCCGCTAACCGAGAGATAATATTTAGTAACACAATAGATAATACAAAATGACACTAAAAATAATATCGGCTGAGCAGATTGAATTCGAAGGCGAAGTGACACTGGTGTCGCTTCCCGGCGAAATGGGTCTATTTGAGGTGCTGAACAATCACGCGGCACTGATTGCTTCGCTCACTGCCGGAAATGTCAGTTATGTTGATGCCGAAGGCACACGCTCGAGCCGACTCATTCGTGGCGGTGTTGCCGACATTAACAAAAATGTGGTGTCAGTTTGCATTTATTAATGTCAATACGATTATGAAGAAAGTTCTGCTCACATTGGTCGTGGCTTTGTCGGCGATGCTTATGGCACAACCGGCAAGTGCAGCCGTGACCGCTGAAGAGGGTGAAGGCTTCAACCCAAAGGAAATCATCTTCCATCACTTGGGCGATGTGTATGGGTGGGAAGTGCCTTTCTCTCATAGTCATCGCATTCCGTTGCCCATCATTGCACGCGATTGTGCGGGCAGTTGGCACGTGTTCAGTTCGAGCCGCGTGACCGACGGTGGTGTGTATGAAGGGCTTTATATTGCCAAAGAAGGGGAATATGCCAATAAACTTGTTGGCGAGAATGAGCAAGGTGAGCAATATCGTCCGCTCGATTTGTCGATAACCAAAGACGTGGCTGCGCTATTCATAGCAGCGCTTGTGGTGCTGCTTATGGTGATGAGCATTGTGCGCTGGTATAAGAAGCACAACATGAAGGCTCCTCGTCGCTGGACAGCAAGTTTCGAGTTTTTGGTGGAGTTCATCTATTTGGGCGTGATACGACCCACAATGGGAAGTAAGGCTCCGAAATATGCTCCCTATTTGCTCACGGCATTCTTTTTCATCTTTGTGATGAACTTGCTTGGCTTGATGGTGATATTCCCGGGTGGTGCCAACCTCACCGGCAACGTGGCTATCACGTTGGTGCTTGCTTTGTGCACCTTCTTTATCACCAACTTGCGCGGCAACAAGCATTATTGGAAGGAAATCTTCTGGCCCGATGTTCCAATTTGGCTGAAGTGTCCGTTGCCAATCATGCAGGCAATTGAAGTGTTCGGAATGTTTACAAAGCCGGCAGCATTGTGTGTCCGTTTGTTTGCCAATATGATGGGCGGCCACATGATTGTGATTGTGCTCACTTTGTTGATATTTATATTTGCAAGTTTTGGCCCGGTAGTCACCGGAGGTATTACCGCTTTTTCGGTTCTCTTTTCACTCTTTATGCTGTTGCTCGACACGCTGGTGAGTTTCATTCAGGCTTATGTGTTCACCATGCTCAGCACGCTGTTCATTTCGATGGCGGTTTGCGACCCTCACGAGTCACATCATAGCGAGGAATAAACATAAATAAGTGCCCATTAAAGATAGGCACAAAACAAACGAGAAATAAATATTGAAAAAATAAATAATAAACAATAACTAAAAAAACTACAACTATGTTAGGATTAATTTTAGCGCAAGCAGCTGCCGGCGCAGCCCTTGCAAAAATAGGTGCATGTATTGGTGCAAGTATCGCTGTAATTGGTGCAGGTATCGGTATCGGTAAGATTGGCTCTTCAGCAATGGAAGCAATTGCTCGTCAACCTGAATCGGCTGGAGACATTCGAAGCAACATGATTGTGATTGCAGCTCTTGTTGAAGGTGTTGCCCTTTTTGCTGTGATTGTTTGTATTCTTGCATACTTCTTATAATAAAAAAGTTACTGAATGGAACTCTTCACGCCTGAAATAGGCCTTGTGTTTTGGATGTTCGTCACCTTCGTGCTGTTGGTGGGGATATTGGCGAAGTTTGCGTGGCCTGCTGTGATAGGCATGCTCGAAAAACGCGCCGACCTTATTGATAAGGGCGTGGTGTATGCACAAAACGCAAAGGAACAGCTCGACAATGCAAAGGCTGAGGCTGCAAAATATGTTGCAGAAGCCCAGAAGCGTCAGGCTGAGATACTTCGTGAAGCCGACAAGATGAAAACACAAATCATCGAGGAGGCTAAGGCTGCCGCTTCGGTGGAAGCCAAGAAGGTGATGGATGCTGCAAACGTGGCTATTGAGCAATCGCGCAAAGCCTCGGAAATGCAGCTTCGCCAAGAGGTTAGCGCTTATGCGCTGAACATTGCAGAGAAGGTGATTCGCAAGAATCTTGCCGACGATGCAGCCCAAACCTCGCTGGTGAACAAACTGTTGAATGAAGTAGAGAACAAAAACTAAACGGATAAGAAACTATGAACGACGGACTTATTCCTAACCGATATGCAAAAGCACTCTATAAGCACGCTTGCGAGGTGGGCGAGGCTGCCGATGTGTATGTGCAAATGAAGGCGCTTGCCGAGAGCTTTTCGTCGGTAGAGGGCCTCAAAGCCACTATCGACAATCCGTTCATTGCCATAGAGGATAAGGAAAAGGTGCTTCTGAAGGCTTCCGGAGCCAAAAAAGATAGTTCTCTCGACAAGTTCATTTTTCTGGCCGACAAGCATAGCCGTATCACAATGCTGCATGCGATGGCTTTGGCGTATGTTAAGATTTATCGCGCCGAGCAAAAGATTTCGCAGGTTGAAATAGTTACTGCATGCGAGTTGCCTAAGCAAAAAATTAAGGAAATAACTGCAACTGTCGAGAAATATCTTGATGGCCGCAGTCTTGAAACCACCACACGCATCGATGAAAGTCTGATTGGCGGGTTTGTGGTTAAAGTTGACTCGGTTGTTCTCGATGCTTCGGTTAAAAATGAATTGAAAAAATTGCGTTTAAAACTCCTAAGTTAATAGTGAGATGATAAACCCAAGTGAAATATCAGATATTTTAAAACAAGAATTAAACGACGTAAATTCAAAAGTGTCGTTTGAGGAAGTTGGCACTGTTCTTGAAGTGGGCGACGGTGTGGCACACGTCTACGGACTCGAAAACGTGCAAGCCAATGAGCTTGTTGAATTTGAGAACGGCGTGACGGGTGTGGCAATGAACCTGGAGGAGAGCAATGTGGGTGTAATCCTTCTCGACAGCGTTAATTCGATTAACGAGAACATGAAGGTGCGCCGCACCGGTCAGATTGCCTCAATCCCGGTGGGAGAGGGCTTGCTTGGCCGCGTGATTAACGTGCTCGGCAATCCGGTCGACGGCAAGGGTCCAATCGGCGGCAACCTTATTCGTCTGCCTCTCGAGCGCAAGGCCCCAGGCGTTATCTTCCGCCAGCCGGTTAAGCAACCGCTTCAAACCGGTATCAAGGCCATCGACTCGATGGTGCCAATAGGCCGCGGACAACGCGAGCTTATCATTGGCGACCGCCAGATTGGTAAGACGGCTATTGCCATCGACACCATCATCAATCAGAAAGCCAATTATGAGGCAGGAAAACCTGTCTATTGTGTATATGTAGCCATTGGCCAGAAAGCATCAACTGTGGCTTCGATAGTAAACCAACTTAACGTGCATGGCGCTATGCCTTACACTGTGGTGGTTGCTGCTACGGCTGCCGACAGTGCCGCTATGCGCTACTATGCTCCGTTTGCCGGTGTGGCTATCGGTGAGTATTTCCGCGACACCGGTCGCGATGCACTCATCGTTTACGACGACCTTTCGAAACAGGCTGTGGCTTATCGCGAACTTTCGCTCATCTTGAAGCGTCCTTCGGGCCGCGAAGCCTATCCTGGCGATATCTTCTATCTGCACTCGCGTTTGCTTGAACGTGCAGCAAAGATTATCGACAACCAGCAGGTGGCAGAATCGATGAACGACCTTCCAGAGGTGCTTCGCCCGATGGTGAAGGGTGGCGGTTCGCTCACTGCGCTTCCAATCATCGAAACTCAAGCCGGCGACGTTTCGGCATACATTCCAACCAACGTGATTTCAATCACCGACGGTCAGATATTCCTTGAATCGGGTCTGTTCAATCAAGGTGTTCGCCCTGCAATCAATGTGGGTATTTCAGTGTCGCGTGTGGGTGGTAATGCTCAAATCAAGTCGATGAAGAAGGTTGCCGGTACACTGAAGATTGCACAGGCACAGTTCCGCGAATTGGAATCGTTCACCAAGTTTGGTGGCGACATCGACCCTGTTACGGCACGCACTATCGACCGCGGACGCAAGAATGAGCGTCTGCTCATTCAGCCGCAGTACACCCCGATGCTTGTTGAAGAGCAAGTGGCAGTGATTTATTGCGGTGTGAACGGTCTGCTCGAAAAGGTGCCTCTCGACAAGGTGGCTGAGTTTGAGAAACTGTTCTTGCAATTGCTTCGTGCAAAGCATCAAGCCGATGTTCTCGATGTGCTTAAGTCGGGCGTGATTAACGACGACGTTACATCGAAGATTAAGGCGGTTGCTGCCGAAGTTGCCGGAAAGTATTAATGCAAAAGCATAAAAAGAGAGAATAAACGATATGTCAACATTACGTGAATTAAAAGGCCGCATCGGTTCGGTAGCGTCGACTGGAAAAATCACCAGCGCGATGAAGATGATTTCATCGGCAAAGATGCACAAAGCAGAGCAGGGATTGAAGAAATTGCTGCCCTATCGCAAGCTTGTGCAGTCGGTGATTAGCCATTTGCTTGCCACCGACGGCGAGTTCACATCACCGCTGATTGAGGAGCGTGATGTGCGAAGAGTGGGTGTGGTGGTGCTTGGCTCAGACGATGGTTTGTGCGGAGCATACAACATCAACATCTTTAAGCATCTGCTTGGCATCATTGCCGGCTACAAGCAGCAGTATGGTGAGAATGTGGACATCGAGTTATATCCTGTGGGCAAGAAAATCGCGCGTGCTGCGCAAAAAATTGCCGGGGGCCGACTGAAGGTTACTGTGGTAGATGGCATAAACACTCGAAGCACGAGAGAGCAGATTACGGGATTCACCGACGGCTTGAAGCGTGATTTTGAGTCGGGTGTGCTCGACAAGGTCGATTTGGTGTATATGCACTTCAAGTCGATGAGCAAGCAGGTTCTCAGCTGCGACCAGTTGTTGCCGGTGAGTTATTCGGCTTTGGTCGACGAAGCAGATGCTAAAAACGACAATAGTGCCTGCCTGTTTGAGCCAAGCCCGAATGCCATATTCAACAGTGTGCTTCCACTCCACATCATGTCAACAATGCAGGAAGTGTTTGTTGAGAATGTTGCGAGTGAAAACGCAGCCCGAGTGATGGCGATGCAAAGCGCGAGCGACAATGCCAACAAGTTGCTTGAAAGTTTGCGGCTTGAATACAACAAGTTGCGCCAGCAGGGTATCACCACCGAACTGCTTGATATTTTGGGCGGTCAAGTTGAAAAATAAGGGAAATTGACAATGCGTGGGCATTACAGGGGCGATGATGAGCCTTGCATGCCAAGCATGATGATTTCTCACGGAGACAATTTATACATTATATAATTATTTATATAGATTTATCTTATTCTATGAGTATTAAGGAGTATTTCTCTTCTCTTTTTAAGGCGATAGTGAGCCTTGTGAAGGGGTTAGAGGTGACTGGAAAAGAATTGGTGACACCAAAGGTTACCGAGCAGTATCCAGAAAACAGGGCAACTCTGAAAATTGCCGACAGGTTTAGGGCCACTCTTGCGTTCGACTATAATGAAGACGGAACGCACAAGTGTATAGCCTGTGGTATATGCCAGAATAGTTGTCCCAATGGCACCATCGAGGTGCAGACAAAGATGGTAGAGACTGCCGATGGCAAGAAAAAGAAGAAACTCGACAAGTATGTCTACGATCTTGGCAGCTGCACATTCTGCATGTTGTGCGTAACCAATTGCCCTACAAAGGCTATCAAATTTACTAACGAATTCGAGCAATCGGTTTACACACGCGACAAGCTTGTGAAACAATTGAACTATTTGCCAGAGAAGGAAGCTCCGGCACCGGTGGCTGCACCAAAGCCGGCAGCCCCAGCACCAAAGGCGCCAACAACTGAGGCACCGGCCGCTAAGCCGGCAGCCGAAGCCGACGACAAGGTTTCGCTGGAGGTTGAAGCACCAAATGGCAAGGTGATGACGGTGAAGCTTGCTCAAGAAGATGTTAAAGCCATCGAGGCAATGATTGCCGAAAAGCCCGAAATGACCAAGTTCCAGGCAATGCAGGCAGTCATTAAAGCCAAAAAGGCAGCAAAAGCGTAAAAAATAAGAAATATAAATTAAATATGGATTCAGTAGGAAATATCATCATGTATTTCGTAATCGCATTGTCGATTATCGTATTTTCGGTGCTGACGGTGACGACAAACAGAGTGTTGCGTTCTGCAACCTATCTGCTGTTTGTGCTGCTTGCCACTGCGGGAATCTATTTCCAAGTTGGATATGAATTCCTCGGTGCGGTGCAAATTGCAGTGTATGCAGGTGGCATACTTGTGCTGTTTGTTTTTGCCATATTGCTTACGCATAAGCCCGGAGAAAAAGCCAAGCCGCTCACATCGCATAAGCGTTGGCTTGGATTGAGTGCGGCTGTAGCCGGCGTGTTGTTGTGCGGATATGCTCTTGTTTCGCAATGCGAGGTGGCATTTGCCACTCAGGGCATTGCTAATGTCGACATCCATCGCATCGGTCACGCATTGCTCAGCACCGACAAGTTTGGCTATCTGTTGCCATTCGAAGCGGTGAGTGTGTTGTTATTGGCATGTATAATCGGTGGCATAGTTATAGCCCGTAAAAGATAAATAGGAGACGCGATTTATGGAATTGACAGTGCTTATGTATCTTATTCCCAGCCTGATAATGTTTGGCTGCGGTGTTTACGGGTTCGTTACCCGAAAAAATATGATAGCGATATTGATTTCGCTTGAGTTGATGCTCAACTCGGTTGATATCAATTTCGTAGTGTTTAACAGTTTCTTGTTCCCTGGCCAGTTGGAAGGTATGTTCTTTACACTGTTCGCCATTGCCATTGCGGCAGCCGAGACGGCATTGGCTCTCGCCATTGTAATCAATGTCTACCGCAAGGTGAAGAATGTGGATATCAAGGAAATATCTAAAATGAAATTTTAACGACTATGGCAGAACAGTATTCTTATTTATTGGCAATTTTGGTCATCCCCATAGCAATGTTCTTGTTTTTGGGCTTAATGACTACAAAGTTGAGTAAAAAGGTGGCGGGTACGCTGGGCACCATCGGTCTTGGCGCTTGCCTTATCATAGGATATACGGCTGCAATCACTTATTTTGCAAGTGGCAGTCTTGAACCGATTAAGGTGATGGATACTACATGGATTGATTTCTCGCAGATTGCCGAGGGCTTTTCAATCAATTTGGGTATCTATCTCGACCCTATTTCGGCAATGATGCTTATTGTGGTGACTACAATTTCGTTCCTTGTTCACCTCTATAGCAACGGCTACATGGACGATGCCCACCTTATCAAATACGGTCATGAGGCAGAAGGCTTGATTAAGCATGGCTTCCAACGCTATTTTGCTTTCTTGAGTCTGTTCACATTCTCAATGCTTGGACTTGTGCTTGCAACCAACATTTTCCAGATGTACATTTTCTGGGAACTTGTGGGTGTGTCGTCGTATTTGCTCATCGGTTTCTATTACACCGACCCTGCAGCAATCCACGCATCGAAAAAGGCATTTATTACCACTCGTTTTGCCGACCTCGGTTTCTTGATTGGTATTCTCATCTTGTCGTACTACACCAATACGTTCGACTTCGACAAGTTGATTTATGGTTCAAGTTCGGCTTTGGCAACAATGCACGGCACCACATTCTTGGGTTGCTCGGTATTGTGCTGGGCTATGACTTGCATCTTCATCGGTGGAGCCGGCAAGAGCGCAATGTTCCCGTTGCACATCTGGTTGCCTGACGCAATGGAAGGTCCTACACCTGTTTCGGCACTTATCCACGCTGCAACAATGGTTGTTGCCGGTGTTTATTTGGTTGCACGTTTGTTCCCGCTTTATCTGATTGCTGAAGGTTCGCTTGTGGTAATCACTGTGGTGGGTGCTTTCACTGCATTCTATGCAGCAGCCATAGCATGTGCGCAAACCGACATCAAACGTATTCTTGCATTCTCAACCATTTCGCAGATTGCGTTCATGATAACTTCGCTTGGTGTTGCTCGTCCCGAGTATCACGAGGGTGTTGGTTACATGGCATCAATGTTCCACTTGTTCACTCACGCCATGTTCAAGGCATGTTTGTTCTTGGTGGCAGGTGCCGTTATCTACCGCATCCACTCCAATGAAAGTTCGCACATGGGCGGCTTGCACAAATATATGCCAATTGCAAGCATCTCCTGCTTGATTGGCTGTCTTGCAATTTCGGGTATCTTCCCATTCGCCGGTTTCTTCTCAAAGGACGAAATTTTGGTTGCAGCATATTGCAACAATATGTGGTGGGGTGTTTGGATGTCGATGGTTGCAGGTATGACAGCATTCTATATGTTCCGTCTTTACTACCTCGTATTCTGGTGGGATACTCCTGACTATGAGGCTCACGGACATCATGTGCCAAAAGAAGCACCTATGGTGATGACTTTGCCGTTGATAATTCTTTCGGTTGCAACTTGCGTGATTGGCTTCTTGCCGTTCTCTGATTATATCACTTATAATCACGAACCTTTGCATGCCGGACACAACTGGACAGTGATAATCTCGAGCACTGTGATTGCATTGATTGGCATTGGCTTGGCAACTGCTCTTTATCTGAAGAAAAACGACAAGCCGGGCAAGATGCAAGATGCTGCTCCAAACCTTTGGACTGCCGCACACAAGCGCTTCTATATGGATGAACTTTATATGTTCATCACTCACAATGTGATTTTCCAAAACATTTGCCGTCCGATTGCATGGTTCGACCGCGCAATAATCGACGGAACAATGAATATGTTTGCCAACATCACCAATTCGGCATCGTATGCTGTACGCAAACTGCAATCGGGTAGCATTCAGGCTTACGTTTGGATTTACTTGGCAGGTGCATTGCTGTTGGCGGCTGTGGCAATTATATGTTTAATCTAAACGCAACGGTAATTTTTAAGAATTATGATTTGGTCTAATATATTAATTTATTTTGTAATAATTCCTCTTCTTGTTCTTGGAGGATTGGCTTTCAGCAAAAGCATGAAAGCTATTAGAGCCGTTTGCGTTACAGGTGCTTCAGCCTTGATGGCGCTGGCAATCTATCTTGTGGTTGTGTTCTTGCAGACTCGTGCTGCGGGAGTGACCGACGATATGATACTCACAGGCAGTTGGACATGGTATGCTCCGCTCAACATCAACCTCGCACTTGGTGTTGATGGCATTTCGGTGGTGATGATTGTGCTTTCGGCATTCATCGTGTTTGCCGGGGTGTTCGCTTCATGGAAAATCGACCCACTGCCAAAGCAATATTTCTTGTGGTTCTTCCTGCTTTCGACAGGTGTATTCGGCTTCTTCATCTCAATCGACATGTTCACAATGTTCATGTTCTATGAGGTGGCACTTATCCCGATGTATTTGTTGATTGGCGTTTGGGGAAGCGGCAACAAGAACTATTCGGCAATGAAACTTACGCTTATGCTCATGGGCGGTTCGGCATTCTTGATGCTCGGTTTGATTGGTATTTACTTCCATTCGTCGGCAAATGTCAACCAACTTACAATGAACATCATTCAGATTGCGCATAACAATGCTATTCCTGAAAGTTGGCAGATGTGGCTGTTCCCGGCAGTGTTTGTGGGCTTTGGCGTGCTTGGTGCAATGTTCCCGTTCCACACATGGTCGCCTGACGGTCATGCTTCGGCGCCAACAGCAGTGTCGATGCTTCACGCCGGTGTGCTGATGAAACTTGGTGGTTACGGATGCTTCCGCGTCGCAATCTTCTTGATGCCTTATGCTGCTCAACAACTGGGTTGGATATTCCTTATTCTCACCGGTATCTCGGTGGTTTACGGTGCATTCAGTGCATGTGTACAGAGCGACTTGAAATACATCAACGCCTATTCGTCGGTTAGCCACTGCGGTTTGGTGTTGTTTGCAATTCTTATGTATAACACCACAGCAATGACCGGTGCCATCATGCAGATGCTCTCGCACGGTTTGATGACAGCATTGTTCTTTGCTCTGATTGGTATGATTTATGGCCGCACACACACTCGCGACATTCGCAAGATGGGCGGTTTGATGCAGATTATGCCTTATCTTGGCGTATGCTATGTGATTGCCGGTATGGCATCGCTTGGCTTGCCGGGTTTGAGCGGTTTTGTTTCGGAAATGACAATCTTCATTGGTTCGTTCCAGAACAGCGATATGTTCCACCGCGTGTTCACAATTGTGGCTTGCAGTTCGATTGTGGTAACAGCAGTGTATATTCTTCGCGTTGTTGGAAAGTTGCTCTTCGGTAAAGTTCAAGATGAACATCATCTCACTCTCACCGATGCCGAGTGGCACGAACGCTTTGCTACACTTGTGCTCATCGGCGCAGTTGCAGCAATCGGTTGCTTCCCTAACTTCTTCGAAACGGTGATTAAAGACACCTTTATGTCAGGCGGACTCTATGAGGGCGTGCTGAAGGTGTTGGAACAACCACTTTCATGGATGTAATTAAATAAGTGTTGAATTAAAGACAGGAAAATATAAAGATGGATTATTCTCAATTTTTAATGATGCCACAGGAACTCGGATTGTTGTTAGTGTTCCTGTTAGTGTTCCTTTTCGACACTTTTATGCCTAAAAAGGCTCAATCATCGTTGTCGATATTTACATGTGTGATATTTGCTGCATTCACCATAGCAAACTTGTTTATGTTTGGCACAGGCACTGCTTTTGCCGGAATGTTTGAACAGACAAGCGCTACCTATGCAATTAAGTTCATCCTAAATGCAGGTATGCTGATTGTTCTCATCCAGGCAACACAGTGGGCAAATTCGGAGTTCGTATCGGTTCGCCGCGGCGAGTTCTACGAATTGTTGCTTGCCACATTGTTCGGTATGTATCTGATGATTTCGGCACGTCACTTCTTGTTGTTTGTCATCGGTTTGGAAACAGCGTCGCTTCCGTTGGCAGCACTCGTTGCGTTCGACAAGAAATACTACGAAAGCCATGAGGCTGCTGCAAAATACATCTTCACTGCAGTGTTCTCATCGGCAATCTTTATGCTCGGACTATCGTTTGTGTATGCACTTGGCGGTTCGCTCTATTTCAACGACATTGCTTGCAACATTATAGGTAATCAATCGGCATTGCTCATTGTGGCTATTGCATTTGTGATTGCCGGTGTTGGATTTAAACTCTCGCTTGTTCCGTTCCACTTGTGGACAGCCGACGTTTATCAAGGAGCACCAACAGCAGTAACTTCTTATCTTTCGGTTATCTCGAAAGGTGCTGCTGCTTTCTCGTTCCTTGTGATATTGGCTCAAGTGTTTGGTTCGGCTTACAGCGCTGCATGGGAATGGATGCTCTATGCTGTTATCATTCTCACCATCACACTCGGTAACTTGTTCGCAATTCGTCAGCGCGACCTGAAGCGATTCCTCGCATTCTCGTCGATTTCGCAAGCCGGCTACATTATGCTCGGTGTGATTTCGGCAAACGAAGTGGGTTTGGCATCGCTGATGTTCTATGTGCTTGTTTATGTGTTCTCGAACTTGGCAGCATTCGGTGTTATTGCAGCCATCGAAAACAAGACGGGCAAAGTGAATATGGACGATTACAACGGCTTGTTCAAGACCAATCCGTGGCTCTCGTTCACCATGATGCTTGCCATGTTCTCGCTTGCAGGTATTCCACCGTTCGCCGGATTCTTCAGCAAGTTCTTCATCTTTGTGGGTGCTTGCCACACTGGCAGCGTTGCCATTTATGTGCTTGTGCTCATAGCGTTGATTAACACTATTGTTTCGCTTTACTACTATCTGCTTGTTGTTAAGGCGATGTTTATCAAGCAAGACGAATGCATTATACCTGGGTTTAAAGTTGCTTTCAGCGAGAAACTCGCGCTGATTATCACCACCTTTGGCATTATCCTCATTGGCTTGGCAAGTTGCATTTACACTTACTTGAGTGCATGTGCTTCCGACTCGAGCGCAATGTTCATGTTCATCCATTAAGTTTGGGGTCGGCATAGCGTTCTATGCCGATTTCAACTTTCAGAAATACTATGATGTTAAAAATGCAAGGATTTTGGCTTTTGCCACTTATCCTTGCATTTTTGTTTGTTATTGTGCACAACATCATCTTTTGTGTGCAATTTTCTGGCGTAAATCTTTAAATTATTGGAAAAAATAGATTATCTTTGAACAATCGGAGTTATATTCCGAATTAACCTAATAGTTTCTAATTTATTATGAGGACATTTTCAATCGTTAATACTATTCTTTTATGCACATTATTGTTAGCATCGTGTTCGTCGAAAACAAACGAATCGAATGTTGAAACCGACGATGGTTTTATTGTTAAAGTAGGAGATGAGGCACCTGATTTCACGGTTACAACCATCGACGGCAACAGTGTCACATTGTCGCAATTGCGCGGAAAGGTTGTTATGTTGCAGTTCACAGCCAGTTGGTGCAGAGTTTGTCGCGAAGAAATGCCGTTCATTGAGCAAGATATATGGCAGAAATACAAAAGTAATCCACGATTTGTGTTGTTGGCGCTCGACCGCGAAGAACCAGCTGAAAGGGTTGTTCAATTTGTTGAAAATATAGGTATAACCTATCCGATTGCTCCAGATGTCGATTCGTCGGTGTTCACCAAATATGCTGATGTTGAAGCCGGGGTGACACGCAATGTGTTGATTGATGAAAATGGCAAGATAGTTTATCTCACTCGTTTGTATGAGGAGCCAAAGTTTAAAAAGTTTGTTGCATTTATTGATTCGATACTTGTACAATAACACTTCGGCAATGTTTTCAAAAATATAAGGGTGCATATCAGTTTCGGCTGATATGCACTTTTTTTCATCGGAAATCGGCGTTGTTAATGTATATTAACAAAACGCTACAATCGTTAACTGTGAAAAACTTCGTTTTTGTGAAAATCTGCCGAGAATAGGTAGTTAAAAATAGTATTCGAGTGTTAAATAATGTTTGTGGCTATAAAATAGTTTAATTTATTCATTGCTAAATTGTTACAAATTATTACTTTTGCCGAAAAATCGGAAATAGACATATCATTAGATGAAAATTATTGCAGAAAGTAGTACCACAAAGACTGAATGGTGCCTTGTAGATGGCAATAAAGTGGTTGAAAAAGCCGTGACAGACGGTTTAAATCCCTTTTTCTTGACTCGCAGAGAGATTAGCCATTGTATTCGTCTTGATTTGCCAAAATCGTTTTTCAAACGCAGGTGGGACCATGTGTATTTTTATGGGGCAGGTTGCTCAAACGACGATAAGAAAAAAATGATTGAATCGTCGCTTGTTGCGCAGTTTAAGACACCCACCACTGTTGAAAGTGATTTGTTGGGTGCGGCTCGCGGTTTGCTGGTGAATGAGCCTGGATTGGCGTGTATTCTCGGCACCGGTAGCAACACCTGCCTTTACGACGGACAAAACATTGTGAAGAATGTGAGTTCGTTGGGATTTATATTGGGCGACGAGGGCAGTGGTGCTGCATTAGGCAGATTGTTTGTTGCTGATTGCTTGAAGAACTTGGCGCCTAAAGATTTAACTGCGCAGTTTTTCGAAAAGTTTGAACTCGACAAAAACAAGGTGATGGATGAGGTGTATAACAACCCGGGAGCAAATCGCACATTGAGTTCATATTCCTATTTTTTAGGTGAGTATCTCGAGCACGATTATGTTCGCACTTTGGTTCGCAACGAGTTCGACCGTTTTTTCAAACGAAATGTTTTGCAATACGACTATAAGGCGTTTCCGCTTTGCTTTGTGGGATTGGTGGCATGCACGTTCAGTGGCATCTTATGCGAAGTGGCTGATGAGTATGGCGTTGAGATTAAAAAAATTATCCAGCGTTCAATGCCGGGCATAGTTAAATTCCACGAGAGTAAAGAGGTATAACCAAGTGAGTTAAGAGGGTTCACTCACTTTAGGTGAGAGACGTAGGCATTTTGTAGCCAAAACAAAATTAAAGATATAGAGGATGTGTGTAGCGAGTAATGTTGCATCATATCCTCTTTTTGTATTATAAATACTCTGTGCCGTTAGGCGCGTGTTTAACGAGATTACGAAAAATTGTTGATAAATTTTTATTATGAATAAGAATTTGGTTGTTACAGTAGTGCTGGTTGTGGCTGCCTGTTGTGGCAGTTATTCAACTGCCGACACTTTGCCGCAGGATGTGGCAAAGAAAGTGAGTGAGCAATTACGCGCAGCTTTGCCGTCGCACATGAGCATAGGAGTGCCAAAGGTTACGAAGATTGTTGCCGACGATGAGAACAAAACTCTCACCGCCGATTGTAATTGGGCTTACAGTAACGTGCCGTTCAAGGCTGATGATATTGAACGGATTAAGCAGATTGTAAGTGAATGTGCCGGGGAAGCATATTCGGGATATAGGATTGACGTTACAGTAGATGGCATTGATGTGGCAAATTATATGCCGCAATATGATGCAAAATATGCTCGGCGCCATGCACCGTTTGTGCAAGTGCAGGATGAAAAGCGGCGTTATTCGGCTGGACTCGATGGCAATATAGTTGCGCTTTGGCAAAGTCATGGATGGTATTTTGAGCCAAAACTGAATAGATGGGAGTGGCAACGGGCTCGCGTGTGGCAGACGGTTGAGGACCTTTACACGCAGTCGTATGTGCTTCCGTTTCTTGTGCCGATGCTTGAAAATGCCGGTGCTTATGTGATGAGTCCGCGAGAGCGCGACACCCACAGTTTTGAAGTGATTGTGGATGCCGACGGTGGCTTTGCCCAAAACGGCTATCACGAGACAGGCAAAGGCTGGAAGAAAGGTAAGCAAAAAGGATTTGCATACTCTCGTCAATACTATGTTGCTTACGAGAATCCGTTTGCCGAAGGCACATATCGCCAGGTTGCCACAACTGCCAAGCCTAAAAACAAGGCTGTTGCTTGCTGGAGTGCCGAGATGCCTGAAGATGGCGAATATGCAGTGTATGTATCGTATAAAACTTTGCCGGAGAGTGCCGACGATGCCGAATACACCGTGAACAGTAAGTCGGGGTCGACGGTTGTTAAGGTTAACCAGCAAATGGGCGGTGGCACATGGGTGTATATTGGAACATATCCGTTGAGTAAAGGTGTGAACAAGGATGTTGTGACGCTCAGCAATATGTCGGAACGCAAAGGAGTGGTTACAGCCGATGCCGTGAAAATTGGAGGCGGTATGGGCAACGTGTGGCGCCGTGTTGAATGTCCGGGAGCCGACGACGAGGTTGGCTATGTTTACAACGACAGCATACCTTACACTTACACGCCGAGCCGCTATCCGCGCTTCACCGAGGGTGCACGATATTGGTTGCAGTGGAGCGGAGCACCCGACACGGTGTACACTCCGTCTCGCTTGCTCAATGACTACACCGACGACTATCGGTGTCGCGGTTTATGGGTTAATTGGCTTGCCGGAGGGTCGGAAGTGCTTCCCGAAAGTAAAGGATTGAATATTCCGGTGGACATGGCGTTCGCCTTTCACAGCGATGCCGGCACAACGGTGAACGACAGCATTATAGGCACATTGGGCATTTACATGACCAACATGTTCGGCAGTTATGCCGACGGCACGCCTCGCAACTATTCGCGTTTGCTCACCGATGCTGTGATGACACATATCTGCAACGATGTTCGATGCTGTTTTGAACCTAATTGGACACGCCGTGGCATGTGGGACAAATCGTATTACGAAGCTCGAGTGCCCGAGGTGCCAACAATGTTGCTCGAATTGCTTTCGCACCATAATTATGCAGATATGCGTTATGGGCTCGACCCCACGTTCCGTTTTGCTGTGAGTAGGGCGATATATAAGGGCATGCTTGAGTTCATCTCGAAGCGCGACGGAAAGCAAAGTGTGGTTCAGCCGTTGCCGGTTAATTCAATGGCAATCACCGAAGCAGGCAACGACAAGTTCCTGTTGTCGTGGAAGGCAACAGTTGACACACTGAGCAATGGTGGAGCAATGCCTACGCATTACATTGTGCAGGAACGCATTGGCAGAGGCGCGTTTAGCGACGTTGCCGTAGTCGACGAGCCGCGTTATGTGGCTGACGTTAACGACAATGAGGTGCATAGTTATCGCGTTGTGGCTGTTAACGAAGGCGGTAGAAGTTTCGCTTCGGAGGTGCTTGCATGTGGGGTCGCTCCGCAGAGCAAAGGTGCGGTTTTAGTGGTTAACGGATTCACTCGCGTATCGGGTCCGGAGTGGTTCGCTTCGGGACGAGGAGCCGACGACGTGGCAGGTATAGCCGACCGCAAGGACCATGGCGTGCCTTATGTGAGCGACATTTCGTATGTCGGTTCGCAATTCGAGTTCCGCTGCCGTGTGCCCTGGAGCGACGACGATTCGTCGGGCTTTGGCGCAAGCAATGGCAACTACGAAACACAAGTGATTGCAGGCAACACGTTTGATTATGCAGCCTTGCATGGCGAATCGATTCTCAAATCGGGTTATAGTTTTGTGAGTGCAAGTGTTGATGCTGTTGAAGCAGGGCTAAGTTTGTCGGCTTATCGAATGATAGATTTGATATTGGGCAAACAGAAAGAGGTGTCGATTGGACGGGGAGCCATGCCAAGCAAATATGCCATATTCAGCGAGAGGTTGATGGATGCGATTGAGCACTACACCGAGCAAGGTGGTAACGTGTTTGTTAGCGGTTCGTATGTGGCAAGCGATATATGGGATAAGAAGCAAGCCGACGAGCGTCGCATCACGTTTGCCCGGAATGTGCTTGGTTATAGGTGGAGAATGTCGCAAGCCGAAGCCTCAGGGCGTTTCTATACAGTTCCAGCCGGTGATAATGGATTTGCAGAGATGCTAAAATCGCAGTTTGCCACGCAGCCTAATGTCAACACTTATTGTGTTGAAAGCCCCGACGGCATATTGCCGAGTTCAAAGCAGGGAATCACAGTGATAAAGTATGCCGACAACAATATGGGTGCTGCTGTTGCAACGCGATTCGATAACTACAGGTGTGTGGTTATGGGTTTCCCGTTTGAATCGATTGAGGGTGCCGACCATCGCCACAGGTTGATGTTTGATGTAGTCAAATATTTGTGTGACAAATAAATAGGTAATTATTTGAGGTGAGAAAAACCCGCTGGCAGCATATTGTCGGCGGGTTTGTTTTATGGGTCAAAACTAAAATTATATGTATAATTATTAAATAATGTTTATTATAGATATTTTGAGTTTTGGTTTGTGTATTTTAACGAAATATTTATATTATTTTTGCAATATAAGGGAATTATTGTAAGCATTTTAATGCTATGTGTAAAGCAGATTATATAATTTGGTTTATGAAAAGAAGTGTAACATTTCTATCATGCGTCATAATTATGATAGGCGCATTTCAATATGGCAATAGTGTTGAAGCGCAGACATTCAGCAAAGAGCAGTTGGCAAAGGCAACCGAGTTGCTTCGCAGCACTGTTCCTGCAAATATGGGCATTGGCGCAGTGTCGGTGGTATCGGTTGAGGCCGACAATTCAAAGAAAACTCTAAACGTGACATTGAACGAAACCTATGGCGATGTTCCGTTCACCTCGGCAACTGTTAAGACTCTCAAGGAAGGCATAAAGACTGTAGCCGGAAAGAGTTATTCAAACTACAAAGTGCAGTTCAGCATCAGAGGGAACGACATTGAGAACTATGTGATGGGTTTCGACAAGAAGTATTCGCGTCGCAACGATGATGCTTTCATTACGCCGGTGTCGGATACCGAGCAGTACAAGAAAGGCTTGAGTGGCAATGTGGTGGCTTTGTGGCAAAGCCACGGGTGGTATTTCGAGCCGAAAATCAATCGTTGGGAATGGCAGCGTGCGCGTCTTAACCAAACGGTTGAGGACCTTTACACCCAGTCGTATGTGATACCGTTCCTTATGCCTATGCTCGAAAATGCCGGGGCGTATGTGATGAGTCCTCGCGACCGCGACATTCACAGTTTTGAGATGGTGGTCGACGGCGACGGCGGTAAGGCTCAGACAACATATTCCGAGAATAACGGTGAAAACAGTTGGAAATCGGGAGAAGGGACCGGCTTTGCATGGAAGCGCGACTATTATGTCGAATATGAGAATCCGTTTGCCGAAGGCACATACCGCCAGGTTGAAACCACAAAGCATGCCAAGAACGCCTCGAGCGCATCGTGGAGTGTGAATATGCCCGAAGATGGCTTGTTTGCAGTGTATGTTTCGTATAAGTCGCTTCCTGAAAGCGTTGAAGATGCGCTTTACACGGTGAACTATCTCGACGGAAGCAAATCGTTCAAGATTAACCAGAAGATGGGTTCGGGCACATGGATTTACCTCGGCCACTTCCCGTTGAAGAAAGGCGATAACCCCGATGTGGTGGTTTTGAGCAATGTTTCAAAGCATAAGGGCGTGATTACTGCCGACGCTGTGAAGGTGGGCGGCGGTATGGGCAACGTGGGCCGAAAGGTGAAGAAGCCCGAAGAAGGCGAGAAAGTGAGTTACGTCTACGATGAAAGCATCGATTATCAATATATCACATCGAATTATCCGCGTTTCACCGAAGGTTCGCGTTATTGGTTGCAATGGGCAGGTGCTCCCGATTCGGTTTACACCCTTTCGCGACTGGCCAACGACTATAACGACGACTATCGCAGCCGTGCCGAATGGGTTAACTGGCTTGCCGGTGGCTCTAACGTGTTGCCTGAAAGAGCCGGTTTGAACATTCCTGTGGATTTGGCTTTTGCATTCCACACCGATGCCGGAACTACGCCGAACGATAGCATAGTGGGCACACTTGGCATCTATATGACTTCGAACTACGACAACTATGCCGATGGCACACCGCGAGGCTATTCGCGTATTCTCACCAATGCCATCAGCACAAACATCTGCAATGATGTGCGAGCCCTGTTCGAGCCGAAGTGGTCGCGCCGCGGTATGTGGGATAAATCGTACTACGAGGCTCGTGTGCCAGAGGTGCCAACAATGTTGCTTGAATTGCTTTCGCACCAGAACTTTGCTGATATGCGTTATGGTCTCGACCCGACATTCCGTTTCACTGTGAGCCGTGCCATTTATAAGGGTATGCTTGAGTTTATTGCCAAGCGCGACGGACGCAATTATGTGGTTCAGCCGTTGCCGGTTAATTCGTTTGCAATCGCTCCAGTGGCTGAAGGCAAGTTCTTGCTAACATGGGAGCCTACTGCCGACCCTCAATGCGATAACGCCGATGCCGACCAATATGTGGTTATGGAGCGAGTGGGCAATGGCGCTTTCCGCGAAGTGGCTGTGGTGAAAGATACAAAGTATGAAGTAACGGTCGACGACAACCTGATTCATAGTTTCAAAATTGTGGCTATGAACGACGGTGGACGGAGTTTCGACTCTGAAGTGCTTGCTCTTGGCGTGGCAAAAGATTCGAAGGGAACAGTGATGGTGGTGAACAACTTCACTCGCATTTCAGCACCCGATTCGTTTGTTGTAGGCGAGGGCGATAATGCCTATGCCGGATTTCTCGACGACAAGGATTCGGGAGTGCCTTATCTCTACGACATATCGTATATAGGTTCGCAATTTGAGTTCCGTCGCAATTTGCCGTGGAAAGACGATGATGCAGCTGGTTTTGGTGGCAGCCATAGCAACTACGAGAACAAGGTGGTAGCCGGAAACACATTCAACTATCCGGTTGTGCATGGCGCAGCCGTGATGGAAGCGGGCTATTCGTTTGTGTCGGCAAGCGTGAAGGCTGTTGAAGACGGTTTGAGCCTCGACGGTTACTTCGCTCTCGACCTCATTTGCGGTAAGCAAAAAGAAATCAAGATAGGGCGAGGTGTTGTGCCAAATCGCTACAAGATATATTCAGAAGGCTTGATGAAAGCCCTTGAAGGTTACACTGCCGGTGGCGGCAACGTGATGGTTACAGGCGCCTATGTGGCAAGCGACGTGTGGGACGGCATCACCTCTGGCAAAGCCGAACAGGACTTTGCAAAAACCGTGCTTGGCTATGAGTGGCGTGTGGGTCATGCTGCAATTGAAGGAAAGGCATACACTGTTTCAACGCCATATAAGCAGATTGGTGTGGGCGACGGCTATAAGTTTAGCAACGTGAAGAACGAAAAACTGTATTGCGTTGAGAGCCCCGACGGCGTGATTCCTGCAAATGCCAAAGCAAACACATTCTTGCGTTACAGCGAAAACAACATTCCTGCAGGCATTGTTGCCAACATGGGCGCATATCGCACTGCGGTGGTGGGCTTCCCGTTTGAAACCATTGAGGATACCGCTTGCCGAAACAAGATGATGAGCCAAGTGCTCGCTTTCTTTGAGGGAGCAACAAAATAAAGGCTTATAATTCTGAAAATATGATTGATTCTTTTGTGATATATTCAGGACACGAGGCGGTTGCGTCAACTTTGGCAACGCTACATTCGTCGGGCATTGTCGACGAGTGCTATGTGCTGAATGTAACAGACAAAGAGGAGAATCTTGAAAGGTGCAAGTTGATGACCGTGGATTGCATATCGTCGACTGCCACCATAAAAGCCATTGCAGAGGCATCGCAAAGCAAGTACACGCTCATCTACAGCAATGGCGATGTGCTGAAACTCGGGCTGCATGCGTTGAAACGCATGGTGCAGATTGCCGACGATAGCGATGCCGTGATGTGCTACGCCGACCGTTATCAGGAGCGCAATGGAACGGTTGTGAAAGCCCCGGTTATCGACTATCAGCAGGGCAGTTTGCGCGACGAATTTGATTTCGGGTCGTTGGTTCTGATAAGAACCTCGGCACTGAAACAAGCGGTTAGTGAAATGACAGGCAATTATCAGCATGCCGGATTCTACGATTTTCGTCTTCGCCTGAGTGAAATGGGCGAGTTGGTTCACATCAACGAATATCTGTATAGCGAGGTGGCTATGGATTTGCGCAGCAGTGGCGAAGCAATATTCGATTATCAAAACCCTGACAACCGTGGCAAACAACTCGAAATGGAGGCTGTGGTGACCGACTATCTCAAACGTGTGGGCGCATATTTTGAGCCTGGCACATATGAGCCGGTGAACCTTGCCGAGGGCAAGTTCCCTGTGGAATGTAGCGTGATAATTCCGGTGCTTAATCGTGTGAGAGTGATACGCGATGCCATCAAATCGGTGCTTAAGCAAAAAGCCGAGTTTAAATTTAATTTGATAATTGTTGACAACCACTCGACCGACGGCACTTCGGAAGCCATTGAAGAGTTTACTGCCGACGAGCGCGTTATACATATCATACCCGAACGCAACGACCTTGGAATTGGCGGCTGCTGGAATCTTGGCGTCGACGACCCACGTTGCGGAAGATTTGTGATTGGGCTCGACAGCGACGACGTGTATAAAACCGACCAAGTGCTTGCCACAATGGTAAGTGAGTTTTATCGGTCGAACAGTGCAATGGTTGTGGGTGGTTACGAAATCACCGATTTCGATTTGAATGTGTTGCCTCCGGGCGAAATACTGCATAAGGAGTGGACCGACGACAACGGCCGAAACAATTTGTTGCGCGTTAACGGCATAGGTGGTCCAAGAGCATTTTTCACGCCCGTTTACCGCAGCATGTATCTGCCCAACACTTGCTATGGCGAGGATTATGCTATGGGATTGAGGGTGTCGCGGCGCTATCGTGTGGGACGCGTTTGGGAAGTGATGACTTGCGCCCGCCGTTGGGAAGATAACACCGATGCCAACCTCGACGTGTTTAAGATGAATGTCAACAATGTGTATAAAGACCGTATTCGCACGTGGGAACTGAAGGCCCGCATCGCTTACAACAAAAACAAGAAATAGGAAATTATAATATAAACTTAAAAAC
The DNA here is from genome assembly GCA_051878455.1 of Muribaculaceae bacterium. Taxonomy (GTDB): domain Bacteria; phylum Bacteroidota; class Bacteroidia; order Bacteroidales; family Muribaculaceae; genus SFTJ01. Next base: position 34,531 of record JBJEKD010000050.1, read on the forward strand.
ATAAATACCAGATTATGGCTAAAACAATCAATTGCTTTATTCCATTTGCCGATGCCAACCAAGTATCGGCTACCGTAGCCGAACTTAAGGCTAATGCACTTGTGAAGAAAATTTATCTGCTTCAACTTGAAGGTGCAGAGGGCTGCGTTGACGGTTGCGAGGTGATTAAAATCGACGGGTTGACCTCGTCGAAAACAATGAAGGCTATTGCTGAAAAAGCAGATAGCGATTTTGTGCTTTATTATCAGAAATACGACAATCTGAAGTTCGGACCGTTTGCACTCGACCGCATGGTGAAGATTGCTTGCGATACGCTTAGCGGTATGGTCTACGCCGACCACTATAACGGTGACCATTACAGCGAAGAAGGTCTGCCTACAAGCACTAAGGCTCCTGTGATTGACTATCAATTTGGTAGCCTCCGCGACGATTTCGACTTCGGTTCAGTGCTTCTGTTCTGCTCGCATTGCTTTAAGAAAGCCGTTGCTGCAATGAAAGCCGACTATAAGTTTGCCGGACTCTACGATTTGCGTTTGAAACTTTCGCAGTTTGCATCGCTCACCCACATCAACGAGTTCCTTTATAGCGACATTGAACTTGATACTCGCAAGAGCGGTGAAAAGATGTTCGACTACGTTGACCCGCGCAACCGTGGCCGCCAGATTGAAATGGAACAGGCTTGCACCGAGCATCTAAAGGAAATTGGTGGTTATTTGGCTCCTGAATTTAAGCACATTGAATTTAGCGAAGACAATTTCCCTGTTGAGGCTACTGTGGTGATACCTGTTCGCACTCGCGAGCGCACCATTGCCGATGCCATCGACAGTGCCTTGATGCAAAAATGTGATTTCAAGTTCAACGTGATTGTTGTGGACAACTGCTCAACCGACCGCACCACTGAGATTATCAAGGAACGCTTTGGCAACAATCCGCAAGTGATTCACATGATTGTTGGCGATATTGGCGTGGGTGCATGCTGGAACCTTGCCGCTCATCACGAGCAAGCAGGTAAGTTCTGTGTGCAACTCGATAGCGACGACGTTTATGAGGACGAAAACACCCTCACCACTATGATTAACGCTTTCTATGAGCAAAATTGCGCTATGGTTGTGGGTTCATACACCCTCACCGACATCAACCGCAACATTTTGCCTCCGGGCTTGGTTGACCACCGTGAGTGGACACCTGAAAACGGTCGCAACAACGCTCTGCGCATCAACGGTCTTGGCGCTCCGCGTGCCTTCTACACCCCTGTGCTTCGCGAAGTGAAACTGCCGGCAGTGAACTATGGTGAGGACTATGCTTTGGGCCTCAACATGAGCCGCGTTTATCAGATTGGCCGTGTGTTCAAGTCGGTGTACCTGTGCCGTCGTTGGGACGACAACAGCGATGCTGCACTCGATGTTGAAAAGATGAACCGCAACAACACATATAAAGACCGCATCCGCACATGGGAGTTGATGGCTCGCATTGCAATGAACAAGGCAAAGAAGTGATATAAACAATCTATTTTCATTATAGAATGAAGCGAGTAAGCAGGGTTGAAGTTGAAGAATTTTTCACCGCTCAGTTGGCTGAGTGGCAGATGGCTGCCGACAGTTTTGCTGCGCTAAAACAGGTGAAAATGAAGACTGTGAAAGTGGGGAATGCCACTTTCAAGGCTCAGTTCAACCCTGCTCGCATTCATTCGAGTGCTGCAAAGGTGGATGCCGCATCGCTAAAGGCACGCAAGTGTTTCCTTTGCGATGTTAATCGGCCTGCCGAACAGCACAGTTTGCAATGGGACGAAAATTATAAGATTCTTGTGAACCCTTACCCTATATTCCCGAAACATCTCACGGTGCCGAGTTGCTGTCACACCGCACAATCGATTAATGGCAGAATAACCCACATGATGGAGTTGGCTCAGGTTCTTGACAACTACGAAGTGTTCTATAACGGGCCGCATTGCGGAGCATCTGCTCCCGACCACATGCATTTTCAGGCTGGCAACAAGGGCTTTATGACATGGCTCGACGACCTGAAGTTTGCCGTTTTGGAGCAAGTGTGCTGCAAGGCAGATGCCACAATGAGCATTGTTGACGGACTGGCGCGTGCGTCAGTGGTTATCAAGGCTACAACCATCGAGGGCGGAGTGTCGTTGTTTGAGCAATTGTTGGCTTGCTTGCCGGTGATTGATGGCGAAAGTGAACCGATGTTGAATGTGCTTTGCAGTTTTGGAAGTGGCGAGTGGACTATAACGGTGTTTCCTCGCAAAAAACATCGCCCATCGTGTTATGGCACCGACGGCGATGATAAAATACTCATCTCACCGGCATCGGTTGATATGGGTGGAGTGTTGGCTTTGCCACTCGAAAAAGATTTTGAGAAAATAGGGGAGAAAGAAATTAAAACCATATTTAACGAGGTTTGTTACTCGGCTGATGAGATAAGCAGCATGTTGCAAAAATTGAAGTAAATCTTAAAACTAAATATATATTATGGGAAATGTTCCTCAAGTGAAAGTGGGCATTATGAATGAGCCTTGCATTGATTTTGTGCTTAATGGCGAATACAAGGTGCAAGGGAAAATGCTTACAGGTGCGCAGCGAGCCGAGTGCTGCAACGGCAAAGTGGAGTGGAATGGCAACAGTTACGATGAGTTGCTGTTTGAACCTTGCGACGAGGCGACAGGCTCGTTTACGCTGGTTGGAGTGACAATAGGCGTCAATTTCCATTGGGAACGTAAGGAGAACCAATCGTTCAGGGGCGCATTAAAACTGATTGTGGAGCATGGCAAACTCACCACTGTTAACATCCTGTCGGTGGAAGAGTATTTGCTCAGTGTGATTTCGTCGGAGATGAGTGCAACTGCATCGCTTGAGTTGCTCAAGGCTCATGCGGTGATTTCACGAAGTTGGTTGCTGGCGCAAATCGACAAGAACAAGAAACTGGCTCAGTCAAACGAACATTATTCGGCTGTTGAGCAAACCGACGATGAATATATTCGCTGGTACGACCGCGAGGACCATGTGAACTTCGATGTGTGTGCCGACGACCATTGCCAGCGTTATCAAGGTATCACCCGCGAATCGACGTCGACCGTGCGCGACGCCATCGATGCCACATTCGGAGAGGTGCTCACCTATGATGGCGAATTGTGCGATGCACGCTTCTCAAAATGCTGTGGCGGCGTTTATGAGGAGTTTGAGAATTGTTGGGAACCGAAGCATTACCCTTATTTGGTGGCTAAGCGCGATGACAAAGATGAGGACAATTTCCCCGATTTGACCAAAGAAGCCAATGCCGAGGAATGGATTCTCACCAAACCTAAAGCGTTCTGCAACACCACCGATGCCAAGATTCTTTCACAGGTTCTCAACAATTACGACCAGGAAACGCAGGATTTCTATCGTTGGACTGTGGAATACAGCCAAGACGAAATTGCTAAACTCATAAAGGAACGCTCGGGCGTGGATTATGGCCGCATCAAGGACTTGCAGCCTGTGGCACGCGGCACAAGTGGACGCCTTTATAAGTTGAAGATTGTGGGTGAGAAACTCTCGCGCACAATAGGCAAAGAGTTGGAGATACGCCGCACATTATCGCCGTCGCACCTCTATAGTTCGGCTTTCATAGTTGAGCGCCACAATGTTGATGCCCAGGGTTATCCCACCAAGTTTGTGCTTCGTGGAGCCGGTTGGGGTCATGGAGTGGGGCTTTGCCAGATTGGAGCTGCCGTGATGGGCGAGCAAGGCTACAATTATAAAGATATTCTATTGCACTATTTTATTAACGCTCAAATAACTACTTTATATAATCATGAGTAACGCAACACAAAAAAATCCGTGGTGGTGGGTGCCTACGCTGTATTTTGCCGAAGGCGTACCCTATTTCGTGGTGAATAACATTTCAGTAATGATGTTTACAAAAATGGGAGTTCCCAATGGCGAGATGTCGTTTTTCACCACATTGCTTTATTTCCCGTGGTTCTTGAAAGGACTGTGGGGTCCGATTGTTGACGTTGTAAAGACCAAACGCTGGTGGATAGTGAGCATGCAGGTGCTTATGACGGCATTGATGGTGCTGCTCACCGTGACATTGCCTAAGCCCGATGTTGCAACTATTGAATCGGGTGCAACACCTATCAGCATGTTCACCATCACGCTCATCCTCTTTATCATAGCAGCATTTGCTTCGGCAACGCACGACATTGCAGCCGACGGTTACTATATGCTGGCTCACAGCCCGAGCAGTCAGGCGGCGTTCATTGGTGTGCGCAGCACATTCTATCGCATTGCTTCGGTGTTTGGACAAGGTGTGCTTGTGGCAATTGCCGGATTTATTGAGGGCGGCGAGATAGCCAACATCCCATTCTCATGGCAGGTTACAATAGGTGTCAGCGCTGTTGTGTTCTTCCTGATAACGATGTATCACATCTATGTGTTGCCTCATTCTGCCGACGACAAGCCACGTATTGCCGAAGGTTCATCAGCATCATCGGGCTTGACAGAGTTCATCAGTTCGTTTGTATCGTTTATTAAGAAGCCGGGATGTTTGCTTGCGATAGCATTCATGCTGCTTTACCGTTTGCCTGAAGGCTTCCTCATTAAGTTGTGTATGCCATTCTTGGTGCATGGCGTCAATAAAGGCGGCCTCGGCTTGCAAACCGAGACAGTGGGTCTTGTATATGGCACAATAGGTGTAGTGGCACTCTTAGCCGGTGGCATTATTGGCGGCTTGTTTGCTTCGAAACTCGGACTTAAGAAGTCGCTGTGGTGGATGGCAGCAGGCATGACGTTGCCATGCTTGACATTTGTGTATCTTGCTGCATATCAGCCAACCAACCTTGTGATTATTACAACCGCATTATGTATTGAGCAGTTTGGCTATGGATTTGGTTTCACTGCTTATATGCTCTATATGATGTATTTCTCGGAAGGCGAGTTCAAGACATCGCACTATGCCATTTGCACGGCATTTATGGCGCTGAGCATGATGTTGCCGGGCTTTGCGGCAGGTTACATACAGGAGGCTATCGGTTATTTGAATTTCTTCTGGATGGTGATGGCATGCTGCATTGCCACATTGGTGGTTACATTCTTGGTTGACAGAAAGATTGACCCTGAATATGGAAGAAAATAAATTGTAAACTTATATGATTATGAAGAAATATATAGTGGCACTCATCGCTTGTGTTGCAGCATTGGCAGCCAGCGGTCAGGTGAAACCTGGCATTGAGGTGCTTCGCGACGGCGGTTTTGCTCAACTCAAAGGCAAACGTGTGGGACTGCTCACCAATCCCACCGGCGTTGACAACAACTTGAAGTCGACCGTTGACATTCTTCACGAGGCTGAAGGGGTGGAACTGGTGGCATTATACGGTCCGGAGCATGGCGTGCGAGGCGATGTGCATGCCGGCGACAAGGTGGACAACTCCATCGACACGGCAACCGGCGTGAAAGTGTATTCGCTTTACGGCAAAAGCCACAAGCCAAGCGCCGAAATGCTCAAGGACATCGATGTGCTTATCTATGATATTCAGGATAACGGTTGCCGCTCCTACACCTTCATCAGTTCGATGGGCGTGTGCATGGAGGCGTGTGCCGAAAACGGCAAGGAGTTTATGGTGCTCGACCGCCCCAATCCACTTAGCGGAAACAAGGTGGAAGGCTGCTTGGTTGAGGACGGATTCTATTCGTTTGTGAGCAAATACAAAATACCGTATCTCTACGGCTTGACGCCTGGCGAGTTGGCACTCTATCTCAACAACGAAGGCTTGCTGAAAGATGGTGAGAAATGTAATCTCACGGTAATTCCGATGAAGGGTTGGCACCGCTATATGACATTTGAACAAACCGGTATGCCATGGATTTTGCCGTCGCCGCATGTTCCGCAGGCAGCACACTCGGCTTATTATGCAGCAACCGGCATCATTGGCGAAACGCCTTATGTGAACATCGGCGTGGGCTATACGCTTCCTTTCCAACTTTTTTGCCAAGAATGGATTGATGCACAACAATTTTCAAAGGCAATGAATGCCTTGAATTTGAAAGGCGTGATTTTTCGCCCGATATATGTGAAACCGTTCTATGGAGCAAATCAAGGCGTGAACATACAGGGCGTGCAGGTCTATATCACTGATGTTGTCGACTGCGACCTTACGCTCATTCAGTTCCATGCCATTGAGGTGCTGGCAAAGTTGTATCCCGACCATTTGGCATTCGACGAGGCGTTTAAGGCACGCTTCAATATGTTCGACAAAGTGTGTGGCACCGACAAGATTCGCAAGATGATGTCGCAGAACTATAAGGTTGCCGACATAGTTGACTATTGGAACAAAGATGCCGATGCCTTCCGCACACAATCGAGCAAATATTATTTGTATAGATAAGAAATGGAAGTTAAATACAAGAATTTTTATAATAACATTTCGACATACATTTCATCGGACAGAATATATACCGACGATTTGCATTGTCTGGCATGGGGCACCGATGCAGGCTTCTATCGCCGATTGCCACAGATTGTGGTGCGGTCGGAGAATGAGGCAGAGGTGTCGCGGTTGCTGAGCGATGCCAATAGCGCAGGTTTGCCTGTTACGTTTCGAGCAGCCGGCACGAGCCTTTCGGGGCAAGCCATAACCGACTCGGTGCTGATTGTTGCAGGCAAGAACTGGGAAAAGTATGAAGTGTCGGCTGACGCATCGACAATCACACTCGAACCGGGCATCGTGGGCGAACGTGTGAACCAGATTTTAGCCCCATACGGTAAAATATTCACGCCCGACCCGGCGTCGAAAAACTCGGCAATGGTGGGTGGCATTGTCATGAACAATGCTTCGGGAATGAACTGCGGCACGCATGCCAATAGCGACCGCATGTTGCGCAGCATTCGCATAGTGCTGCCCGACGGCACCGTGCTCGACACCGGCGACCAATCGAGCCGCGATGCGTTTGCAGCCTCGCATCCGCAGTTTATTGCAAAAATCGAGGAATTGCGCGACCGTGTGCTTGCCGACGAAGAACTGTGCAAACGAATCCGATATAAATATGCCATAAAGAATGTTACGGGATTGAATATCTATCCGTTTGTGATGTTCACCGACCCGTTCGACATCATTGCGCACCTTATGGTGGGCTCGGAAGGCACATTGGCATTTGCCAGCCGTTTCACTATGGCAACCGGTCATAAACATAAATATTCGGCAAGCGCAATGCTCTATTTCTCGAGCATGAAAGAGGCTTGCGACGCTGTTGTGGCCATGAAACCCGGACCGGTGTTCAGTGCAGAGATTCTCGACAAGAAGTCGCTATCGTCGGTAAACGATACCACAGGCGAAGGGCTGACGGCTGTACTTACCGAAACGAAGGCTGACACTAAAGAAGAACTGAATGCCAACATTGAACAGATTAAGGCGCTGATTGCTCCGTTCAAACTGTATGTGCCAGCCAATTTCACCGACAATCCTGAGGAATATTCGAAATATTGGGCTATCCGTTCGGGCATATTCCCATCGGTTGGCGGTACGCGTCCGTTGGGCACAACGGTGATAATTGAAGATATTGCATTCCACATTGAAAACCTCACGCAAGCCACTGCCGACCTTGAAGAAATGCTTTTGAAGCATGGCTACGACGATTCGTGCATCTATGGGCATGCGCTTGAGGGTAACTACCACTTCATCATTGCCCAGTCGTTTGAAACCGATGCCGACGTGAAGAAGTATCAGAATCTGATGCAGGAAATTGAGAAATTGGTAGTTGACAAATACGACGGCTCGCTGAAAGCCGAACATGGCACAGGCCGAAATATGGCACCGTTTGTGAAGCACGAATGGGGCGAAAAGGCTTATGCCATAATGAAAGAGGTGAAGCAGTTGTTCGACCCGAACAACATAATGAATCCGGGTGTGATTTTCAACGACGACCCCGAGTGCTACATTAAAGGCTTCAAACCTCTGCCATTGACCAACGACCATGTGAACAAGTGCATTGAATGTGGCTTTTGCGAAGTGAATTGTGTGAGCTGCGGACTTACGCTCTCGTCGCGTCAACGCATCATTGTTCAGCGTGAAATATCGCGACTTCGCACCACTGGCGACGACCCCGAGCGTTTGAGGCGCTTGGAGGAGCAGTTCCGCTACTATGGCAACGAAACTTGTGCAGGCGACGGGCTTTGCAGCACGTCGTGCCCAATGAAGATTAATGTGGGCGAGATGATACACGACTTGCGTTCAGAGGCGTTGCCTGAAGGCAGTTTCGGCTATAAGGTGGGTGATTTTGTTGCCCGACATCAGGCAGGCACATTTGCCGTGTTAAAGCCGCTGCTCACTGCTGCCGGCGCAGTGCAAAGTGTGATTGGCGACAAGGCAGTGCGTTCGATGGGCAATGCTTTGCACAAGATGGGATTGCCGCTGTGGACACCTTCGTTGCCGACAGCGCACTACGACCGCGACATTTATGTGAGCCCGAGCAACAAGAAAGTGGTTTATTTCCCGAGTTGCCTGAACCAGACTATGGGTTACAGCAAGTCGGGCGGTAAGAAAGCCGACTTGGTGGATGTGGTGGTTGCTTTCATGCAAAAGAGCGGGTGGGAAGTTGTTTTCCCCAAAGCAATGGATGGCTTGTGCTGCGGCACTATATGGGAGAGCAAAGGCATGATGGACATTGCTGACCGCAAGACCCGCGAACTTGAAGATGCACTTTTCGAAGCATCGGAGGGAGGAAAATATCCTGTGGTTTGCGACCAAAGTCCTTGCTTGCATCGTATGCGTCAGCACATGACTCGCGTTCATCCGCTTGAGATGATGGAGTTTATTCACGACTATGTGGCAGACGGGCTCGAGTTTCATCAGACCGATGAGCCTATTGCCATACACATCACTTGTTCGACTCGCAAAATGGGACTGAGCAACAAGTTGCTCGCTCTTGCACGTCGCTGCTCGAGCCGCGTGCTTGTGCCCGAAGAAGTGGGGTGTTGCGGTTTTGCCGGTGATAAAGGCTTCTTTAATCCGGAATTGAACGAATATGGCTTGCGTAAGTTGCGCCCTCAAATTGAGGCGAACGGCATAAAACGCGGCTTTTCAAATAGCCGAACATGCGAGATTGGTCTTACAACAAATTCGGGCGTGCCATATCAGTCGCTTGTTTATTTGATTGACGAATGTACAACCCCAAAGAAATGATTTTCAAAAGGATATGGGAGAAAAAATACAGTCGGGACGATTGAAATCGCTCGATATAATTAGAGGAATAACCATAGCCGGAATGATTCTCGTGAACAATCCCGGCAGTTGGGGTCACATCTACACGCCGCTTGAACATGCGTCGTGGAATGGTTTGACGCCCACCGACCTTGTGTTTCCGTTTTTTATGTTTATTATGGGTGTTGCCACTTATTTCTCGCTTCGCAAGTTCGAGTTTAAGTTGAGTGCTCATTTGTGGACGAAAATAATACGCCGTTCGGTGGTGCTGTTTCTCATCGGGTGGGCAATACATTGGCTAAGCCATTTTTGCTACTCGCTTTCTGGCGGAAGCACGCTTGCCGAGGCTGCCAATAATTGGAGCACAATGCGCTATTTGGGCGTGCTTCAGCGTTTGGGCATCAGTTACTTTTTTGCGGCAGTGATAGTGTGCACGGTGCCGTTTAAGCGGGTGTCGTGGGTGGCAGCCGGCTTGCTGGTGGTGTACTCTGCAATGTTGTTGCTTGGTCACGGCTACGACATTTCGCTCGACAACATTGTTTATCGCATCGATAATGCAATACTTACGCCGGAACACATGTATCATGCCGAGGCTTGGAGTTCATTGAACGATGAACTTACCATGGTCGCAGGCTACGGCACTCAGGAGAAAGTGAGAGCTGCATTCGACCCGGAAGGCTTGTGCAGCACACTGCCGTCGGTGGCACATGTGCTTATCGGGGTGCTGTTTGGGCGTATGATAACTATTATAAAAGACAATAACGACCGAGTGCGCCAACTGCTTTTGGCAGGCGTGCTGATGATGATGGCAGGATGGCTTTTGAGTTATGCCATGCCGTTAAACAAAAACCTTTGGTCGCCCACCTATGTGCTTATGACCTGCGGTATGGCATCGTCGCTGTTAGCCATATTGATTTGGGTTATCGACATCAAGGGCTATAACAAATGGTGTAGATTCTTCGAGTCGTTTGGAGTGAATCCTCTGTTTATGTATTTGACGGGCAGTGTGCTGAGCATTCTGTTCGGTTCGATAACTCTGCCAATAGGCGCCGACGGCGTGTCAATTCACAATCTCATCTACAAGAATTTGTGGCTGAACTTGTTGGGCGAAAAATGGATTGATATGGCATCGTGCCTTTACGCAGTCACTCTGGTATGCATCGTATGGTGTATAGGATATGTTTTGTACAAAAAGAAAATTTATATAAAGATATGATTTTAATTGCAGATTGTGGCAGCACCAAGACAGATTGGTGTCTGCTGAACGGAAAAGAAAAAGAGGCTCAAGTGTTCACTCAAGGGATGAACGCGCTGATGTTGAGCGAAGACGAGATGGCTGACATTATAGCCAAGGAATTAATGCCACACATTTCGGCAGAAGATGTAACAGAGGTGTTCTATTATGGCGCAGGTTGCATTTCGGCAGATATATGTGGAAGTGTTGAACGAGCCATTCGTCGCAATATGCCCGAAGCAAAAAAGGTGGAGGTGAACACCGACCTTTTGGCTGCTGCTCGTGCCGTGTGCGGCAAGAAGCCGGGCATAGCATGTATTATGGGCACCGGCTCTAATTCGTGCTACTACGATGGCGAAAAGATTGTCGACAATGTGTCGCCGCTCGGCTACATCCTTGGTGACGAGGGTAGCGGCGCTGTTCTTGGCAAGCGTCTTGTTGGTGATGTGCTTAAGCGTCAGTTGCCAAAATCGTTGGTTGAGAAGTTTTTAAACACTTATCAACTCACGCCGCAGTTGATTATCGAGAATGTGTATCGCAAGCCGGGAGCCAATCGCTTTCTTGCTTCGTTGTCGCCATTCTTGATTCAACACATCGAGGAACCGGCAATTCACCGCTTGGTGCTCAATGAGTTTAAGGCATTCTTCGTTCGCAATGTTGAGAACTATGCCAACTATAAGGAAATGCCGGTAAACTTTGTCGGTTCGGTGGCTATGCACTACCGCAGTGTGCTTGAAGAGGCTGCTTCGGCTTTGTATATCAATATTGGCACTGTGATAAAGAGCCCGATGGAAGGCCTTGTGAAGTTCCACGGCAAATGATTATGAAGTAAGTGTTAATCAAATGTTTTAAGAAAATTGGTGATAGTATGGCATTTGTGAAGATAAGCGAACAGTCATCACTGTATGACAACCTGGAGAAGAAATCAACCAGGGAGATTCTTACCGACATCAACCGTGAAGACCACAAAGTGGCTGATGCTGTGGAAAAGGCTATTCCGGAAATCGAAAAATTGGTTGACGGCATAGTTGAACGTATGAAAAAAGGAGGCAGAATATTCTATATGGGCGCAGGCACCTCGGGCCGACTGGGTGTGCTCGACGCTTCGGAGATTCCGCCTACGTTTGGCATGGACCCTTCGTGGGTGATTGGCATCATTGCCGGCGGCGACATTGCTTTGCGCAACCCGGTGGAGAATGCCGAGGACGACACTGAGCAAGGATGGAAGGACCTTGAAGCGTTCAACATCACACCTAACGATACCGTGATTGGCATTGCCGCCTCGGGCACTACGCCTTATGTGATTGGCGCTTTGAAGGCTGCCCGCAACTTCGGTTGCCTCACTGCCGGCATTTGCAGCAATCCCGAGGCTCCGATAACCGAGGTTGCCGAGATTGGTATTGTGATGGTGGTTGGTCCGGAATATGTAACCGGCAGTTCGCGCATGAAGAGCGGCACCGGTCAGAAACTGATTTGCAACATGATTACCACCTCGGTGATGATTAAGATGGGCCGTGTGAAAGGCAACAAGATGGTGAACATGCAGTTGTCGAATGCCAAATTGGTTGACCGCGGCACTCGCATGGTGGTTGAGGAATTGGGCTTGCCTTACGATGAGGCAAAACGCCTGCTTCTGCTCCACGGTCAGGTTAAGGCTGCCGTTGACGCTTATCGCGGCAATAACAAGTAAGAAAAAAGTCAGTCCTTTACGTTGATTGTAATCGGGGTTATTCCCTGATTTCATAAATAATACGCGTTTGCTGGATAGCCCCGTTATGGTGGAAATGTCCGGCGAGCGCGTATTGTTTTGTTGGGTGAACCATGCTTTTAGGCGATGAATAGAAGTGGCGTAATTTCTAAAAAAATGTTGAATAAGTGATGTTTTTTTGCATTTGATTTTGTGCTGTGAATAATAAGCAGTACTTTTACTTGTTAAATAGTGTGTGAAGGCAACGGCCTTTTCTCCAATGGTTGGATGGGATGTGCTTTTGCCTTATCTTGAAATGAAATTATTAGAAAGATAAATAAGAAATATTGACAGTTTAGAATGAAGAAACTAATTGCATTAGTATTGGCAGTAGTGGCGATGACGTCGTTCACCGTCATGGCACAAGACGTTGCCAATGAAGAAGCACAGGCTGCACCAAAAACATTGTTCCCTTATCCGGTTGCTCCCGACACGATTAAGACATTTGAAAACCGCGTGAATTACATCGTGCCACGTTTTTGGGATAAGTTCGACCTCTCGAAACCGATAACCGATTTGGCTGCTTTTGATGGTGCATTTCGCGACTATCTCGGCTTTATGCGTTATTGCCATAAAAATGTGGCAATATCGTCGGTGCGTGATTTCATTTTCAAGGCACAATCAAACATGGGAAACTTTGAAAAGATTATGAAACTTGCCGACCTCGACCTTTATCAGGTGGGTGCTGAGTATTGGAGCGATGATTTGTATTCGGAGTTTCTGAAAGGCGGCACAAAGAATAAGGCAATGAACAATGATTTGCGCAAGTATTATTCCAAGCAACTTGAGCGCATCAACCGCACAATGCTGGGCGGTTCGCTTGCCGAAGTGGAATTTTACAATCTTGACGGAAATAAAGTGAAATTCAAAGACATTGAGGCTGATATGATGTTTGTTTACATCTCAAAGGATGGCGACAGCGACCATTCGTTTGAGCGGGTGAGATTGAGCACCGATGTTAACATCAATAACATGCTTGATGGCGGTAATGTGAAATTGTTATGCCTATCGCCGGAGAAGTTCAACAAGGAGTGGGCAAAGCATGCCCTGGAATATTCCGACAAATGGATAGTGGGCACTTGCGAGGATTTCTCTACCGAGGGATTGTATGATGTGCGCTTTTTGCCGTCGTTCATAGTGCTCGACAAGGACAAGAACATCATTCAAAAGAATGTTGGGCTCGATGCGCTAAAGGCGGTGTTTGAATGAAGCCTTATCGGCGCATGACGATAATTAAAGAGTGACTAAACAAAAGAATATTTTTCATTAACATCATAACATTATGTTGCTAAAAGTTGCCAAAAGCATTTTCGTGTATATGTCGACACACTCCTATAGCAATCTGTCGCGATTGTTTCTGCGACTGTTTGTTGGGGTGATGTTGTTGCAATTGGGCGTTAACCAGATGTCGCAATTCGATGAATTGAGCAATTTCTCGGGATTTATGGGCATGAGTGGTAGCACTGCCGTGGCAGCAGTTATTGTGGTAGAGTTGGTGTGCTCAATGCTTATTGTGCTGGGCTTGTTCACTCGACTTGCAATATTGCCGCTGCTTGTAATTATGGGCGTGGCTGCCGGTGCGTTGTTTTCCGGTGAAGTTATGCAAGCGGACATGATTTACGGCATGATGCCGGAGATGCTTCCGATGTTGTTCTGTGGCGTGCTGGTGTTTTTTGGAATATCAGGACCCGGCAAGATTTCGCTCGACTACATTTTGGCACGTTACACTGTTAGTTGTGATGCTTCGTCGATTGAGGAGGAAAAGACCCTCGACGAGGCTTGATGCTTTAATGAAACTAATGAAGGTTATTTGAGATGAGGATTGCAGTATTGATTTCAGGCGGTGTTGACAGTGCAGTGGTGGTTCACAAGTTGAAAGAGGAGGGCCACGACCTGCAGTTGTTCTATATACGCATTGGAATGGACACCGATGAGGGCGACTGCTCGGCTGAAGAAGATATTGAGATGTGTCAACTCATCGCTCACAAATATGGCTTGCCACTTGAAGTGGTTTCACTGCATCAGGAGTATTGGGATAATGTTATGGAGTATGCTTTGCGCACTGTGAAGGCGGGGCTTACGCCCAATCCCGACATGATGTGCAACAAGATGATAAAGTTTGGCTATTTTGAGGAGCGTTGGGGACATGAGTTTGATATGACAGCCACCGGACACTATGCAACCACCGATTTTGTTGACGGAGTGAAATATCTGGCAACGGCGGTTGACCCGGTTAAAGACCAAACCGATTTTCTTGCGCAGATTTCTTACAAGCAACTTGAACATTTGATGTTCCCGATTGGGAGTATGCCAAAGGCTGATGTGCGACGAATTGCCATCGAGGCAAATATGCCTAATGCTTATCGCAAAGACAGCCAGGGAATATGCTTTTTGGGTAAGATTAATTATAACGATTTCATTCGCAGGCATTTGGGCGAGCGAAAGGGAAATATAATTGAAATTGAAACCGGTCGCAAGATTGGTGAACACAAGGGTTTTTGGTTTCACACCATCGGGCAGCGAAAGGGACTTGGCTTGAGCGGTGGTCCGTGGTATGTTGTGAAAAAGAATCCGAAAGACAACGTGATTTATGTGAGCAACGGATATGGCACTGAAAAACAGTTTGGACGAGTGCTTCATCTCGATGAGATGCACTTCATTTCGGGCAATCCGTGGAAAGACGTTGATGGTCCGGTTGAGATAATGTTTAAAAATCGCCATACACCCGATTTCATTAAGGCGAAATTCACTCATCTCACCGGCAACGAATATGTTATTGAAAGTGAGCGCGATGTGCAGGGTATAGCACCGGGACAGTTTGCCGTGGTGTATGATGCCAAAGGACATTTGTGCTATGGCAGTGGTGTTATCACCGGACAGAAAATCTGAAAAAAGGAATATGGCAGAAGATAACAATGACGAACGTGTAAGGCTTAATGTTATGGGCATCACCTATAGCCAGGTTCAGAGTGGCGCATACGCGCTGTTGCTGGCAGAGGAGGGCGGTTATTATCGCATTCCTGTTGTGATTGGTGCTTCGGAAGCGCAAGCCATAGCGGTGAAGTTGAGCGACATTGTTCCGCCACGTCCGTTAGCCCACGATTTAATGGCAAGTATGTATCATGCTTTTGGCATCAGCCTCGACGAGGTGTTCATCTATCGTTTTCACGATGGCGTGTTTCACTCCGAGTTGCATTTGAGCAGCGACGACCGCAGTGTTTCGCTCGATTCGCGCACGTCGGATGCGGTGGCTTTGGCATTGCGCACAGGTGCTCCAATCTTCACTACGCGCGAAATACTCACAACCACAGGCTTTAGGAGCACGGAAAAGGGTGCTGAAAGCGTTGCCGACGACGATAGCCGCCACACGGTGAGCCTTGAGAGATATGCTGTTGAAGAACTTCAAAAGATGCTTCGCAAGTGTGTGGAGCGTGAGGAATATGAACGGGCAGCCGAAATTAAAAAGGTGATTGATGATAAACTTAAAAACAGACAGGAATAAATAATTAAATATCATAAAAAACTATATTAGGATGAAAAATATTAAATTACAACTCATAGTGATGAACTTCCTGGAATTTGCTGTCTGGGGAGCGTATCTCACATGTATGGGTAATTATCTTGGTAAGGCCGGTATGGGCGCCGAAATTGCATGGTTCTATGCCATACAAGGAATAGTGTCGATAGTTATGCCTACAGTTATGGGTATTATTGCCGACCGTTATATTCAGCCTCAGCGTCTGCTTGGCATTTGCCATTTGGTGGCTGGTGCGGCTATGATTAGTTTGTGCTATTTGGGAATGACAAATCCGATGCCCGACAAAACAGTGTTTATCACCATCTACACCTTGAGTGTGGCATTCTATATGCCTACATTGGCACTGTCGAACACCACTGCGTTTACTATTCTAAAGGAACACGGACTTGACACGGTGAAGGATTTCCCGCCGATTCGCGTGTTTGGCACAGTGGGCTTTATTGCCACGATGTGGTTTGTTAACTGCGCAGCCTACGATAATGGCTCGTTCTTCTTCACGTTGATGGAAAATGCCAACAAATTTCAGTACACCTATATGCAATTCCTCGTTTCGGGAGTTTTGGGTGTAGTGCTGTTTGTTTATTGCTTGACGTTGCCACAATGTCGATTGGTGAGCAAGCCGTCGCAGTCGATTGCCGAGACGCTCGGACTCGACGCGTTTCGCCTGTTCAAGGATAAACGAATGGCAATGTTCTTTGTGTTCTCGGCGTTGCTGGGCATGTCGTTGCAGGTTACTAATGGCTATGCCACTCCGTTTATCACCAGTTTTAAGGGCGTTTCAGAATTTGCCGATTCGTTTGCAGCCAACAATGCCACAATGCTCATATCACTCTCGCAGATAGCCGAGGCTTTGTGCATCTTGCTCATTCCGTTCTTCTTGAAGCGTTATGGCATAAAGGTGGTGATGCTCATAGCCATGTTTGCTTGGGTTGGCCGTTTCGGATTCTTCGGACTTGGTAACCCTGCATTCCCGGGCGTGATATTGTTCATCTTGTCGTGCATAGTGTATGGCGTGGCATTCGATTTCTTCAACGTATCGGGTGGATTGTTTGTCGACAGTGAATGTGACGTTAAGGTGAGAGCATCGGCTCAGGGATTGTTTATGCTCATGACCAACGGTCTGGGCGCCACCATAGGCACATTGATAGCAGGCAGCATCATCAACCATTATTGTGAATGGAACGAACAAGGCTATCTTGTGGGCGACTGGCAAAGTGCTTGGTTTATTTTTGCCGGCTTTGCTTTGTTTGTTGCTGTGGCTTTCATGCTGCTGTTTAAGTCGAAAAAACCGTCAGAGGCAAAGTGATATAGATAGGATATGCACAGGTTCTATGCTCCCGACATATTAGAGACGCTTACGCTCCCCGAAGAGGAGAGCGGTCACTGCGTGCGCGTGTTGAGGCTGAAAGAGGGTGATGAAGTTGAGGTGGTTGATGGCAAGGGTAATTGTTGCCGATGCCGCATCACGTTGGCGCATCACAAACGCTGTGCAGTGGAGGTGATTGAGGTTGAAAACCAGCCTCCACATTGGGGTAAAAGCATAAATATTGCCATAGCACCCACAAAGAACCTCGACCGCATGGAATGGATGGTGGAGAAATGCACCGAAATGGGTGTTGACAGCATTGTTCCGTTGCGTTGCCGCTACAGTGAGCGTAAGGAACTCAAGCGAGAGCGTCTGAACAAGATTGCGGTGTCGGCAATGAAGCAGTCGTTGAAGTGCACGTTGCCTGAAATCAACGAGATGACGCCGATAGCTGAAGTGATTGGCACTCCGTTCGAGGGACGCAAATACATTGCTTATTGCGACCCGTCGGTGCCTCGCCGACTATTTGCCCAGGAGTATAACCCCGACGAAGATGCACTTATAATGATTGGTCCGGAGGGCGATTTCAGCCCCGAGGAGATAAAATCAGCGCTCGATTCGGGATTTATTCCCATATCGCTTG
The DNA here is from genome assembly GCA_051878455.1 of Muribaculaceae bacterium. Taxonomy (GTDB): domain Bacteria; phylum Bacteroidota; class Bacteroidia; order Bacteroidales; family Muribaculaceae; genus SFTJ01. The sequence continues at coordinate 52,183 of JBJEKD010000050.1, forward strand.
GCGACAGCCGACTGCGCACCGAAACTGCCGCTGTTGTGGCGTGTGCAATGTGCCACACTCTGAAACAAACTTGATTGTGGCGGTGTGTGAGAGTTAAACTATCGACTGTTTTGTGAGTCACAATTGAGTGGTGAACGCGGTCGGTGAAACAATGAATGATATGAAATTCAATAACTTATTGATATGAAAATGAATGTTAGATGTAAACTGTTGATGCTGTTCGTTGCAGGTTGCTGCTGCGTGATGAACGCCCAGTCAGCGCAAGACGACCTTAAAAAGCGCATCAACGATGCAGTGATGAATGTTTATAACGAGGAGATTAGCCGTAATCCCAACGATTATGAAAGTCTGTGTGGACGAGCAAATCAATACTTCATTAATGGCGACTATCTGCGTGCCCTTGACGACGTGGAGCGCGCCATTAAACTCACTCCTTCCACCGAAAAGGATTTGAGGTTTGAGGAGTTTATGCTTCGTGCCAAGATTTATGACATGAGAGGCGACCAGGAAAAACGGCTCGCCGATTTGTATGCGGCAAACAATATCGACCCTACGCGTGTTAACTGCTTGGGTCTGCTTGCCGAGGCAAACTATAATCTGGGGCATTACGACGATGCCGAGCCTTGCTATCAGCGCATTGTTCGCTTGCAGCCAAACAATTACGATGCTTTGGCAGGATTGGCAAGAATCGAGGTGAAACGGAAAAACTTTGGCAAGGCTGCCGAATACGTCGACCGTGCCGTTAAATTGTATCCAGCCGAACCGGCTGTGTTCATTAATCGTGCCGAGGTGTTGATTATGATGGAAGAGTATCAATCGGCTGCACAGGACCTCATTTCGGCTTTGAGTGTGGGTACTAACAATCAAGAGGCTATCGAAAGTCTTACTGCCATGAGCGATGTGCAGTATGATGCCGTTATAGGTGCTTTGAACAATTCAATTCAAAAGGCTCCGCGCAATGGGTTGTTCTATTATATTGCAGCCGAGATTGCCATAAGCCATAACCATTTTGCCGATGCCGAGTATTATTTAAATGCTATCAATGCAAACAAATTGTATGATTATCACAGCATCTTCCACGACCTTGCAAAGGCACAGTATTATTTGGGCAAGTATAACGAGGCATTGAGTAATGTTGAGATTGCCATACGGGCGTGCGATGGTGAGTCGTCGTACTATGTAACGCGTTCGATGATTCAACGTGCTTTGGGCAATGAAGCAGAGGCTTTGAAATCAACAAAGTTGGCTTTGATGGAAAATGCCGACAATGTGTCAGCGTTGATAGAGCAAGCGCGCGTGTATATAGCACAGAATAAAAACAATGAGGCTTTGTCGGCAATAAATATCGCTATTGTCAATAATCCCGAAGCATCGGATGCCATTCTGTTGAGGGCTTGGCTTTATTCAAACCGTTTGAATAAGGCAGCGGAGGCTAAGCACGATTATGCTAAATTGCTCATTAAAGAAAATGACATGGAATCGTTGCGCGGATTTGCTTTGCTGGCTCTTGGACGCGACGAGGAGGCAATGCATTGGGTCGATGGCATAATTGCCGATTGCGTGTTGCCTGGCGGCGAGGCATATTATGTGGCTGCCGTATTGTGTTCACAGGCTGGCGACAAGGCTAAGGCGTTCGATTTCCTTGCGAGTGCCCTTGCAAACGGTTATGGCAACTACCACGCATTAACTCGCTTCGACAACGTGGAAATGAACGTGAGCGCATTGAAAGGCGAAGAACTAAACACTTTGCTTAACCAAAATTCGGGTGTGTTTAAGGCAAAACGCCTCACCGACGTTTCTGGTATGTAAGGTGGATTTGAAAGGTATATTCAAGAGGGCACTTCGGCTATATGGCTGAAGTGCCCTCTTGGCGTATAAAAAGACAAGTTTGTGTGATTACATATTCACATATTTCATATATTCCTCGTAGGTTATGTGTCGGCCGCCCATCGATTTGAGGTGAGGTGTTTCAAATTGGCAGTCAATCATCACGCCATCGTATTTGGCATAGAATTGTGCAAGAAAAATCAATGCAAGTTTCGATGCGTTGGGCACGCGTGAAAACATGCTTTCGCCAAAGAAACATTTTCCAAGTGTCACGCCGTAGAGCCCGCCCACAAGGTCATCTCCATCCCACACTTCAACGCTTGCAGCCAGATTTTGATTATGCAGGTCGGTGTAAGCCTTTATCATGTCGTCACCGAGCCATGCGCCTTCTTGTTCGATGCGCTTTTCGCTGCAACCCTTTATCACGCCGTCAAAGTCGCGGTTGATGGTTGTGGTGTATCGGTTTTTATTGATGAGAGTGTGCATCGAGTGCGAAATGTGAATCTCGTTGGGAAAAATCACAAAGCGGTCGAGCGGACACCACCACAGGATGTCTTGGTCGCGAAACGAGTACCACGGGAAGATGCCGTGGCTATATGCAAGAATTAGCCTGTCGATGCTCAGGTCGCCGCCCACGGCAATAAGTCCGTCGGGGTCGCCATTGAGTGGGTTGGGAAACCACAAGTTGTTGTCGAGCAATGTTATCATTGTTGTGTGGAGGCTTTTGATTTGCGTTTGCTTCGCATTTGAATGTTAAGTTTCAATTCATTGCTTTCCACACTAACGATGCAATTGCCGCCCTTTTTCAGTTTGCCGAACAGAATTTCGCGCATCAGCAACGGTTTGAGCGATTGGCTTATTACGCGGTCGATTTCGCGAGCGCCGTATTCGGGTGTGAAGCCTTTGGCAAGCATCCAATTTGTGGCGTCGTCGTCAAGAGAGAGCGTTATTTTGCGTATGCTGAGGCGGGTGCGCAGTTCGTCGAGTTTCTTGTTTAGTATCAGCAAAGCCATGCGTTTGTTAAGGTCGTTAAACACAACGGTGCCGCTGAGGCGGTTAAGAAATTCAGGCTTGAAAGTTGCTTTAACGGCTTTCATCATTGCTGTGCCGCGGCTCACGTTACCGGTAAATCCCACACTCGTTTTCCCGGCATGTTGCGCACCGGCGTTGCTGGTCATAATGAGCACAACGTGCCTGAAGTCGGCTTTGTTGCCGCGATTGTCGGTTAGCGAGGCATAGTCCATAACTTGCAGCAGCAGATTGTAGATGTCGCTGTGGGCTTTCTCGATTTCATCGAGCAAAAGTACGCAGTTGGGCGTGCGCCGTATGGCGTCGGTGAGTAATCCGCCGTCCTCATATCCCACATAACCTGCCGGCGAGCCAATCAATTTAGCCACGGTGTGCTTTTCGGCATATTCGCTCATGTCGAAGCGCACTAGCCCTAAACCCAATTCCTTTGCAAGCATGCGAGCCACTTCGGTTTTTCCTACGCCCGTAGGTCCCACAAACAGCAGACTTGCCACAGGCTTGTTGTCGTCGAGCAATCCTGCCCGCGACAGTTGCACCGCTTCAACCACACTTTGCACTGCTTTGTCCTGACCATAGATTTTTTCGCAAATGCGTTGGTAGAGGGTGTTGAGCGACTCGGAGTCGTTGCTGTTGTCGTCGATGTCGGATATGTGGTCAACCTTGCATATTTTAGCAAGAATCAGCGAAACCAGTTCTTTGCTAACTTTATTGGATTCGCCCGGATGAGTTTCGAGAAATGCACCGGCTTCGTCGATTAGGTCGATGGCTTTGTCGGGTAGGGCACGGTCGTTAATGTAACGCGCGCTCGATTTTACGGCAAATTCAATCACATCCTTTGGATATTTCACTCCGTGAAACTTCTCATATTTGCTTTTGAGCCCGGAAAGAATCTTGATTGCGTCGTTGACCGACGGTTCGGCGATGTCGATTGGCTGGAAATGGCGCATTATGCTACGCGAATTGGCAAGTGAACGCTTAAAATCGGCAAACGTGGTTGCGCCAATAAAGCGCAGGTTGCTGTTTTCGAAATAGGGTTTCAGCATCTCGGCAGCGTCGAGAGAGTTGTTGCCCGATGAGCCTGCTCCGATGATGTTGTGCATTTCGTCGATATACACGATGGCGTTGCCGGTGCTCTCAAGACCTTTCATAATCAACTTGATGCGCTTTTCAAAGTCGCCGCGGTATTGGGTGCCGGCAAGCATGTCACCAAGGTTAATCTGATAAATCTTGTGACCTTTGAGCCGTTCGGGCACATTCCCCTTATTGAGCCTCTCGGCAAAGCCATCGATAATTGCCGATTTGCCCACGCCCGGGTCGCCTATGTGCAACGGGTTGTTTTTGTCTTTTCGGCAAAGCACTTGAATGGTGCGGTCGAGTTCTTCATCGCGACCTATCAGCGGATTGTGACTCTTGGTGATGTCGTTGATGCAGACCGCAAACGATTTCCATGTGTCGGTGGCGTTCTGATTGGATGATAGAATAGAGTCGTAGTCGGGGGCGTAATCGTATGGCAATTCTTCCATGTCTTCGAGCCGATTATCCGTGTCTGTTGGGTAATCATCACGGTTGATGCCAGTGCGGTTGCAATAGTCGATAATCGAACAAATAAAATCGGCTACGTCTTCTTCTGTGTCGGTTGAATCACCTTTTGTGATTAGTTGTAGCAGCAGTCCACATGAGAAACATTCATGGGTGTTGAATATGCCTTTTATAAGGTGCTCGGTTTGAATAATGTCAGCTTGGGCATTTGACGCATCTTTGAAAACATTGTTTATCAATGTATTAAAGACGTAGGAATACGTTATCTCGTAGTCGGTGTCTTCGGGCACTTTCTCAACATGCTTAAAGTAGTTGAGGAGGTGTTTTATAAGGATGCCGGTGTTGCTGTCGGCACATTCAAGTGCATAAGCAAATTCGCTCACCGAGCATAGTGAGTAAAGCACATGTTCCGGCGTGACAAATTCGTGCCGACATTTTATTGCATACTCAATGGCGCGTTTCATCACCGCGTTGAGTGTGTTTGAAAATCTAATTTCCTTGCTCATTGTTGTGGTGTCCTCTTGTGTGTTGCTTTTATTCTTGTTCTATTGTAATCTTTAATGGAAATCCGTTTTCACGAGCCATGCGAGTGGCTTTCTTCACTTTGCTCACGGCAATGTCGTAGGGGTAAATGCCCACTATGGCTGACCCGTTTTTGTGTATGGTGAGCATAAGTGTTGTGGCTTCACTTTCGTTTTTGAAAAACACTTGGCGCAGCACCATCACCACAAAGTCCATTGATGTGAAGTCGTCGTTGTGCATCATCACTCTGTACATGTCGGGTTCTCGCATTGTGATTTTGCGCTTTTCTCGCACGTTTTCGTTGGTTTGAGCCATTTCGATTTTTCTTAGTTTGTGGATTCCGTTTTGCAAAAATAGTTATTATTCTTGTGTAAAGCAAAATGGAAATGCCGAACAGAGAGGTGTGGCAAAGGATTATATAAAAATCTGTTGAAATGGCGGTTGAAAAAATGATGGTGTAAGTGGTTGATTGATTGGGCAATGTGTTGTTGAACGGAAAAATTCGATTAGTTTGCTCAAAAAATGTTGCGAAAAAGTTTTGCCAATTCAAAAAAAGGTTATACCTTTGCAAACGCAAAAGGGAAATAACCTCGGGCGTTTAGCTCAGCTGGTTCAGAGCATCTGCCTTACAAGCAGAGGGTCGGCGGTTCGAATCCGTCAACGCCCACCAAAAAATATCGGTTGAAAATCGAAAGGTTTTCAACCGATTTCGTTTTATATCCTTGCAGGAAACTTTTGAGGTTTATAATTGTTAGTAAAAGACGATACCCAAATATTATATAAAGTCTTCAAAATATATTAGATTATCATTGACAAGATCTTTTACATCGTCTTTTGAATCTAACTCGGATATCTCTTTAAAGAGATTGAATAAAAATGATATGTGTCTTTTGCTTACCCCTTCGCTGCATTTAGAGAAATCTTTGTCGCAAAAGAATATCATTTCCCCTTTGACGCTGGCAGTGTTTGCTCCGTTCATGGATGTGAATTTATGTTCAATCACCCAACCTTGAAACTCAGGTGAATGCAAATTTTTAGATAAATCCATTAATTTAGATAAAGAGTTGTCAATTTTAGGCTCAATTCTTTCTAATTTCTTTTTTGCATTTTCAAATTTTTTCTTGTTTTTGATATGTTCGTTTTTTCTATATTCTGAATTGTAATAATATGGTGGACTATAAATACTCATAGAAATTTGTGCAGACTCCAAATCATAAGAGTATTCTCTTTCTTTTTTAAGCAAATCTGTCAAATCGTAAAGTTCCTGAATCAATTGTGCATATGTTTCGAAATCAAGATATAGACTATCTACCGTCGTAGAGATAGGCTTATATGTATCAGGATGAAACAAGTTGCATTTAACCTTCTCTTGTATTAAGGCTTCTGCTCGCTCTTCGTTTGATTTGCCACAAGAGGTAAATAGTAATAAACATGCTACGAATGGTATGATAAGATTTTTCATGATTTTTAAATTTAGAGTTAGGAATAAACAAATATAGTATATTTCTTTTACAAATAACATCTATATATAAAATATTTTTGACATGCCTGTACTATGACTATTAACATGAAAATTTATAAATTATCATTCATAGTTATTTTGTTGTTAGAAAATATAGCGTAGTGATTAGCTGATATTAGATTATTGTGATGTTGCCTCCCTAAAAAAAGGAGGAGTGCCATTCGACACTCCTCCTTAAGGTTTATTGTAATTTCAGGGAATTACAAGTTAGGATTCATCTTGCTCCATTCTTCAACTGCTGGGATGATGCCGAGCGTGAAGAGTTCGTCGCGCATCTTGCAGAGGTGTTCATAAGAAGCCTTGAGAGCAGCCATTTCTTCTTCAGTGCCTTGAGGTTCGGTGAAGTGAACGCCGTCCTTGTCGATAGTTGTAGGCATAGCCATCATCACGTTCTTGAAACCGCACTTGTCGCAGTTAACGTAGCAGCCAGCAGGCCAAGTGAAAGGTTCGCCGCCCATAGCGCCTTCAATCATTTTCACTGCTTGATAAGCAGGGCTTTGGAATGAAGAACGTCCGCGCAGTTTGATGATGTTAGAACCGCCTTGGATGGTCATGTGCTTGATTTCAGCCCAACGTTCAGCCGAAAGAGGAAGTTCAGAAAGAGGTTTGCCGTCAATCTTAGCCTTCGAAGCGAAAACAGCCATTTGTTCGCCGTGACCGCCATAAGTGTAGGCTTCGGTAACCTTGTCTTGTTGAACGCCAAATTCCTTAGCGAGTTGTTGTTGCAGACGGGTAGAGTCGAGTGCAGCAAGAGAAGTGAGTTGGTTAGGCTTCAAACCAGAGTGGATGAGAGCGGTGAGAGCGGTAACGTCGGCTGGGTTGAAGATTACAACAACGTGCTTAACGTCTGGGCAATATTGCTTGATTTTATCGCCGAAGTCAGCAGCGATTTGGCAGTTGCCTTTGAGGAGGTCTTCGCGAGTCATGCCTTCCTTGCGAGGAGCGCCACCTGACGAGATGATGTACTTAGCGCCTGTGAATGCTTCGGCTGGGTCAACAGTGTAAGAAATGTTTGCACCTGGGAATGCGCAGTGGCACATTTCGTCGTAAACACCGTGAACACCTGGTTCGTAAATATCGTAAAGACAAATGTTTGGAGTAAGACCAAGCATGAGCACTGATTGAACCATATTTGAGCCGATTGCACCACCAGCACCTACAATGACGAGTTTGTCATTTGTCAAAAAGTTTGCCATAATAATAGTTTTTTAATTAATTGAATATTAATATTTTTAGTTGTTTACGATTCTTGTCATAAGTGATATGCAAATATATAATTAAATCAGATTATTAACAAATTATTTGAGTGCGAAGTTGGTGTAAAAAATTGTAATTTTTTGTAATATGTTGGCTGCATTGAGTTTTTTGAAATGAAATGCGTTGAGTGGGTTGGGTGTTGCGTAAGAGGTATTGTTTTTGTACTTTTGCATCTATAATCACACAATAGATATAGTAGACTATATGGAGCAAGAATTTGCATCGACGTTATTGGAGAATGCGGTGACGGAGTTCTCGAAATTGCCTGGTATTGGTCGCAAGACGGCACTGCGCTTGGTGCTGCATTTGCTGCGTCAGGACGAGCATGTGGCAGTGAGTTTTGGCGAAGCGATAATTAAGTTGAGGCGCGAGATTCGTTATTGCGGCGTTTGCCATAACATTTCGGAGCACGAGGTTTGCCCGATTTGCAGTAACCCGCTTCGCGACTCGTCGACAATTTGTGTGGTTGAGAATGTGAAAGACGTGATGAGCATCGAAAACACGCATCAGCATCATGGGGTGTATCATGTGCTTGGCGGATTGATTTCGCCTATGGATGGCATCGGACCTCAAGACATCGAGATTGACAGTCTGGTGGAACGCGTGCGCGCCGGCGGGGTGAAAGAGGTTATTTTGGCATTGAGTGCAACTATGGAGGGCGATACTACAAATTTCTATATTTTCCGCCGCTTGGCTGACACTGATGTGAAAATCACTATGTTGGCACGCGGTGTGAGTGTGGGCAACGAGATTGAATATACCGACGAGTTGACGCTCGGCCGCTCGATAATGAATCGCACTTTGTTCAGTGACACGTTCAGCAAGGATTGAATAATAGAGTAATCAGTTTTGATTTTACGAATATGGCAGACAACTATCTTGAACGACAATACGAAGATTATTTGGCGCAGAAAGCCGCCAAGGAGAAAGCCAAGAAATTGGCGTGGCAGAAGCAGTTGCGTGCCTACAAAGCCCGCCTCGCTGCTCAGAAACATGCCGATACCTCCGCCGAAACCGCCAAAGAGGAAAATGTTGAATAAAATAACGCTTCAGTCTTACTAAAAAGCGAGACTATTTTGTTAATGCAGTGCGCAGTGCAGTGATGACGCGCTGCACCAGATATGATACTGAAAGGGTAATTATGAATGTTCGTAACTAAAAGCGGAGGGAGAGGCGCACGTTGATTTGGCGGCGAGTGAGGTAGTTAGGCACGGCGTATTGAATGTTGTTTACGTCGGTTACCCAATAATAACTGCTCACGTTTGAGATGTCGAACAGGTTGAACACGTCGAGCCCAATCCAAGCGTCTTTGAAATGTCGCAGGAATGTGTTGCCGTTGCGTTCGCGCTCGCTGATAAGTTGATATGACAATCCAACGTCGACACGCTTGTAGGCTGGCATGCGGAAGTAGCCTTTGTCGCGCGAAGAATGTGGCGCTGTGGTGGGCAGTCCGTCGGAAAGCACGCCTTTAAGGCTGAATTTCAACCGAGGAAATCGTGGAAAATAGTCGGTGAAAAACAAGGCAATGCTATATCGTTGGTCGGTGGGTCGGGGCACTTTCACTCCGGCGATGTTTTCTTGCGTTTTCATGAGCGAGAAACTAATCCACGAGTCGGAGCCTTCGACGAATTGACCGAAGAATTTCATATCAATGCCGGCAACGTAGCCTTTCGATGCGTTGATTCCGGAATACACCACTTTCAGGTTTTCAACCTCGTAAGGAATGAGGTTTGACATATTTTTATAGTACATTTCAGCGGTGAACTTGAACGGGCGGTTGAGAGTGCGGAAAGTGTAGTCGCCACCAAGAATCACCTGAATGCTTCGTTGCGATTTGATGTCGCGGTTAAGAGCAATCACATGGTTGCCGTATTCATCGGTTTGGTCGAGCCGGTATTCTTTGTAGAACGGGGCTTGATAGTAGAGCCCGGATGCTAAACGCAGCGAGAACCGTTCGTTGCCGGCTGGAATGAATCCGATGCTTGCCCGAGGTGACACAAGCAGTTCTTTGTTGAAGTCCCAATATGAAAGACGCACTCCGCCGTTGATGGTGAAATAACCCGATGAATTGGCAAATTTGTAGGTGTCCTGCAAATATGCCGAGAAACGTGTGCTGCCAAAATCGTGATTGGATGACTGGCTGTAAATCACATTCACTTCTTCGGGCAGATGAGGCAGGGAATATCCTGCCGAATCGCGCCATTCCCATTGGCGAGAATTTTCGAAGATTGACTCGCGTTGCATGGTTGCGCCGTAACTGATGACGTTGTTGACAATCTTATTAGAGCCTTTAAGAGTGATTGCCATCACGCTTGCTTTCAGGCGGTTGCGCTCGTGTTCATGATATTTGCCTACGCCTAATTCGCCGCCAACTTGGTCGCCCGAACTGTTGCTTCCGCCAGCCTCGTCGAGCCAGTATTCGCCGTGGATGTCGTAGGTTACTAGTTCATTTGTTTTGTAACCCGAAGCCATGAGTGTGAACGAATTGTTCTTGTTGGGGTTGAACGACAGCGACAGTGCACCGAAAAATGTTTCAAAACGGTCTTTTTCAAATCCGTCGAAATACACCTTAAACGATTTTGCGTTGGTTGAGGTGCCGAAACTTGTTTCGCGTGTTTCGGGCGTGAACCGATAGTCGTTCATTGAAATGTTGCCAAGCAGCGACACTTTCCATTTGCTGTTGAAGGCATAGTTCATCAGCGTCTGGTAGTCGAAATATTTCGGGTCGTATTCGCCTTTGTCTTCGAGCGAGCCAAGAAGCCCTGAATTGCGTTTAAAGCGGAAGCCGTGAAGTTGCGAGAAGTGTTTGCTGCTCTGTCCCAGCGAGATGCTGCCACCTTGCAGGCTGAGTGATGCAGAGCCTTCAAATGCCTCGGGGTCGCGATAGCGGATGTCGAGTGCCGACGACATTTTATCGGCATATTCTGCTCCAAATCCGCCGGTGGAGAATTTAACAGAACCCACCAAGTCGGGGTTGATAATGCTTAACCCTTCTTGTTGGCCGTTGCTCACGAGTTGTGGACGATACACTTCAATACCGTTGATGTAGACGCTGTTTTCGTCGTACGACCCGCCACGAACCATATATTGTGTGCTCATCTCGTTCTTTGAACTTACACCTGCCATAGTGGTCAACACTGATTCGAGGCTGCCACCCGACGCATCGGGGGTGAGGCGGCTCACCGACGCATCGATGGTTTGCATCTGGTCGGTTTGACGTTTTATTTCGGTAACTTGCACCTCATTGAGTTCGTGAGTTTTTTCGTATAGTTTCACGTTGAGCGTGATGGTGCCTTTGGGTTTTATGAATTGACGCTTAACGTCGGAATATCCGATGCAAGAAAACACAATCAAAAGCGTGTCGCGGTCGGCAACCGAGAGCGAATATTCGCCTTTGTTGTTGGTTGTGGTGCCGAGAGCCGAGCCCGACACTCGCACGGTGGCAAACTCGATGGGGCTGTTTCGCTCGTCGCTCACTTTGCCTTCAATTTTGATGCTTGCCGTAGCAATTCCTGTGTGGGCCGATGCGACAATCATCAGCAATATGATATATAGTCGGGCTAATTGTTGTGTCATAAGAAAACTGAGGTGGTTCTATATTTTTGTAAATAACGATAAATGTAGGGGTTAAATTATATGGCGACACCAGTTTTTGCTGCAAAGAAAAATTATTAGTAATTTTGAAAACGGAATATTTTTACAACTAATAAATTAATTACTGAAAACGATGAATAAAGAATTTCATGACATGCTGTTCACACGTCACAGCATCAGAAAATACACCGACGAACCGATTGACGGCGAACACGTGAAACTGTTGCTTGAAGCAGCCTTGTTGGCACCATCGTCGAAAAGCACTCGCCCATGGGAATTTGTTGTGGTTGAGGACAAAGATGTGTTGGCAAAAATGTCGGAATGTCGTCCGTTTGGTTCAGGACCGGTGGCAAAGTGTAAACTTGCCATTGTGGTGTGTGGCGACCCGGGCAAAAGTGATGTGTGGGTGGAAGATTGCACCATTGCCGCTACATACATACAACTTCAGGCTGAAACGCTGGGACTTGGGAGCTGCTGGATTCAAGTGCGTGGCCGTTTCGACAAGGATAACAACGATTCTGCCGACTTGATTCGTGAATTGCTTGATATTCCCGGTGAGCAACAGATTGAGTGTATTATCGTTCTTGGCCACAAGGATGAGGTGCGCAAGCCGGTCGACCCGGATAAGTTGTTGTGGGAAAAGGTTCATATCGGCAATTTCTGATTTTGAAGGATGATATTAGCGAAATTATTCGATGAGTTCGATTGATTATAATCTTTCAAAGATACGGGCGTTTGTGTTCGACATTGATGGCGTGCTTTCGCCTTCAGTGATACCGATGGCATCGTCGGGTGAGCCGTTGCGTATGCTCAACATTAAGGACGGCTACGCATTACAACTCGCAGTTAAGCATGGCTATAAGATTGCCATCCTCACCGGAGCAAACACTAAAGCAGTTGAGGTGCGTTACCGCGGACTCGGAATCACCGACGTTTTTATGAGTGCAGCAGTGAAATTGCCCGTTTTGCAGCAATGGATGCACGACAATAACCTCGAATCGGAGCAAGTGGTTTATTGTGGCGACGACATCCCCGATTTGCATTGCATGCGTGAGGTGGGGTTGCCTGTTGCGCCTGCCGATGCGGCTGCCGAGGTGATAGAGGTGGCAAAGTATGTCACCCGGTGCAATGGCGGTTATGGCGTGGCACGCGACGTGATTGAGCAGGTGATGAAGGCTCAAGGGCTTTGGCTCGATGAAAAGTATGCTTTTGGATGGTGATGCCATTTTGAAATAATTCAGAAAAAACGACGATGAAACCGTTAGAAAACCTGAAAAAGTATCATGTGATTCTTGCAAGCAATTCGCCTCGACGTAGAGAATTGTTGGCGGGCTTGGGTGTTGAGTTTGAAGTGAAAACATTGTCGGGCATTGACGAGAGTTATCCGTGCGATTTAGAGCCAGACATGATTTCGCAGTATATCTCACAAAAGAAAGCCGACGCATATAAAAGCCTGATTGTGGATAATGAAATGGTTATCACCAGCGACACTATTGTGCTTCTCGACGGCAAAGTGTATGGCAAACCAACCGATGAAGCCGATGCCTGCAACATGCTTGCCGAGTTGTCGGGACGTACACACAAAGTGATTACGGGTGTATGTATTAACACGTTGGAGCGGAGTAGCACATTTCATGTTGTCACTGAAGTTGAGTTTGCATCGCTTTCGAGCGATGAAATCGAGTATTATGTGAGCCGTTTCAAGCCACTCGACAAGGCGGGCGCTTATGGAATACAGGAATGGATAGGGTCGGTGGCAGTGCGCGGAATTAACGGCAGTTTCTATAATGTGATGGGGCTTCCGGTGCAGAGGTTGTATGCCGAGTTGAAATCATTTTGATTGGGCATCGATGTAAACGCAATATCGCGAATCTCCATAAACGGGTGCCATGAGTATTGTGCCTGATTTTATTTTCGGAAAATCGTCGATTAATTCGATTATCGGAGGATTTTCATCGAGTTTTTTTGTCATATACTTGGCAACATCGAATGGCGTTTTGTGATACTCAACGTGATATTGACCTATGCTGCCTGCACTCATAAACCTGTTGCCCACAATGCTTGTTACAACGCCCATCGTGCAGCGCAGATTCATTTCAACACACGGATTGATGTGCTTTTTGCCGATTTCATCGACGAAAATTAGCATGTCTATGCCAAGAAATCCATCGTAGTGTGGCGCAACATCGGTTGAAAGAATCGCTTCGAGAGCCTGTTTTATTTTGGTTAGACTGCTGTTGGCGTTGTCGCCAAGTTCGGCGCATAGAATGCTGTGTAGAGTTTCCTCGGTGGCAACCAATCCGTAGTCGAATGAGTTGTGAGGGTCGTTATAATAGATGCTGTAACCAACGAACGACGCTTTGCCGTTGCTGCACTGAAACTCCATTGCAAAATCTTGCGTTTTGTTCAGGGCAGTTTCGGCAATGATTGAGCCTTGACGTTGAAGGATGCCGTTAGCCCATTGGTGAAATGTGCGGTTGTCGGCGGCGGTGCCGGTCGGGCGGAAGATGCCTTTGCCGCTGCTTGACCAAGGCGCTTTGAGAAAACAGCGTGGATGTTTGTCGGCAAACTGTTCCACTTCGGTTATTGTGAAGAGTTCCTTTGGTGGTTGACAAGCGGAATAACCGAGGATTTCGGCCAATTTTGAATGTATTGCGATTGTTGTACGGCGATGCGACAATTCGCGGTATTTGGCAATCTTTGCTTTGTCGGGAAGTTGTTCGTCGCCCACGCAACACGAAAGCAGATGGTTGCGCAACGATATGTTCCAACCCCAGGGTTGATAACTGAACTCGTGGTTTTGGATGTGATTTCTGTCGATTAATTCGATGTTTATTCCAAATGTGCGGTTGAGATGCTGTGCCCAATTACGGTCGGCAACCGGGTCGTTGGTGAGTAGATAGGCATTATCGTCGGCCCACCAAGCAGGAAGCATCTGCAAGTCGCGACTCAACTGCGCAGCCATAGGCGGCGGAGTGTAGTAGTCGAGTCCGCTTGCGAGAGCAAGGTCGTTATCGGGATTGAAAAGATATAGTTTCTTCATTGCCACAAAAGTACAAAAAAATAGTTGAACAGCGAAACGGAGCCTTCCGCTCTGCTGTTCAACCATTATATGAAACAATAACCGCGAATGACGGTTGTTGGATTATTTCTTCGTTTTAACAAACAAAACAAACACCGAGCCTGCAATGAGCAATATGCCTGCCACCACAAGCATCATAGCCTGTGAACTGCCAACCAGGTGCAGAATAAAACTGCCACAAACTGCTGCCACAATTTGAGGCAGGCAGATGGTGCAGTTGAACAGACCCAGGTAAGCACCCATATTCCCGCCGGTGAGAGCGTTGGTGAGCAATGTGAACGGCAACGCAAGCATGGCAGCCCAAGCGCATCCAACAAGCAAGAACGGAATGAACAAAACGTACTGGTTGTGAATGAACAGAGTGCTGATAAATCCTGCTGCACCAAGAAGGAGGCTAATGATATATGCCGATTTCAACGATTTGAATCGAGGAATAACAACAGCCCAGAACACCGAACCTACGGCTTGAACGGCAAATAATACGCCCACCCAGTTTTTGGCAATGTCGCTTGCTGTGTCTTCGCCTGTGATGGTCCAAGTCACGTTGTCGGTGATGGCACCGTGAGTGTAGGTCCACATATATAGGAATGCAGCCCAGCAAAAGAATTGTACCAGTCCAACGGTCCAGAATGCTGAAGGAGCCTTTGCAAGCAGTTGAATAAAGTTTTCGTTCTTTTGGGTTTTGGCTTCAGTCTTTTCGATGCCATGATATTCGGCATATTCCTCTGGAGGATATTCTTTCACTTTGAGGGTGGTGTAGATAACGCAAAGAATCAGAATTGCCGAGCCTGCATAGAAACTGAAAATCACCGAATCCGACACCATGCCGGTTGGCGCGTTGTTCTTTACGCCAATATAGGTGAGGATGTAAGGGAAAAGGAATCCCACCAACGAACCTGCGTTGCACAAGAACGATTGTATGCTATATGCTTTGGCTTTCTGTTGCTCGTTAACCATGTCGCCCACCATCATTTTGAATGGCTGCATGGCAATGTTGATGCTGGTGTCGAGCAACATCAGCGAGAACAAACCGAAAAGCATTGTCCCCGACAGCCCCCAAATGATGATTTGTGTGGTGAGCCCGAGGCTTCCGGCATTGGGCAGCAAACACATCACAGCCACGGCAACCACAGCACCCACAAACAGGTAGGGGATGCGACGGCCAAATCGGGTCCAAGTTTTATCGGACAGTGTGCCGATGATTGGTTGCACAATCATACCCATGAGCGGAGGCAGAATCCAAAAGAAACTTAGTTTGTGAGGGTCGGCGCCGAGCGCAGTGAAAATGCTGCTGATGTTGGCACTTTGAAGGGCGTAGGCAATTTGCACGCCAAAGAAGCCGAAACTGATGTTCCACAGGCTCCAAAACGATTTGTTCGGGATTTGTTTCATTATCAAATAGTTGTTTAGTTTTTTTATGCTATGGAAATGCACAGCAAAGGTTTATTGCCGGAATTTGTTGATGCAGAAAATGCACAAACAAAGGCTTTGCACCGGCGCATTTCAATTTAAATTCGGTGCAAAGAAAACAAAAAAAATTCAAACTATGAGCAATATGCTATTGCTTTTTATGCTAAATCAACATTTCATAAGCCGTTCGTTGAACTCGTCTTTGTCGTAAGTTGATTTGTTTGTGATACGGCTGCGATAGTTGTAGATTGTTGCTAATGAATAGTTTAAGAAATGAGCGATGTTATTGCTGTCGTTAATGCCAAGACGAATAAGGGCAAAAATGCGCATTTCGGTGGTGAGTGTATTCTCGTTTTTCGGCACCACCCGTTCTTCCTCTTTAAGGAGATTGTTGAAATTGGTTACAAAGTTGGGGTGAATGTCGAGAAAAGCCTTGTCGAAATCGTGATAGAAACGCTGTTGCTCCTCGCCGATTTGAGTGTGGTCCTTCAGTTGCCGCAACATGGCATCGTGCTGGTTGTTTTTGGCAAGTTTGAGCAGGCTGTGGCGATAGTTCTCGAGGGCATCGAGGTAACTGCGGCAACGCTCAAGGAAGAGCGCAATGTATTCCTCTTTCACACGGTCGGCTTTCACAAGGTTGGTGTTGGCATTCTGCAATTCGTTGTTCACCGACTGCAAATTGCTGTTTGCCTCGGCGAGTTTTGTACGGGTTATTGTCAACTTGTTGTTTTGTTTGAGCACGAAAGCAATCACACAAAGAAGCAACACCACTAATACGATGAGGATTATTGTGAATATGCGCACCCCTTTCCGGTGCTCGAGTTCAAATTGCTTGTAAGCCTTGTCGATGATAGGGAAGATGTTCGACACCTCCATAGTGCGCAGGCGTGCACGGCAAAAATTAGCATCGTCCATAGAGCGGATGATGTATTGATAGGCACGTTCAACGTCGCCTCGTTTGTAGAGAATATGTGCAAGCGTAGGCAGAGCAAGATATTCGGTCACGCCGGCTTTAAGGTCGCAAATCGATGCTTTGGCAAGATAGTAGATTTGCTTGTCCTCATCGCCAAGTTTGCGATATGCCTCGGCGAGGTTGAAGTAGAGATAAACAAGTTCCTCATCGTGAGCGGTTTCTAAATCGCTCAAAAGTATCTGAAGCGCATCTTCGGCATTGTCGTTAACAATATACTTGTCGGCAAGGGCTATGTCGTAGGAAACCTTGTAGGTTTCAGCCGAAAGAATTGAATCGCGATAGGTGTTGGTCATTGCCACATACTTTTCGGCTGTGCCATTGTTGGAACTGGCATAGTCGGCAATCCAGCCGTACACCGAGCGGTAGGTCTGGAACAAGAATAATCGGTTTTCTTTCGATAGTGATGATTCATCAACGCTGTTAAGAGTTTCGTAGGCTTCAACATACAACCCCATCAAACCCATAATTTCACCTCGAGAAATTAAGGTGAAGTCTTGAATGTTTTTGTCCTGTTTTGCTTCGTCGGTTTGCTCAATTAGTTTTATGGCTCTCAGTGCAGAATCCGACTGGAAATGCGAATACAAATTGTAGATTTGCTTATAGGCATCGATTTTGTCGTACCCCTTGCTTCGGCGTGCCACTCGATAAAGGCTATCGGCATAATGAACACGCTGCAACTGATATTTATCGCCTTCGTTGATTATTTCGTCGATTTGTGTGAGCAGGTCATTAATGTCGCCTTTCGTAATGGTGTTGCCTCGAATTAGGTTGATATTTAGGCAAACGATTGCTAATAGTATTGTAATTTTGGTATTCATTCGTATGGCTGAAGGTTTGGTTAAAAAGTAGTAGTTTAGGTTTTCAAAGATATATAAAAATTAGTTTTATGCCAATAATTTTTGTTGAAATTTTTCATATCCATTTATATTTTTTCGACTGTCTCAACGGTGTAATGTGGTTATTAACAGAGTTTTAAGATTTATAATGTTTTGTATTTTTGCTTTGTTGCATTTTTTTTGATTTATATATATTATACTTTTGTAGTGCAAAAACTATACATAAACGAAACACTTACTTCAGAAAAATATAATGAGAAATATGAAAAGACTAACATTTGCAATAATCGTTTTAGTGAATTTAATGCTGATGCCAACTGCATTTGCCGCTAAGAAGGCGAATGTTGAGGTTAAGCACGTTCATCCCGAGTTCTGGTGGGCAGGGATGAAAAACACCGAGTTGCAAATTCTTTTATATGGGACAAACTTGGGAGACTACGATGTGACTCTTGAGGATGCTCAAGATGTTGAACTGAAGGAAGTGATTAAGCCCGACAACAAGAATTACATAATTCTTTATGTGTCGCTCCAGAATGTAAAGCCACACACTTTCAATGTGGTTTTGAAGAATGGTAAAAAGATTGTAAAGAAAGTACCTTACGAATTGAAGCAGCGCGACGGTCGCCGTTTCCGTTCGTTTGATTCGAGCGATGTGGTTTATTTGCTAATGCCTGACCGCTTTACTAATGGCGACACTAATAACGATTGTGTTGCCGGCATGAGGGAGCAAGGTTGTGACCCGGCAGGCAAAAAAACTCGCCACGGCGGTGATTTGGCAGGTATTGAAAAGCGTCTTGATTATTTGAGCGATTTGGGTGTGACTGCCATTTGGACTACTCCAATATTGGAGAATGATATGCCAAAGGAGTCGTTTCATGGCTATGCCATAACCAATTATTATAAGACCGACCCGCGTTATGGAACAATGGACGAAACAAAGCGTTTCATTGAGTCTGCACATTTAAAGGGCATAAAATTCATTCTTGATATTGTGTTTAACCACTGCGGCAGCGAAAACTTTTTGTTTGCCGACCGTCCGAGCGACGATTGGTTTCACTACAACAGCGAGTTTGTGCCAACATCATATAAGACTACTGCAATAAGCGACCCTTACACAACTCCTTCCGGCTATGAAAACACTGCTGACGGATGGTTTGTGCAAACGATGCCTGATTTCAATCAGCAAAACCGTTTGGTGATGGATTATCTTGTGCAGGCAAGCATTTGGTGGATTGAATGGATGCATATCGACGGTATTCGTCAGGACACATATCCATACAACGATTTCGACCAAATGACACGTTGGTGCAAGGCTATCGAGGCTGAGTATCCGGGTTTTAACATTGTTGGCGAAACATGGATTAACAACATAGTGGGATGTGCATACTGGCAAAAGGACTGCAAGTTCTCGCCACGGAATTCTTATTTGCCGTCGGTGATGGATTTCCCGTTGATGTATGCGCTCAACTATTTTGCCGATGAGCCAACAAACGATTGGGATAAGGGCTTGGCACGCATTTATGAGCATTTGTGTCAGGATTTGGTATTCGCCAATCCGTTGAATGTGATGATAATGCTTGGCAACCACGACACCAGCCGATTTGTGCGCACCGACGAATTGCAAGCCACGCCTTTCAGATATAAGCAGGCATTCACTCTGCTTGCCACTTTGCGAGGTATTCCGCAAATGTATTATGGCGACGAGATTGGTATGGTGGGCAACACATCGGATGGCGACTGGGCAGTGCGCCGCGATTTTCCGGGTTGTCAGCCCGGCGATGCTCAAGATGCTTTCACTGCCGAGGGCAGAACTGCATTGCAAAACGAGTATTTCAATTTCACTCGCACTTTGCTGCAATGGCGAAAAGGCTGTAAGGCAGTTTGTTATGGCGACACGCGCCAGTATTCGGTGAAGAATGGCGTGTATGTTTACTCTCGCATCTATAACGGAGAGGTGGTGACCATAGTGATTAATGGCAACGACAACGACGTGACAGTGGAGGCGTTCAACAAGGCTTATGCCGATGTTTTGCCTAAGACCAACGCCTACGAGGTGATTTCGGGCACACGCGTCGACATTGCATCCGACTTGCAGTTGTCGGCACGCGAAGTTAAGATATTTGATTTTAGCAAATGATAAGTATATAATAGCATTAAGGTAAAATAAAGATTGTTTTAGTTAAGTTTTTAATGGTTAGTAATAGGATTTTATGGTTGTAAATGGTTGAAAGATATAGTATTAGTTTTGGTTATTAAAAGAAATGTCTTTTAGAGGGAAAGCGCAACTGTGAAGTTGTGCTTTTTCTTGCTTTTAAGGGCGCTCTGAGCGCGTTTGTTTTTGTATGTTTTTGGAGCTAAAAATATGTCGTTAAAAAGCGGTGAAATAGCCTGGGATAGGGCTTAAAATTTAATATAAATTTATATTTTTATGCGTGGTGTATGAGGTTTAATATGTTGAATTATAACGAAATAAGTGTGAAATATGCCTTATAATTGTTTATATTTTTTTTAGGGTGTTATATTTAATGAAAATCAAGGTGTAAATTTGTATTTGAAATATTATGCAAGGAATAGAAACTAAACTTTAAAACTGAAATTAATAATGGTTATGAGATTGGTTAGTTCTGTAATAGGAATTCTTATTGCTGTTGCGATGAATGCCCAAAGCGTTACATCGCCGAGCGGCAAGGTTACTGTCAGTTTCTCGGTTGACGGAAACGGTTGTCCAACTTATGCAATGAGTTATGGTGGCAAGGTGGTGGTTTCGCCGAGCCATTTGGGCTTGCAATTGAAGAAGGACAAACCAGGTCAGGCAACCGACTTTGAGTTCTCTAACTTCACAGCAAGCGAGGAGGAAAAGATTAATCAAAAGGCAAACCTGTATTCGGGTTTTGAAATTAAGAATGTTTCGCAGTCGTCGTTCGACGAAGTGTGGACACCTGTTTGGGGCGAAGAAAGCCAGATACGCAACAATTATAATGAAATGGCGGTGACACTGCGCCAAAAGGCGACAGGTCGCGAAATGATTATGCGTTTTCGTGTTTACGACGACGGCATAGGATTCCGTTATGAGTTCCCTACACAACCTGGATTGGTTTATTTTGTGATTGCTGAAGAGAAATCGCAGTTTGCCATGACCGGCGACCACTTGGCTTGGTGGATTGCCGGCGACTACGACACTCAAGAATACATCTATCAAACCACGCGTCTTTCTGAAATCAGCAAGCGTATGCCTGAGGCTATTGCACCAAATTCGTCGCAAACACCTGCCTCGGGTTCGTGTGTTCAAACAGCCTTGTTGATGCGCACCGACGACGGGTTGTATATCAATCTGCATGAGGCTGCTTGCATCGACTATGCTACAATGCACCTCGACTATAACGCTGCCACCAAGACTTTTGAATCGTGGCTTACGCCTGACGCTCGTGGCGACAAGGGATTTATGCAAACACCGTGTGTGTCGCCATGGCGCACTGTGATTGTGGGTGAGAGCGGTGCCGACATCTTGGCTTCGCGCATCACACTCAACCTCAACGAACCATGCAAACTTGCCGATACTTCGTGGATTAAACCTACAAAATATGTGGGCGTTTGGTGGGATATGATTATCGGTCGCAGTTCGTGGGCTTACACCGACGAGTTTGCTTCGGTGAAACTGGGCATCACCGACTATAAGAACGCTAAGCCAAATGGCAAACATGCTGCCAACACTGCCAACGTGAAGCGTTACATCGACTTTGCTGCCGAGCATGGCTTTGACGCAGTGCTTGTTGAAGGCTGGAACGTAGGTTGGGAAGATTGGTTTGGACACCAAAAGGATTATGTGTTCGACTTTGTTACGCCATATCCCGATTTTGATGTTAAGGAAATAGCATCGTATGCCAAGCAAAAAGGCGTGGAGATGATAATGCACCACGAAACCTCGTCGTCGGTGACAAACTATGAACGTCACCTCGACAAGGCATATCAGTATATGGCTGACAACGGCTACCATGCCGTGAAGAGTGGCTATGTTGGCGACATCATTCCGCGTGGCGAACATCATTACAGCCAATCGATGAACAATCACTATCTGTATTGCATCACCAAGGCTGCGGAATATAAAATTATGGTTAATGCTCACGAGGCAACGCGTCCAACAGGGATTTGCCGCACCTATCCTAACTGGATTGGCAACGAGAGCGCCCGTGGCACAGAATACGAATCGTTTGGAGGCAACCCGGTGGAACACACCACTATTCTGCCTTTCACTCGCTTGATTGGTGGCCCGATGGACTACACTCCTGGCATTTTTGAAACTGATTGCTCGAAGGTGAACCCCAAAAACACTTCGCGTGTGCGTTCAACCATCGTTCGCCAATTGGCATTATATGTAACAATGTACAGCCCGTTGCAGATGGCTGCCGACCTTCCAGAGCACTACGAAGCACATTTGGATGCTTTCCAATTCATTAAGGATGTGCCTGTTGACTGGCAAAAGACTATTTACCTTGAGGCTGTTCCGGGCGATTATTTGACCATCGCTCGCAAGGACAAAAATTCGGAACGCTGGTTTGTGGGAAGCACGGTTGACGAAAACGGTCACGAGAGCAAGTTAAACTTCGACTTCCTCACACCTGGCGTGAAATATGAGGCAACTATCTATCACGATGGCAAGGATGCAAGTTGGGACAAGAATCCAAAAGCCTACAAGATTGACAAGAAGGTGGTAACGAGCAAAACAAAACTCACTTTGACATCGGCATCGGGAAGCGGTTTTGCAATCAGCCTTGTGCCAATGGAATGAAAAACAGAGAAATCAATATAAATATTTAACTTAATAAATTAAACACTTAATTACCTTAAAACATGGGACAAAAGTTCAACTACAGATTTCTTGCAGCAATGCTGCTGGCAATCTTAATGTCGGTTAACGTTATGGCTCAGGACGTGACAGTTCAGGGTAACGTTAAAGACGCGACTGGTGAACCTATTATCAGTGCTTCGGTATTCCAAAAGGGCACAGGTAATGGTACGGTTACTGATTTTGACGGTAACTTCACATTAAAGGCTCCTAAAGGTTCGGTGATTGTAGTATCGTATATCGGCTACAAGACAAAGGAAGTAAAGGCTGCCTCAGAATTAATTGTTGTTCTTGAAGAGGACGTTAATCTTCTTGAAGAAACAGTGGTAATCGGTTATGCAAAGGTTAAGAAAAGCGATGCAACCGGTTCGGTAACGGCAATCAAGCCCGACGATATGAGTAAGGGCATCACCACCACAGCACAAGATATGCTTCTTGGTAAGGTGGCAGGTGTGTCGGTAACTAATAACGACGGTACTCCTGGCGGTAGTTCAACCGTTCGCATCCGTGGCGGTTCGTCGCTCACTGCAAACAACGACCCTCTCTACGTTATCGATGGTCTTGCAATGGATAACAACGGCGTGAAAGGTCTTGCCAACGGATTCTCGATGGTAAACCCTGCCGATATTGAAACATTCACCGTGTTGAAAGATGCTTCGGCAACTGCCATCTATGGTTCGCGTGCATCAAACGGTGTGATTATCATCACCACAAAGAAGGGCCGTCAAGGTTCTAAACCAAAGGTTTCTTACAACGGCTATCTGTCGTTTGGTAAGGTGAGCAAAAAGTATGATGTGATGACAGGCGATGAATATCGTCACTATATTAAAGATGTTCTTGGTCAGGAAGGCAAGGGTTTGGGCACAGCAAACACCGATTGGCAGGATATGATTTATCGCACTGCCGTGAGCACCGACCATCAAGTGAGCGTGACTGGCGCAACAAAGCACATGCCATATCGTGTAAGTTTGGGTTACACCGACGAACAAGGTATCGTTAAGACTTCGAGTTTTGAGCGTTTCACAGCAGCCCTCAACCTCTCGCCATCGATGTTTAACAATCACTTGAACATCAACTTGAGCGCAAAATATATGTATGCTCACAACCGCTATGCCGATGGTGGCGTGTTTGGCGCTGCAATCAATGCCGACCCTACACAAAGCGTTTATTCCGACGTGAGCGAATTTGGCGGTTACTGGCAAAATTCAGTTAGAGCCGGTTATTCCGACCCAAGTTGGATTTACACAACCAACACCAATACTCCGCAAAACCCTGTTGCTTTGCTTGAACTCAAGGACGACACTGCCAAGAGCCAATCGGCAATCGGTAACATTGAATTCGACTATAAGATTCACGGTTTTGAAGACTTGCACATCCATGCAAATGTTGGTGGCGACTATTCGGAAGGTCGTCAAACAACCGTTATTTCGCCATATTCTTACAGCAACAACTATTATGGTTGGGACGGTTTGCAACAATCTTACAAATACAATTTGCAAGGCAACATCTACGCTCAATACATCAAGGAATTTGGTGTTCACAACCTCGACATCTTGGTGGCTGCTGAGGAACAACACTTCCACCGCAAAGAATACTCTGAAGGTCAAGGTTGGGACCCATATATTAACGAGGCTAAATCGCCATCGCTCCGCAAGGAAACTGAACACATCTACACCAACACTTTGGTTTCTTACTTCGGACGTTTGAACTATTCGCTTTTGAACCGCTATTTGCTCACAGCAACAATGCGTTTCGATGGTTCGTCGCGCTTCTCTAAGGACAACCGTTGGGGTCAATTCCCGGCTGTTGGTTTGGCATGGAAGATTAGCGAAGAAAAATTCTTGAGAAATTGCCAAGTGCTCGACGAATTGAAGTTGCGTTTGGGCTGGGGTATCACAGGTCAGCAGAACATCGGTTACGACTTCTACTATTTGCCACGCTATGTGACCAGTAACCAATATGCACAATACACTATTGGCGACAAGACTTACTACACACTTCGTCCTGAAGTTTACAACAGCGATTTGAAGTGGGAAAAGACAACTACCTACAATGCCGGTCTCGACTGGAGTTTCTTGAGCGGACGCATCGACGGTAGCGTTGAATATTACTATCGCAAGACCACCGACCTTATCAGTTCGGTTTCGGTTGCAGCAGGTACCAACTTTGGTAACTATTTGGTTAAGAACATTGGTTCGCTTCGCAACTACGGTATTGAAGCATCAATCAATGCTCGTCCGATTGTAACAAGAGACTTTACTTGGCAAGTTAACTACAATGTGACTTGGAACGACAACAAGATTACCAAACTCACAACAGGTAGCGATTATGCTCTCACTGGCGACGACATTTCGGCAGGTTTGAGCAACAAGGTGCAAGTTAACAAGGTTGGCTATCCGGCTAACAGCTTCTATGTATATCAACAAGTTTACGACGAAGAAGGTAAGCCAATCGAAGGTTTGTTTGTTGACCGCGACGGCAACGGCACCATCGACCCTAACGACAAGTATGTTTACAAGAAACCTACCGGCGACGTTACAATGGGTCTTACCAGCAAATTCATCTGGAAGGCATGGGACTTCAGTTTTGCTCTTCGTGCAAGTTTCAACAACTATCTTTACTACGATTTCTTGAGCAACAAGGCTAACGTGTCGTGGTCGGGTGTTTACTCTAACTCGGCTTACAACAACACCTTTGCCGATGCAGTTACACTTGGATTCCAAGGCAAGACCAACTACTATATGAGCGACTATTTTGTGCGCAATGCCACATTCTTGCGCTGCGATAACATCAACCTCGGTTACTCGTTCAACAACTTGTTCCGTGGCACAAGTTATCATGGCTTGAGTGGACGTATCTACGCCACAGTGTCGAACCCATTCGTAATCACCAAATATGATGGCATCGACCCAGAACGTGCCAGCGGTGTTGACGGTGGTGTTTATCCACGTTCTACCACTTATTTGTTTGGTTTGAGTCTTAACTTCTAAAATTTAACATCAAGAATCATGAAATCGAATTTTCTTAAAAAAATAACATTAGCGGCATGCGCATTGATTCTTACGATGGGCTCAACATCGTGTATCGACGATTTGAATCAAGGCATTCAAGACCCGCAAACAAACACCGTGCTCGACCCAACCGGTCTGCTTGCTAAGGTTTATGCAAGCCTTTCAATCACTGGTCAGGTGGGTAGCGATGGTAACCCCGATATGGCACAGTTCGACGAAGGTAACTCGGCATTCTATCGCCGTATTTTTGAAGCCAACGAACTTTGCTCCGACGAATGTATCTGGACATGGCAAGGCGACGCCGGTATCCCTGAATTGACCAATATCAGTTGGGATTCATCGCATGGCTACAACGAACTCACTTACTATCGTATGCAATATAATGTTACATTGTGTAACTACTATCTGCAAGAAACTGCCGACACCGATGATGCCAGTGTGCTTCAATATCGTGCCGAAGTGCGTTTCATGCGTGCTCTCTACTGGTATTATTTCATCGACCTTTATGGCAAGGCTCCTTATAAGGAAATTGTTGACGACTCACTCCCTGTTGAGATTTCTCGCGAAGAAGCATTCAACAAGGCTGTGTCGGAACTTAAGGCTATCACAGGCGAAAGCGGCGACTCGCGCGAAGTGCTTCTCGATTATGCCGGCGACAATGCCAACTATGGCCGTGCCGACAAGGTGGCTGCTTACATGTTGCTTGCCCGTCTCTACTTGAATGCAGAGATTTATATTGGCAGTGAACATTGGCAAGATGCTGTTGATTATGCCAATAAGGCAATCAACAGTCCTTATAAGATTAATTTCACTGCAAAGAACGGCTACACCGCATATCAACAATTGTTTATGGGCGACAACGGCGAAAACACTAATGCTCGCCAGGAAATCGTGTTCCCGATTCGCTGCGACGGCGCTACATCGCGCAGCTACGGCGGTGCAATCTATCCAATTGCTTCGGCAACTGGTTCAGGCACACCTGATTGCGGTCTTGCAAGTTCGCAATGGACATGTAACCGTGCTCGCCAGGCTTTGGTTCTTAAGTTCTTCGAGAGCGAATCAAAGGTGCCAATGGGCAAGGATAACATCAAGGATGTTTACACAGCAGCCGGCGACGACCGTGCAATGTTCTTCACCGGTGGTGAAGGCAACGACGCCCGTACATTCTCAACTGAAGAAAAGACCACATTTGTTGCCGGTTTGGGTATTCTCAAGTGGAGCAACCTTTACAGCGATGGTGGCACACCAAAAGATGTTACATTCCCCGACACCGACATTCCTTTCTTCCGTCTTGCAGAGGCTTACCTCACACGCGCCGAGGCATACTATCGTCTTGGAAATGCTGATGCACTTCAAGACGTCAACTACATTCGCTCACGCGCTAATGCCAAGCCGCTCACCGCACTCACCGAGCGCGACCTAATCGACGAATGGTGCCGCGAATTCTATTTCGAAGGCCGTCGTCGCAGCGACCTCGTTCGCTTTGGCTTGTTCACTTCTGGCTCGTATGTTTGGGACTGGAAGGGTGGCACTTACGCTGGTAATGGCGTTAACTCAAACTACAATGTATATCCAATTCCGTTCAATGAACTGAATTCTAACCCGAATATGCATCAGAATGCAGGTTATTAATCTCTAATCAGTAGTAAAACATGAAAAAGTTAATTTATATATTGCTATTGGCTGTTGCCACATTTGGCTTTACCAGCTGCGATGAAGATCGCGATAGCAATCCTATATTGAACGAGTCGGCAAAGACATTTGTGCTGAATGTTCCACCGGTATCGGTCAACAATGTTATTGACCTTTTGAACTCTAATTCGATAGAGTTGACTACCAGTCAACCCGATTATGGTTTCCCGGCATCTACGGTTTACACTGTTTGGGTTAGCCTTGACGGTGAAGGATTTGTTGCATTGCCAACCACTTATACCACTGCTCGCATGAACGTTGCAGCAAAGGAAATCAACGAAGCGTTGCTTGGTTTGGCAGGTGATGCCGACCTTTCGGCTCCATTGTCGGTTATGGTTAAACTCACAGCAGCAATGTTTGTTGATGGCAGCATTGGTCAGGCTGAATCGAACGTGATTGAATTGCCTAAAGTGCAACTTTATGTGCCTGTTGTTGAAGTTACATTGCCAACAGAGGTGTACATCGTAGGTAACTTTGCGGCTTCTAACGAATGGAATAAATTTGTTCCACTCACTCAGGCTTACAGCAAGGAAGGCTTCTTCTATGGCGTTGTTTATCTTGCCGAAGGCAACGAATTCAAGATTAATCCTGATACCGGATGGAAGGGCAACGATATGGGTACCGACCAAATCACTCTCGAAGGCGACGTTGCTGCAGCATGCGCTAACGGCGACAAGGGCAGCAACCTGAAGATGGGCACAAGCGGATGGTACACTGTTATTGTTAAGGCTAAGATTGCTAACGGTGCTGTTCAATACACATTGTCGTTCATCGAAGCCAAGGTTTACATCATTGGTGGTGCTCTCAATGGCGACTGGAGCGTTAACGAAGAAGGTAGATTCACTGCTCCGGATACAGCCGAAGGCGAATGGGTATCGCCTGCATTCACTGGCGCTGGCGAATTGCGTATGTGCATTGATTGCGGTATTGACTGGTGGATGACAGAGTTCACACTCGACGGCAATAACAATATCTTCTATCGCACAATGGACATCCCAAGTAACTGGGCTGATAATGTTGGTGCCGAGTATTCGAAGCAGGTTGCAATTGGTGGTCACGCTTACATTAACTTCACTGCTGGCACTGGCTGCATCACTGAAGACTAAACAAAATAAAAAACAAAGGGGCCTCAAGGCTCAGCCCGAGTGGCGAGGTCCCCTTTCACATAAAACTATAAGAACAATACTTTTATGAAAAAGATATTTTTATATGTTAGCATTCTTGCTGCTACGATAGGAATGGCTTCGTGTACCGAAGACTATACCGATTGGGCCGACCCTCAACAAAACGAGCAAGAATCTCCTCTGGGTGCAATCAGTGCCACTGTGGCTGCTGCTGCCAGTGAGGTGAAATATGAAACAGCATCCGACGATGTTGCATTTGTGAAGTTTGTCAGTGCTCCAAATGTAAAGGAAGGCACAGTGGCTAAGTTCACTAAACTGGTGATTAACGAAACTGAAGAGGTTGCTTTCACTCAAGATGGTGACGTGGCTGTAGTTAAGAAGACTGACTTGGCTGTTGCCGTAAGAAACTTGTTTGAAAGCCAGGCTTGTGTCAGCCGCGAACTGAATGTGGTGGCTACTCTTGCTCTCGTAGGTCCTGATGGCGCTGCTGTTCCTGCAGTGGCTGGTCCTGTTAAGATTAACTTCTTGCCGGCTCCGCTGCCTGCATCAACTAAGGACTCTAAGTTCTATTACATTGGCA
>JBJEKD010000051.1:0-17007 GCA_051878455.1 Muribaculaceae bacterium
GAGTTTTTCCTGTAACTGAGCACCGCAGCGGTGTTGAGAACCAATGCCATAGCGCACAGGGTGACAAATGACGGCAACATATCGGTTACGCTGCTGCTCTTGAGGTAAATCATGCGCATGGCTTCGGCAAAATAGCGCAGCGGATTGCATGCTGCAATAATCTGTGCCCAGTCGGGCATTGAACTCACAGGCGTGAACATGCCGCTGATGAGCAGCAGCACCAGCACGCAGAAAAACATCACGAACATGGCTTGCTGCATGGTCTGCGAGAAGTTCGACACCAAAAGCCCGAAACCGGAAATGAGCACAATAAACACCACTGCAAAAGCATAGACGGTGAGGAGGCTTCCGCTTGGCGAAAAGCCGTAGGTGACGTAAGCAATTAGCATGGCAAAATTCATCACCGCAAAGCCCATCACCCAATAGGGAATGAGTTTGCCAAGCACAAAAGCGGCTTTACTCACCGGAGTGACGTTGATTTGCTCGATTGTGCCGCGTTCTTTCTCGCTCACGATGTTCAGGGCAGGCAGGAAGCCGGCAAGCAGCGTGAGCAACGTGGTCATCAGCGCCGGCACCATAAATCGTTTATAGTCGAGCGCAGGGTTAAAGAGAAACCGTTGCGACACGTTGAGCGGCATAATTGATGCTCCATTCGGGTCGTTGTGGAGTTCGGTGCGAGTGTAATCGTCGATTATCTGTTGCAGATAGGCTGCGCCGAGCATTCCTTTAGTGCCGTTCACGGCATTTGGTGCAATCATCACTTGCGAGGCTTCGGGGCGATGCAGATTGCGAGCAAATCCGCGGTTGATGTCAACCACCATATCGGCGTCGCCACGGCGCACCATCGCCTCGGCTTCGGCATGAGAACGGCAGCAGGCTTGTGCAACAAAAAAGCCCGATGCTGTGGTTTTTTCAATCAGCCGGCGCGACTCGGCACTGCGGTCGTGGTCGACAAAGGCGATGCGCAAGTCTTTCACTTCCTGAGTGGCTGCCCACGGAAACACCAGCATGAGCATGATGGGCATCATGAGCATAAGTTTGGGCAGAAATGAATTCCGCTTGAATTGCAAAAATTCTTTGCGAATGAGGTATGGCAACACGTTCATGACAGACGCACTTTAAAGTTCTTAATGCTTATAGTTAAAATCACAATGGTCATTGAGACAAGTATGGCAACGTCGCGCCATATCTCACAGAATGTGCAGCCTTGCAGCATAACCATTTTCACTGCCTCGATATACCATCGCGCAGGCACGATGCACGACAGCCATTGCAGCACCTCGGGCATTGCCTCGATGTTGAAAATCATGCCGGAGAGCAGCATCACGGGCATCATCATCACCATACCGCTCACCAGCATTGCTGCCATTTGAGTTTCGGTGACGGTGCTTACAAGCAGTCCGAGGCTCAGCGAAAGCATCACAAAGAGCAGTGTGATGCCCACTAGCAGCGATAGCGAGCCAACGATTGGAACATCGAGCACAAACACGGCAAGCAGCATAATGCTGGCAATGTTCACCATCGAAATCACAACGTAGGGAATGAGTTTGGCAGCGATAATCACATAAGGCGGCAGCGGCGATGCCAGCAGCACCTCCATAGTGCCCTGTTCTTTCTCGCGCACAATGGCTATGCTGGTCATCATAGCGCAAATCAGCATCAGTATCAATCCCATCACGCCAGGCACGAAGGTGTAGACCGACCGCTGCTGCGGGT
Organism: Muribaculaceae bacterium; assembly: GCA_051878455.1. Lineage (GTDB taxonomy): Bacteria > Bacteroidota > Bacteroidia > Bacteroidales > Muribaculaceae > SFTJ01. The sequence continues at coordinate 1,717 of JBJEKD010000051.1, forward strand.
TGTAGAGCATTCGCACGGCAATATCTATGACGGGCTGCACACCCGAGGCATTTTGCATATCACGTATGCAAGATGCCAAGATGCCTTGTGCATAGTTCACCACCATCGAAGCCTGATTGGGCTCGCTGCCGTCAGCCACGAGTTGCAGTGCCGAGTTGTTGTGATTGAACACCAACACCAGCGACACTTCGCCGTTCTCGAACGAAGGCAGGATTTCGTCGTTATGATTGAATGTGGTGGTTACGGTGAAATATTGGCTGGCATCGATGCGTTGCACAATCCGCTCGGTGACTTCGTTGCGGTTTGGCACCAGCACGCCCACTTTGGTGTTCCTCACCTCGGTGGTTATGGCAAAGCCGAAAAGCAGGGTTGCCACCACGGGGAGCACCAGCAGGATGAGCATGGTGCGTGTGTCGCGCAGAATGTGCAGAAATTCCTTTTTTACAAATACCAAAAATCGTTTCATGAGCGTCGGGCGGTTCTTGCAAGTTTAACAAACACTTCGTAGATTGATGCGACGCCGAATTGCTGTTTAAGCGCCGAGGGAGAGTCGAGTGCGCGTATTTTGCCGTCGACCATGATTGATATGCGGTCGCAATATTCCGCTTCGTCCATATAGTGGGTGGTCACAAATATTGTCATGCCGTGGGCAGCAGCCTCGTAGATTTGCTTCCAAAACTCCACGCGAGTGTCGGCGTCGACACCGCCTGTGGGCTCGTCGAGAAACACAATTTTCGGCGAGTGGAATGTAGCCACCGAGAAAGCCAATTTCTGTTTCCAGCCGAGAGGCAGCGACTTCACAAGTTTGTCGGCATGGTCGGTGAGGTTGAGCCGCTTAATCAGTTCGTCGCTTTTAGCGGCTATTTCGCTGCGGCTCATGCCGTATATGCCGCCAAACAAGGTGAGGTTGTCGCGCACGGTAAGGTCGTCGTAGAGCGAAAACCGCTGGCTCATGTAGCCGATGTGGCGTTTCACCGACTCGCTTTGGCGGGCAATGTCGAATCCCGCTACGCGAGCCCAACCGCTGCTGGGCTGCGACAATCCGCACAGCATGCGCATGGCAGTGGTTTTGCCTGCACCGTTAGCACCTAAGAAGCCGAAAATCTCGCCTTTGTGCACATTGAACGATATGTGGTCGACAGCCGTGAAATCACCAAACTGCTTGGTGAGTTGATTGGCCTCGATGGCAAAGTCGGTGCCGTTGATGTCGCCTCGTGAGTTAGTGATGCCTTCTTCGGGTGGCATAACTTCGGCAGGAGCGCCAACGGCAGAAATCTTGCCGTTGTTGATGAGTGCGATGCGGTCGCATTTCATCACCTCGTCGCGATAAGGCGTACTCACCACAATGGTGATACCAAATTCGGTTTTAAGCCGTTTCAGCATAGCCCAGAAGTCGGTGCGACTCACCGGGTCGACACCCGTGGTGGGCTCGTCGAGCAGCAGCACTTTGGGTGCGTGGATGAGGGCGCACGACAAAGCCAGTTTCTGCTTCATGCCGCCCGACAGTTTCGCAGCCTTGCGCTTTTTGAATGGCTCAATCTGGCTGTAAACGTCGCGAATCAGGTGATAATTCTCGCTTATTGATGTGCCGAAAATGGTGGCAAACAGTTCGAGGTTTTCTTCCACCGTAAGGTCCTGATATAGCGAGAATTGCCCCGGCATATAGCCGATAATCTGCCTTATCTGCTTGTAGTCGCGCCGCGAGTCGAGCCCGTCAACAACACATTCGCCGCCGTCGCTGAGCAGCAGCGTGGCAATGATGCGGAACAGGGAGGTTTTGCCTGCGCCATCGGGACCGATGATGCCGAAAATCTCGCCTTGCTCGATGTTGAGCGACACGCCGTTGAGTGCCACCACATCGCCGTAGCGCTTAGTTATGTCACTCAAACGCAACATCGCCATACATTCCCACTTTTATAAGCCCGTCGTTTTCCACAGCAATTTTCACGGCGTAAACCAGATTGGCACGCTCGTCGCGCGTTTGCACGGTTTTTGGCGTAAATTCGGCGTTTGAAGCAATCCAAATCACGCGACCTTTGTAGGCTTTGCGTCCGTCGGTGCCCTGGTCGGCATACACCGTGGCTTGCTGACCGAGGCGCAGCGAGTTCACCTGCTCGGCATCGACGTAAGCACGCAGTTTCAGGTGCGCAACGTCGGCAATCTTAAACAGTGCCTTGCCCGGAGTGGCATATTCGCCCGGCTCGCAATAGCGTTGCAGCACCGTTCCCGAGAGCGGCGATGTGACGATGGCGTCGCCCATCTGCACATCAACCTGCCCTATTTGGCTCACGATGCCCTGGCTCTGCTGCGTGAGGCTGCGGTTCTGGCTTTCCACCTGTTCGGTGAGTGCTCGTAGTTGAGCCTCAAGTGTGGCTATCTGATAGGAAATGTCGTCGACTTGTTTTTGGGTTGCCGCCTTTGCGTTGAGCAGTTCGGTGTATCGGGTTTTCTCGCGTTTTGCATTGGCTATTTGTTCGCGCAGCGATGCAATCTGCCTCGACACATCGAGCACGCGCGAGTCGTTGGCAAGTCTGTTGTTTTCGAGTTGCTGGCGCTTCAAAGCCAGTTGACGGCTGTCAATCACGCCCAGTGTGTCGCCTAAACGCACGTTGTCGCCTTCGTCGAACGACAAAGCGGTTATTTCACCTTGTGCCTTTGCACTCACAATCACCTCGGTTGCCTCAAACACGCCCGAAGCATCGTAAACCACGTTGTTGCCTCCACATGATGTGAGCACTATTGCAAGACTTGCAAATAAGCATTTTGATGTATTCATAGGTTAATAGTTGTTGATGTATTTTAGATTATAGATGTGTTGCAGTTGTTCGATTTCGTGATTCGACTTGTTGATTTTAGCCTGATTTTCGTTCACGATTTGTTGAATAAGGCTTGTCACGTCAATAATTCCGTGCTTGAGTTTCGCTTCGGTGGCGAGGCGAACGTCGGTGAGCAGTCCGATTATCTCGTCGTCGTCGCTCACCACACGGTTGTAGCCGTCAATCATCGAGCGTTCTTGTGCCGAACCGATGCGAGTGTTAAGGAGAAAGGTTTCGCGGTCGTTCTCGATTTGTTCACGGCGGTTGGCAAGGGTTGCCATATTGTTTTTGTGCGAATACAAATTGCCGATATTCCACGTCACCCGAGCGCCCACCATGCCGTTGAGCGTGAACCGGTGCCGGAACATGTCGTCGTACATGTTATAGCCGGGATAGCCATAGTAGCCCTGCGCAAACAGCCCCAATTTAGGCATCAATCCCGATTTGAGCACTTTCTCGCTACTTTGAGTGAGTGCAATCTGGCTATCGTAGAGCGTCAATTCGGGTCGGCGCACATCGTTAGTGATGCCCGAAGCAGGCAACGCGGGGTGTTCGGGTTTGTGCAGTTGGGTAATGTTGCTGCCGCAAAACAGATTGAGCATGCCCAAAGCCGCTTCGCGCTGCATGTTTAGCAAAGCCGCTTGCTGCTTGGTGGAGAGACGCTCGGCACGCACGGCATCGCGGTCGCACTCCATTGCCACACCGCCTTTCAGCATTTGCTCCAGGCGGTCTTCGTTGGCTTGCAGCAGGCGTTGCTTTTCGGCGTTGAGGGCAAGCCGTTCGTCGAGCAGCAGGATTGAGAAATACAAATCGTTCACCTTGCTGCGTATGGCATACAGTTCAACATCGGTTTTTGCCATATCCACGGCAAGTTGTGCCTGACTTTCGGCACGGCGGGCACTGATGTTGCCGCCATCGTAAAGCGTTTGTTGCACCTCAATGCCAATTTTATACTGGTCTTTTTTAAGACCTTTCATCTCGCTACCCATTTGCTGCAACATATCGAGCATCTCGTCGGGCAGCGCAACCACCTTGCTTTGATAGGTGCCTTGTGCCGTTACGCTTATCTGAGGAAGCCAGCCTTTACTGATGTTGCTGAGTGTGTATTGCTGCGCCTGTTGCAACATTCCGCTGCGCTTGATGAGCGGATAGTTTTGCTGAGCCAGTTCTTGACACTCTTGGAGCGTTTCGCCTGTGGCATTGGCAAATGCACTAATCGTTAGTGCCAAAGCCATGAGCAGTTTTGTTGTTTGTAGTTTCATGATTCAGTCACATGGTTGTTATGTTCTATGCAAAGATACTTGATAACGGGTGTGATATAAAAGTAAATATAGCATCAAAATTGAGCAAAATGCAATAAATGTGCACTCACGGGGCGTGGAATTGAGTAAAATTTGCAATCGATTGAGTAACTTTGGCTTGATTATTAACAACATTTCGTCTTAATGCCTCATTATGATTGAGAAAAAAGCAGGATTTATTGTGTGCACCCGCGGCTGGCGACAACTGCTCATCAACGGCAACCTTCACATTTTGGGACCGGGGATGATGCAACTAAATTCGCCTGCCTTTATGATTCAAATCATCGACCAAAGTCCCGACTTTGAGTCTATCTCGTTTATTGCCGACATCAAAGTGCTGTTCCCAATGGCACGCACGGTGTTGCCCATAATGGTGAGCCACGGGCTTATCGACCATCCAGTGTTCAAAGCCAACGATGCGATTCTGCAATTAATTCAGCGTCACACCGATGAGGAAAGCCGCCTGCGCACGCTCTATGCGCAAACTCTCGACCCCGACGAACGGGTGATAATCAACAAAATCATAGAAATCAATACGCTGCGCTCGGCAATTACTGCCATACACATGGTGTATAAGATGCTGCCCAAGCAGCAAACCGCCTCGCGCACATTCTCGTCGACGGTTACTGTGAAGTTCCTGCTCTCGCTGCAGCGCAACTACATGCACCGCTACAAGGTGAGTTGGTATGCCGCCGAAGCCAATATGTCGACCGGGCATTTCTCAAAAACCATACACGACACTATGGGCAAGTCGCCGTCGCAACTCATCATGCTTTTCACCATCCAGAATGCGAAATTGCTGCTTGGCAACACCTCGCAGAGCATAAAGGAGATAAGCGCACAACTGGGTTTCCCCGAGCAATTCACTTTCCGCAAATATTTTAAGAATTACACCGGCGTTTCGCCGAAAGAATATCGCCGTCAACAGGCAGGCAACACGCATCCTGGCGACGCCCCCGATATGGCATAAATGGCGATTATTGCTGCAATGATATTACCTGGAACTCGGTGCGGCGGTTGATTTGGTCGGCAGCATCCTGGTCGGGTTTCGAGAGTTTCTCAACAAATTCCTCGTTGAGCACGTCACCCTCCTTGAACTGCGGATAAAGTCGGGCGATGCGTTTGGTTACGGTTTTGGGGCGGGTTTCGCCATAGCCTTTTGGCCGCAGGCGGCTGGCATCGATTCCTGACGCAATCAAGTAATCAACCACGCTCTGCGCACGGCGGTCGCTCAGTTTCATGTTATATTCATCGTTGCCCCAACGGTCGGTGTGCGCCGCCATTTCAATCACAATTTGAGGGTTGTCGTTCAAAATCATTGCCATAGAGTCGAGCGCCACTTTCGATTCGGGGCGCAGCGTGGCTTTGTCGAAGTCGTAGAAGATGTTTTCAATCACCTGCGGCTTGGTCATTGCAGCGAGAATGAAGTCGACAGCATATTCGGCATCTTCTTCAGCGATGTCGCTCTCAAACTCCTGCTTGCCGTTCATATAGCCTTTGGCACCAGCCATCATCACATATTTCACGCCTCGTTGCAGGTTGAACTGGAATGTGCCGTCACTCTTGCCAATGGCTTTTTGATTGCTGCCGTCGTCGCCCACAATGCGAATCACTGCATTTGGCACCGGCTCCTCGTCGCGGTCGAGCACGTAGCCCGATATGGTGATTTTCAGTTCGGGTTTCACAAATGAATAGATATGGTCGTAGCCGCGGGCATCGTTGCGGTTTGAACTGAAGAAGCCGCTCTCGCCATCGCCAAAAGTGATTCCAAAGTCGTCATACGATGAGTTCAATGGCCAGCCCATATTTTCCACGTTCCATCCTCCCGAGGGGGTCATGGTGGCTTTGAAAATATCGAGGCCTCCCAAACCGGCGTGTCCATCAGATGCGAAATAGAGCACGCTGTCGCTGCGCAAATATGGGAAACGCTCGTTGCCTGCCGTGTTAATCACGTCGCCAAGATTTTCAAGCGTACCCACCCGTTCGGTCAGGTTGATGCGCCACAAGTCCTTGCCGCCTTGTCCGCCGGGCATATCGCTCGAGAAATAAAGCCATTTGCCGTCGGGCGACACTGCCGGGTCGCCGTAAGCCGAGAGCGTGTCGGCAGTTATCTCAAGTTTCACCGGTGCGCTCCACTGAGCCTCGCTACGCTTTGAGGTGAATATCTCCACCGAAGTCGATGAGTTTTCCTCACGTCGGGCTCTGGCAAAATACATTGTGGTTCCGTCGGGCGAAAACGAGGTGATGCCCTCATCGAAGTCGGTATTCAACTCGCCTTCAACAGCCTCGGGGCGTTGCCAAACGCCTTTCTCGTTTTTCTTCGACACATAAACGTCGCTGTTTTTTGTTCCGGTGATTTCGCTTTTAGCCGTGCCTTTGCTTTTCTCGGTCGATGAGGTGAAATAGAGCACATCGTGAGCAGCATCGAAAAACATTGGGCAGAAGTCGGCTCGGCGCGAATTAAACAGTTTGGCAGCACTCACTTTATAGCGAGTGGGCGTGGCTTTGATTCGGGCGGCATTTTGGCTGCCGCGCAGCCCGTCGCGAGCCAAAATGTTTTTCGGGGATTTTTCAAGAAAAGCCTCGTAGTTTTTCACGGCATCTTTATATTTCCCTTCCATGTGCAGGCTTTGAGCCAAATAAAGCAAAGCCATGCTGTCGGGGTAGTTGTAGCGCAAGGCGCTGCGATAGGCTCCCGAAGCGTTTGCAGCCATGTTGAGGTGGCGGTAACACTCGCCTAAACGGAAAGCCACCACACCACGTTGTGAGCGTTCGTCTTTGTGAGTGAGTTTGTTGTAGATTTTCTTGTAGGTGAGCATGGCGGCATGATATTCGCCACGGGCATATTGCTCATCGGCATCGCTTAGTTTCGCGCTGCGGCATGCTGTTTGCAGCACCATGGTGAGTGCCATGATGATGAGAAATGATATTTTAACAACATAACGCTTCATGCCCATTTAATCTAAATAATGAAACGCACAAAAGCCTTGTTTTATTGTGTTTGGGCGTGATTATAAGTTTATTGAACCTGATGTGCGGTTGCCCGTCGAAGGTGAGGAATGACGTAACCGATGCTATTTAAAACAAAAACGCCCTGCAAGGTGATTAATGTTGGGGTCACCTTGCAGAGCGCAGCGTATTAGTTGTGTGTGTGGCTCTACAATAATTCACACTCGCTCATTGCTTTCGAGTTTAAGCCGTTCCGCCTCGCGTTCTTCGCGTTCGAGTTCGGCAATAGCCATTGCTTCGGCAGCGTCAACAAGGTCTTCTTTTCGGATTTCTTCCTTAAGATTGTCGGTGGTGCTGTCTTCGCCAACGGTTGCAAGCACCATTTCGCGCAGTTCCTGATTGCCGTTGATGTGATTTAGGGCATCCTGCGAAGCCAGTTGGTGCGATTCCTTTTTTGAATAGCCTTTGCCACATCCCACTTCAATGCCGCCAAGTTTCACTGTGGTGTGAAACACCGGACTGTTTTGCTGGTCGTATTCGGCATTTGAAGTTTGATATTCAACCGGGATGTGATATTTTTGACTCCATTCAATGAGGTGTGACTTGAAGTTAATTTCGGTTTTTGCCACGTTTCGCAGGTCGAAATAGGCATCGAGAATACGTTCCTTCACAAATTTGAAGCAGCGTTCGTAGCCTTTGTCGAGATAAACTGCACCCACAAGCGCTTCCACAGCGTTGCCGAAGATGTAACTGTTGTGGCTCTGCGACTTCTGCGACCATTGCACCACTTGCGGCAGACCGAGGCGTTCGCCCACCCGGTTGAGGCTTTCGCGTTGTACAATCTTCGAGCGTGTTGATGTGAGAAAGCCTTCGCGTCGCTTGGGAAAAGCGTTGTAAAGCACGTCAGCCACCACGCTGTCGAGAATGGAGTCGCCGAGAAACTCAAGCCGTTCGTTGTTGACCCATCCTGAACGCGATTTGATTGACATTGAGCGGTGTACGAAAGCCAACTTATACAGTTCGATGTCGCCGGGATAGAACCCAAGCATATTGTGGCAAAAAACGTAAAGCTCCTTTTCCTTTAAGAAAGGGAGCTTTAGCATGATGAGAATATCCTTAAGCACTTGTGCTGAATTTTATTCTTTGTACTTCTTAACGATTATGCAGGCGTTGTGACCACCAAAGCCAAAGGTGTTCGACAAAGCAACGTCAACAGTGCGATGTTGAGCTTCGTTGAAAGTGAAGTTCATGTTGTAGTCGATGTTCTCGTCGTTGTCGCCGTCAACGTGGTTGATTGTTGGAGGCACAACATCTTCTTGAACCGACTTCACGCAGAACAAGGCTTCGAGAGCGCCAGTAGCACCCAGCAAGTGTCCGGTCATCGATTTAGTAGAACTTACGTTCAACTTATAAGCGTGGTCGCCAAACACTTCCTTAATGGCTTTCACTTCCGAAACGTCGCCAACAGGGGTCGATGTACCGTGTGCGTTGATGTAGTCGACTTCTTCAGGCTTGATGCCGGCATCTTTCAGAGCATTTTCCATCACCAGGCGGGCACCGAGGCCTTCGGGGTGAGTGGCTGTGATGTGATAAGCATCGGCGCTCATGCCGCCACCAATCACTTCAGCATAAATCTTTGCTCCGCGAGCCTTTGCGTGCTCATATTCCTCAAGGATGAGAGCAGCAGAACCTTCGCCCATAACGAAACCGTCGCGCGAACCGCTGAATGGGCGAGATGCGTGCAATGGGTCGTCGTTGCGAGTCGAGAGCGCGTGCATTGAGTTGAAACCACCAACGCCGGCAGGATAGAGCGCTGCTTCGGCACCACCGGTGACCATCACGTCAGCCATACCCAGGCGCACCAAATTGAATGCGTCAATCATACCGTTGGTTGATGATGCACAAGCCGATACGATACCGTAGTTTGGTCCGTGGAAGCCATACTTCATTGAGATGTGTCCGGCAGCAATGTCGGCAATCATCTTAGGAATGAAGAATGGATTGTATTTAGGACCGCTTTCTTCGTGAACAGCATAGTAGCCGGCTTCTTCTTCAAACGTGTGCAAACCGCCAATACCAGCGCAGAACACAACGCCTACGCGAGTCTTATCGAGCCCTTCGGCAATTTGTGCATCTTCAACTGCTTGTGTGGCTGCCACAAGTGCATATTGCGAATAGAGGTCTAATGTGCGAATAGCCTTGCGGTCGAAATGGTCGGCTGCAGTATAACCTTTCACCTCGCAAGCAAATTGTGTTTTGAACTTCGAGGCGTCAAAATGAGTAAGAGGTCCTGCTCCACTTACTCCTGCCAACGCATTTGCCCATGTTTGAGCAACATCGTTGCCTAACGGAGTAATAGCACCAAGACCTGTTACTACTACTCTTTTTAATTCCATAAAGTTGTAGTTACGGGAAATTAAAGAAAGTTTGTCTTACTTGTTTTCTTCAATGTAAGCGATAGCGTCGCCTACAGTTTGAATAGTTTCAGCTTTTTCGTCTGGAATAGTGATACCAAATTCCTTCTCAAATTCCATGATAAGTTCTACTGTATCAAGTGAATCTGCACCAAGGTCAGTAGTGAATGCTGCTTCAGGCTTTACTTCTGCTTCGTTTACACCAAGCTTATCAACGATGATAGCTGTTACTCTTTCTGCAATTTCAGACATAATTCTTAAATTTTAATTGTTATAAATTTAGTTGTAATTTCTTCACAGTTATTTTTTATCGGTGCAAAGTAACTAATTATTATTCATAAATAAAAATTTTACGGGATAAAAGAACGTTTTTTGCACAAAATTTTGCATTTTGTGCATGTTTTTTGCCTAAGTTTTTGGCCTATTGACCGATATTTCACCAAAATTGCCCCGATTGGAACGGACCCGAATTTTATTCTATTATCCGTAATAGTTGGTCAAATTTTCTCTTTATTGTCGGATAATTGTTCATAATTGAGGTGGTCTACCCAATTTTTGAGGAATTGCAGTTGGTGAGTTCCGGGCAAAGCCATTCGTTCGGGGTGATATTGCACGGCAATCACGTCGGCTTGGGTGTGCTCGATGCCTTCAATTATGCCATCGTCACTGACGGCGGTAGCCAGCAAGTTGTTGCCAAGACGCTTTATGGCTTGATGGTGAAACGAGTTGCACTGAAAATTCAGTTGTGGCAACAGGCGGGCGGTGGCTGTGTTGGGCGTGAAGGTTATGCCATGCACACCTTGCCATTTTGGGGCTGTTTGCGAGTGGCGGGTCATCGAAACGTCGATTTCGTGCGCGAGGTCCTGATAGATGTCGCCGCCTTCAGCCACGTTTATCACCTGCAAACCGCGGCAGATGCCCAGCACTGGCAGATGCTGCGCCACGGCAAGCCGATAGAGCATAATGTCGAAGCGGTCGCGCGGCAAGTTGGGCTTGTGGGCGTATGGCGAGAACTCTCCGCCGAAGGTCTCGGGAGCCAAGTCGCCCCCTCCGCTCAGCACTACTGCGTCGAGGCGGCTGAGGGTGCTGGCAAGTGCTTCGGAATCGAGGGTGAATGGCACAATAACGGGCAGGGCACCGGCGGCTGCCAGCGCGGCAACATATTCCACCTTCAGGTTGTGCCAGCCTTCTTCTCCATAGTTGTCGGAGATTCCCACTAACGGCATTGATTTCATTGCAGACGCTTTTTTAATTTATATTATGTGCAAAGTTAGTGCATTTGGCTGGGCAATGGTGCGTCAATCGGTGATTATTTTTGCACAAGGCTTTTGCCGTAGTGTTCCGAAAAATGGTTAATTTTGTTGTGGCTACAAAACAACCGTTCGACAACGGTTACTGAAAGAAACTAACAACGATGACAATACAACGAATTTGCATTGCTGTGGCAATGGTTTTTGCCATGGCTTCGGTGAAAGCACAGCAGGCTGTCGGCGATTCGCTGCTCAGGCGCTACGCGGCAGAAATGCTGATGGTGGGCTTTAAGGGCGACAGCATAACGCCCCAGAGTGATGCTGTGCGCTATGTGCGCGATTTGCATGTGGGAGGAATAATATTGTTTGACGTCGACCTCACCGGCACTAAGCAGTTGGGGTCGCGCAACATCACCAATCGGGAGCGGTTGCGTAGACTCACACGCGAGTTGCAAGGCTATGGCGATGGCATGCTGCTCATTGCGCTCGACCAAGAAGGCGGGCGTGTGGCGCGCCTGAAGCCGCAGTATGGCTATCAGCCCACGGTGAGCCACCGCTATTTGGGCGAGGCGAACAATCGCGACACCACCGTTCGTTATGCCCGGCAGATGGCTGAAGAATTGGCATGGTCGGGGGTTAACATGAATCTTGCGCCCGACATTGATGTGAACGTGAATGTTGAATGTCCGGTGATTGGCAGGCTTGGTCGCAGTTTCTCAGCCGATACGGCAGTGGTGACGCAGCATGCAGGATGGTTTATTGATGCACATCACCAGTGCGGTGTGATGTGTGCAGTGAAGCATTTTCCCGGGCATGGCAGCAGTGCCGCCGATTCGCACTATGGCTTGACCGACGTCACCGACACATGGCAGTGCGGCGAACTGCATCCGTTCATGCAGTTGATTGCCGAGGGCAAGATTGATGCCGTGATGACTGCTCACATTTTCAACCGCAGGCTCGATGCCGAATTGCCTGCCACCCTGTCGCACAATATTCTCACCGGTGTGCTTCGCAACGAACTGGGCTTCGAGGGCGTGATTCTCACCGACGACATGTATATGCAGGGCATTGTTGACAATTACAAGATTGAGGATGCCATTGCCCTTGCCATAAATGCCGGCGCCGATATGCTGGTGATGGGCAACAACATCACCACCGGTTATGAGCCCGACCGCCCTTTCAAAGTGGTGGAAATGATTGTCAATGCCGTGAAAGCCGGCAAAATACCACCCGAGCGTTTGCAGGAGTCGTATGAGCGAATCAGAAAACTAAAAAACCGACTGAAATAAACAAAAGCGTTAAACTTTTTGTTAATTTAAGTGTCAAATTTAACAAAAGAAAGAGAAAAACGAAACGATTTGACTAACAACTAAAAATTTGGAATTATGAAAACTGTAAACAGAAACATCTTGGTTAATTCCCTTTTGGTGATGGGAATGTTGATGGCAACCTCTACAGTTTTGGCACAAACTCGTGAGAGGAACGGCCGTTCGGTGAGCGGAACACGCACACAAGTAACTGCAACGAGCAGCGAAAGCGACAACCGTGGCAAAGTCACCACCGTGAGTGCTCCACGCAAAGACGCCACCACGTCGTCGTCGGTTGATAGTCGTCGTGAATCGGCAACGGTGGCAGGACGCAACACTTCGGTGAGCACCAGCCGTCCAGGAAACAGTGTGAGCAACATCAACCGTCCGGTGACTAACAATAGCGGCAACAGCAGCGCCAACCATTGGCCAAGCGAAAACAAGCCAACCGTGAGCAGCAACCGCACAGGCGGCAACACTTCTACGAGCCGTCCTGCCGACAACAAGAATACAGTTAGCAGTCCAAGCGATTTGCGAAACGGCGCCAATGCTCGCCCAGGCACGTTGAACGGCAACAACAATCATGTCGACCGTCCAGAATATCATGGCAGCGTGGTCACTCGACCTTCATCGTGGGCAACTCCTGTGGCACCACCGGTGCGCACTCATCGCCCAGCCGATTTCATCATTTCGCGTCCAACGGCTCCAAAGGGTTATCGTCCGTTGTCTTCGGCTCCAGTGATTGGCGGAGTGTTTGGTTTGACTTTCGGATATTCCTATTATAGTTCGCTCGACTATCTGTTCAATCGCGGATATGAAATTGATGGCTACGATGGCAGAAAGGTGTATTTGCGCAACGTGAACGAATTGAACTATTTCTGGCCTGATGCAGTGCTCGAATATTCAAGCCGAGGCTACCTCGAAGAAGCAGAATTGTATTATTCAACACGCTACAACGACAACTCTCGCTACACGCGCCTCTACAGCGATTTGTGCCGAATGTATGGTGCTCCAGTGACGTATAAGTCGAGCAGCAGTAAGATGGAGGCTTTGTGGTATGGTGGCGATTTCCGCGGCTACATCACCCTCACTTATCGCTACAATGACGGCCGCTACTACACTATTTTGGGTTACGGCAACTGATTGCTTCGACGAAGTATAACAACCGTTTTGAAATTGATTGATAAATTGTCCCCGGCGCATGCGAGCAGCAATATTAGCGCTCGGGGATGTTTTTTTTAACGATTGTTGTGATTTAAGGCATTTAAACCATTACTTTTGGCGTTAGTCTAAAAAATACAGAAACATTTATAAATTAGAGAACGAACAAACATTTTCAGCAAACATAAAACACTTACTGATATGAGACGATTCACATTGACAACAGCAATAAGCGCACTGCTCGTGTCGGGCATGATGCTCACAGCAGGCGAGGCAGTGGCACAGCGCCGCTCAAACGAGCGAAGCGAAAGCCGTTCGACGGCGTCGGGGAAAAGCAGTTCACGCGGAGCAACAACCGTCAGCCGTGGCGACGACAGCCGCCGCGAACGCAGCGCAACCACACGCAGTGGCAGCGACCGTGTAAGCCGCGACAACAAGCGCAGCGAGGTGAGCAACTGGCCCAAGGTGAATCGTGGCAGCAGTGGCAGCAGCGGCATCAACGATTCGGGGTCGCGCGACAGCCGCAACTCGCAATCGCGTAGCGATGCTATGCGTCGGTCCTACGACGAACGCCGCTCAAACGGAAGTAATGCCGGAAATGTGGGCAATCGTCCCAATAACAACAACCGCCCCGGCGGAAACATCAGCGACCGCCCCGGCGGAAACAACGCCGGCAGTCGTCCGGGTGGAAATGTAGGAGGAGCCCGCCCGGGTGATAACGGTCATACAGGTGGAAATGTGGGTGGTGCTCGCCCGGGTGATAATCGCCCAGGCTATCATATTGGCAACGCTGGTGCACGTCCCGGTGCACCCGGACACAAGCCTGCACCCGACCATCACGGCGTGATTCGTCACCGTCCGTCGTCGTGGCATACGCCAGTGGCACCGCCATTCCGCACTTTCCGTCCGGTGCATCACCATATCTTCCGTCCGGTGCCGCCTCCAGGATTTCGTCCGTGGCATCGTGCTCCGATTATCAGCGGCATACTCGGTTTGACTTTCGGTACAGCCTATTATGCTTCGCTCGACTATCTGTTCACTCGCGGTTATGAAATCGACGGATATTACAATGGCGTGGTGTACTTGCGAAACATTCAGGAACTAAATTGTTTCTGGCCCGACGTGATGCTCAACTATGGCACAAGTCAGGCATTAAGCAGCGCCGAGTTCCACTATTCTACGTCGTACGACGACCTTGGCCGCTTCAATCGCCTGTATAGCGACCTCTGCGCACGCTACGGTCAACCGGTAACCTATGCCGAAGACTCCGAAGGTATCCGTTCGACATGGTATGGCGGAAATGCTCGCGGATTTGTTTCGCTGGAATATTACTATAGCAACGGTCGCTACTACACCACTTTGGGTTATGGCAACTAACTGAAACACACCCGCTTAACCACGAATAGCCATTCGTGCTATAACGATAACAACTTTGTTGTTTAAGCAGGTGACGAAAAGAAAGCAAGGTTGCGCATAACAGACTAATCAACGATTTGGGTTTAATAACTATAGTGCAAACACACATTGCCTACCCTCTCTCCCAACCACACCAACGAGGGCTGCATCACACCGAATTACCGGCGAATGCAGCCCTCATTTTTAATGTATTACAAACCGATGGTTAAGCAAGGGTTTACTCCGAGAAACTTATTGCGCGATGGCTATTTTCTTCACCGTTGAGCCAATGCGGACTATGTAGATGCCCGTTGCCAATTCCGGCAGATTGTCAGCCAATCCGCACCGCACCATAGCGCCATTAGCATTAAACACCGCCACTTTAGCATTGTCGGCACCGCCAACCACAATCCTGCCACCCTCAACCACACCACTTGCAGTGCCGAAATAAGGGTGGCATTATATTTAAGTGGAAGGGCATTATTCGCGCTTTTCCTTTTACCTTAAATGCCTTTCCCTTAAACATGTTACACTGGTAACACTAATGTTTATCCCAGGCTTATTTCTTCGCCTCAATGGCATTTGGGTGTATGCAATACGCCCGAGAGGCAGGGTGTTGTTGAGTTGGGCGGATGTGATGGTGGGGAATATTTAAGTATATTTAATGTGGGGGAAAGAAATGTTTTTTATTACTTTGC
>JBJEKD010000051.1:17107-20663 GCA_051878455.1 Muribaculaceae bacterium
GGGAATATTTAAGTATATTTAATGTGGGGGAAAGAAATGTTTTTTATTACTTTGCAGTTCAAAGCGTAAAAACATACTTGGCAAATGCAAAAGATTGAACTACATAATGTGTTGCCGGCGGTGTTTGCCGGATGCGCCGACACGGGCAGCGAGGTGTGGCTGCGCGACGTGGCGTTTGAGCGCGGCAAAAAATATCTGATTTCGGCTGAAAGCGGCACGGGCAAGTCGTCGCTTTGCAGTTACATCTATGGCTTCCGCAACGATTATTCGGGGGCACTGAGTTTCGACGGCACCGACGTGCGCAGCCTCAAAGTGGCTCAATGGTGCGAGGTGCGATGCCGCCATCTGGCGTATTTGCCACAGGAGTTGCGTCTGTTCCCCGAACTCTCTGCTTTAGAGAATGTGTTGCTTAAAAACGACATCACGGGATTTAAGTCGAGGCCCGACATCATACGGCTGTTTGAGGCGCTCGGCATAGCCGACAAGCAGCATAGCCTTGTGGGCAAGATGTCAATCGGTCAGCAACAGCGTGTGGCAATAATACGCACCCTTTGCCAACCTTACGATTTCATCGTGCTCGACGAGCCAGTGAGCCACCTCGACAACACAAACAATGGCATTGTGGCTCGCTTGGTGAGCGACGAGGCCGAACATCAAGGCGCAGGCGTGATAGCCACTTCGGTGGGAAACAACGTGATGATTAACGTAGACAAGGAGTTGAAACTATGAAAGGATTGATGTGGAAATTGCTTCGCCAGCATGTGAGCGTGGCGCAATTAGGCGGTTTTGCCGTGGCTAATCTCATCGGACTCACCATAGTGATTTTGGCTGTGCAGTTCTATGGCGACGTGCGCCCGATATTCAACGACGAAGAGAGTTTCATAAAACGCGACTATCTGGTGATTACGCGCAAAGTGACCGGCATGGGCGCCCTGATGGGCACCGGGTCGGAGTTTTCGAGCGATGCCATTGCCGACATTGAGCAGCAAAAGTGGGTGACTAAAGTGGGGAAATTCCAGACTTCGGAATACAGTGTAAATGCCTCATTAGGGCTCGGCAACAGCGGCCGCAGCATGAACACCCAATTCTTCTTCGAGTCGATACCCGACGAGTTTATCGACGTGAGTTCGTCCGACTGGCGATTTAATCCCGAACGGCCCGAGGTGCCCGTGATAGTGTCGAAGGATTATCTCAGCCTCTACAACTTCGGATTTGCCGCAGCCCAAGGCATGCCCAAACTCAGCGAAGGCATGATGGGAATGATTCCGCTGAAGTTCACCCTTACCGGCAACGGCATGAGCGACGTGTTGCCAGGACGCATTGTTGGGTTCTCGAGCCGGCTCAACACCATTCTTGTGCCCGAAACATTCATGCAATGGAGCAACGAGCGCTACGGCAACGGCGGCACCACCGTTCCGAGCCGCCTGATTGTGGAAGTCAACACCCCTGGCGACGTGCGCATATCCGACTATATGGACACAAAAGGCTACGAAGTGGGCGGCGACAAGATGAATAGCGGGAAAGCCAACTATTTCCTGTCGGTGATTATAGGCATTGTGATTGCCGTGGGCGTGCTCATCAGCCTGCTGTCGTTCTTCGTGCTCACTCTCAGCATCTACCTGCTGCTGCAAAAAAACACCAAGAAACTGCAAGACCTGCTCATGCTGGGCTATCACCCCGCGCAAGTGGCATCGCCCTACATCGGCATGGTGGTGACAATCAACGCCGTGGTGCTTGTGGCAAGCATAGCGTTAATGATTGTTGCACGCACATTCTACATCGACATGCTTCACGCTTTTGGCGTCGACGGAAGCACACTTGTCACTGCAATAGTGGTGGCTATTGCAATTATGGGGGTTATCACCTCAGGCAACGTGATTTCAATAAGACGTAAAATCGACCAACTTTGGCGCCAAAAGGAGTAACCGAGAACTGACAAATAAATGAAAATTAACATCTTACCTCAATAAAAGGTTGAAAATAATTCCTATATTTGCTTACGATAATTAACAACCGAAAAATATCAATGAATTATGAAGAAAGGAAGAATTCTATTAACAACAATCATGCTGTTAACATTGGCAGTGTCGTGCACCAAGCCTAACCGAGGAACAATAGCCAGCAGCGACAGCGCCAACGGTTGCGACATTAGCAACTACGACATCTATGAGGAGTTTAAGACCGCATCAGCCACCTATTTGTGTGAAGGCGACACTTCATTCGGCAAAGACGTGAAAGTCTACACCACAGCCTCGATTGCCGTGCAATGGCCACGCCGCTTTGGCGATGCCGACGTGAAAGCACTTCAGGACACTATTATAGCCCATACCTTTTCAACTCCAAAAGCATCAATCGACAGTTGCATTGTCGACTTCATTTCAAAGCCTATCGGCTATGGCGAATCGGTGCTTAAACGCGTTGACCGAACACCTGAAGCGACCCACGATGTGCGCGTGCTGAGCAATAACATTTCGGTTAAGTCAGTAGGTTTTTGCGAAAAATATGTGGTATTCAAGGTTGAGCACGACCAATACACCGGCGGTGCCCATTCCAACTACTTTGCAAGTTTTGTGAACTACGACCTCAAAAACAAGCGCGTGCTCACCTTCTCAAACATTTTCCGCCCAGGAATCGAGGAGGCATTGATGCCGGTTCTGCAAAATGCGCTTATGCTTAACTATTACGCCGACACGATGGACGAGGTGGCTGAAAAATCGGGTATCTTCGTCAGCGACCTATTTGTAAGCCACGAGGTGTATCTCACCGGCGAAGAAATCGTGTTCTTCTATAATCCTTACGACATCGGTCCGTGGGCTATTGGCACCGTTGAAATACCGGTGCAAGTGCTGGAACTCAGCGAATATCTGTCGGACTACGGAAAGGCTCTCTACGACCTGCAATAAGGTCATAAGACCAGTTATCCATCATAATACAAAACAAAGCATCTGAACAACGCAAATCACACAGTGCATTGTTCAGATGTGTTTTTTGCATATTTAGGCACTCCAGAGGCGATGATTTGCAAGCGTAAGGCACTGACCTACCCTGCCATCCAACAGAGCCAATTTAAGCCCTTAAAACAGTTTCCGCCACATCTCCTTTACCACCTCAATATCGCAAGGCGCAAGCAAATCAAAATAAAGTCGTCGGCAACCCCGAATGGATGTGCAGGTAGCCTTGAAAGGCTGTGCTGACATCCAACGATATATAGCATCATGGGCAAGCGTCTCCTGAACCATCACTTTTTGACTGAGGGGCTTGTAGACATAAAAACTAACTCGAACAGCGTAATTTCAGCGTTCGAGCCATTCTTTATAGCATTATCCGAGTTTTATCGGACAGCAATAATTCACAAGTATTGTGTATTGGATGCCGTTAATTTAGGCATTATAAACTGGCAAAACAAAGCGATAGTATGATAGGCATTAAGAACGGAATAAACTCTGTTGATGCCTTTCCGGACACAAAAAGCAAATTGCATAGAAAAAAACAAAGGCTGACTCACTGTCGATGCAATGAATCAGCCTTGCTTATGATAGGATTAAATTATTAGCTT
>JBJEKD010000052.1:0-20547 GCA_051878455.1 Muribaculaceae bacterium
TCTGTCAACGAAAAAAAGGAATGGTAATAACCATTCCCTTTGTGACCCATACAGGATTCAAACCTGTAACCTTTTGATCCGTAGTCAAACACTCTATTCAGTTGAGCTAATGGGCCATTTGTTTCTTGTTTGCGTTTGCAAAGTTACTATCTTTTTTTGAATTGCCAAATGTTTTGATGCAAAAATTTTTCTAAAAAGTGGATGTGATGAGATTCTGTCGGTTGTAATTTGCTGATGTATAATATGATGTGACGACTAAAGGAGCGTTGTAAATTTTTGTTAAAAGCACAACGTCACATATACATTCAGCGTAGAACCGAGGATTTATGCGTCAGTTTAATCGGGGCGATAGTATCGCTGCTGATATAAACGGGCAAGGAAATCCCAGTTGAATGTTGTTATGTCGCCATTTTTATCGTAAGGCAATCGGATGTCGGGAACAAGATGATTGGTGAAAACGTATTTGATAAGGTCGATTGGACAAGAGCCGCGTTCAGTGAGTAGTTTGTAGCCATGTTTGTCAGCCGCAACAGGGTCGTAACACGGGTTTTGCGAATGGCGTATGTATTGAGCCACATCGTGAGCAATGAGGATGCCTCTGGCAGGTGTGCCATAAACCACAAAATTGTCGAAGTGTCGGAGGTGTGGCAGGTGACCTTGTGGGGCATTTCCCCATCCCATGTCGTCGCTCAAGAAACTTTCGAGAGCGTCGTAACTATCGAAAAATGCTATCGGTGAGCCTGCGGTTGCGTGCGTAAGTTGAGTGTAGAATTTGTGCGGTTTGCCAACAGTAGTGGTGTCGTCGTCGGGCTTTGGCATTTCGCCTTCAACAATCATTTTTAGCCATTCACCAACAGTTAATGCAAGCGGTCCGGTTGGGTTCGACAACATTACGCGGTCGTTAAGGTCGCTCAAATGCGGCGTGGCATCGTTGGGATTGGGATGCTTAGCAATGATTTCTTTCGCTTCTTCTTTCGCCTCATTTATGGCAGCGATGGCGGCATGGCGCATTAAATAACTATTCCAAAATAGCCACGACGACAGTTCAAAAATGCTTTGCACTTGTCCGATGTTGTCGAGTTCCACATCCATTGCCATGGTGTATTCGGTGGGCGAAGGAGCCGTCAAGTAGTCTGCATCGAGTATGTTAAAGAAAATATCGGCAAGGCGTACAATTTCGGTGTTGAAAGGAGATAGTAGCCCTTGCGTGTCGCTTTGACACTCAATCACATACCATATTATGAATTGAATATCTTCCTTGTTTAATTCGCTTTCGCAGTATTCGTCGGATAACGTGTAAAAAGGCAGACATTTGCCGTAAAACTCTTTGTGGATGGTGATGAATGAACGCCAGATTCCACAATCGGCCACGATGTCCTGATAATAGCCAGTAACGGCAAGCGCAATGTCACGCTTTATGGCATTGGTGAGAGGAAGTTGAGGCTTTGCTTGCTCCATCGCAGAATCGAGTTGCATAGCCATTTGCAGATAGAATTTGTCGCTGTCAGCCACTTTCGGATAGTTGGGCTGCATTTTCATATAGTCTTTAACTGTGATGTTCATACACTTTGGGGTAATGAGATGTTTTATTTGAGTTTGCGTATCTCTGCTACAAGTTCGGCAATGGAGTGGAGGGTGTTGCCGTTTAATGAGATGTTATTCTTGTCGGTTGCTGTGATTTGTATTGGTGCGTGGTCTTGCACAGCAAAACCGTTGCGAATGAGCGCATTGCTGATGCAGTGGGATAGAACTGTGTCGCTGCACTGAACCGAAGCATAGGCAGAGTGGGGCAACACCGTTTCAAAATCGCTGCTCAAACGATTGAATTTGAGTGCTTTGGAATTGAAAAGGTTGTCGATAGAACCGCTCAAAACCAAGTCTTCGGTATTGCCTGCCGATACATGCTTCTCGGAAGAAATAGCCCAAACGTAGTCGGCAAGCAGGAGTGACTGCGAAATATCGTGACTTGATAGCAGAATGGCTTTGTTGGCAGAATGTGCAAGGTTGTGAAGCAGTCGCATTGTCTCGAAACGGCTTGCAACGTCGAGAAATGCAGTGGGCTCGTCGAGAATTATGATAGGTGTCTTTTGAGCAAGTGCTTTGGCAATCATTGCTTTCTGCCTTTCGCCATCGGAGAGTTGCGAAACATAGCAGTCGGCTTTGTGTGCGATTCCTGCATCTGCTATTGCTTGATTAACAATTTCTTTATCGTGTTTACTTAACCGCCCAAGAAATCCGGTGTAGGGCTGTCTGCCCAAAGAGACCAGTTCTCGCACAGAGAGGGCACCAACCATCACGCGGTCGGTATTGACAATTCCAATCAGTCTCGACCGCTCGAGTTGCGTGAGTTTGAAAATGTCGCATCCGCTTATCTCTATCGAGCCGCCGAGGGGCGGCTGCACAGCCGTTATTGTTCGTAGCAGGGTGGATTTGCCGGCACCGTTGGCACCAAGCAGTGCCACAAGCGACCCTCTCTCAAGACTCAGATTGAGATTGTCAAGTATCACAGCATTATGCCCTTTTTGGCGATAGCCTATGCAGAGATTATTTGTGCTAAGGTAACTCATTAGTTGAAATACTGTATTTTTCTACGATTAATTATAATGTAGATAATGATTGGAACTCCAATTATGGGAGTTATGGCATTGATGGGTATTACACCGTAACTTTTTGGCAGTACACTAAGAAGTGTGCATAGCAAAGTTACGGCTGCTCCCGCAAGAATGGTAGCCGGCAAAAGCCGGTTGTGATTGCTGGTGTTTAGCAGCAGCCTGGCAATGTGAGGCACCACAAGACCGATAAAGCCGATTGGGCCGCAGAATGCAGTGACGATTGCCGTTAGCAAGCCGGTGATAATCAAAAGAGCATTTCGCACTCGTTTTGTGTTCACGCCAAGATTTTCAGCATAACGTGTGCCGAGCAACAGTGCATTGAGCGGTTTGACAAGGAGCGCAGATGCTGCCAAGCCAATGATTATTGAAATTGAGAAAAACGGCAGCCGTTCGGTTGAAACGCCCGAAAAATTACCTAATCCCCAAATCACATAACTGTGAACACCTTCTTCGGTGGCAAAGAAATTGAGCAGGCTAACTGCACTTGATGCCAAATAACTCACCAAGATGCCAATAATCAGGAGCATTGTTGCACTATGCACCATAGTTGAGAAAAAGAGTAGCACCAACAGCACGATTCCTGCACCAAAAAATGCTCCGAGAAGTGTTGCCATATAAAAGCCTGCTGACTCACTAAGCATCGACCCTAAAGCACTTCCTGTGGCAAGCATCACCACAGCAACGCCAAAACTGGCACCGGTTGACACACCAAGAATTGAGGGGCCGGCAAGAGGATTGTTGAATGCCGTTTGCAGAAGGAGTCCTGACACGGCTAATGCAGAACCACTTAAAGCAGCAGTTATAATCATAGGCACACGGGTGTGGATGATGATTGCTTCCCAAGCGTCGTTCCCGCAATCTTGGGCAGTGATGATACGCCATATGGCATCGGGCGGAATGTCAACAGAGCCGATTAGCAAGTTGGTTATTGCAAGCAGCACGGTGACAGCACTTATAAGAATTATGGCTGAAGCGAACGATAATTTTCGATTGATTGAACTCATTGCTTGTCAAGAGGTTTGAAATATCGATAGTTATACTTTCCGCCAAAAATGTCGGGATGGAAGATTGCTGCATATTCTTTTAAAAGCAGTTCGGGATGGAATGGAAAATCCTCGAAAAGCGTTGTCGTTTGAGGATTACATACCCAGATGTTGGTTGTGCCGAATGCCTTAAACTTGGTGTAAAGTTCATTTTCTTTTCTAATGTCGGAATACGATTTAATGGTTGAACTCTTAATCAGCCAGCAATCGGCATCATTTGCAGCGTTGAGCACTTGGGCCAAATCGAGTTGCAATGAGCCTGAATCGTTGTTGTCGGACCAGGGATAGGCGGCTCCGGCATCAGAAATGATTCTTGCCATATAACTTTTACCTCCGGGTACGAACCATACGCCGCTCATAACCATTTCTGTTATGACTTTAGGTTTTGCTGTTACACTACTTACGGAATCTTTAATTGCAACATATTCATTGTGCGTGTGCTCAAAGATAACGTCGGCTTCTGCCTCGTTGCCGAACAGCAGTCCGAACAATTTTATCCACTCGGCTCTGCCAAGAGGAGAATCTTCCATATAATCGGCACATTCCAGTATGGGGATACCGATAGTGGCAATTGCACCATAGCCGCTATTCTGAAATGGCGACAGCACAATGAGTTCGGGTTTCATGGCAATGGCTTTTTCAATGCTTGGCGCCATCGACGACCCCACGTTTGATATAGTGCCATTTTTCAATCCTTGTGTGATTTCGGGAATTTTGAAATACTCGGCATCGCAAACGCCTTTGATTGCTGACACTTTACCCAGTTCTTTGATTGCTTGAGCATGAACCGATGAATATACTAAAGCATTGGTGACTGGAGTGCGAATCACTGTGCCCTTGGGTAGGTCGGCGGGCAAAGACTTGTCTTTAGGGACAAGAATGTAGGTGTGCAAAGTTTTGCCTTCATTCCACGGGTCGTGGATGTTAACTATTGAGTAGTTATCGTTAAAGGTGATGTTTAGCAATTTTGATTCGCTAAAATAACCGGTGTTATCGGCGGTGCTAACAGTCGCTTTATTTGCATTACGGCAACTGCACATCAGTAATGTGGCACAGAATAAAGTTATAATTGTGATTCTTTGAGTCATAATTAAATGATATTTTATACAAAATTAGTCTTTTTAGATGAAAATGATGTGATGTGATGCTGTGAAAAAGTTGTAAAAGTGATATAAACAGATTGCCTTATATAAATAATGTGTGAATTGCAAATTAATCAGGTGAATTTGAAAAAACAGGTGTAATATTAAACCTTTTTGAGTATGTGAGGTCTAAAAGTTGTAAAATGAAATAAAAACTATTTTGGTATGACTTTTGTTATATGTAATAAAAGCTATTAAGTTTTTGAAAATTTTTACTACGAATAAGATTGAGACAATTTAATATATATTAATTTTAATAAGAGAAACAATGAAAAAGGTTTTATTATTAGCTGCCCTTATGATGGGTTTTGTAGCTGCAAATGCACAGGTTACAGTGGAAGGCAGCAAGTTTACTGACAACTGGTCACTTACATTAAAGGGTGGTGTTGTATCTCCTTTCCAGGGCTACAGTGTAATTCCTCACTCTCGTGGCGTCTTTGGTGTTGAACTGAAGAAACAAATCACTCCAATTTTTGGTTTGGCTTTGGATTATTCGGCAACCGTAAATACTTCAAGTTGGAATACAAGAAAAGGTGGCATTAAGAGCAGCAATGTTTTTGATGCATCGAACCTCGTTTTGGAAGGTGTAACAAACATGATGAATTTGTTTGGTGGCTACAATGGCTCACCTCGTTTGTTTGAAATTGAAACAGTTTTGGGTGCTGGTTGGGGTCACTACTTCTATCCAATAGTCGAAGGTCAAGACGAAAATGCTCTTACTGCAAAGGCTGGTCTTAATTTCAATTTCAACCTTGGTGAATCAAAGGCTTGGACTGTTGGTGTGAAGCCTGCTATCGTTTGGAATCTTTCTGATCCATCAAAGCAAAGCAGCAACTCGTTCAATGCCAATCTTGCAAATCTTGAACTTACAGTTGGTGTAACTTATCACTTCAAGAATTCTAATGGCACTCACTCGTTTAAGATTGCTGACCTCAGCAACCAAGGCGAACTCGATGCCCTGAATGCTCGCATCAACGCTCTTCGTGCCGAATTGGCTGACACAAAGCGTGCTTTGGATGAATGCAACAATCGTCCTGCTCAAGTTAAGGAAGTTGTTAAGGAAGTAGAAGTGATTAAGGAAGTGGCTAAGAAGAGCGAAGTTCCTGAAACTATTATCACTTTCGACCAAGGTAAGTCGGTTATCTCGAAGGCTCAATATCCTAATGTACAACGTGTTGCAACATATTTGAAGAGCCACAAGGATGCTAAGGTTACTATTCTTGGTTATGCTTCGCCAGAAGGCAGCAAGGAAATCAACGAAAAGTTGTCGAAGGCTCGTGCAAACGCAGTTAAGGATATGCTCGTTAACACTTACAAGATTTCGGCTGACCGCATCGTTGCAACTGGTCAAGGTGTTGGTGATGTATTCGAAGAACCAGATTGGAACCGCGTTTCGATTTGCACTATCGAAAAGTGATTTTCTGAATTGGAATAATTATTTTTAGAGTTTAATATTTATCCCGGCTCATCGGATTGATGGGTCGGGATGATTTTTTCATTTAATATAATTAGATATTGGCTTTGTTATTTATACCTTTTGTAGGCAGCAGCCATTCGCGAGGCATATCGTTTTGCGTATCTGCCATTATATAACCGGGCAAATCCATACCAGTTTTTTGCTTTTAGATATTTGAGCATACCATTGTTTGAAACAAAGTGAGCGAATAATTCAAGTTGCATCAGTTCTGAATCGCTCATTTTTGCAGCAAAATCTTGAGGAGAGTCGCAGCCGCATTTCTTCCAATTAAAACCGCCAATTTGAAACATTCCCCAATAACACGATAAAATGGCAGAAACCGAATCGATTTCCATTGCGCTTTTAAGACGAGCGTGCTGAGCCTTTCCGTATGAACCATATTTCTTTCTGTTTAATCGTAGAAAAGCAGCAGAGGTGCGTCTGACAGATGCCGGGACGGTTATTCCTCTTTTGCGGAGATTATTGCTGAACATATTGGTAGAGAAATAGAGAGTGGGCAATCCAGGCGCAATAAATCCTTGATGGTTTTTGCCAGCCTCAATGTCGCTAACAGCCTTGATTACGGCTATTTCAATGCCCAATTCTTCAGCCACTCGCTTGTAGTCGGATTCGCTTAAGCCTGTATATCGGGATTCTTCAGCCACAATACCGTATGAATTGTCAGGACTTTGGGCAACTATGACGCCTGTTGAGCATCCTGCAATTAAAAGGAAAGAAAGCGGTTTGTAGATGTTCATAAGGTATAGAAATGGTAATATGTTGATAATCACTTATCAATCAAAAAGGCAAGGCTAAATATTGTAATGTTATTAGCCTTGCCTAAATAGTTTTTCAAAAATATAATTTTACTAAGAAGGCTGCAAGAGCATGTTATTTCTTAGCAATTGTTTCGAGGATTGCAGTGAGGAATGTCCAGAACTTTGCCACTGCAGGAATGTGCATTTGCTCTTTAGGAGAGTGAACTCCGCGCAAAGTCGGTCCAAACGAAATCATATCAAGGTGTGGGTAGTTAATCAGGAACAGACCTGTTTCGAGTCCTGCATGCAGGGCTGATGTCTTAGGCTTCTCACCAAACAAACGGTTGTAAACGTCGATTGCTACGTTTAGGATTGGCGATTCCATGTTAGGAGCCCAACCTGGATAAGGGTCGCTGTGGGTTATGGTTGCACCGGCAAGTGTGAAGTGAGCCTCAACAATTTGAGCCATTTCGTCTTTGCGGCTTTCCACCGAACTGCGTTGCAAAGTGTCGACAAGAATCTTGTTGCCCACGATGTTGATAGTTGCAAGGTTTGTTGAAGTTTCAACCAAGCCTTCAATTTCTTTGCTCATGTGATATACGCCATGAGGAGCACTGTAAACCGAAGCCACCAGACGTTTGGTTGTGCAGTCGTCGATGATTGTGGCTGGAGTGTCGACAATTGAATTGAGGATTTTCATGTCTTTCTCGGTGTGCTTGTACTCGTTCTTAATGGTTGCAGTGAATTCCTCAAGTTCGGCAATTGTAGCATCAACATCTTCAGGCTTAACACCAATGATAACTTCGGCTTTCACAGGAATTGCATTGTGCTTGTCGCCTGTTTTGATGTAAGCCAACTTAACTTCGCGTTTTGCCATTGTGTTCCAGATGAAACGCATGATAAGTTTGTTAACGCAAGCGCGTTCTGCATCAATGTCGGTTCCCGAGTGACCGCCTTGAAAATCTTTGAAAATTATGTTGATGTATTTCAAATCGCTGGGCGCGGGAACAGGTGTGAACTCAAAAGATGCCTGAGTGCCGATTCCGCCTGCGCAACCCATACAAATTTCGCCGTCTTCTTCGCTGTCGAGGTTGAGAAGAATGTCGCCTTCAATCATGCCTTCACCAAGATTGTTGGCACCGCCCATGCTTGTTTCTTCGTCGACGGTGAACAATGCTTGAACTGGACCAGTAACTAAGTCCTTATCGACCATCACTGCCAAACCGGCTGCAACGCCAATACCGTTGTCGGCACCAAGCGTGGTTCCGTCGGCATGAACCCATTCGCCATCAATTATTGTTTTGATTGGGTCGTTGTCGAAGTCGTGTTTAACACCATCTTTAGCCACACACACCATGTCCATGTGTCCTTGGAGAATTACGCGAGGAGCGTTCTCGTGACCTTTGGTGGCAGGGCGGAACATAGCCACGTTGCCTATTGCATCGGTTTTGTATTCAATGCCATGTTCTTTGGCGAAATTCACCAAAAATTCGCGGATTTTTTCCTCTTTCTTTGATGGACGAGGCACTTTTGTTATTTGGTCGAAAATGTTCCAAATAAGGGTTGGATTTAAGTCTTTAATTGTCATTATTGTATTGATTTATTGTTCATTGCCACTAAATTACAAAAAAACTATGATATATATCAGCAAAAACTGAAAAAAACAGGCAAAGCAATCATTCGTTTTTGCTTTGCCTAAATGGTTTATCTTAGCGTTTTAGTTTTGAAACTTCCTTGATGATTGCAACAGTGAGGTCCCAGAACTTTGCTACTGCAGGAATGTGCATCTTCTCGCTTGGCGAGTGAACTCCTCTTAAAGTCGGGCCATAGGAAATCATGTCGAGATGAGGATAGTTGGTAAGGAACAAACCACATTCCAAGCCTGCATGAATGGCAGTTGCTTTAGGACGTGTGCCGAACAGACGTTGGTGAGTGTCCATTGCAATATTTAAGATAGGAGATTCCATGTTAGGAGCCCAGCCAGGATATGCCGACGAGTGGGTAATGGTGGCACCGGCAAGAGCGAACACTGTTTCAACTTGTGCAGCAGCATCGAATTTGCGGCTCTCTACCGAACTGCGTTGCGATGTAACCACAAGAATTGTGTTGTCGGCTTGCATCTTTGCAGAAGCAAGGTTGGTGGATGTTTCAACTAAACCTTCAATGTCTTTGCTCATCGAAAGCACACCGTGAGGCGCGCAATACATTGCGTTGACAAATCGTTTGGCGGTTTCTGGGTCGATAACGGTTTCTGGTTTGTCGACTGACTCGATGGCTACGAAAACATTAGGTTCGGTGCGCTTGTATTCGTTTTTGATATTGGCATCCAACACGTTCACTATCACGCTTAAATCTTCTTTCTTGCATGGGCAAATGCCAATAACGGCTTCTGCATCGCGAGCAATTGCATTGCGCAGGTTACCGCCGTTGAATGAAGCAAGAGCGTAGTCGTGTTTTGTACCGATATTATATAATATACGTGCTAAAATCTTGTTGGCGCAACCGCGTTCGGCATTGATGTCGGAACCAGAGTGACCTCCATTAAGTCCGCTCACCTTAATCTTGAAATAAACATAGTCGGGGGCAGGAGTAGGAGTGTAGGTGAAAGAAGCAGTGGTGCCAATGCCTCCGCAGCAGCCAATGCAAATCTCGCCATCTTCTTCGCTATCGAGGTTGAGGAGGATATCTCCTTCAATCATGCCTTCGCCAAGGGCGTTTGCACCGGTGAGGCCTGTTTCTTCGTCAACAGTGAATAAAGCCTGGATAGGGCCGGAAACTATTTCAGGGTCGATGAGTGTAGCCAATCCGGCAGCCATGCCGATACCGTTGTCAGCACCAAGAGTAGTGCCGTCGGCACGAACCCATTCGCCGTCGATAATCGTTTTGATTGGGTCGTTATCGAAGTCGTGCTTAACGTCAGGATTCTTTTCGCAGACCATATCCATGTGGCCTTGCAGCACTAAACGTGGTGCATTTTCGCACCCAGCCGATGCTGCGCGGAAAATAGCCACGTTGCCGGCTTCGTCGGTTTTATATTTGAGGTTGTGCTTTTTAGCAAACTCAATCAGATATTCTCTAATCTTGCCTTCTTTCTTAGAAGGACGTGGAACTTGAGTGATTTCATAGAAGATGCTCCAGACTAATGAAGGCGTTAAATCTTTAATTGTCATAATGTGTATAGGTTTAAATTAAGTGTTACTTATTCTTTTGCGCTTTGAAAATTTGTTAAAAAAGCGTTATTTCGTTCACTAAGTTACAAAATTAATTTGAGTAAAGTTGAAAAAAAACAATTACGTTTCATATATTTGCATAAAATTTTGAAAACGGAATGAAATTGCTTGTTCTTTGCATCGCTCTGCTGGGTGTTTCAGTCGTGCTATTAGGCATAAGAGTCTTTTTTGTGAAGGGAGGAAAATTCCCGAATACTCACATTCACGGCAATAAAGCGATGCAGGATAGGGGAATTTCGTGTTTAACATCGGAATTAAAGAAAAATAAATTATAACGAAATAGAGTAACATGAAACTATCTAAAATTACAAAGTATGCGTTATGTGCAGCATTCGTAGTAATGTTTGCATCGTGTGCACAAAACGAGAAAACCGAAACTCCTACTAAAGCTGTATCGTCGGAAAAGGCAGAGACAGGCGATTTGATGACTATTCGCTATATTGATGAAGACTCTTTGCTCTCGAAATACAATTTGGCAAAAGATTTGAGCGAATCGAACTTGAAGTTGTCGAACCAATATGATGCTGCTCAACAACAACGTGCCACTGAGATTAATAAGTTTGCAAGTGAAGTTCAACGCAAATATCAGAATAACGGTTATCTCACAGAGGAGAGCTTCAATGTTGACCAACAGAAGTTGAACAAGATGCAGGCTGATGCACAAAATTATTTGGGCCGCTTGCAACGCGATATTGAAAACCAAGTTGTTCAAAACAACATTCAACTCAACGACTCGGTGAACAACTTTTTGAAGGTGTATGCTAAGCAAAAGGGCTTTGATATGATTCTTCGCAAGTCGGCTGCTTTCTACATTAACGATAAGTTTGATGTTACCAACGAAGTGGTTGATGCACTTAACAAGCGTTACACTAAGGTTGAGAAAAGCAAATAAAATAAAACTATAAAATAACATTACGATATCTGTTGTTTGTCACAAGTTATGCCAGTGACAGTGAGAATGACAGATATCGTTTTTGTTTAAACAAACACCGTAATTTTAACTAAACAATTAAATTTATTTTATGAAAAGATTAGCTATTGCAATGCTTGTGATTTGTACAGTTTGTGGCATGGCACAAGCACAGGTGCACATTGGCGCCAAAGTGGGTTTGAACATGAGTAACTTTGTTGGAAACAACAGCCCACACGACATGACTGTTAATTATCATGTCGGAGGGTTTGTGGAGTTGGGACTGCTTGGCCCGTTGTCAATTGCTCCGGAAGTGATTTTCTCGACACAAGGAGGAAACGAAACCGTGGGCAACTATCAAGTTGGTGACATTGTGAACCCAAAAGCCACTGTGAAATGGAAAACAAATTATGTGAATGTCCCCATTATGCTGAAACTTAATTTGCTTGGCAAATTGTCGCTTGATTTCGGTCCTCAATTTGGCTTTAACGTAACATCGAAGCGAAAACTTGATGTGCCTAATTATGAGGAAAGTAGTTATGACTATGGCGACAATACAAAAAAGTTTGACTTTGCGCTTGGCATTGGTGCAACTTATAACATCAACCGTTTCCTGTTTGTTCAGGGTCGTTACACGATGAGTGTAACCAAGGCATATAAGAGCAATGTTCTGGGCGTGGAATTGCCTGTTGATGCCCGTAACGGGGTGATACAGTTGTCGCTTGGGTTGAAGTTGTAATGCAAAAATAACGATATTAATGGCTGCCTCTGAAAATGAGGCAGCCTTTTTTGTATGTTTTTTTTGTGGCAAATTTGTGTGACAGAATAATAATGAGTAACTTCACGCAACATAATTCTTGAAAATAGATGATGGATATGCGACATACGAAAAAATTCACGATGAGTGGAGTGAAAAGAGTGGACACAAAATATACTCAGTTCATTGCAAAAGAAGAGATGGGCTTGCTTGATTTTGTGATGAAAATGTTGTCGGGTATTAGTCGCACGAAAGCAAAATCGATTTTGTCGAACGGAGGTGTTCTTGTTGAGCATAATGTGGAAACACATTTCGATTTCCGAGTGAAACCTGATATGATTGTGGAAATAAGTAAGCATCCAGGTGGACACAGTAAGAGTTTTGACTATACTCCTTATTTCGATATAGTGTATGAGGACGACGATTTGATAGTGGTAGACAAAGCCGACGAAGTGCTGTCGATGGGCGTTGGTCATAACAGCCTGAACATGAAGGATTTACTTGATATGTATTTTGTTGATACTCGGCAGCGTTGCAATGCCCATGTGGTTCATCGATTGGATGCCCGCACAACGGGATTGATGATGTATGCCAAAAGTGTTGAGGTACAACAGATGCTAACGGCAGATTGGCGAAAAACCATAATCGACCGTCGTTATGTGGCTGTTGTGGAAGGTGAGATGGAGCAGGATGAAGGTCATATAAAAAGTTGGCTGAAAGATACTGAAAGCATGAAGATTATCAGTAGCCGAACGAATAACGGCGGCAAGTGGTCGTGGACCGATTGGCGTTTGCTCCAAAAAAAGGAAGGCTTGTCGTTAATAGAACTTCATCTACACACCGGAAGAAAGAATCAGATAAGGGTTCACATGTCGGTTATTCATCACCCGATTGTTGGCGACTATAAGTATGGCGCGCAGATGAATGGCGCAATGCGGATGTGCCTGCACGCGTTTAGATTGGCTTTCTATCATCCGCGAACACATGAGGAACTAAGGTTTGAAACACCGTTCCCAAGTTATTTTGTGGGGTTCTTTAAATAAAACGAATTCTTTAAGGTTATGAAAAATTTATTTTTGTTGATATTGGCTGTGGTTGCGACTTGTGGCATGGCTAAGGGTGAGCAGTTGGCAAATAATGAAAGTGTGATTAGTATTGCAAAATTCGGGGCAAAAGGCGATGGCAAAAAGATTGTCACGAAGGCTATAAATAAAGCCATTGAAAAAGCCCCTGATGGAGCAAAAGTGATAATTCCGGCAGGGAAGTATCTAACTGGCACGATAGTGTTGAAAAGCAACATCACGTTGGTGCTTGAAGAAGGTGCCGAACTGATAGGCGTTGACGATATTGATGCTTACACTTGCTACAAACCTACACGCGACATGTCGCGCTACGATACAGGGGAAGGCACGAGAAACAGCAATATGGCATCGGATGAGCGTTGGACCAAGGCCTTAATACTTGGTGTAGGGCTTGAGAATGTGCGTATTACTGGCAAAGGCTTGATTAATGGTAGCCATGTCAGCGACTCGCTTGGCGAGGAGAATATGAGAGGTCCGCATAGCATTTTGCTTGCCGAATGTAGCAATGTTGCAGTTGATGGCGTGAGCATCACTTGTGCTTCAAACTATGCAGTGTTGGGTTATGAGTTGAAGAATTGCACTTTCACATCGATGAATATCACTCAAGGATGGGACGGAATACATATAAGAGGATGTGAGAATGTGGCAATTAGAAACTGTGATATAAGCACTGGCGATGATGCTATTGCCGGTGGATATTGGAATGGTATGCTTATTGATGGTTGCAAACTTAACTCGTCGTGCAACGGCATACGCATGATAGAACCAAGCGTAGATTTGGAAATAAGTAATTGCACCATAAGTGGACCAGGTCGTTATCCTCATCGAACGAGTGGCGATGCCAAACGCACCAGTTCGATTTATGGTATTGTGCTTGAACCGGGTGCGTGGGGCGATGCTCCTGGGCACACCGAGAATGTGTATATCCACGATGTGACAATCGACAACCTGCTCAGCCCCATTGTTTACAGTATGGGAGAGAACAACACTTGTTCGGGCCTGACAATTGAAAATGTGGTGGCAACACGCATATCATATAACACTACGCCTCTTAACCGCCAAGATTGTGTTAGGATGTGGGATAACATCACCATCAAAAATATGGTTGTGCGCAAAGGCGAGTAGGGGCATTACCCCCACTTTTGTATTCAATTGTTTGTTACATTATAGTTTTTGAATAATCAATTGCAATTTAATTGTTTACTTGTTCAATGCAGAATGGCGCGATTGGAAGCCCATATCCGTTGAATAGGTTGCCAATGGTTGCATTGTCGAAACAATAAGACACTTTAACGGGTAGAGTTACTTTCTTTAAATCGATTATTAATCGGTTGTCAACGACGAGTGTTTTTGGATGAACTTCTTTGCCGTTGGCATCAGTTATACATAATCCAACAATCTCTTTGCCGGAGCAAGTGAGTTTGTTGCCGACATTGCTGAATGTGAGCGAAAGTTTTCCTTTTTGTAAAGAATGTGATTCAAGGAACGAACTCTCGAAGCCGTTGCTGATTTTGTGATAGATTCTGCCTAATGCCATATTGGCAAGCCGCATGCCAACTTCCTGTTTCTTGGCAGGGTGTATGTTTGTGGGGTCGCCAACATCGTTAGTTATCACAAGTGCAGTGTTTGGAACTAACTCGCAAGTCTTTTGCTGTGCTTCACGCACATATGCAGCGTTGCCATTATTGTCGTTGTAGTCGTAAGGGGCAATTTGCACCATATAGAACGGGAAGTCGTTGTTAAACGCATTTCTCCAACTGACGATAAGTTGCTGCATTAGCAGGTGATAGACCGAAGCATTAGTGCGGTTTGATTCACCTTGATACCATATTGCGCCTGCAATGGCGTACGGCACGAGAGGATTAATCATGCTATTGTAGAGTCGTCCGGGTTCAATGGGCCACCAAGGAGCCTTCTGCGTCATTAGGTTGTCGCGCAGTTGAGAGTTGGATTGAATTGCTTCTTCAGGTATCCATACCTCGGCAGGAGTGCCACCCCAAGCTGACACGATAAGTCCGACGGGTACGTTGAGTTGCTGGTGAAGTTGCCGACCAAAGAAATAAGCCAATGCGCTTCTTTGTGCCATAATTTCTGGCGAGCACGATTCCCAACAAGCATCGCAATCGTCTTGCTTGCTGTGACTTCCGTGTTTCTTTAGGCTAAAGTAGCGTATGTCGGGAAAGTATGCGTCGGCTATTTCTTGTTCCTTGTTGGATATGCCGTTGTTTGGAGTCCATTCCATATTGCTTTGTCCGCTGCACAGCCACACTTCACCCAACATCACGTTGTTGAGCGTAATATGGTCGGCTGCATTGTCGGCTGAGAATATTTGTAGAGTGTATGGACCACCGTAACTTGCGGTGCGTATCTTTGCCATCCATTTACTGCACTCATCAACGGTGACAGTCACAGTATCGCTTAAGCTCCAGCCTCCAACAATTTTTACTTTGGAACCTGCTTGCCCATATCCCCATACAGGTGCTTCGCATTGTTGTTGTAGCACCATTCCATCGGAGAATAGCGACGGCATTGAAATTGGCGTGTGAGTCTGTGCGCTCAATAGTTGAGCCGCCATTGCAAAAGTGAGTGAAATGAGAATATTCTGTTTCATGCTGGTTTAACTATGATAGGTATGAAAAACTATTTTGCGAATTTGATGCAAACCGGACGGGGTAAAATAATGTCGTTGTGAGTGTCGGTGAGCAATCCCGTTTTAGTGTTACGGCTCATCACTTGAATTACATTGCCGTCGCGACATGCTACAAGAAGGTACTTCCCGTTGGGCGTGATGATGAAATTGCGCGGATGAGATTGTGTGTTGCAATATCCAACTTTTTTCAGTGTAGCGTCGGGGCTGATTTTGAAAATTGAAATGCCGTCGTTTTTCAGTCGATGCGATGCGTATAGGAAGCGTCCGTCGGGGCTAATGGTGATGTCGGCGCTGCCACGAGCATCAGCCTCGTCGGCTGCTATGTCCTGAAACTCTGTTAACCCTGTTGCGGTGTCGTAATGATAAGCCACAATGTGTCCTGACAACTCATTGAGTAGATAAATGGTTTTGCCGTCAGGCGAGAATACGCTGTGACGAGGGCCATAAGCCGGCTTAGTTGCAATGCTTGAAGTGACGGCAGGCTGATTGGAAAGGTTGATGATGTGAATACAATCAGCTCCAAGGTCGTTTACAAGCAAATTCTTGCTGTCGGGAGTTGCGATTAAAAAGTGGATATGATGACCTTTTTGCCTGATAGTGTCGGGACCAATAGGCGAATTGAATGATATGTTATTTTGAATGTCAGCCAATGCCCCGTCGGGCGCAATATTGTAGATTGCAAGTGTGCCACCCGAATAATTGGCAACACTAAGCCGATTGCCTGAAATAAAGCGAATGTGGCAAGGGTCGGCATCGGCAGGCAAACTGTTGATGAATGTCAGTTTGCCTTGTTCTGCATCAAAATTAAATGCGTTAACCTTGCTTTCGGGCCCTTTCTCGGTGACACAATATACATGGCGGTTGTCGTTGGAGATGACAAGATATGAAGGGTTTTCAACCTTTGTTGAATCCAACATGGTTGCGTAACCGGTTTGCTGGTTAAACGATAATGAGTAAATGCCTCGACTGGTGTCGTAGGTGTATGTGCCAACAAGCATTGTCAGTTCGTCATTTGCGGCGCATGATGATAGTAGTGCCATAGCAAAAAGTGCGGTTAGAAATGTTGTATGTTTCATTTTGTTTTATGAGTTTTATGGAAAAAAGGCAATTCGCATATTGTTGATGTGTATTGCCTTTTGTCAAGATGGTGATTATTCTTCGTATTTCGAAAAATCTTCTTTTCCAACGCCACATATTGGGCAAACCCAATCCTCGGGAAGGTCGTTGAACGCAGTTCCTGCAGCGATGCCATTGTCAGGGTCGCCGATTTCGGGGTCGTAAACATAACCGCATGGGTCGCAAATGTACTTGTCCATAATTGGTGATGATTTAATTTATTAAACAAAGTTGTTCTATGTATGTAAAATTACAAATTATTTCGTGATATTGTTTGAGGTAACTTAAAAAATATATGAAAAAAGAGGGCGAGCAAACATAAATAGAATACTCGCCCTATAATGTAACAATGAATGTGTTGTTTATTCCTTTATGTTTTGACTGCGCAATGACGGGCGTTTTGCAAGATACAAGGCGCCTACAGCCAGTGCCGATGCTATACCAATGGCGTTGGAAACAGTCGATGTCAAGCCAAAACCTTCACGGGCAACAAGGATGTAGGTGACGCAAACCCAGGTCATCCATATTGCGGGAATAAGTGCTATCAGGTCGTTCTTTTTGTGGCGTGCAAGCCATACTGCAATGGCGAGGAATGTGAATATTGAGAGGTTTTGGTTAATCCAAAAAAGATAGCGCCAAAGGATGTCGAATTTTATAAACATCAGCACAAGACTCACTGCAAAAATTGGCAAACAAACCATTATTCGGCGGCTAATTTTGTCCTGTTTGATGTGCATAAAGTCGGCAGTTATAAGACGTGCGCTTCTGAAAGCGGTGTCGCCTGTGGTGATTGGTGCAGCAACCACACCAAGAATCACAAGCACAGCGCCAACCATGCCAAGCCACGATGAGCAAACAGCATTCACCACAACTGCAGGGTTGGCTCCAGAGTTGCCGCCATTGGTCATTAATGCCCATAAGCGTCCGTATGGTGTGGTGGTGTCGACATTGAAGTCGGGAGCAAATGTGATTTTGCTCAAGTCGAGTGCATCGGCAAATTTAATTACAGCAGCAGCCCAGATTAATGCTATTATTCCTTCGGTAATCATTGCTCCATAAAACACCGGTCGGCCGTGACGTTCGTTGTTGAGGCATCGAGCCATCATTGGGCTTTGCGTTGCATGGAATCCGCTAACTGCACCACAAGAAATGGTGATGCACAAACCCGGAAGCAATGGCAGTGAGTGAACCGGAGAATGGTCGGTGAATGCTTCGCTGATTTCGGGCATACTGCCGGGTTCGGTGAATATTCCCCAGAATAGGGCAATAGCCATAATCAAAAGAGCAAGCCCGAAAATAGGGTAGATTCTTCCGATTAACTTGTTGATTGGCAGAAGCGTTGCGCCAAAATAGTAAGCCAGGATTATAAACAGCCACATTAACTGATTGCTGAACACCTGATTGCCGTGGCATAGATTGGCTAATAGTCCGGCAGGGGCTGTGGTGAATGCTGCTCCCACAAGAATCATAAGCACAATAGCCAGCACTCTCATTGCTATGCGAGCCGTTGAACCCAACTCATCGCCAATTATCTCCGGCAGACTTGCTCCGCCTTTGCGCAGACTAATCATGCCCGACATATAGTCGTGAACTGCACCGCCAAACACGCATCCGAGAACAATCCAGATATAAGCCGCAGGTCCAAACAAAATGCCTTGAATGGCACCGAAAATTGGTCCTGTGCCTGCAATGTTCAGAAATTGAATAAGATAAACTCTCCATGTGGGCATTTCGGCATAATCAACGCCGTCGTTGAGCGTGCGGCAAGGAGTAGGACGTTTTGCATCGGCTCCAAATACGCGTTCAACGAATGCTCCGTAAATCAGATAGCCGACTAAAAGTAATAGCACGGCTGTAACGAATGTCACCATAAGAACTGTGAATTTTAAAAATTGTTGCAAAGATACGCATTTTTCTTGTAATTTAATGGCTGAATGACTTATTTGCTTAAAGATTCAAATTGGCTTTTGCATAATGGCATGTGATTGGCAGTTTTTCTTGGGAATATTTTTTTACTTTTCGGGTGTTGTTTCGTCTTGATAATAAAGGAGAGAGAATGACTTTAAACGAATTTGAACATATTGCATCAATGTTGAGGCAGAAATTGTTATCGTTGTCCTTAACATATTTTGCATCGTTATCCGAGCAAAGAAACGAGGCAGAAGATGTGGTGCAAGATGTGTTCTTGAAGATGTGGAGTGAACGTGAGCGACTCGACGAGATAGCAAACATTGAGGCTTGGGCTGTAACAATCGCCAAGAATATGTGCGTTTCTCGCCTGCGGTGGTTGTCACGGCACGCCACATGTCAGATTGTTGACTACGAAATTGTCACGGAAAGCGGTGACGCATCACAAAAGGTTGAGGTGTCGGAATATGGCAACAAGTTGCGTGCGTTATTTACTGCTTTGCCAAGAAATACGCGTAGGATTATGTGGTTGCGAACTGTTAGAGAATTGCCGCTTGATGAGATTGCCGTGTTGACCGGTCGTCCAAAGACAAGCATTAAATCGACAATATCAATGGCTCGAAAATTGATGTATGAAAAATTAAAAGAATTGGAATGAAGTGTATGTTGGAGAATAAGGAAATCAGAAAGGATATGTTAAGGCGATATTTAGATGTCGAGACTTCGGTTGAGGAAGAAAGAGCCTTGATGGAATATTTTATGCAACATGCTCCTGACGATGAAGAAAAAGCATTGGCGGCAATGATTGTTGGCGAGACATTGATACGCAGAGCGGATAGCGAAGATAGTGTTGTTAGCGAACGCAAAACTATGTATAAAAAGTTTGCTCGATATTGGTGGACCGGGATGGCTGCTGCGATTGCTGCGGTTGTGGTATGTCTTGTGTGGTTAAGCGATGACAATGTAGTGGATGCTGATGTCGACAGGACAGCAGTTGCTTTGAATGTAGTACCACAACACGCAGTTGACAGCAAAAAGCCAGTGGCGCAATCGACGCCTGAACCCGTTACGAAACCAAAGGCTGTGACGGCAGATGTGAAAATTCCCAAATGCAATTCGCTGCAATTGTCCGAGGAACCAAGACGAGTGGTGGATGAAATATTGGCTGTTCTTGATGTCGATGATGAGGCATTGGTGAGTTGCGATATTGTTATGAAAGGCGATGGGGCTGTGGTGACGAAAATTTTTGCTGACGGTGAGCCGAAAATCTATCTGTTGGCATTCGGTAAAGATGGCGAATATGATTTGATTGCTTTGAACGGAGAATAATAGAATAATTTATGTTACATATTAATATAATGAGATTATGAAAAGATTCCTTTTTTTGATGTTTGTTTGGTTTTATGCGCTGTCGCTATATGCTGTTCAAGACGTGTTTGTGGTTAACGGAACTGAAGTAAAAGATTTTACTGGGCAAGAACTCGTTGGTAAAACTGTGAAAAAATACAGAATAGAGACCACGGCTGACAGCGTGATACATTACATTGATTTTGTGGAGAACGAGAAGATTGTGGTTGTGGATGCGCTATTGAATATGCGAGATAGCGGTGGAACGGGCAAAT
Source organism: Muribaculaceae bacterium (assembly GCA_051878455.1). GTDB lineage: Bacteria > Bacteroidota > Bacteroidia > Bacteroidales > Muribaculaceae > SFTJ01. The sequence goes on from JBJEKD010000052.1 coordinate 20,287, forward strand.
TAAACAAGCCAATGGTGGTTATTGACGGGAAAATAGCTACGCAGGAGACTCTGGGAAAACTAAAGCCGTGGGAAATATCGAACATAACGGTGCTAAAAAATGAGGCGGCTGTAAAGGTATATGGCCCGGAGGCATCGGATGGCGTAATTCTTGTGGTGACAAAGGCTGCATCAAAACAGAAAGAGTGACGGCACTCACTCGCTCAAAGGCTCAGTAGTTATTTAGTGTGGGTAGGCGTAAAGCTTAGCAATGCGAAAGAGG
>JBJEKD010000053.1:0-19538 GCA_051878455.1 Muribaculaceae bacterium
GACAACTTTATTGTAAACGTACGGTTGACACTTGCGAAGCTGTTGATACAGGCAGGTATGCCATCGAATGCCAAATATGAGCTTGAAAAGCACCGACAGACTTGCCAAAACAATGGGTGGAACCTCAAGGAAGAATTCCGAAATCTCTATAATCAATTAACATCGGTTGAGGCTGCTGCCGATAACACTGCAATCTATACCGAATATTCTGTTAAAACCGATGACTTTATCTATAGTTCTTTCCCTTCAGTTTTGGCTGTAAAAGTTGACGAAAAGCAGAACGATGATCGAAACCATCCCGGACGAAAGATAACAACCTGGACTCTTCGCACCGAGAAATCAACCGAACGGTTGCGAAAACCGAATAAATATGGGTTAAACAGGCGTACACCGAATGGCGCTATTTTTGAGATAAAGGTTAATGACGGCAAGATTGTTTGGATAAAGCCACACTCCGGTCCGATTAACGAATCTTGGCTGAAAGAACATTGTGGAGAAGTGCATATGCGCACCGACCGTAACGGCAGGTGTTATGCAATAATTTCAGGCTCTTACGTTGGAGAAAAACTTCTTAAAGGTATCAGCGATGGTCAGCAGATAACGGTTCTCTCAATACTGCAAAAAGATGGTCGTTGGTCAGCAATCACTATATTGAACATCGAAAGTATAGATTATGCCCTCAAATAAGAATGCTCTGACACGGATTGTCTTGCTCGACAAGTTGCTTGCCGACCGTTACCACGCGTATTCCATTCAGGATATGACTGATTATCTTGAACAGGAATTGCCTCAATACGGGCAAGATGGTGGTATAAGCAAACGTTGTGTCGAAAAGGATATCGAATACTTGGAATATAAATTCCCGATTCTGATTGAATTTGAACGATATACTATTGATGCTATTACTATGGGCGACCGTGTCTACAAAAAGCGTTGCATTCGCTATGCCGACCCGACGTTTTCTATATTCAAAAAGAAATTGACAGAAGATGAGAAAGCCGTTCTCGAATCGGCACTCACTACGCTTGGCAGTTTTGATGGGCTCGATAATTTTAAGTGGCTCACCGAATTGCGCGAACAACTAAAACTTGAAACGCGAAAGCCTATTATCTCTCTTTCGAAAAATTTAGTTGAAAACTCGACGCTGATTGCGTCGCTGTTTTCTGCTATATCGAACGAACAAGTCGTTGAGCTAACCTATCGTAAATTCTTGGATTCAACAATACGCAAAGTCTTAATCTCTCCATACTTACTCAAAGAGTATAACCGACGGTGGTATATCGTTGGTGGTGCTTATGACACAAATCGCATCCTAAATTTTGCACTCGACCGTATAGTTGAGATGGAAGCAAAAACCGGATATGTTTTCAAGCTTTGTGAAATCGACCTTGAGGAACGTTTTGAAGAAATAATCGGTGTCACATTTTACGAAGATGCTCCGCTCTCTCAAATCTTATTATGGGTTAGTGACGAAGTCAAAGGGTATATAAACCTATCCACGGCTCTCAAATCCATATCAAAGGAGAACGAGCCGACAAGTTGCGTGTTTTGTATCCTCAACTTCATTCCGGTGATTTCTTCACAATTGAGTGCCGTGAAAACTTCGAACTCATTCGCGAACTAACGGCTTGGGGCGACGACCTCATCGTGCTTACGCCCTCGTCGATACGCAACAAAATTGCTGACCGCATAAACAGAATGGCGTCTCGATATAAAACTATACCATGTTTTTAAGAGAGGAGAGGTTACAACAGATTTTGAAATATCACCAAAAGATTCCGCATGATAGCATCGTTGATAGAGAAGTCTTGGCAAAGACTGGTCTAGTGATAACCATTAAATCTAAGCGTCAATATGATGAATATAATTAGTGTTTTTGGTGAGTTGGGCTAATGCTAAAATAAATCGGAGAAAATCTGCTGATACGGGATTACACTCCCAAAAGAATACAATATAAGGGGGAAAGAAAAATCGCTAAAGGGCTCTTGGGGAGTTCTTTAGCGATTTGGTGTGTGGTCCCACTTGGGCTTGAACCAAGGACCCCCTGATTATGAGTCAGATGCTCTAACCAACTGAGCTATAGGACCATTAGGAGGCTGTTTGCCTACCACTAAAGCGCTTGTCGCACTTTGGTGGTGCAAAGGTAATGTTTTTTGACGATGTGTGCAACTTTGCAATGGTTTTTTCGCTATTTTTTGTATTAGCCGAAGTTTTTGACTAACTTTACAATGGGTGTAGAAGCGGTGTTCTGCTTGGGTGCATCCATTGTGTTTTTGCATTAATAACCTTAACTAACATTCTGATATTGAGATGTTTGCTATTAACCTTCGCGTAAAGTTCGCCATAATGGCGCTTTTGTGTGCTTATTCGCTGATGGGTCAGCGCCAGTGTTTTTTGATTAATGACGGTTGGAAGTTCCGTTTTTCTCATCAGGTCGACCGCAATTCGGGTAAGCCTATTTCGTTGCCTCACACTTGGAATGCGGCTGACGCGCTCAGCGGCAAAATCGACTACAAGCGTGGCATAGGCAATTATGAGCGTGTGCTCAACATTCCCGCTGAATGGTCTGGCAAAAGGCTTTATCTGCGTTTTGATGGAGCGAACAGTGTGGCAAACGTGTTTATCAATGGCAAACATGTGGGCGAGCATCGCGGCGGCTACAGCGCGTTTGTGTTTGAGATTACCGATTTCGTGCAATATGGCAAGGAGAACACGTTGCTTGTGAGAGTGAGCAATGCCGAAACTCTCGACGTGATGCCACTTGTTGGCGATTTCAACATGTACGGTGGTTTATATCGTGGCGTGCACATGGTGGTGGCTGAGCCTATTGGCATTACGCATACCGATTATGCGTCGCCCGGCGTTTATTTGCAGCAAAGCAAGGTTGATGCCAAAGAGGCACTTGTTGATGCGCTTGTGAAGTTGACTAATGGCAGCAGTGAAGCACAGCCGATAGATGTGAAGGTGAGCGTGAAAGATGCTGCGGGCAAAGAGGTGGCTCGTGCCGAGCAACATGTGCTGGCGCAAGTGGGCGATAACAGCCAGGCTTCGTGCCGTCTGCGCATAGCCAATCCGCATCTTTGGGACGGTGTGCGCGATGCCTATCTCTACGATGTGGAAGTGCAGGTGTATGCCGACGGAGGCAAGTTGCTCGACGAGGTTCGTCAGCCTTTGGGGTTGCGATGGTTCAGCATCGATGCGCAGCACGGATTTATGCTCAATGGCAAGCATCTGCCGCTGCATGGCGTGTGCCGTCATCAGGACCGCTCGGAGATTGGCAATGCCCTGCGCGCTGAGCATCACAGCGAGGATATGGCTCTGATGCGCGAGATGGGAGCAAATGCCATACGCTTGGCTCACTATCAGCAAAGCGAGGATATCTATAGCCTTGCCGACCGCAATGGCATGGTGGTGTGGGCAGAGATTCCGTTTGTGGGTCCTGGCGGATATGCCGACAAGGGATTTGTTGACCAAACATCGTTCAAGCAAAACGGCGAACAACAATTACGCGAACTCATCCGTCAGAACTACAATCACCCATCGATTTGCATGTGGGGTTTGTTTAACGAACTTGTTGAAAGAGGCGATAACCCGATAGAATATATTAAGCACCTCAACAATTTGGCTCATACCGAGGATCCGTTGCGCCCAACCACGGCAGCAAGCAATCAAGGTGGAGGGCTGAATTTCATCACCGACTTGATTGCATGGAACCGCTACGACGGGTGGTATGGCAGCCGTCCCGAGGCTCTTGCCGACTTCCTCGACGACACCCACAGCAAGCATCCCGAACTGCGTATAGGCATCAGCGAATATGGCGCCGGTGCAAGCATCTATCATCAGCAAGAAGAACTAAAGCAGCCAACGCCGTCGGGCTACTGGCATCCCGAGAATTGGCAAACCTATTTCCATATCGAAAACTATCGAATCATTGCAAACAGGCCGTTTGTGTGGGGCTCGTTTGTGTGGAATATGTTTGACTTCGGAGCAGCACACCGCACCGAAGGCGACCGCAACGGTATCAACGACAAGGGGCTGGTGACGTTCGACCGCAAAACGCGCAAAGATGCGTTTTATTTCTACAAAGCCAACTGGACTTCAGAGCCTATGATTCACATTGCCAACAAGCGGGCAACGATGCAATCTGCCAACCGCCACAGCATCACGGCTTTCAGCAACGCGGCAAAAGTGGAATTGCTTGTGAATGGTGTGAGCATAGGCGTGGTGACTCCCGACGAGGTGAAAGTGGCAAAGTGGGATGACGTGCCAATGAATGTGGGCGAAAACACCGTGGAAGTGCGCACCGTGAATCCGAAACAGCGCATCGCCGACCGAGCCACAATTATTGTTGAACAATAACCGAATTATTTAACCATAGCATCAAGCCATTCGCCCGGCATAATTCTGCAAAAATGGCTTGATGCTATTACAACATAATCACATATTCGCCAAAAATTCTAATCTTTTCTTTGCAATTTGTTGCATTTTTGGCTTGTACACGTTAAATTTGCACTCAAAGAGATAAATACCTGTGCTTTGCAAAGTGCAAATGACATAGACCTATATTTGTGTTTTCTGCTGATTTGACTTAATTTATTATTTCGTTCGATGAAAAAACGATTATTCTTATGTTCTGCGCTCGCAGGAGCGCTTGTGTCGCTTTCGGGATGTATCGACAACGACATAGATTTGGAGAACGTCGACACCACTGCAGAAGTTAAGGTGGTTGATTTGACAGTTCCTCTAAACCTTGATGAAATAACGCTGAGTTCAGTAATCTCACTCGATGAAGGAAGCAAAATCAAAGAGATTGACGGAGAATATGTGTTCGTGTCGGAAGGCGATTTCGAATCGGACGAAGTGAATGTGTCGCCCATCGTGCTTAAAGAGCCGTCAATTTCAAACAACTACACAACAATCAACATCCCCAACGAATTGCAAGTGGGCAACAACATCCTGTCGGCACAAGGCGGCGTATTTTCAATCACGCTCGACTCAATTAAAGCACCGTTCAACACATCGGTTAGCGACGTGTCGGCTGACATTCGTGGCATCGACCATGTTGACCTCAATTTCACCATGACCGTTTCGTTTAAGATTAACGGGTTCAACGGGGTGGTGAACAAATATAAATACAAGAACTTGAAGATTGCCATGCCGAAAGGCATCACCTTCACTGTGGACAAAGGTTCTTGCGACCCCACAACAGGCATCTACTCCCTCGACGAGTGTCTGGTAACAAACAACCTGCTGAGCATCACCTTTGCGTTCAACAAACTTGACATGGCAAACTCGCAGGCAGAGTTTGATGCCGTAAAACACACCTTTACGTTTGCCGACGAAGTCACCATCCTATCAGGCTCGTTGGAAATCGATGCTTCCGACCTTGTGACAACTGCATCGCTGCCATCGAGTGTGGTTTTGGAAAACAATTATTCCGCTTCAGATATTACAATAAACAAATTCACAGGCAAGTTGGCTTACAGCCCCAAAGGGCTGTCGCCCGAGCCGTTCACTTTGGGCGATTTGCCCGATGTGCTCAGCCAAGCCGGCACCGACATCAGCATTTCCAATCCGCAAATCTATTTGTCGTTCGACAATCCTCTATACTCATATCGCCTTTGGGCAAACATGAACTTTGAATTGATGTCGCGACGCGACGACAGTCAGTGGAGCGTGTTTTCGCCCGATGAAGGTGTTGTAAGAATCGATGGCAGTAAAGAAAAGAGTGCCTATTGCATGTCGCCATCAAAACCCGACGCCTATGCCAGCGGATTTGCCGATGCGCAGCACATCCGCTTCACCTCACTCTCCGATGTGCTCAGCGGCAACGGTTTGCCCACCGAGATTGCAATCGACATCGACAAATCGGAAGTGCCGGAACAAAGCGTAACCGACCTCGTTTTAGGCTCTAATCTGGGCAAATTCAAAGGGAAATACACGTTTTATGCGCCTTTAAATCTGAAAAGCGGCTCATGCATCATGTATAAAGACGTTATTGACGGGTGGAACGATGAGGACCTCGACAAAGTGACAATAACCAAAATCGACATCAATGCCACGGTCGACAGCGACTGTCCGGTGTCGCTCAAATTCGACATACACCCGGTTGACATTAACGGCAACCGCATCAACAACGTGACCGTGGTGTGCAGCGAAGTGGCAGCCAATGCCAAAGGAGCCACCCTCACAGCATCAACAACAGGCGAAGTGAAACACCTCGACGGCATTGAACTCGAAGCAACTGCCGTGGCTCAAGACGGCAAAACGCTCTCTCCCTCGATGAAAGTGAAACTCACCAACATCAAAGTGCGAGTGTCGGGCAGTTACGTCACCGAGTTATAAGTAATTCTAATCCACTCCTAATTTGAAAAAACAATGATTAAGACTACAATAAAAACGATACTCCTGTGCCTTTGCGCCGCTTTTGCAGCCAATGTCATGGCACAAACCACCACATCGGGCTACTTTATCGACGGCTATCTGCAGCGTTATCAAATGAACCCGGCAATAGGCAACAGCCGCAACTTCGTGTCGATGCCAGGTCTTTCAAACATCAACGTGGCAGAACGCGGCACATTGGGCGTGAAAGACATCTTCTATAACATCAACGGCAAAACCACCACATTCCTCAATCCTGAAGTGAGCACCGAAGAAGCGATGTCGCGTCTTAAAGGCACAAATCACGTTGGTGTAAACACAAAGATTGACCTGCTGTCGTTTGGATTTAAAGGCTTTGGCGGTTACAACACTTTCAGCGTGAACGCCCGCGCCAACGCTGCCGTTAAACTTCCATCCGACATCTTCCGCCTGCTTAAAGAAGGTGTAAGCAACAGCACCTACAACATTGCCGACATCTCGGCTCACGCCGATGCCTACGCCGAAATTGCCCTCAACCACTCGCATCAGATAACCGAAAAGTTGCGCATCGGTGTCACTCTGAAAGGACTTGTGGGCGTCGGTAACGTCGACGCCGACCTGAAAAAGGCACAACTTGAACTGCGCGACGACGCTTGGGACATTGTAACCGACGCCACCGTGCAAGCCAATGTGAAAAATCTGCGTTTTGCATCAAAAGTGAGTGAAGAAACCGGCAATATGTGCATCGACGATGTTGACATCGACAAATTCGGCATCGCCGGATTTGGCGCCGCAATCGACCTCGGTGCAGTGTATAATCTCGGCGACTTTGAGTTGAGTGCAGCCTTGCTCGACTTTGGTGCAATCAACTGGAGCAACAACTATGTGGCGTCGACCGACGGCGAACACCGCTTCACCACCGACAAATACACGTTTAACGTCGACGACGAAGCAACAAACAATTTCGATGACGAACTTGAACGTATGGGCGACGACCTGGCCGTGCTCTACGAAATGAAAGATATGGGCGACCATGGCAGCCGTCTGCGCATGCTTGCCACCACTGTGAACATTGGCGCAAAATACACCTTGCCGACATACAAGGCACTCAGTTTCGGTGCACTAAGTTCAACACGATTGCAAGGCAAATTCACGTGGACCGAACTGCGCCTATCAGCCAACTATACTCCTTGCAAATTCTTCTCGATGGGCGCAAATGTTGCCACCGGCAACTGCGGAACCGGATTCGGATGGATTATCAACCTCCATACAACAGGCTTCAACCTGTTTGCGGGAATGGACTACACCTGCCTGAAACTGGCTAAACCCGGTGTGCCCGAGAACAGCACCACTTCGCTAAACTTTGGCTGGAACATACCATTCTGACTATTTCCTCAGCATCACACTTGATAAGGTAACACCGAGGCAAGCCCACCTATTCATTATAAGGGCACACCTCGGTGCTTTTATTTTATCTGCAAAACAGACAATGTGGCTTTTTCACGCCTTGCCCGACAAGTGTTTGCGAAGCATATACAAAGCAAATGCCCAAACCACCACAAACGTAGCCAACGGCACAACAAAAGCCATAGTTATCGACAATGCGTCGGCCACATAGCCCAACGCCAACGGGCCGATGGCGCCGCCAACCACACTCATCATCAATATCGACGAAGCCTTTTCGGTGTCGGCTCCCATGCCGCGTATCGACAGCGCAAAGATGGTGGGGAACATTATGCTTTCAAACAAATAAGTCAGCACCAGAGCCACTTTCGAAACCACTCCAAGCGGAGCAATCACAGCAAGCAGCATTATCACCGTGCCGCATGAGCACACGAAAAACACCTTCTCGGTGGCAATGCGCGTCATCACAAAACTGCTCATAAACCTGCCAAGCATAAACAACATCAATCCGCCTAACGACAATGCCCAAGTGGCATCGGTGGGCGTAAGGAAATCATCGTCGGTCATGAAATTGATGAAAAACGTGTTGATTGATATTTCCGATATTTCATAACTCAACAATGCAATAAAGCCAAATATGAACGTAAATCCCAGACCCTTCTTCACGCCACCGTCGGCAGGTTTAGCCTCAGCCTGCGAAAGAATCACTTCGGGCAGTTTCACGCGCGAAAACACCAGAGCCACCACCAGCACAAACACCGCTATGATGCAATATGGCACTGCAATGTTGATGTCGTCGCCACTTTTGGTGCTGCCGTCACTGAAGAAATACAAGCCGCTTAGCAATACTCCAAACATACAGCCCACGCCGTTGAACGTCTGCGACATGTTGATGCGGCTCGACGATGTTCGGCTATCGCCCAACAACGTGACGTAAGGGTTAGCAGCCGTTTCAAGCAAGCACAATCCCAAACCCAACACAAACAGCGGTGCCAGCAATGCAAGCAGTTTGCCCGCGTCTGCCATTGGTATGAATAAAAACGCACCCACCGAAAACAGCAGCAAGCCGGCTATCACTCCTCGACGTGTGCCATAGCGCCGTATCATCAGCCCCGCAGGCAACGCCCCGAGGAAATATGCCATATACACGCTGCACTGAATAAGCGCCGACTCGCCGTAGCCGGCATCAAAATGCATCTGCACATGTTTGTTGAGCACATCAAGAATGGCTCTTGCGCCACCCCAAATGAAAAACAGCGATGTGATGAGCGTGAATGGCACAATATACTCACGCGCCACCATCGGCACCCGCGAATTTTGTCGTAATTTATTTTCCATTTTTATGAAAACCAGTTAATTATTCTTTAGATTTTTGACGGTGCAAATGTAGCAAAGAATATAAAATCCACCAAAAAAAGGAAGCCTTAACACGCCCATCGGCGCAGCCAAAACCTAATCAGCGTTGGTCGCCAACGATTTCGTTCCACACGGTGCGGGCAAACGAATGAGCATCATCGTCGCACGAAGCCTCCCAATACATTGCGCCACGCAACTTACGCTCGTTTGCGTAACGGCATTTGGCAGCCAACGAGCGCACATTGTCAAAGGTGTAGACAACGGTGCCCACGCTATCGGTGAGAAACGCATACTGCCCTTCCTCGTTCCACTGCTCGGTGAGAGCACTATCGGCTTTCACCTTGTCAATCGACGATTCGCGCGGCTTTTTCAGAGTGCCTTTGCCATAGAACGGCAAGCCAAGCACAAGGCGGTCGGCAGGAACGCCAGCCTGCAAATGAGCGTCGACAGCACGTTCAACGGTCATCATTGTGCTGTCGGCACTTTGCATAGCGGCATGGTGATTAGGCACCACCGCCATATCGTATGCCATAATATTCACAAAATCAACATACGGCAGAATTGCCGGGAAATCGAAATGCTTTGCCGATGCCGGAGTTGCCAACGTGAGCAAAAGGTTTTTGCCGAGCACATTGCGTAAATCACGCATAAGCAGAGTAAAATTGTTGGTGTCGTCGGGGCTTGCCGAGATGCCGGCAGCATCAACCGTGGGATATTCCCAATCGATGTCGATGCCATCAATGCCGTATTCATCCACAATGCTGCGGCAAACCTGCGCAAACTTGCCGCGCAAACTATCGTTTGCTGCCATCTCGCTGAAGTTGCCACTACCCCAACCGCCTATCGAGAGCAGCACTTTGAGTTTGCTGTTCTGTTTCTTTAAGTCCACAATCTGGCGGAATGCGTCGGGATTGCTGATACGCACGCTGTCGAATGATTCGGTGACGTGACCGAAAGCATAATTGATGTGCGTCATCAGTGACGGGTCGACTGGCACATCGGTGCGGAATACGTATGCTACAACAACTCTATCGTCTTTCGGTTGTGTTACATACCATGCAGTGGCACAAGCGGCTGCCACCACAAGGGCTAAAAGCAAAAAACGTTTCATGATATTGTCCTTTCTTTTTGTTTATTTCAGTTTTGGTTTAGGTTTAGTAATCTGTTTTTCAGGTTAAAGCCATCCCACTTCCTTATACCATGCAATGGCTTCTTTAACACCGGCTTCAAGGTCGTACTTCGGACTAAATCCGAAATCGGATTGCGCTTCCGACACATCAACAAGCCAATTACGCTGCTTCAATATCTTGTATTTGTCGCTGTTGAGTGTATTCGGTTTCAACGTGATTATGCTGATTAACTCGCTCACCTTGCACACCATCTTCACAAGCCACAGCGGGCAACACACTGGCAGCACAAAGCGCTTGCCGAGTGTCTCTGCCACCAAACTGCGGAACTCCTTTTGAGTATAGCCTCGTGGCTCGCTGATGAAATATGCTTTCCGGGCAGCGCCATGTTCAAGCGATTGCATCACCGCTTCGGCAAGGTCTTTCACATAGATGAACGTGAGCATCTGCTTCTTGAAACCCACACTGAAATCGAATCCCAATTTTATGCTACGCATCATCATAAAATAGTCACGCTCGTGAGGGCCGTAAACGCCAGTGCATCGGAATATCGTGTACGGGAAATCGGGAATCGAACGCAAATAACTCTCGCCGTTGAACTTGCTCACGCCATAGAACGTGTTTGGCAAAGGTATGCTTTTGGCAGTGAATGGCTTATAAGTAACCTCATCGCCTACACCCATCACGCTAAGGCTGCTAATCATCAAGAACACTTCGGGCACAGCATCGTGCTGGCGAAGCGTGTCGACAAGAAGTTTCAAATACTCACAATTAATCAGGTTGAACATGGCAAAATTGGTGCATTTGGTGGCACCCAAATTATGCACCACATAGTCCCACTTGCCGTGCTGGGCAACATGCTGCTCAATAGTGGCGTTGAGTGCATCAGCATCGGTGAAGTCGAATTCTATGAAGTGGATACGTTCGTCCTGCAAGAAATGGCGCGAAGAGGTTGCGCGCACCGCAGCCCACGTTTCGTAGCCGCGTTTCAACGCCTCTGCCACCATAAAGCCGCCTATAAAGCCGCCCGCACCCGTAATGAGTATTTTCTTTGCCATACGAAAAAATAAGTCGTTATCGTTTATTCGCCATAAAGTTAATGCTTATTATTGTTTTTGGCAAATGCACAGCAAGCATATTTGTTGTCATAAACCGACCGAAACTTGTTAATTACGACAAAAACAGCCACATCACACCGCACCCCATAAACAAATCGGCGCGAAACACTATTTCCCTCGCCAATGGGCAACAGTGAGCCGTCGCCCCGTTGTTCACCAGTGGCACAAAATGCAACAAGAGCGGCACCACAAAGTGAACCGCTCTTGCTTAATATATAAAATAATGTGTATATTCTCGAGTGTAAGAGATGATTAGAAGAAACGAATCATATCTTTTTCAACCTTAACAGCCTTGCGGAGAATTTCCAATGCGTTTTGCATAACCACTTGATTGCCTCGTGTAGTGGCAAATGTGCGGTCGGCTTCGATGTCGGTTGGGGTGCGTTCACTCTTAACCACTTCAGTAACCTTGAATGCGTACACGCCGTTTGCGCCCTTAACTGGACCAACCACTGCATCTTTCTTGGCAACAGCCACCTTTGCAGTGAGTTCCGATTCGCCTACGCCAATCTTAGGAATGAACGACTGACCGAAAGTAACCTGAGTGGTGTCGATTGCGCTCTTCATTGCAGTCGAGAACTCGGCAAGAGTCTTTTTGCCTTCGAGTTTCTTCATAAGGTCTTCAGCCTTCTTTTCGTTGGTGGCTTTGAGAGTAACGGCAACCTTCACTTGAGCATCGTCGAGTGGAGCATAGCCTTCGTAAATTGCATCAAGAGCCACAACCACCATCTTGTTGTTGTTGTCTTTGTCGAAGATTGGCGACACATCGCCCTTCTTAGCCTCAAACAGCCATTGGATGGTCTTGCGAGTGTTTTGGATGCGGTCGATTTGTGCAGTGCTTGGGCTAACGGTTGTTTCAACCGATTGATAACCTGCCTTAACTGCATTGGCTTCGAATGTGGCTGCAGTGTTGTTCTTCATGATGAAGTCTTGAAGTTTATCGTGCAAGCCATTGGTTGTTTCGGTGCTTGGGTACACCTTATGTTCAATTTGAGCGATGGTGTACATTGCCTTAGGAGCCTTCTTCTCGTTCACCTTGCAGAAGAATGCAGCCTTGTCGTTGCCATCGAGTTTGAAGTAACCGGCAGGAGCGTTAACAAGTTTAGTCTTAACGCTGTCGGCAACGTTCATAATCACTTGCCATTGGTCTTCTTGTCCGTCAACAGTCTTAACGCTCTTCTTCACGTCGGCAAGAGTAGCGCCGCCGTTGAGCATGTTGAGCACAGAGTCTTGCAGGCTCTTAGCGCCTTGAACCGATACCACGTTCACGTTAACCGAGTCAACTGCGAATTCTTTCTTCACCAATTTAACGATGTTGTAGGTGCTGGTGCTGTTGGTAAACTTAGGTTCCGAAACTTGACCAACTTCTGCGCTTGCAACGAAGTCCTTAACTTCGGTGTCGCGGATGTCGCTCAAGCGAACAGTGCCTTCGCTGATAACAAGTTCGCTGTTGTTGCGCACGCGGTCAACACCGTTTTCCATACGAAGCGAATCGAGTGTTTCGCCAATCATAGCAGCCGATTTGTCGAGGTCGGCTTTCGACGGAACAACGTCAATTGCAATGTAATGAATCTTGCGAACTTCTTCATTCAGTTTATACATGAATTTATCCTTGTCGTATTGAGCCTTCAACTCGGCATCGGTTGGCTTGTATTGGTCACCGGTGAGAGCATCGTAACTCTGCTTAACGTATTGCACGGTGCTTGTAACAGCATTTTCGCTGTTGATGTGCTTACGGTCGAGTTTGTTTGCCTGAATTGCACCGGCAATGAGGGTTTGAAGTTTCGAATACTTTAAGTTCTTAATCACCTCACCTTGCAATTTTTCCCATTGAGCCTTGGCTTCAGCCACTTGTTGGTCAGTAGCGCCATACTTTGTTGGGTTGTAAAGAAGGTCGTAGAGTTGAGCAGGCGATTCCATACCCATTTGTTGTGCAAACTGAGCCACCATCATATTGGCGTTTTTGCCAGTCATTGCTTCGGTAACTTCGGCGTTCGACACTGTGATGCCCACTTTGTTGAGTTCCTTTTCGAGCAGACGCTCCGAAATCATTTGCTCAATCACTTGTTGTTGAACCAAGGCTGCGTCGACAGTTTGTCCTTGATTTTGCAGTTGTTGGCTGGCTTCTTCATAACGCTTTTGAAATTCCACGGCGTCGATTTTTTCGCCGTCAACCTTAGCAATCGTGTTGCCGTTGCCAAACAATGTACCTACCATCTTTTCGGCGTCACCAAGTATAAAGGCAAGAAGTGCCACACCGATGACAACTGTCAAAAAGACGGCTTTTTTTCTGATTTTCTCTAATGCTGCCATTATTAAATTTATTGTTTATTTTTTTGTTTCTCTCTTAAAATTAACGGCTTTGGCGCAAAAAAAATCTTTGCGCGCATCCATAAATATAGATTAGCACGCAAAGATAGCAATTTTTGATAGTTAGCCCAAATCGAAACACGTTTTTCTGCTCAATTTATGCCAAAATAGTGTGTTTCGGGCGATGAAATCGTCATTTAATCCACTTTATCACGTCTTTAATCGAGTTCTTCTTGCCATAAAGCAAGATGCCGGTGCGATAGATTTTTGCCGACAGGGCTGTGAGTGCAATGGCGGTGCCATAGAGCACAACAACACTCATAATCATTTGCCATACCGGAACATCGTAAGGCAGACGCACCATCATCACCATTGGCGACGTGAACGGAATCATCGAGCACCAAAATGCCACCTCGCCGTCGGGATTTTCCATACATGCCATCGAGGCATATAGCGCTATGATGATTACTATCATTATTGGAGTGGTGAACTGCGAAGCATCGCTGGCTTGGTCGACTGCCGACCCGAAACCGGCAAACAACGAAGCATAGAGCAGAAATCCGCCGATGAAATAAATCACAAAGAAAAGCAAGATTTGAGCATAGTTGATGCTGAGCAGCATTGCCATAAATCCTTCGGTGCCCGACTCTTGCACGGCTGCCGATGCCGTGGCTGCGGCATCAACCACCTCGGGCGACGCCACTGCCGACCCAACAAAGCCCATGCCGAACGCCATGCCGGCTATGCCCAACAGCACTGCCCATATTGCCACCTGTGTGAATCCCACAAGTGCCACGCCCAGTATCTTGCCAAGCATCAACTCAATGGGCTTGCAACTGCTCACTATCACCTCAACAATGCGGTTGGTTTTTTCTTCAATCACGCTGTTCATAATCATCGCGCCATACATCAGCACAAAGAAATACGACAACAGCGATAGAGCCACGCCCACAATCATGGCAACGTCGGTCGACGACACTTCTTCGCTGCCGCCATCGCTCCACTTGATTGAACGCACATTCACCTCCACATTACATTCTTTGAGAATCTTTTCGAGGCCCTCGATGCCATACGATTTCACTTTGGCGTCGGAAAGCGTTTTGCTCATGCCATGCTCAAGATTGTTGATTAACACCGAACTCACAGTGCTTTCGCTGTAAACAAGCACCTGATTGGTTTTCTCAACGTCGCGCGGAATAATCACAATGGCATACAGTTCGTCGCCTTTTGAATCGTAGAGTTGGCGGGCATTGCCGCATTTCTCCTGGTCGTAGACAACGAAATTGAACGATTCGTTGCTCTCAAAAGAATCGGCGTAACGTCCGGTTTCGTCAATCACGGCTACGGTTTTCTCGTCGTTGGTGTTGATTATTTGCAACAGCACAGGCACACATCCCAGAAGGATAATCAAAACCGGCATCAGCAAAGTCATCACTATGAACGACTTCTTGCCTACAATCGACATATATTCGCGCTGTAAAATCAGCAGAAAACGGTTTTTGTTCATTGTTGTATTCCTCCTTGATTAGTGGTTTTGCCGGTTACGGTTTCAATAAATATCTCGTTCATCGTGGGCAACAACTCTTGGAAACCTTTAAGAGCATATTCGGCGTTGAGTTGGGCAATCACCTCGCGGATGTCAACGCCCTCACGCAAACGAATGAGCACTTCGTTGCCCTTCACGCGCTCCGACTTAATCTGCTCTATGCTGTAAAGTTGCTCGTTCGGTGCAATCGCTCCTTCAGCCACATTAATGGCATAGATGTGCTTTTTGTATTGCTGACGTATTTGGTCGACGTTGCCCTGAAGCACCACCTCGGCATGATTGATTAGCGAAATCTCCTGACAGATAGCCTCCACCGAACCCATATTGTGAGTAGAGAACAATATGGTGGCGCCCTCGTTGCGCAATCTCAAAATCTCGTCTTTCAGGATTTCGGCATTCACAGGGTCGAAACCCGAAAACGGCTCGTCGAAAATCAGCAGTTTCGGACGGTGAATCACCGTGCCTATAAACTGCACCTTCTGCGCCATACCTTTCGACAACGCCTCGATTTTCTTGTTTGCCCATTGGCTCAACCCAAAGCGTTCGAGCCACAGGCGCATCTGCTGCGTGGCATCGCTCTTGCTCATACCTTTAAGCCTGCCTAAATACACAATATGGTCGGCAACCTTCATTTTCTTATACAAGCCGCGTTCCTCGGGCAGATAGCCAATGTTGTTCACATCGAAAGCCGTCATCGGTTTGCCATTTAGCAACAGTTCGCCACTGTCAGGCTTGGTAATCTGGTTGATGATGCGAATAAGCGATGTCTTGCCCGCCCCATTCGGACCCAGCAAGCCATAAATCACGCCCTCTTCAACGCTCAAACTCACATGGTTGAGCGCCACATGGCCGCTGTATTGCTTCACCACATCTTTAACTTCAATGAAATGCATCTTTTTTATTCTATATTATTTACGTTATTTTTTAAATTTTGCGTTTGCAAATATAGCCATTATTTTTGGCTCTCCCTATTCAGCGGTTTTCTTGCTGTTTGCGGTTTCGGCGGCTGGCGGCTGTAAAGCACACTGCCAACACCAATCCGATTGTAACATAGGGTAATGCCGCTTTCAAAAATTCTATTATCATAATTTCCTCCTTTTTTGTTTTGTCACCCATTTGACGCACAACAAGGGCTAAAAATCACACCAATCTTCATATTATTTTTAATAATTCTGCATTATACACGAAAAAACATTACTAAAATTTCACATCATCATTCATCTACACTATTGAAAATCACAAATATTTATGGTACATTTGCACATATCAACCATAAATAACCAAAGTAATAAATATAACAAACTCTATAACACTTATACATTCAATGGGAACAATAAAACTAAACAATGCTGATGTACTTGGCGCAGTTAATGTCGCCGACATCGAATCGTTGCAACCAGCTGCCGAAGCAGCTGTTGAAAAACTTGAAAAAGGTACAGGCGAAGGAAACGACTATTTGGGATGGCTTCATCTGCCAAGCACCACAAGCGACGCTTTGCTCGACGAGGTTGAAGCGGCTGCTGCCCAACTGCGCAACACCTGCGAATATGTTGTTGCCATAGGCATCGGCGGTAGTTATCTCGGTGCCAAGGCAGTTATCGAGGCTCTCAGCGACTCTTTTGCCGCCTACAAGCCTTCGAAGGGCGCAAAAGTGCTCTTTGCCGGTCAAAACATCGGCGAGGACTATCTCTACGATTTGCAAGAACTGCTTCAAGGCAAAGACTTCGGCATTGTGGTGGTTTCGAAATCGGGAACAACCACCGAGCCTGCTATTGCATTCCGCTTCCTCAAAGAACAACTCGAAAAGCAAGTTGGCAAAGCCGAAGCAGCAAAACGCATCATCGCCATCACCGATGCCAAAAAAGGCGCTTTGCGCAAGTTGGCTGACGAAGAAGGCTATAAAACATTCGTCATTCCCGACAACGTGGGCGGCCGCTTCTCGGTGCTCACTCCTGTGGGCCTCGTGCCTATTGCCGCTGCCGGTTTCGACGTTAAAGCACTCGTTGAAGGCGCTCGCGCAATGGAGGCTGCAACAGCAAATGCCGACGCCGACAATGTGGTGATGGCTTACGCTAAAACCCGTAACGCCCTCTATCGCGCAGGCAAGAAGATTGAAATACTCGTTAACTTCCACCCGAAATTGCACTACGTTTCGGAATGGTGGAAACAACTCTACGGCGAGAGCGAAGGAAAAGACCACAAGGGCATATTCCCTGCTTCGGTCGACGACACCACCGACCTCCACTCTATGGGTCAATGGATTCAAGACGGCGAACGCACAATCTTCGAAACCGTAATCACTGTTGAAAAGCAAGCACGCACTCTGGTTATCCCAAGCGACGAGGCTAACCTCGACTGCCTGAACTACATCGCCGGCAAGCGCGTCGACGAAGTGAACAAGATGGCAGAACTGGGAACTCGCCTGGCTCACGTCGACGGCGGTGTGCCCACTATGGTTATCACCATGCCGGAAATCAGCGAAAAGTGCCTCGGCGAACTCATCTATTTCTTTGAAAAGGCTTGCGGCGTGAGCGGATACATCCTTGAGGTGAACCCATTCAACCAACCTGGCGTTGAAGCCTACAAAAAGAATATGTTTGCGCTGCTCAACAAGCCTGGCTACGAAGCCGAAAGTGCTGCTATCAAGGCAAAACTTGCAAAATAATCGCGCACTAAACATTATTTATATATAATAAGGTCGGAGATTTTCTCCGGCCTTATTTTTTTTGAAAAATTTTTTTGCATTGCTGCAACTTTTTTCCATGCCACTGCGTCTAACCAATAGAAAAGCTTAAAAACCTCGGCACTTCGAGCCCAACGCTCCCCTGTCGACAATAAGCAATTCTAAAGAGTGTAACATTAAAAAATTGAATCAAAAAAACTTTTAAATTAAACTACATTATGAAAACCTTCAGTTTACTTACATTGGCAATTGCAGCCACATTCACTTTATCATCGGCTAAGGCACAAAACAAACTTTCCGACAACAACTTCAGTCAAATCAATTTTGCCGACGGCATCAACATTGTGATGGTTGACGGCACCACCCCGTTCATCGATACCGACAACGACAACGTGACTTATACCATCGACAACGACGTGCTCACCCTCAAGGCATCGGCTGGCAGCGAAACAAATGCAGAAGTTCGCATCTGTGCTCCTTGCCTCACAGCAATTCAATATCATGGCGACAGCGACGTGAACATCTTTGGCAACATCAACACCTCCAAACTGCTCATTAGTGCCTCGGGCAACGGCGACATCACTTTCGACAGCGTCACCTCACGCGACCTCGTTTGCGGAGTGCTTGGCAGCGGTGACATTCGCCTCAATCACGTGAAAACCCACAACGCAAAATGCGCTATCTGGAGTTCGGGCAAAGTGGTGATGGCCGACGAAACATCCGATGCTGTGGTTGCAAACAAGAGCCGCCTGAGAATTAACGATTGCCGCTACACCGTCAACCCACAAGATTCGAGCGTAAGAGCCTGCTACTCGCTTAAGAACGTGAACGTAAACAAAACATCAAACAGCTATGCAGCACGATAAGTCCCATTACATCATCAATATAAAAAGTGTTTAATATCCATAGCCCCGCTTGCCAACCCCAAGCGGGGCTTTAACTTTTCAGCGCACATACGCAAAGATATATTAATTAACCCGATTACAATTTTTCAATCCTTCACCAAAAGGACTAAAAAGGCAAATCTTGCAAATACGATTCACCCGGTTCTTGCATAACACCTATTTCTTGCCCTGAAAACAAATGTGTCTGTAAATGAAGTTTGTCCAAATATAATCTGTACTTGGAAATATCGCAGATTTCCTCACGACGGGCCCTACTAATCTCCAAAAAATCAATATTCTCATCTATACCAAGAAAACGACGTCCCAAAAGATTAGCGGCAATACCAGTAGTACTACTCCCTGTAAATGGATCTAAAATCCATGCCCCAGGAAGTGTTGACGCCTGAATTATCCGTGACAAAACACTTAACGGTTTTTGTGTAGGATGTTTACCACAAGACTTCTCCCATGGCGCAATGGCGGGCAATCTCCACACATCTGACATCTGCTTTCCATCATTGATTCTCTTCATCAAATCATAATTGAAAAAGTGTGATACCTTGTGCTCTTTTCTAGCCCAAAGAATATACTCTGTTGAATGTGTAAAATATTTGCATGATAAATTTGGCGGAGGATTTGTTTTAACCCATGTAATACAGTTCAGTATTTTAAAACCCAATTCAGTCAAACATCGAGCAACAGAAAAAATATTATGATAGGTGCCACTTATCCAAATCGTCCCATTGCTTT
>JBJEKD010000054.1:0-19464 GCA_051878455.1 Muribaculaceae bacterium
CCTCGGGAGTGAGCGTGCTGCCGCATTTCTCGCATTGGTCGCCGTAAGCGCCTTGTGCGTGGCATCGCGGACATTCGCCAACGATGTTACGGTCAGTGATAAACGATTTAGCCTGTTCGTCGTAGTATTGTTCGCTTTCTTTCATCACAAACTTGCCGTTATCGTTGAGTTTGCGGAAAAAGTCGCTTGCCACCTGACGGTGAGTGGCTGATGTGGTGCGTGAATAGATGTCGAACGAAATGCCAAAGCGCTCAAACGAATCCTTGATGAGCGAATGATAACGGTCAACCACATCTTGCGGGGTGCAACCTTCTTTCTTGGCACGTATTGTCACTGGTACACCATGCTCGTCGCTACCGCCAATCATAATCACGTCCTCGCCTTTCAGGCGCAAATAACGCACATAGATGTCGGCAGGAACATACACACCAGCCAAGTGCCCGATGTGCACAGGGCCGTTGGCATAAGGCAGAGCCGTGGTCACCAATGTCCTCTTGAAATTTTTGTCCATATTGCTATAATCGAGTTATTGTTTTTTCGTGGTGCAAATATACTGATAAAAAATGAATTATTGAGGATAAACTCATCACAATCATCGCACCAAGTCGTCGAAGCGCGGTATTGTAGCCAGCGCGCCGCGCGCCACCTCAATAAAACCCGTGTCGGGACGCATCACTGCCAAAGCGCGTTTCACCACCGGTTCAGAGCCAGGCTCAATGCCGAAAAGCACCACCCTATCGGCATGCTTCACCGCCACAGGCTGTTCACATCCGCCACGCAGCCACGGCGAACTCTGCATTTGCGCCTCGGGGCTGTCGGCTGTCACAAAACGGCTCACCGGGCGGCTCCATCCCTGCATCTGCACCTCAAGCAGCCTCACGCATCGCATTGGCAAAGTTAGCGTCACCACGCCGCTGGCATCGGCTTCAGCCGTCACTTCGCCGCTCACGTCCTTAACCGGCAGCATCTCACTCGGCGCAGTGCGCAGCAAATTATCATACCATATTCTGATGTGCGACCGCAGCAGTCCGTCAATGTCAATCCCGTCATCGCGCTCCACCACGCAATCGCGCAGCGGCACATCAAGGTTCATCAACTGTCGCCACAGCGCCACCATCTCCGTTTCACTCATTCTCATTAGTTCTTCCATGAAAAAATTTGTTTTACTTGTTTGTCGATTGTGCGAAGTTACTTACTTCTTAATAGGCGCATTAAAGCAAAAAATCCCCAAAGCACGCCAATTCAAAAAGAAAGAATATTTGCCATTTTTCAAACTTTTTGAAAATAATTTTGCATTTTTGTTGTCAGTTTGAAAAATAGTATATATCTTTGTGCACAAGAAAGAATAAAATATGCAGTTTTGATAGTTGTTTAATAGATTCGTGTTTTATATTGGTTATTATAGAAAGATTGTTTTAGTATGTTTTTAAGTCGTTATTGGAATCTGATTAGTGAAGAGCACTATAATGTGGGGTAAAGCCGATTGCCGACTTTGCCCCGCATTGTTTCTGTACCCCTGTTCTATGCAGAAAATTCAACAGGAGATTTCTTTCAACGATGAATTGTGTGTGTGACTTAATCAACAAATGCTCACAACAACATATCAACTATAAAAAAGCGAAAGTGCACATTTTCACAAATGCACACCCTCCTCATAACCAAAATTCAAGTATATATTTCGTTGTTTGTAGCTTGTTTCTTGCCTTATATTCCTTTTTTTGACGTTTTTTGACAATGCAAATATACAAACACTTTTTGAATTATATTCTTTAAATATCTAAACAATTCATAAATTTTGTAAAATCAAGAGGCAAAGCGCACCCTTTCACTGTATTTCGCCCTGCAAAAAACGAAAAACTATACATCTTTTCACTTTTTATTTGATATTTTTGTTAGCCAGCGCCGCAGCGGAATATCGTAGAACCTCATGCAAAGCCATGCCAACACAAGGCTAACGGCATAAACCAAAAACGCCACCTGCCAAGTTTCGCCAAAGGTGTATTGCTTGGTGTCGATGAGCCACATATAAAACAAATACATCACCGGATAGTGAACCATATAGAGCGGATACGACAGATTGCCAAGAAAAGCACATGCGTTGGTGCTGAAACGGTCGGTGGTGGTTCCGGATGCGGCATACCATACAATGGCAGGAAACACAATCATTATGCACAACATCTCAAACACGCCATTCAAACAAACCGACCCGTTGCTGGCGATATACGGCACATGGAGCAGCACCACAAGAGCCAATGTGCACAGCCAGAATATGCCCTTCACCTCACGCGACTTTTTGAACAGGCGCGAAAGCAGCATACCCATAGTGAATGGGAACAGCATGCGCAACGCTCCGCCATACAAATTCACCTCGTCGACGGTCCAGCCCACACCTATGCAGCCATATTGCGACACGTCGCCAACAGCGAACCACGCAAGCGCAGCACCAAGAGCCACAGTTATCATCATGAGCACGCGCGTGCCAAGTCGGCGAAGCACAAGCGCATAAACAATATTACCTATATATTCAAAAAACAATGACCAACACGGACCGTTTAACGGGAACATCTCGCCATTGCCTCGCACTTCACGCATCTGCCCGGGCAATGCCGGAATCATAAACGATGCACAGAGCAACGCCACAAGCACCATCGTAACCGTTGACTCGCTGCCATCCCAACGGGCAAAGCCCGACAATGCAAAACTCACCGCTCCAATCAAAGCGCCCATAACCACCATCGGGTGCAAGCGGATGATACGGCGTTTGAAAAAGCCTCCCAGGGTGAGCGTTTTGCCCCAGCGACTGTCGTAGGCGTAACCCACCACAAAACCGGAGAGGATAAAAAAGAAGTCCACTGCAAGATAACCGTGATTGGCAAAATCAATAATCGGCTTCTGACCGGCAAACTGATAACCTTCGAAGATGTGATACCACACCACCAACAATGCCGCCACTCCGCGCAACCCATCGAGCAACGCATAATGAGGCTTTGAATCGGTGTTAATCTGTTGAATCTGACTCATTTTGTTGACTATTTACCTAAGTTTACGAATTAAAATAAATGAAACACATAAAAATTTCCAGTGATTGCATCTGCAAGCATTGCCAAAGATACTACTTTTTCGGCGTAAACAAGCAAAAACCGTGGTGTCTTGGGTGCAATAAATATAATTAGTTGCAACTCGTAAGGGAAGTTTGAATTGTTCTCTTTATTAAAAATGGGAAAGAACCACAATTTCGGACACTTGGCGACGTCGGCAGCAAACACGAACTTCTGATATGGGTCGCAATCTTTCAAGGGAGAGCGTACACAAGCAACCGCCTGCCGGACCGCCGCGGGCGGTTCGGAAAGCCGTAATTGCTATAATTAATCATTTGTAGATGTTCTTGGTCCGACTTACAGGCAATGCTGTTCCGCCTGTTTTTCACACGTTTGAACGCCAATCGGCAGACGATTAAGCGTCTTATTTCTTAAGCCAACGAAACAGAGGGATTTGACTTTAGGCGAAATGGTTGATAAATCATCCCCAAACGCCAAAAGCAAGACGCGTTATCACTCCGACAAGTCGGGATTTTCACCCTCGGGCGGGTCAGAAGTCACAGTTGTTTGCCCGTCATCACCAATGCCCATTTCGGCAGGGTCGGCGGTGAGGATGTCAACGTCAAGCGAGTCGCCTGCGATGTCCACCGAATCGGAATCGTTGCTGAAAACACAGCCTTGACAAGTGTAAGCCGCTGCATCAATCGATTCTTTTGGAGCACCGAATTTGCCATGATAGCGCTTAAACTGACTGTCGCCAAGCACCGATTGCAGGAAGTAGCCGCAAATAGGCAATGCCGTGCGGCTGCCCTGACCCAATGCGCCGGTGCGGAAATGGATGCAGCGATATTCGCCACCAACCCAAGCGCCACACACAAGGTTTGGTGTCACACCCACAAACCACGAGTCGGAATGGTTGTTGCTGGTGCCGGTTTTTCCGCCAAAGTCGGTGTCGCGAGCAAAAGGCGAAATATAGCCCCAAAGCGACATTGACGTGCCACCCGGTTCGGTGAGACCGCCCAAAAGCATCTTCTGCATCAGGTAAGCCGAACGATAAGGGATGGCTTGCGTGTCGGTATTCTTTGCTTCATACACCACATTTCCGTGACGGTCGAGAATCTTTGTCACCAGCACCGGGTCGTGCATCTTGCCGTCGTTGGCAACCGTGCAATACGAATTTACCAGTTCAAGCAGCGA
This sequence comes from Muribaculaceae bacterium, assembly GCA_051878455.1. Lineage (GTDB taxonomy): Bacteria > Bacteroidota > Bacteroidia > Bacteroidales > Muribaculaceae > SFTJ01. The sequence goes on from JBJEKD010000054.1 coordinate 4,236, forward strand.
CACGTCGCACGAACCAAGCGTGATTGACGGAGCATTGGTCAACGACGACTTGATACCCATCTTGTGAGCCGTTTCAATCACGTTGTGTATGCCCACTTCCATACCCACCTTCACAGCCACGCTGTTGATACTTTGGGCAAACGCCGCCTTCAAAGGCATTTGCGCTCCCGAGAAAAAGCCGTTGGCATTGTGAGGACGCCACTTTGTGGGCTTGCCTTTAGAATCGGTGGCATCGTATTCAACATACGAATCTTCGCGGTAGTCGCACGGAGTGAGTCCGGCATTCATTGCAGCAGTGTAGACAAACAGTTTGAATGTGCTGCCCGGCTGACGCTTGGCTGTAACTTTGTCGTATTTCCACGACGAGAAGTCGACGTCGCCCACCCATGCTTTCACTTCGCCGGTCTGCGGTTCGATGGCTACAAAACCGGTGTGCATATATCGCACCATATAGCGAATGGAGTCCATACTGCTCATTTCCTCGTAGTGACCGCCGTCGTAGTCAAACAGTCGCACGCGGTGAGGCTTATTCATATAATAATCTATGCTGTCGGCATCGCCGTGATAGCGTTCGTTGAGTTCTTTATAAGCGTCGGTGCGTTTGGCAAGATCCTCAATGAAGCCTTTAATTTCGCGGTGCTGTTCGTCCTGCCACGGATTAGTGTTGCCCCAGTGGTTGCGGAAGTTGTTCTGCACCACACGCATCTGCTTTTTCACAGCCTGTTCGGCATATTCCTGCATACGACTGTCAAGGGTGGTGAAAATCTTCAGTCCGTCGGTGTAGAGGTCGTAGCCCGTTTCTTCGCACCACGGTTTCAACTCTTTGGCAACAGCCTGACGGAAATAGAGAGCCTGACCGTCGTAAGCCGTTTCAATACGATAGTTTAGGTGTATGTCGAGTTGAGAAAGCGAGTCGTATTCCTGCTTGGTGATATCCTTTAATCGCAACATATTGCTCAACACCACATTGCGGCGTTCAAGACTTCGCTCGGGGTTGAGCCGCGGATTGTAGGTCGACGTGGCTTTCAGCAAGCCCACCAGCACCGCACTTTGCTCGATGGTGAGATCCTTTGGAGTGGTGTTGAAATAGGTTTTGGCAGCCGTCTTGATGCCATAACTGTTGCTGCCGAAATCAACCGTATTGGCATACATGGTTAGGATTTCCTCTTTCGAATATAGCATCTCGATTTCCACAGCCAAAAACATCTCCTTGCTTTTCATGATGATGATTTTCAGCCCCGGCACCTTGCCGAGCAATCCGGTGGAATAGTGGGTGCGCACGCGGAACATGTTTTTCACCAACTGCTGAGTGATGGTGCTGGCTCCACGGGCATGTCCGCCAATCATATCTTTGAAAGCGGCCGCAAGCCCCTGAAAATCGATGCCGTGATGCTTATAGAAACGCTCGTCTTCGGTGTCGATAAGCACCTTAAAGAAAGTGGGGTTGATGTCGTCGAAACTCACCGGCGTGCGGTTTTCGTTGAAGTATTTGCCTATGAGTTTGCCGTCGGCGCTATAGAGTTGCGAAGCCTCGTTGGTTTCGGGGTGCATAATGTCGTTCACCGAAGGCGATTTGCCGAACAGCCAGAACAGATTTACATTCACGGCAAACAGATAGAACACGAATGCCACTATTAGCGAAATGATTGCCACTATGGTTTTCTTATACCACGGGGCACCCTTGTATAAGCCTTTATACCATTGCCAAATGCGCTTGAAAAAGTTGCGTAGCACGCTCCAGCATTTCAATGCAATTTCCTTAATGTCTAATTTCATAATTAAAACATTAGATGTTTAGAAAGAGGTTTTTTCTGAATTGTTACACAAAAGTAATCAATAATGCCATACGTTGTGACAGATTTTATGTAAAAAAAGTTTACACAACTTCAAATAGCACACTTAAGGCAAAAGTGCGCAAACATTAAGGGCCTTGAAAACATCAGCAAAATCAAACAAAATGCCCGTCAGAAAGCACCTGTTTTAGCCTGCGGGCGCGAAACACGGTGGCTTGTGCAGTTTCGATGTCGGTGGAATCGAAGCGCAGCAGCGCCTGGTTGTAGAACGGATTTCGCTTTTCAAGCGCATCGATGATGAATTGGCGAATTTCTTCGTCGCTCTTTTGGGCGATAAGCGGGCGTTTTGCTTTGGCTTTTGGGCGTGTGAGCCGTTCGGTTAATCGCTCAATCGACACCGACAAATACACCGTGATGCCGCGGCTGTTCATCAGCGCCACGTTGTCGAAATAGCACGGCGTGCCGCCACCGCATGCCACAATCACGTCGGTCATCTCCGACACTTCCTCAAGCAAGCGGCGTTCAATTCGGCGGAAACCATCCTCGCCCATCTCGGCAAATATTTCGCTCACCTTTTTGTGGTAGCGTTCTTCGATATATGCGTCAAGGTCGACAAACTGCACTCCCAACTCCTCTGCCAAAGCACGGCCGAGCGTCGACTTGCCACAACCCATATATCCCATTAGAAAAATAGGTTTCATCATCTGCGTTAATGCTATGTTATTGTTGCTCGTGCAAAAATAGCGAAAATGCGCGACAATTTATTCCTCATTCCATCACAAAAAACCACACTTTATCAACCATTTGGCGGCGATATTCGCTGCAACGAATGCATAATTCGGCTGAAAACATTGCCTAAATGTTGTTTCTGTTTAATGATTTCATTATTTTTGCATAACGAAGTGCGCACTTTGGCGGGCAAAACCAACTCTATCACGGGCAACAGGCTCTGACACCGCAAAGCGGCACTTCCCAATCAGAAAACATAGTCATTTATTATTTTCCGACAAATATATGAGTAATCACCGCAAATGGTACGTTGTGTGGGTTGGTACAGAGCCCGGTATATGCGACACATGGGAAGAATGTGAAATGCGCATTAAAGGTTATCCCGGAGCGAAATACAAATCATACAATTCAATGGAGGATGCTGTAATGGCTTATCGTCGCGGCATGGACGACGACATGAGCATCATACGCGCATTGGCAAAGGCTCCCGCCAAAGTGGTGAACTACGATGCCATACCCGAAATATTGCCGGGAAGCATAGCCGTGGATGCCGCTTGCAGCGGAAATCCCGGGCACATGGAATATCAGGGTGTGGAAATCCACACCGGCATTCAGTTGTTTCACAAGCAGTTTGAACCGCTTGCCACCAACAACATCGGTGAGTTCCTTGCCATTGTGCATGCTTTGGCGCTGCTGAAAAACGATTCTCGCGTGCCGGCAATCTACAGCGACAGCCGTACTGCCATTTCCTGGGTGAGCCAGCGCAAATGCAAAACAAAAATCGTTGAAACCGACGCCAACCGTTCGCTGTTCAATGTCATACGGCGTGCCGAACAATGGCTACAAAATAATTGTTATAAAAACAAAATCATTAAGTGGGAAACCGACAAATGGGGCGAAATACCTGCCGACTTCGGCAGGAAACGATAATTCCGCTTCATAATTGCAGTTTTTTCATCTTATCCTCGTTTCTAACCTAAAACTTGCCCAAGGAAGACAACTATGAAGATAGTGATTGTTTGCAAAAGTCACAACAATGGTGGAGCGGCAGTGGTGTCGCACAGGCTCATGACGGCTTTATGCCGTGCCGGGCACGATGCCCGCATGCTTGTGCTTGCCCCATCCAACGAAGAGAACGTATTGTCGTATGCCAATAAATTGCGCGACACCGTGAACTTCCTTGCCGAACGCGTGCAGATTTTTCTGTGCAACGGGTTCTCGAAAAAACGGCTTTTCGCCGTCGACACCGCCCGTTATGGAGCCGACATCAGCAACCACCCCTGGGTGAAAGAAGCCGATGTGATAAACATCAACTGGATTAATCAAGGTGCTCTTTCGCTGCGCTCGATTAAGCGTCTTGCCGACACCGGCAAGAAAATCGTGTGGACAATGCACGACATGTGGAATTGCACGGGAATATGCCACCACGCCTACGACTGTAAGCGTTATCAAGGAGAGTGCAACAACTGCCCTTATCTGGGATTTATGGCATCCGACAACGACCTGTCGACCCGAGTACAAAAGCAAAAAGCACGCCTCTACGCCCACGCCAACATCCGTTTTGTGGCAGTGAGCAACTGGCTCGCCGAACGATGCCGCAAAAGCAGCCTCATGCGCCTTGCCAACGTGAGCGTTATTCACAACGCCTTCCCTATCGAGCAATTTGCCTATGTGCATCACACTTGCCCCGAACTTAAAATCGACCCCGACAAGAGTATTCTCATCATGGGTGCTGCAAGGCTCGACGACAACGTGAAGGGTTTCGATATTCTTATTGATGTGATTAACCACATGGTTGAACACAAACCTGCTTTGGCTGCCAAATGCCATTTGCTGCTTTACGGAGCCATCCGCGACGCCGAACTGCTCAAACAAATAGCAATTCCTTACACCCACCTCGGCAAAATTGCCGCAAACAAGGTGAACAAACTGTTTGCGTGCAGCGATGTGGTGCTCTCCACCTCACGTTTTGAAACACTTCCGGGAACGATTGTCGAGGGTCTGGCAAGTGGCTGCGTGGCTGTGGCTTTCGACAGCGGCGGACAAAGCGACATCATCGACCACCTCGAAACCGGGTTCCTCGCACGGCGCTACGATATTGCCAACTTTGTTGAAGGAATCGACTGGGCTGTAAACCACTCTGCCGCATCGCGCCAGGTGCTCAACCGAGCCATGTCGCGGCGGTTCTCGTCGCAAAAGGTGGCACAAAAATATATCAATCTGTTTGAACTATAACTCAAACTTTTGCAATAATTTTGCAACGGCGAAACCATTGTTTCGGTTCGCTGCAACAACTCAATATTTTTTATTAACACAACCAACAACATCACTCTTATGCAGACAGTATTATTCCACGACACTATATTCGGCCCTATCCACAGTCGCCGCCTGGGCGTTTCGCTGGGCGTGAACCTCATGCCCAACGACGGCAAAATATGCTCGTTCGACTGTGTGTATTGCGAAGCAGGCTTCAACGCGCAAGGTCAGGGCACAACCGGAGTGCCTTCGCGCGAGCAGGTGAAAAAACAACTGAAAAAGAAACTTGCCGCTATGCACGATGCCGGCGAAACGCTTGATGTAATCACCTTTTCAGGCAACGGCGAACCGTCACTGCATCCGCAGTTCAAGCAGATTGTGCACGACGTGATAAACCTGCGAAACCAGTATTTTCCCGAAGCAAAAGTGACTGTGCTGAGCAACAGCACAATGGCAGGCAAGCCCAACGTGATTGAGGCACTGGCGATGGTGGATAACAACATCCTCAAACTCGATTCGGCAATAGCCCACTCGTTCCGCATAATCAACCAACCCAAATCTGACGCTATTCAGCCCGAAGGCATAATCGCCGACCTGAAGGTGTTCAGCGGCAAGTGCATTGTGCAAACAATGATGCTGCGAGGCGAGCACAACGGCAACCGAATCGACAACACCACCGACAACGAAATCGATGCCTTGATTGCAGCCTATCTCGAAATCAATCCTCGCGAGGTGATGCTCTATTCAATCGACCGCAAAACGCCCGAAGAAAACCTCGAGAAAGTGAGCGCCGACGAACTGCAACGCATTGCCGACCGCATACGCGCTGCGGGCATCAAAGTGCAAGTTAACGCTTGAAACCCCATTGCCATGAACCGAATCATTTTTCCTGCACCGCTTGCCAAAGGCGACAAAATAGCAATCATTTCGCCGGCAAGCCACATCTTGCCCCAATATGTCGACGGAGCCTGTCAAGCCATAACCCGAATGGGCTATCAACCTGTGGTCAGCACCCATTGTAAAGGTCAATACGGCGGCTACTCGGGCACCATCGAACAACGCCTTGCCGACTTCAACGACGCGCTTCACAACCCTGAAGTGAAAGCCATTTTGTGCAGTCGCGGCGGCTACGGCGTGGTGCATCTGCTTGAATATTTCTCTACCGACGACATTGTCGAAAACGCCAAATGGCTCATCGGATTCAGCGACATCTCGGCGCTGCATGCCGCCATGACTGCAAGCGGAGTGGCAAGCATCCATGCCTCTATGGCTAAGCACCTCGCTCAGTTTGGAACCGACCATACGGCATCGCAAGCCCTTTTTAATATTCTTGAAGGCAAACTTCCCACCTACGAGGTTGAGCCTCACCCTTTCAACAAGCCCGGCTCGGTCACCGGCATGCTTGTCGGCGGCAACATGGCAGTGCTTTGCGGACTGCTCGACACCGAATTTGATTTGCTAAGCCGCGGCGACATTCTTTTCATTGAAGACATTGGCGAGGAAGTGTATAAAATCGAACGTATGCTCTACAATCTGCGTCTGAGCGGCGTGCTGCCAATGATTAAGGGATTGATTGTGGGCCGATTTACCGAATATCGCAACCCCGACGGCAACGGCGAATCAATGGAGCAGATGGTGAAACGCATGGTTGAGCCTTACGACTTCCCTGTGGCATTCAATTTCCCCGTGGGACACGTCGACGAGAATATGCCTCTCATCGAAAGCGCGACCGTTCGGCTCACCGTCGGCCAAACAACACAACTCCAATTCCTGCCGCAAGAGCCCCTCCCAACCGAATAGAAGGCATGCCACTAACATTGATGCCTACGCAAACCGTCGATGTTCAACGCCACCGCCCTTCAAGTGAAAACATTCATTACTTGGGCTACAAAAAATTTTTATTACATACTGAATGTTAATTATGATTCTCATCTAAAAAAAAGCAGTATATTTGCATTGATGAAAACGCCACCAAAAAAGTGTTGCATCCAACAGCGAACATAACAACTTTAACTTATAACAACTAAAAATCAAGAAAATGAAAAGTTTAAAAGGAACAAAGACCGAAGCCAACTTACAAACCGCTTTTGCCGGCGAATCGCAAGCCCGCAACAAATATTCTTACTATGCCTCAAAGGCAAAGAAAGACGGTTATGTGCAAATAGCAGCCATCTTTGAAGAAACTGCCAACAACGAAAAAGAACACGCCAAAATGTGGTTCAAACTGCTTCACGGCGGTGCAATTCCTTCAACCGAAGAAAATCTGCTCGATGCAGCCGAAGGCGAAAACTACGAATGGACCGATATGTATGCCACTATGGCTAAAGAAGCACGCGAAGAAGGTTTCGACGAAATTGCTGCTGCTTTCGAAGGCGTTGCTGCTATCGAAAAAGAGCACGAAGAACGCTATCGCAAGTTGCTGAGCAACGTGAAGGAAAAAATCGTGTTCTCGCGCGACGGCGACTGCTTGTGGCAATGCTCTAACTGCGGACACATCCACGTTGGCAAGCAAGCACCTGAAGTTTGCCCTGTTTGCGCTCACCCGCAAGCCTACTTCCAAATCAAGGCTGAAAACTATTGATTTATCGCTAACAAACCTTTGTGCATAGGCACACAGGTTACAATCGCCATATCGCCCCTGCTCTCGGCTTTTTATGCCCAAGCGGGGGCGTATTGTGTTTTTTTGATGCTATTTATACTTATTGGGCAACAATTTATTTGGTTAAATTTTTCTTTCACTTAAAATTTGTTACCTTTGCTGCAACCGAAATAACATCTAATCAAAAATTTTTTCTGCAACATACAACATGAAACTTAAACATCTCACATTCGGCATTGCTTTGGCAGCAAGCCTGCTTGCAGCAAATGCCCAGGACCGCTTGCCGGGGTATCTGCAAGCCGAGAAATACACTCGCGAGAAACTTAGCACAATGCTTTTCAGCACTCGCCTAACTCCTCACTGGATGGAGAACGGCAGCATGTTCTGGTATCAATACAAAACCAGCGACGGCGAATTTTGGTATGTGGTGAATCCTGCCACGCGTCAGAAAACTCCGCTCTGGGACCGCGACGAACTCGCTTCGCAACTCACCACCATCGTGAAAGACCCTTTTGAAGCACGTCACTTGCCTATCGAAAATCTCAAAGCCAAAGACGATGGCCACACTTTCACATTCCAAGTGAAATCGTCGCAGGACTATGAACAGCCAAAAAAGAAAGAGGGTGACGAAAACAAAGAGCCGAAAAAGAAGCCCAAAACAGGCAAAAAGATATTTTTCTTTGAATGGGACTTCAACACTCAACGCCTCACGCACCTGAAAGACAAAGAGGATGAAGACGAAAAAGTGCGTTGGGCTAACGTGTCGCCCGACAAAAAGACTGTGGTTTTCGCCAAAAACCTCAACCTCTATCGCATGAGTTACGAAGACTACCTCAAAGCAAAGAAGAACGAAAAGGACAGCACTATTGTTGAAATCCAACTCACCACCGACGGCGTGAAAGATTTTGGCTACGGCATACCTCACAGCACACTCAACACCGACACTTTGTGCAACGACAAGCGTCGCGGCGTGTGGGGCATGTGGTCGCCCGACTCTCGCTATTTCGTGGTGAATATTGACGACAACCGCGATGTGAAAGAATTGTGGGTTATCAACGCCATGGCATCGCCTCGCCCAACGCTCGAAACCTACAAATATCAGATGCCTGGCGAAAAGGAAGCGCCTGTTGAGCATCTCTACATCTTTGACATGACTAACAATTCGCGCAAGGAAATCAACACTGCACGATTCAAAAACCAATCCCTGGGATTGGAATACGCGCCCACCAAGCAAAAGGATAAAGAAAAAGACGATGTGGCTGCCGTATGGCTCGGCGACAATTCGCGTTTCTACCTTAGCCGTTCAAGCCGCGACCTTAAGCGAATCGACGTTTGCTACTACAGCATCGGTGCCGACACCATCGTGCCAATCATCGAGGAGCGTATGAACACCTATCAGGAAAATCACGGGCTCTTCACTGCCAACGCCGGCCGCAACCTCATTCATTGGAGCGAACGCGACGGCTGGGCTCACCTCTACCTTTACGACAATGCCGGTAATCTGAAGAACCGCATCACCAAAGGCCCATGGCACGTGGAAAATGTGGTGGACGTTGACGATGCCACTCGCACTATCTACTTCACCGCTTGCGGCATGGAGCCGAACGAAAACCCTTATTACGAACACCTCTATCGCGTTAGTTTCGACGGCACAGGTCTGCGCAACGTAACCCGAGGCGATTACTTCCACGACGTGCAAGTCGACGATGCTAAACGATATGTTGTCGACAACTATTCACGCGTCAACACCATTCCTTGCACGGCATTGTTCGACACCGCCGGCAACCGCCTGATGACGCTCGAAGAAAGCGATTTCTCGCAACTGCTTGCCAACGGCTATCAGTTCCCCGAACCGTTCAAAGTTAAGGCTGCCGACGGCATCACCGACCTCTACGGAGTGATGTTCAAGCCGTTTGACATGGACACCACCAAAGTGTACCCGATAATCGACTATGTTTATCCGGGTCCGCAAGTCGAAGCCGTTTACCACCCATTCACACGCATGACCGTGCGCACCGACCGTCTGGCTCAAGCCGGATTTGTGGTTATCACGGTGGGACAACGCGGCGGACACCCAAGCCGCTCGAAGTGGTATCACAACTATGGCTACGGCAACCTGCGCGACTATCCGCTTGCCGACCACAAATATGCAATCGAGCAACTTGCCAACCGTCACAAATGGATTGACATCAACCGCGTGGGCATCCACGGACACTCGGGCGGCGGTTTCATGAGCACTGCTGCAATGTGCGTCTACCCCGACTTCTTTAAGGCTGCCGTGTCGTGTGCCGGAAACCACGACAACAACATCTACAACCGCTGGTGGAGCGAAACTCACCACGGCGTGAAGGAGAAAATCACCGATGATGGCGACACCACTTTCGTTTATCACATCTCAACCAACCCCGAAATTGCACGCAACCTGAAGGGTCATCTGATGCTTGTGCACGGCGAAATCGACAACAACGTGCACCCAGCCAACACCACTCGCGTGGTTGACGCGCTCATTCGCGCCGGCAAACGCTTCGAGATGCTCTATTTGCCTCAGCAACGCCACGGGTTCGGCGACATGGACGAATATTTCTACTGGCGAATGGTCGACTTCTTCAGCCGACACCTGAAAGGCGAGTGTGAAACATCGGTCGACATCCCTAAACGATAATCCCAAACACTCATGATAAAGAAAAGAGGTTGCGCATTCAGCGCAACCTCTTTTCTTTATCATTCAATCACTTTTTTTACTTGCTTTCAAGTTCTATGATGCCGGCTTTCAAGCCATCGCTCTCTGCCTTCACCACAATCTTGCCGGTTTCGCCCTTCTTTGCCCTCACAATCACCAACGCATGGCCGTTGTAGGCATTGCGCTCGTGACTCTGGAACGGCGTGAAGTCGATGGCGTTGCCATTGTCGGTTGAAACAATCTCGCCGGCACCTTCCACCGAGAAACGTATCAACTGATTGCTGCGTGGCACCACGCGTCCTGCCTTGTCGCATATACTGAGCGAAACAAAAGCCAACACCTCACCGTCGGCGGTAACCTCGGTGCGGTCGGCGCTCAACGCTATGTTCTTAGCCTTGCCGGTGGTGCGCATCTCTGCCTCACTCCATTTCTTGCCGTTTTTGTAAGAAACCACCTTGAGCACGCCCGGCTGATAGCGCACATTGTCCCACACCAGGCGATAGTCTTTGCCCGGGGTCTTCACCTTGCGTCCCTGGCTCTTGCCGTTGAGGAATAGCTCGGCCTCGTCGCCCGAGGTATATACATGCACCGGAGTGACCTCACCAACGCGCTCAGGCCAGTTCCAATGCGGCAGGATGTGAGTCATGGGCAGGTCGGGACGCCATTGCGACTGATAGAGATAATAGCGGTCCTTGGGGAAGCCAGCCAAATCAACAATGCCGAAATAGCTGCTGCGCGATGGCGGACTTTTTTTGCTGATTTCTTCCAAAGCAGCCTCAAGTTCCTTTTTCTTGGCAGGGTCGTTGCGGAAGTTGAGCAGATTGGTGGCATCGGAGTTATAAGGCGTTGGCTCGCCAAGATAGTCAAAGCCGGTCCAAACGTATTCGCCCAACAGATGCGGATAGTTATACAACGTGCGGAACTGCACATCGGGGGCACATCCCCAGCCTGGCGATGCACTGTCGTAAGACGTTATCTGCCAATTCTGATATTCCTTTTCCTTACCCTCGCCAAAGAAGTATTCGCCACGCGACGACACGCACGACGATGTTTCGCTGCCTATTGTTGGCATTTGGGCATAACGCGGGTCCTTATCCCATTCGGCTTGACGGCCAAAGAAATAGTTCACGCCCATCATGTCGAGGGCAGCCACGGCTCCCACTTCGCGACCGCCGTCGGGGTCGTTATATCCGTTTGAGATGGGGCGAGTGGGGTCGGCTTTACGCATAATATCAGCCAAATGCTTTGTCATCTCAATGTTGCGCTGCTCAAGCACCTCGTTGCCAATCGACCATATTATCACCGAGGGGTGGTTGCGGTCGCGGTACACCAGTGCAAGCAGGTCTTTCTCGTGCCATTCACGATAGAGTTGGTTGTAGTCTTTTCGGCGTTTGCCCACGCTCCAAGCGTCGAACGCCTCGTCCCACACCACAAAGCCCATTTTGTCGGCGAGTTCCAGCAGTTCGGGAGCCGGCGGATTGTGCGATGTGCGAATGGAGTTGCAGCCCATTTCTTTCATAATTATCAATTGGCGCTCAAGAGCACTCTTGTTGAAAGCTGCGCCCAGCGAGCCGAGGTCGTGATGCAGACACACGCCACGAATGGGCACGCGGCGACCATTCAATCTGAATCCGTTAGCCACCGAAAAATCGATGGTGCGAACGCCAAAGGGGGTGTTGTAGGTGTCGGTGAGTTTCCCGTCAACAAACACTTGTGTTTGAGCCAGATAGCGGTTAGGGCTTTCGATGTCCCACCGCTTGGGCTGCACAATGTTCACCTCAAAGGCGGTCTTTTCGTAAGAGCACGCATGCAGGGCTATCAGGCTGCTGTTCTCAGCCACGCAACGCCCTGCCACATCATTGCCGTCAAGTTCATAGTAGCGCGTAACAAGGCGTGCCTCAACCGGCATCTGCTTATAGTTTTCCACCGTGATTTCGGTTTTCACAAGTGCGTTTTGGTCGGACACTTCGGGGGTGGTGATGTAAGTGCCCCAGTGTGCCACATGCACCGGTTGGCAGCGCACCAGCCACACATGGCGATAGATGCCGGCACCGCTATACCAGCGCGACTCCCAGTTCTCGGTGTCGAGGCGCACCGCTATCACATTCTCACCCTCACGAACATACGGGGTAAGATCCATACGGAATGAGTTGTAGCCGTAGGGCCATGTGCCAACGTAGCGACCGTTGAGCCACACTTTGGCATTTGCCATAGCACCGTCGAAGTCGATATACAGACGCTCGCCTGCTTCCTTTTTATGTGTGAAATGCTTGCGATACCACCCTATTCCCTGATAGGGCAACTTGCCGGTTTCTCCGGCGAGGTCTAACCGAAAAGGTCCGGCAATAGCATAATCGTGTGGCAAATCAAGCAACTGCCATTCGGCATCCTCGGTGTCGGCTTTCTCCAAGCCTTTCGGTTCGTCAATCGTGCTGCCATCGGGCTGTAAGCCATAGCGGTTAAACAGCCAATCTTCGTCGAACGAGCACACATTGGCATTGCCCATTCTCACTATCTGCCCTTCAACAGGAGCCGCCACAACGTGACTGCAAGCCAAAATCAAGGCAAGAACTGTCAACATTTCAAATTTTCTCATGAGTTTTTAATTTGTTTTAAAGTTGGATATATCAATTTATCACAAAATTACAGATAACTTTCAGATTATGCAACGGCACACATCTAAAAGCGTTTTTTTCGTCTAAAAGCACGCCAAGAGTGGTGATGTTATGGCAGAAAACTATTATATTTGCAATATCGGGGACATTTTGCCTTGATATTTTTGAATACATTTACAACCCAACCTTTATCTAAACTTAGGAGTGTGCAATGCTCAACATATATCAAATAGTATCCGACAAGCAATGGAGCGGTCCTGAGCAATATGCTTTCGACCTCACTGCCCACATGAAAGAGGTGCAGAACCAGAACTTTTATATGGAAATAGTCACTCAAAACCGGCCGAAAATCATTAAGCATTTCCGCCGGCTCGAGATTCCCATATCAACACTCCCTCTGAAAAACCTTAGCGACCTCGACTCGCCCATTCGGCTTGCCCGGCAGATTAAACGCGGCCGCAACATCCTGCATGTGCACAACATGAAAGATGCTGCCACCGCCGTGCTTGCCAACAAAATCTCGGAAAACCCCAACAACCGCATTGTGCTCACAAGCCACAGCGTGGAACGCCCTAAAACCGGCTTTATGTACCGGCGCATCTTGCGCGAAATCGACCATATCATTTTCGTGTCGAAAGTGTCGTACGACGAGTTTATCAACCACGCCAAACATTTCAACCACTCGCGGGCTTCGGTGATTCACGACAGCATCCGGCCTATCGACACCGGTATCGACGCCATCGACATTCGCAAAACCTACAACATTGCCCCTGAGGCTGCATTGATTATGTTCCACGGTCGCGTCTGCAAAGAAAAAGGCGTTGACGTGCTGCTGCGTGCCGTGTCGCAACTCGACAAAAGAACATTTCACCTCGCCATCGTGGGCGACGGAAGCCCTCGATTTATGAAGCGGATGAAACAATTTGTGGAGGTGAACCAACTGCAGAATAACGTGACATTCCTCGGTTTTCAGCCCGAACTGCAAAAACTCATTGCCCAAGCCGACTTTGGCGTGCTGCCTGCTGCATGGCGCGAGCCGTTCGGCATTAGCAACCTCGAATATATGATGGAAGGCAAAGCCCACATCGCCACCACAAGCGGCGGACAGGTGGAATATCTGCGAAATGGCGAAAATGCCCTGTTGGTGACGCCGAGCGACTTCTCGGAACTTGCTGCTGCAATTGAATTGCTTATCTCCGACTCTAAACTGCGTCGCGACATCGGCAAAAATGCCAGAATCGACTTTAACACGCAACTCGATTACAGCCATTTCTATAACAAAATAGTTGAACTCTATAACAGCCTCTACAAGAAGTAACCCCCAATGGCGATGCCAACAAATAATGTGGTGCCACGTTGTAGGGGCGTATAGCAATACGCCCGGCGACCGCGGCGATGGTGACCGATGCCAGATATTTGCGGCGTGGTTGGTGATTTCGGGCGTATTCTACACGCCCCTACATCATCGACCACCCATACACGCCATATCATCACGCCGTCTTGGGGTGGGCGTATTCGATACGCCCCTACAACGTGGAATTGCCAATTGGTATGCGAGGGATAACCGCGGAGCGGTTACATCTTCAATAACCCCATATTGGCGCCGTAAGGCGACTATGTGGGGCAAAGCGTAACCAACACCACCCCCACCCACAACCGCGGAGCGGTTGCAAACCCTGCTGCCCCGCCGTTGTCTTTGGGATGGGCGTATTGCTATACGCCCCTACATTATCACGTCGTCTTGGGAATGGGCGTATTGCTATACGCCCCTACATGCTTCGCACCACCCATACACGCCATATCATCACGCCGTCTTTGGGATGGGCGTATTCGATACGCCCCTACAGGCCACGCCGTCTGAAAGACGTGACCCCGGAGGCAGATGCCGACGGGACTTAGCCGTGGGTAAGTCCCTAACAGGGACGCAACCCACGGATATGGGATGTTATAGAAAAATGCCTCTGAAAGAGGCGAATTACCCAGAATACGGAATAATGCAAATAATTCGCGTCCTTCAGACGCAGGGTGATGTGGGCGACGTTCCCCCGGGGTTACGCTGACGCTCACCCCGGGCTAAGTGCCTCGCCCAGAGGCTCGGCGTCACGCCTTTCAGGCGAATCTTCCCCGATGCGGTTGCAAACTCTGCTGCCACGCGTCGTCATGGGGGTGGGCGTATTGCTATACGCCCCTACAACGTGGAATCGCCAATACTGGCATGCGAGGATAACCGCGGAGCGGTTACATCTTTAATAACCCCATATTGGCGCCGTAAGGCGACTATGTGGGGCAAAGCGTAACCAACACCACCCCCACAACCGCGGAGCGGTTGCAAACCCCACATCATTGCACCGTTCTTTGGATGGGCGTATTCGATACGCCATTACATGCACATCATCACGTCGTCATGGGGGTGGGCGTATTGCTATACGCCCCTACATTCACATCATCACGTTGTCTGTGGAATGGGCGTATTGCTATACGGCACAAGGGCTTAACACTGCTGATGATTGAGCAGCGCATAAAAAACGGAAGATTCCATAAAGAATCCTCCGTTGTA
>JBJEKD010000055.1:0-19356 GCA_051878455.1 Muribaculaceae bacterium
AGAGATTGGAGCGTCCATCGGTGTTTGTAGAAAACAACGTGCCACAATGCTTGTCGCTCGCGGTTAGGAAAGGCAATGATGCATATATTGTGTTTGTACCGATTAAAAAATAAAATGCCGATTAAGGTTATAGTTTTAGAGCCTGTAGTTTGCATTATTTGATAACTAGAGATAATTTTGATACAGAACAATAAGAATACAAAATATTACGCATGAAACTCAGAAAGATATATTTTTTAATAGTGGCTTCATTAAGTTTGTTTAGTAATTTTGATTCGGTTGCAGTAATAAATCAACAGAATAACTATGGTTTGAACTGTATTCCGCAGCCTCAGTACGCCGAGGTGAAAGGCGGAAACTGGCAGTTGCAACAAGACATTGCCATAGGCTGCACCGATGTGCAGGCAAAGCATGTGGCGCAGTTTTTCGCCGACAAGATTAGCCGTTCAACCGGATTGAATATATCGGTTGCCAACAAAGGCGATATTATGCTCGAGATTGACCGTGCAAGCGGTATGGCTGACGAAGGCTACCGATTGAGCGTAACCCCTACTGGAGTGCGCGTGTCGGCAAGCACACCGCAAGGGCTGTTTCGCGGAATGAGCACATTCATGCAATTACTGCCAGCCGAGATTGAGAGCATGCACGCCGTGAAGGGTGTGAACTGGCAAGCACAATGCGTTGAGATTGCCGACGAACCGCGGTTTGCCTATCGTGGATTGATGATTGACGTGAGCCGCCATTTCATTGGCGTTGATGCGCTGAAGAAGCATATCGACATGCTTAGCACATTAAAAATCAACAAATTGCATTTGCATCTGAGCGATTATCAAGGTTGGCGCATTGAAATTAAACGCTATCCAAAACTCACCGACGTTGGCGCTTGGCGTCGCGGCGAGTGGGGCGGCATCTATGGCGGCTATTACACCCAAGAGGAGATGCGAGATGTGGTGAAATATGCTTCTCAACGGTTTATTGATATTATCCCCGAGATTGACGTGCCCGGCCACACTATGGCTGCCATCGCCGCTTACCCCGAGTTGTCGTGCACTGGCGAGCCACAGGAGGTGATGAGCCGTTTTGGCGGGCACACCACAGTGTTTTGTCCGGGCAAGGAAACCATGTTCACTATGCTCGACGGCATTTTTGCCGAGTTGGCTGAGATTTTCCCCGGCGAATATTTCCACATTGGCGGCGACGAGTGCCGCAAAAACGCGTGGAAGCGTTGCCCCGATTGCCAAAAACGCATCAGCGAACTTGGGCTGACTGAGCAAGACGGACACAGTGCCGAAGAACGCCTGCAAAGTTATGCCATTTCCCGATGCGAAAAAATACTTGCCAAATACGGCAAAAAAATGATTGGGTGGGACGAGATTTTGCAAGGCGGACTTGCGCCCGAAGCCACGGTGATGAGTTGGCGAGGCGAGAGCGGAGGCATCAAGGCTGCCACTATGGGCCATAACGTGATAATGACACCCGGAAGCGGCGGCATGTATCTCGACCATTATCAAGATAATAAGTTTGCCGAACCTCAGGCTTGGGGAGGATATGCTCCGTTGAGCAAAACCTACGCCTACAATCCTGTGCCCGACACGCTTGTAACTATGGGCAAGCAGCAATATGTGATAGGCGTGCAAGGCAATGCCTGGAGCGAATGTATGCCCAATGAGGCTGTTGTTGAATATCGCGTTTATCCGCGCATCGCTGCCATTGCCGAGGTGGGGTGGACCAATGTTGAAAACAAGAACTATGAGCATTTCTGCCAACGTATGGAAACCGAACGCCTGCGCATGGATTGCCACGGCATCAACTATCACATCCCCATACCCGTTCAGCCCGATGAATGTCGCAACCATGTGGTGTTCACCGGCGATAGCGTGCAGTTGAGTTTCGTTGCTGAAGGCATACAGCGAATGGTGTACACGCTCAATGGCAACAATCCGTTGCCCACGTCGCCACTTTACAGCGGACCAATCACATTCACCGATAGCGGCGAGTTGCGTATTGCCTCGTTGCTGCCCTCGGGCAAGATGAGCGAGGTGCGCACGGTGCAGGTTGTGAAGCAGGACTATGCCAAAGCATTGCAAATGGTTCCGCAGCATCAGGGCATAAGATTGCGCTTTGCCGATGCCTGTGTGCGAGAAATGTGCAACGTTGCAGACATCAGCGATTGGCGCGACAGTGTGGCTTCGTCCATTAAGGTGCTGTCACGTCTGCGTGTTGCCGAGAATGGCGATGCCGTGCCTTATGTGGCTGTGGCAGAGGGATTTGTGAACGTACCACAGACTGCCGTATATGAGTTTGCCGGTAGTGCCACGCAGGTGTGCATCGATGGGCAAGTGGTGGTCGACAACGACCGTCGCGCCCACATCAGTTGCTTGGGCTCGCGCTCAATGGCGCTTGAGGCAGGTTGGCATACTATTAAGGTAACGCAAATCTCAAACGTGATTGGCGGATGGAGCACGCAGCAACGCAACTCGGGCGAGGTGACTATGCGCCCGTATGGCAGCGAAAAGCCAATCACCATAACCGACCAAATGCTGGCATATTAACATGCCCGTAAACCAAACAAAAACTTTATAACCAAATAATAACCAATAGCGATGAAACCAACATTGAGAGTGACATTAATAGCAGCCTTGTCCTTTGTTATGGCGTGTGCAACGGCAGCAGCGCAACCGATAGCCATAATTCCGCAACCGGCTCACCTTGAGCAAGGCGAGGGAACGCTGCAACTGCGTGCCAATATGACCATTGCTTGCGATGCGGAGTGTGAGCCGCAAGCGCAATATCTGCGTGAAGCCATTTTCGGTGCCACAGCATTCAACTGGGGCAATGCAAAAAAGAAAAGCAGCGCTGATGTGGTGCTTGCGATTGATGCCAAGCGCGTTACTGCGCCCGAAGGCTATGAGTTGAGGGTTGATGGTAAACGGGTGACAATCACTGGACACGATGGCGGCGGAGTGTTCTATGGCATACAGACGTTACTGCAACTGCTGCCGCCGGCAATTCACAGCCGCACGTTGCAGCCGAATGTTGTGTGGAGCGTGCCGCAAGTGGTGGTGAGCGATGCGCCAAACCATCCGTGGCGTGGCATGATGCTTGATGTGGCTCGCTATTTCTTCGATAAAGAGTTTGTGAAACACTACATCGACATGATGGCGATGTACAAGATGAACAAGTTGCAGTTTCACCTTATTGACGACTCGGGTTGGCGTCTTGAAATCAAGAAATATCCTCGCCTAACCGAAGTGGGCGCTTGGGCAGGCAAAAACGAGAACAGGCTTGGCGGATTTTACTCGCAAGAAGATATAAAAGAAATCATCGACTATGCCGCCGTGCGCAATGTTGAAATCATACCGGAAATAGAGTTCCCGGCACACATGCTGTCGGCGGTGGTGGCTTATCCGTGGCTGTCGTGCACCGGCAAGCAGCACGATGTGCCGCGTCAGCATTTCATCAGCCGCGACCTGCTTTGCGTGGGCAAGGAAACTTCTTATCAGTTTCTTGCCGATGTGCTTGAAGAAACTGCCAACCTTTTCCCTTCAAACTATATCAACATTGGCGGCGATGAGGCTGTTTACGACCGTTGGCAGGAATGTCCGCTTTGCCAAGAGGTGATGAAGCGCGAGGGGCTTACCAAAGCATCCGATTTGCAAGGCTATTTGACAAATGTGGTTGCCGATATGATGAAGAAACGAGGCAAAACCGTGGTGGGCTGGGAGGAAATCATTCAGCGCGGCAAGGTCAACCAGCAAGTGGTGGCACTGATTTGGCATGAGGTGAAAGACTCAATCCAAGCCACCCAGACAGGGCACAAAGCCATACTTGCACCGGCAACCAATCTCTATCTCGACTTCCCCGAGAGCCGTACTCCCGGCGAAATCAAAGCAGCCACTTGGATGCCGCCAATCTCGCTCGAGAAGTGTTACTCAATGCCAATCAACGACTATTCACCGTTGTCAACCGTGCTTGGTGTGCAAGGCTGTTTCTGGAGCGACCAGTTTATCCACGGCACCATCTTGCAAGAGCTGCCGCAGCTCAATGAGGACCGCTCAGAGCGATATGCCGAATACCTCAGTTTCCCGCGTCTGTTGGCGGTGGCTGAACTGGGCTGGTGCAGCAATGCCGTGCGTAATTGGCAGAGTTTTAAGCAGCGCATCGGCAGCCATTATGCTCGTTTAGACAACAAGGAATGTAACTATCGCGTGCCCGAACCCGACATCGTGAAGATGACCCCGGTGGGCGACAAGGTGCGTTTTGAGTTGGCTTCGCCAATCGAGGGCGCAATCATTCGCTACACCACCGACGGCAGTTATCCGCATAGCCATTCGTCAGTATATACCGCTCCGGTTGACGTTGATGTGAAAACCGATTTCCGTGCAATCACCGAGGTAAACAGTCGCCACTATTCGTTGCCGCTCTATTTCGCCCCCGATTACTCGGCTTACGAGCAATACGGCACTTTTGTGGCTGAATGGAAACCGCAGTTGCTCAATGCCGAAACCGGCATCTGGCGTTTTGAAACCACAGGCAAGATGGTGGGCAACGGCACCTACGACGTTACATTTGTGTACACTCGTGGCGAGAGTCTGAATTTGGGCAAGTTGGTGCAGTATAAGCGCGACGAGAAACTTGCCGAAGTGCCTATGCAAGCCACGGTGAGTGCCAACAGCGTTGCCGTTACCTATCGCCTCACGCAAACCGCCTTTGAAGCCGGCTTGCCGTTCTATTTCGAGGTTGAAGCCGTGGGCAACTCTCACGGATATGTGTTTGTGAAGAAAGAGGAATAAACGCTTAAAAGATAATAATTGCGTTCGCATGAAAGTTAAAAGGATATTGATGATGCTATGCGCGTTGAGCCTGTTAAATCTCAATGCACAAGTGATTTACGTGGCTCCTGATGGCAACGATTCATCGCCGGGAACAAACGACCGCCCGGTGGCTTCTTTTGCCAAAGCACAGCAATTAGCACGGATGTACTCGGCTGAACAAGACGTTAAGGTGGTTGTTGACGACGGCGTGTATTATTTGCCTCAAACCATCTGTTTCACGCCCGAGGACAGCAAAGATTATCCTGCCACATTAACTTTCTGCGCCAAGAACGAGGGCAAAGCCATTATCAGCGGCGGTAAGTTGCTGAAACTGAAATGGAAGAAAGATGCCAACGGGCTTTACTCTGCCAAAGTGGATGGTGATATGGCAATCGACCAGTTGTATGTCGACGGAGTGCGGCAGCAAATGGCTCGTTTCCCGAATGCAACTCCCGGGGCAGGAAAGAATGTGTTCGACGCATGGGAACTAAGCCATTCGGCTACTCCCGATGCTGCATCCGACCCTCTGACTCCGCAAAGAATAGCCTCTTGGAAAAATCCCGAGAACGGTTTTGTGCATGCCATGCATGAGTATTTGTGGGGTGATATGCACTGGAAAATTACTGGCAAGAACGCCGATAACAGCCTTCAGTTGGTTGGTGGTTGGCAAAACAATCGCCCTTCAAAAATGCACCCTGTTTTCAGAATGGTTGAAAACATAAAAGAGGAATTAGACACCGCCGGCGAGTGGTTCTACGATAAAGCGGAGAAGAAGATTTATTATATGCCTTTGCCGGGAATGGATATGGCGAAAGTGAGGGTTGAGGTGGTGTGCCTTAACCATTTGATAGAGTTCAACGGCAGCAAGGCAAACCCGGTGAAGGGTATTAGATTAAAAGGGCTTGTGTTTAAGCACACCAACCGCACATTTATGGATAACAAAGAGCCGCTTTTGCGCTCCGATTGGACAATCTACCGTGGTGGAGCCATCGTTTATAACGGTGCTGAGGATTGCACGGTTGAATCGTGCGAGTTTAACCAGGTGGGCGGTAACACCATCTTTGTGAACAACTACAACAAAAACATCACCATCAAGGGGTGTTACATTCACCATAGCGGAGCCAACGGCATTGCCTTTGTTGGCGACCCCGATGCCGTGCGAAGCCCTTTGTTCAGATACGGCAATCAGGATTATGAGCATATCGACACCAAATCAGGACCTAAAACCGACAACTATCCTCAGGAATGTACGGTGGAAGATTGCTTGATTACCATGACCGGACGCGATGAAAAGCAAACCGCTCCCATACAAATCTCAATGTCGTATAGAATACGCGTGAGCCATTGCTCAATCTACGATGTTCCCAGGGCTGGCATCAACATCAGCGAGGGCACGTTTGGCGGGCATGTGATTGAGCATTGCGACATCTTCAACACCGTGTTGGAAACCGGCGACCACGGCAGTTTCAATTCATGGGGCAGAGACCGCTATTGGACACCCGATGTGGCTGCTTTCTCCCGTAAAGTGGCAGAGGTGCCTGATATGCATTGGCTTGATATGGTGGAGCCAAATGTGTTGCGAAACAACCGGTGGCGTTGCGACCACGGTTGGGACATCGACTTGGACGACGGCTCAAGCCATTACAGAATATATAACAACCTGTTGCTGAATGGCGGATTGAAACTGCGCGAAGGCTACGACCGCATTGTTACCAACAACATAATCATCAACAACAGTCTGCACCCTCATGTGTGGCCAAAAGAAAGCGGCGATGTGTTTAAGTGCAATATCGTGTTTGATGCTTATCAGCCGGCAGTTATGCAGGCGGCGTTGGGCGCTGACGAGAAATGGGGCAAGGAGTTGGATTATAATTTGTTTGTGGCAAGTGAGGCTAAACGAACCGCGTTTGTGGCTAACGGTGCTGATGTTCATTCTCAAACCGGCAACCCCGAATTTGTTGATGCTGCCGGTGGCGATTTCATGGTAAGTGAAAACTCTCTGGCGTGGAAGATTGGCTTCCACAATTTTGATATGGACCAGTTTGGCGTAAGGAGTAAGAAACTAAAGGCTATTGCCAAGACCCCGGTTATTCCTGTGGTCCGCATCGAGTTGGACACTGATGCCGCAGAGGAGTTGAGTAAAGAATGGCTTGGCGCAACCCTCAAAGAAGCCAAAGGCGACCGCCTGTCGGCGTTTGGCGTGGGCTTTGACAAAGCCGGGATTGCCATTGAATCGGTTGCTCAGCAATCGCAAGCTGCACGCATGGGATTGCGCAACGGCGACTTGCTGCAATCAGTAAACGGCGTAAGAGTCGCTGATTTTCAGGCTTTCGACAAATGTCTGAAACAGGAAAAGGTAATCAAAAGTTTATCGCTGATAAGAGAACAGCAAGCGATGACAATAAACGTGGAATGAGATATAATAAAAACTCAAAATATAAAGTTTGATTATGAAGAAATTTACAGTTATGGTTTCGGCGCTTGTGGCAGGAATTGCCACGGGGCAATGGGCTACGGCACAAAACAAGCCCAACATCATTTTGATAATGACCGACCAGCAGCGTGGCGATGCCGTTGGTTGCGCCGGCAACACGGTGATTAAGACTCCTAATATCGACCGCCTTGCCTCCGACGGTTATCTCTTTGGCAATGCTTATACGGCATGCCCCAGCAGCACCCCTGCGCGTGCCGGGCTGCTCACCGGGCTTTCGCCGTGGCATCATGGCATGCTGGGATATGGCGTAGTGGCTGAACACTATCGTTTTGAGATGCCGCAGATGTTGCGAAACGACGGCTATTACACCGTGGGCATTGGCAAGATGCACTGGCATCCGCAGCGTTCCACTCACGGATTTCACGCTATGCTTATCGACGAGAGCGGCCGCATTGAGGACTCGTATTTCATGAGCGACTATCGCCGTTGGTTTGCTACTCAGGCTCCGGGTGTTAACCCCGATGCAACCGGCATAGGGTGGAACGACCACGGCGCTCGCGTCTATCAGTTGCCTGAACGTCTGCACCCCACAGTGTGGACTGCCGACCAAGCCATCACCACCATTGAAAACTATAACAACGACCTTCCGCTAATGATGAAGGTGTCGTTTGCCCGTCCGCACAGCCCATACGACCCACCGCAACGTGTGCTCGACAGTTACAACGGCGTGGCTATGCCGCCTGCCGCTCATGGCGAGTGGAGCAACAACATCGGTGCTAACCTCACCGACCCGAGCAAGAATAAAGAGGCTGCTTTCGGACAATTCTCACCCGAATACGTCGACAACTCTCGTCGCCACTATTATGCCGCCATCACTTTCATCGACGAGCAGGTGGGCCGCCTGATTGAAGCCCTCAAACGCAAGGGAATGTATGACAATACGCTCATTATCTTCACCTCCGACCACGGCGATATGATGGGCGACCACAACATGTGGCGCAAAACCTATGCCTACGAAGGCTCGGCTGCCATACCTATGATTTTGAAAGTGCCTTCGACTATGAAGGTGGTTAAGCCGCGAGGCTCGGTGATTGATGCCCCGGTTGAGTTGCGCGACATTTTGCCTACTATGCTCGACGTTGCCGGCGACACTGTGCCCGACGGTATGGACGGCGCATCGATGCTCACGCTGTTGCGTAGCGACAATGCTCCGTGGCGACGCTACATCGACTTTGAACACGCCACTTGCTACAGCGACCGCAACTATTGGGTGGCGCTCACCGATGGGCATTTGAAATACATCTGGTTTGTGCCAACAGGCGAGGAACAACTCTTTGACCTTGACCGCGATGCACAGGAAACCACCAACCTTGTTGAGAATAAGAAATACAAGAAACAACTTGAAGGCTTGCGCGAAGCCATGGTGCAGCACCTGAGCGAGCGCGGCGAACAGTGGGTTAAGGACGGCAAACTGGTTAGTCACACCAACAAGGTGCTGTACAGCCCTAATTATCCAAAAAAATCACAGAAAAAATAATGTTATCACGGCTGAAAATATTGTTTAGTGTGGGAGGTAGTGCGGCACTTGCCACTGCTGCCCATGCTGCTGATAAGCCACCAGTTAATGTGGTGCTCATCAACCTTGACGATGCCGGCAACGGCGATTTCTCTCATCGTGGAGCAATTGGCTATCTCACTCCCAACATCGACCGCCTTGCCGCCGAGGGCATGAGCATGAACAATTTCTATGCCGTGCAGCCCATCAGCGGCGCTTCGCGTGCCGGGTTGCTCACGGGTTGCTATCCCAACCGCATAGGATTTGCCTACGCCCCTAATCCCGGATGCCCCACAGGCATCAATGCCGAGGAGCAGACTTTGGCTGAATTGCTGAAGGATAACGGTTATGCAACTGCTATCTTTGGCAAATGGCATCTTGGCGATGCCCAGAAGTTCCTGCCTTTGCAGAACGGTTTCGACGAATACTACGGCTTGCCGTATTCCAATGATATGTGGCCTTTCCATCCGCAATATAAATACCCCGATTTGCCACTCATTGAGGGCAACAAAGTGTTGGGTTATAACACCGACCAAAGTTGCCTCACCACCGACTACACCACGCGTTCGGTTGACTTCATTCGCCGAAACGCGCGAGCCGGAAAAGCCTTTTTCCTTTATTTGGCTCACACCATGCCGCATGTGCCCTTGGCTGTTAGCGACAAGTTTAAAGGGAAAAGCCGCATAGGGCTTTATGGCGATGTGATGATGGAACTCGACTGGAGTGTGGGCGAGGTGATGAAAACGCTGCAACAGGAAGGCGTTGACGAAAACACGTTGGTGATATTCACTTCCGACAACGGTCCGTGGGCAAATTATGGCAACCATGCAGGTTCGTCGGGCGGATTGCGCGAAGCCAAAGCCACCACCTTCAATGGCGGCACTCGTGTGCCCTGCATCGTCTATTGGAAAGGACACACCCAACCAGGCTCGGTGAGCAACTTCTTGATGTCGAATATCGACATCTTGCCAACGGTGATTGATGCCACTGGTTCGGCTATGCCGCGGCTTAAGATTGACGGCGTGAGCATGCTGCCTGTGATTAATGGAACGACGCAATCGGCGCCTCGCAAGTCGTTGTGCTTCTATTATCATAAAAATTCACTCGAGGCTGTGACCGACGGTGAGTTTAAGTTGATATTTCCGCACAAATATGTGTCGTATGAGGTTTATGCTCCGGGCAACGACGGCAAGCCGGGCAAACTTGCCGACCGCGAACTCACCCAATGCGAATTATACGACCTTCGCCGTGACCCGGGCGAACGACTAAATGTGATTGATTTGTATCCGCAAGTGGTTGAACGGCTCAAAGCCTTAGCCGATGAGTGCCGACGTGAACTTGGCGACGACCTCACAGGCATCGAGGGCACTGAACGGCGTCAGCCCGGAAGGGTGGATAAGTAGGCATTTTGCACTTTTCATTCTGCCGAATGTCTTTTTTGAGTATATTTGTAGTGAGATATTAATGATTGGTTTAATATGAAACTTAGAAATTTTGTTTTTGCCGCATTTGTGATTGGCGTAGCCCTTTTCAGCCGGGCACGCGCTCAAGAGCAGCGCAATGTGCTGTTCATCCTTGTTGACGATATGCAACGAGATGCCATAGGCTATCTGGGCAATCACCACATACAAACGCCCAACATCGACCGCCTGATGCGCAGCGGTGTGACCTTCACCAACGCCTACACCAATGGCGCGCTCTGCGGGGCATTGTCGATGCCAAGCCGTGCCATGATTATGACCGGGCGTGGCATGTTTCAGGTGCAGAGCGACGGCAGCAAGATACCGGAGTGCCACACCACCTTGCCGCAGCATCTGCGTGCAAACGGCTATCGCACCTTTGCCACCGGCAAGTGGCATAGCGACAAGGCTTCGTTCAACCGTTCGTTTGCCGAGGGCGAAAACATCTTCTTTGGCGGAATGCACACTTACGAACATAACGGCCACGTTTCGCCGCATCTCACCCACTACGATGCCTCGGGCAAATACGGGAAAGATAAGGCGTTCGTTGGCGACAAGTTCTCCTCGGAGATGTTTGCCGATGCGGCTGTCGATTTTCTGCAAAGCACAAAGGGCAGCACTCAGCCGTTTATGGCTTATGTTGCCTTCACTTCGCCTCACGACCCTCGCAACCAGCATCCGATTGGCTACGGCCGCACCTACACGGCGCAAGATGTGGCGCTGCCCAAAAACTTCCTGCCCGAGCATCCGTTCGACAACGGCGAACTGAAAGTGCGCGACGAACTGCTGCTCCCCACACCTCGTTCGGGCGAGGACATGAAGAAAGAGATTGCCCTTTATTATAACATGGTCAACGAGGTTGATTGCCAGATAGGGCGAGTGATTGACGCTTTGAAACAGAGCGGAAACTACGATAACACCATCATTGTGTTTGCATCCGATAACGGCTTGGCAATGGGGCAAAACGGACTTATTGGCAAGCAGAGCCTCTATGAGCACAGCGTTGGCGTGCCGTTGGCTATTATCGACCCTGCCAACCGCCAAAACCGTGGCGAAAAGTCGCAAGCCCTGTGTTACCTCTACGATGTGTATCCAACGCTCTGCCGGATGCTTGGCATCAGCGTGCCGCAAAGCGTAACAGGGCACTCGTTGGATGCTTGCCTCAAACGCACCGATATGCCTCACCGTCAGCAGATTATGCTTGGCTATGCCAATCAGCAGCGTGCCCTTGTGCGCGATGGCTATAAATACATCATCTACAATGTTGAGGGAGTGATTCACGAGCAACTTTTCGACCTGAAAGCCGACCCTGGCGAGTTGAACAACTTGGCAGAACAGAATCAGCAGAAAGTGAGCCAATATCGCCAATGGCTGGCGCAATCTATGCGCACGGCAGGCGATTTCTGCAATCTCGACAATCCGTTGTGGTGGAGCGACGGACATAAAATAACGTGGAACGAACTTATTAACCTTTATATATTTGACAGATGAAAACATCAAGCAGTGTGTTGGCGTTAGGTGCTATGGCAATGCTGCCATCGGTTGCCATGGCTGGGCAGTCCGATGCCCAAAGCAAGAAGTCGGACCAGCGGCCTAACATTCTTTTCATTCTCAGCGACGACCACACTTCGCAGACGTGGGGCATCTATGGCGGCATATTGGCTCAATATGCCCAGACACGCAACATTCAGCGCCTTGCCGATGAGGGCGTGACGCTCGACAACTGTTTCTGCACCAACTCAATCTCCACGCCCAGCCGTGCGTGTATCCTCACCGGGCGTTACAGCCATCGCAATGGAGTGTACACCCTTAGCGACACGCTCAACACCTCGTTGCCCACCATAGCAAAGTGCATGCACGATGCCGGCTACAACACTGCCATTGTGGGTAAATGGCATTTGGGCAGCGAACCGCAGGGGTTCGACTACTACTCGGTGTTTCACGACCAGGGCGAATATCGCGACCCTACATTCCAAGATAGCGACCGCCCGTGGCCCGGCAATATCAACTACGGAATGCGTGTGCACGGGTTTTCAACCGATATTGTAACCGACAAAACCATCAAGTGGCTCAAGCAGCATGCCGGCGACGATAAGCCGTTTATGATGTGCTGCCACTTCAAAGCCACCCACGAGCCATACGACTTTCCCGAACGCATGCGCCACCTTTACGACGGCGTAACCTTCCCTGAGCCGGAGAATTTTCTTGATTGGGGACCTGAAACCAATGGCCGCACGTTCCCGGGGCAACCCATTGAAGATATGATTCGCCGTTGGCGCATCGCTTCCGACGACCCCGACAAGTGGTGGTGCCGCTATCCCGAGTTGCCGTTCTACACCACCGGCATGAGCCGCGTGGCTGCCCGCAAAGCGGCTTATCAGAAACTCATCCGTGACTATCTGCGTTGTGCCGCCACCGTTGACGATAACATCGGCAGGCTGCTCGACACCCTCGACCAGTTAGGCGTAGCCGACAACACCATTGTGGTGTATGTGGCTGACCAAGGCTATTTCCTTGGCGAACACGGATTTTTCGACAAGCGAATGTTCTATGAGGAATCGGCGCGCATGCCGTTTGTGATACGTTATCCCAAAGAGATACCTGCCGGAAAGCGTAATGCCGACCTGATTTTGAACATCGACTTTGCTGCCACAATAGCCGATTATGCCGGCATTGATGCGCCCGCTGGTTCGCAAGGCCGCAGTTTCCGCAGCAATTTGCGTGGCGACACTCCTCGCGATTGGCGAAAGAGCATCTACTATCGCTATTGGACGCAGCACGACATTCGTCCTGCCCACATAGGAGTGCGCACCGACCGCTATAAACTGATGTTCCTCTATGGGCACCGCCTCAATATGACCGGTTCGAGCGACTATGTGTCGACTCCTTCGTGGGAGTTCTATGACCTCCAAGCTGACCCAAAGGAAAATCATAATGCTTACTCCGACAAGCAATATCAGGTCGTTATCAACCAAATGAAAAAAGAGATGATGCGTCTGCGTCAAGAAATTGGCGACACCGACGCCTCGAGCGACGTGATGCAGCAGATTCTTCGCTCTCAAGGTCTTATGAAATAAAGCAATCGCCAGCCTCGACGTGCCCCGCGCTTACGGCGAAAGAGCATAGTGAGGCATTGCAGTAGGGCAGGGTATCTCTCGCCACCGCATCAGAAATCATATGCCTGTAGGGGCGTATAGCAATACGCCCGGAGACCGCCGCGAGGTGACGAGGAATTTCTCGCAGAAACCGCTGATATCGCAGAAGAAAATAAAAAAATCTATTGCTGTCCGATAAAAACTTTAGAGGCAAGACAAAATTAGGGCTGATTCCATTTGCAGGAGTCAGCCCATTTCGGTTATTTTTGTTTTGCTAAAAATCAAACATAACCGATGAGTAAAAGTAGTCATTTCAGCGGACAGCCGCAGCCGCAAGACGCCAAAATGGATGAAACGTCTGCATATCATTGATTCCACTACCATCACATTGTTTTCCAATCTGCTGTTCAAGGGCGCAGGGCGGCATCCGAAAACAGGGAAAAAGAAAGACGAAATCATACGGCACAAAGCACGCATAATCACTTATTGCGATGTAAAGAAACGTAAACTCATATCCTTGCTGACAAACGATATGGACTGGAATCCCGATGAAATCATAGCCATTTACCGTCAACGCTGGGAAATTGAACTGCTATTCAAGCAGCTCAAGCAGAACTTCCCGCTGAAATACTTCTACGGGGAGAGTGCAAACGCTATCAAGATACAGATATGGGTGACACTGATAGCAAACCTGTTGCTGATGATCTTGCAGAAAGGTCTTAAACGCCAATGGATCTTTTCGGGATTGGCAACAATGGTCAGGATAAACCTCATGTATTATGTCGACTTCTACTGTCTGTTCAACAACCCCGATAAAGACTGGGAAATCATACTTGCGGAGACTTCAGGAGCTCCTCCAGAAATATCGCTTTTTGATTGAGGGGGCTTGTAAATCAGAAAATCAGACTCGACCGCCGTACAAACAGCAGCCGAGCCATGCGTTTTTGATATTATTGAGTTTTATCGGACAGCAATATTTTTTAAAAAAAGCAACGGTTATCGGATGCGGCACTTTACGGCATATCCATACAAATTGCCCCTGCTACAGCAACCTGCGGCAGGGGCAACCCATCCCTCTATTGGGACACATTATGGCACAGCCTTATTTTTTCTTTTTTGCAGCACCCTCATAGCGGTTGATAACTGCTTGCAGAGTCTTGAAGACCTTCTTTTGCGCCTTGTCCATATCCGGTTCGGCAATGGGGGACTTTTCGTAAAAGTCGTTTTCTACGTCGTAGAACTCGCCCGTGCGATACAGTTTGTATTTGTGATTGCGTGCAAAGACAGCTGCCTGGTCATCGAACACTTTTCGGGGGGCATACCAGCAATAAATCCATTCGCGCACTCCTTTCTTCTTGCCATACAGTTGCCGGTAGAAACTCTTGCCATCGACTGCTGGGTCGGACGGACGGTCAATTCCGGCCGCCTCGCACAAGGTGGGCAGGAAGTCGGTGAAGTCAATCAACTGGCTGTTGACTTTTCCCCGTTCCCCTTTAGGACAAGAGACAAACAACGGCACGTGTGTGCCCGAATCGATGGTTTTGCCCTTTCCGCCGGGATAGGGTTTTCCGTTCAGCATCGTCACTACCGGGCTGTCTGTCCCGTTGTCGCCGGTGAAGATGACCAGCGTGTTGTCGCGCAAATGGAGGTCATCGAGTTGTTTCAAGACACGCCCCACCAGTTTGTCGGTGTATTCCACCATGTCGGGAAAGTGCACGGCGTTTCCCTTATAGGTGGGCGACCGCATGGCTCTCCAATCCTCCGAATCGGGCGTGGAGACAAAAGGACAGTGCGTCAGCGCCATCGGATAGTAAACAAAGAAAGGCGAATCTTTGTGCTCGCGAATGAAGTCGAGCACAAAATCGCACGAGATGTCGGGGCCGAATGTGCCTTGCGGATATTCGATGGTCTCACCATCCACATCCATGACAGGATTGGCATAACGGGTGTCGTGCCCGTTATCGTCCACCGCCCCTTTGGTCTGCTGCCACAAGCAAGAACGGTCGAACCCGAAATGCTTAGGCGAATCCTTCTCCTTGCCCAGCTGCCATTTGCCGGCAATGCATGTGGCATATCCCGCCTCTCTCAAGAGATTGCCGAAAGTTGTCTCTCCACGGTCGAGCTGGCCGAAGGAGATATAGTTGTGCACATTATACTTGCCCGTCATCAACTGCACTCGGCTCGGCGTACTGAGCGGGTTGGAGTGGCAATGTTCAAAGCGGATGCCTTCCTCGGCCAATCTGTTGACATTGGGGGTGTTGTAATTGCCGCCATTGGCTCCGATACATTCGTATCCAAAGTCGTCGGCCATAATCAATACGATGTTCATGCGTCCTTGAGGATTGGAAGCATAGAGTGTCGACCCTCCCATACAGAGGGTCAGCATCGGTAAAAAACACTTTTCCATTCTTTACTTTATTTTGCAAGATTGTTTCAACAAGATAATTTTATCAATCTACTCCGGCATGGCATTCTTCTTCTCAATGCCGGTTCTTACAGCGTCAACTCTTTCAGTTCACGCACCTGTTTCCAGAGTTCGCCTCCTTCGTTCTTCTGAGGCGCTCCCGGCGTACTACGTCCGTTTTCGATATAGCGAATCATCAACGACTTCAGTTCCTGCACCACCTCGGGATGCTCTTTGGCCACGTTCCGGGTCTCGCTCGGATCGGCAACCATGTCATACAGCTGCATGGCAGGCAATGTGGCCAACGTTGCCGTATCCTTGGCCGTAGGGGCACTCCATCCGCCAGAACTGGGAGAGAGCAGCAGTTTCCAATTTCCCTGACGAATGGTAAACTGGCCGTCGATGGAATGATGCACCGTAGCTTCGCGTATGGGAGCCACCTCTTTGGTCGACAAAAGTGCCGGTAGCAGACTGTAGCTGTCTTCTCCCTCCGAATCGGCCAACGTATAGCGGTTGATAGCGGCAAAGGTGGCATAAAAGTCGGTCAGGCAGACGGTCTGATTCACACAGTGGGGTTTCACCTTGGCCGGCCACTTCAAGATGCAAGGGATGCGATGGCCGCCGTCGAAGAGGTCGGCCTTGTGGCCACGGTAAATAGAATTGGGCAGATGGCCTTGCGCTTTCAGTTCGTTGATGCCGGCCGCCGGACTGCAACCGTTGTCGGTGGTAAAGACCACAATTGTGTTTTTCTCTTCGCCCGAGCGGTGTACGGCCTCAAGCACCCGGCCCACCATGTCGTCGACCATCAACACAAAGTCGCCATAGTCGCCCAGTCCCGATTTTCCACGATATTCATCAAGGGGAAGAATCGGCGTATGGGGAGCCGGCAACGGCAGGTACAAGAAATAAGGACGGTCGGACTTTGCCTTCTCGACAATGTAATCGCAAGCCCGGTTGATGAGGTTGGGCAACACCTGTTCGTGCACAAAGTCGGCACCGGTAGGTCCTTTTCGCCACCAGCTGTACTTACCCTTGTTCACCGTCTCCCGATCGGGCAACGCAGTAGGCCGGTCGTTCTCGATATAGACATACGGAGCCATATCGAGCGAACCGCAAAAGCCATAATAGTAGTCAAACCCGCGCGTGGTGGGACCGTTTTTCACCGGCTGGCTGAAATCCACCTTGTCCGTTCCGGCCTCAATGTTATTCCAATCCCATCCCAGGTGCCATTTTCCGATGCCGGCCGTCGTATATCCCTGCTTCCGCAACATCGAAGCCATCGTTTCCCGTCCGGGAGCAATCAATGCCTTCGAATAGCCGTTCAGCACGCCATTCTTCAGCCGCGAGCGCCAGTTGTAACGGCCGGTCAGGATGCCATAGCGCGTGGGGGTACTGACCGACGAGCTGGAGTGGGCATCCGTAAAAGTCACCCCTTCGCTTGCCATCCGGTCGATGTGTTTCGTATTCAGTTTAGAGTGTTCGCCTCCCAAACAAGAGACGTCGCCGTAGCCCATATCGTCGGCCAGGATAAAGACGATGTTCGGTTGCTTGCCATTCTGTGCATAAACCCCTGTCGTGGCAGCAAACGACACAAGCGTGCCGATTAATACAGTTTTCTTTTTCATGATTATTTTTTAACTAATTGATTTATACTATGGTTATTCATCTCATCCAAATTCACTCAGCGAGGCGGTGTGTCATAGTACACCCTCGTTTTCTTCACCCCATGGTTTACTTGCCGGCTTTCTCCTTTTCGTTGAAGATGCCCTCCCAGCGTTGGTTCATCCGCTTGACGGAAGAGGTGCCATACTCTTCTCCTTCGAACGAACGGCGGAAGGCATCTATTTGCCGGTAGAGGCAGTCAAAGAGGCGCTTGGTTTCCTCCGGTTGCGAGGCACTGAGGTCGTTTTGTTCGGTGGGGTCGGTCGAGAGTCGGTAAAGTTCGCACTTCCCTTGGTCGTAATACAACTTATAGTCGCCGGCCACGACGGCTCCCTGCGTGCCCGAACAGAAGACGAGCGGCTTGGTACGTACCGCCTTCTCCGACTGGATGAAAGGCAAGAACGACTCGCCGTCGAGTTCGTAAAGCCCTTGCTGCGAGATGCCCGTCAGCTGGAGAATGGTGGGCAAGTAGTCGGACGTGGTGCAGGGTTGCGACACGTGCTTGTGCCGCATGCCCTTACCGCCCACCATCAGCGACGGCACCCTGACCCCGCCTTCGTGGAGAGAGCGTTTCTTGCCTTTGAACGCTCCGGCCGTGCCGGGCGTGTTGAGTTCGGGGCCATTGTCGCTACAGAAGAAAATGATGGTATTGTCATAGACGCCTTTCTGCTTCAAGAAGCCCACCAAGCGTTCTATCTGCTCGTCCATGGCTGTGATGCAACCGTAGTAGTTGCGCTCTTCGAGCGACAGCCCGCTATAGAGCGCGGTATGTTCAGGGCCTGCCACACAAGGCAGATGGGGGGCATGAAACCACACGGTAGCCAAGAAAGGCTTCCCCTCCTTCAGCGAACGGTCGATAAAAGGGAGTGTGCGGTCGACAATGATGCGGCTGTCGTCGCCCCGGAGTCCTTCGGTCACCTTGTTGCCATGGATGTCCCAGTAGTAGGTGCCATAGTTCTTGCGTTCATCGTATTCGGGCAGGTAGTCCCAAAAGCGTCCGTTATTTTCTACGGGGGCCGACATGGGGTCGTAGGTGGGCACCTTCGATTCCGTCACGAAGGCATCGTCGTAGCCATGCTCGGAAGGGGGATTGAAGAGGTGTTTGTTCTCCGGACGGCCGCGGTTGGCGTCCACCTCGCGGCAAGTCAGAGTGCCGAGGTGCCACTTGCCGAAGTGTCCCGTGACATATCCTTTGGTCTTAAGCAACAGGGGCAACGATTTTTCTTCGGGACGCAGGATGCCCACATTGGGAGCGAACACGCCCATGCGGTAGGCATTTCTTCCGGTAAGCACGCTGGCGCGGGTGGGCGACGAAAGCGGAGCGGCCGAATAGAAATGGTCGAACACCACCCCTTCGGACGAGAGCCGGTCGAGACAGGGAGTCTTGACGTGCGGGTTGCCATTGAACCCGACATCCCCCCACCCCAGGTCGTCGGCCATGATGAGTACGATGTTTGGCAGGGAGGAGGATTGTTCTTGCGCCACGACAGCCTGATGCAACGCGAAGGGCGAGCACAACAGAAGTAACGTTGAATGTTTTTTCATGATAATTACATATTTTATTTGATGGTTTTGTCTTAAAAAACTCGTTGGTTGAATTAAAATTATAAATATTTACAAATGAAAAAGTTGTACATATTGCTGATTTTTAGTAACTTAATGGTGAGCAAACCGTTAAATGCCATTTATCTGCTTATGCGCAACTTCATAGCAAATTTCGTCATAATCCTCGGAGTCTGCAAGGATTTCGCAGGAAATCGTGTCAACGAACTTGGAAATGTGCTGCGATGCGGAGCCGTTCCGAAGTTCTCCGACCTTGAAGTTATCGCTTTGGGATTCACAGCCGAGGCGTTCCACTTCGACAGCGAAATATGCTCGATTGGGGACCTGAAACCAATGGCCGCACGTTCCCGGGGCAACCCATTGAAGATA
>JBJEKD010000056.1:0-4016 GCA_051878455.1 Muribaculaceae bacterium
AGCATCTGCCTTACAAGCAGAGGGTCGGCGGTTCGAATCCGTCAACGCCCACCAACACAAATCGGTTGAAAGTCGAAAGATTTTCAACCGATTTTTTATTCCCCCACCCCCTCGCACCACAGAGCAAAGTCCCACAAAGATGGCATAGGAATAATACTTTCCGAGTCTGTGGTCAGGAATTTATACAGATACCAGGCTATGATGCCAAAATAGGATTATCATATCATTCATGTTTAAAGATAATCCTTTGAACAATTTCTTTCCTATGCCAACAGGGGAGAGTGAGAGAATCACATATATTTATATGCCCTACATAAAACTATTACGGCTCTGCAGCCATACCAAAGCTACGATCATTTAACGGATAGACTTTTGGAGCTGGAGCCACATAATCTTCGTCATCATAATTGTTGTTATCGGCCCATAACTCACATTGATGGATAACGGTGTCAAGCGCATTTTGAGCTTCTTCTGGTGGGTAGTTGTATTTCTTTAGAAGTCTTTTCACCAAACGGCGCATATTCGCTCTTGCACTTTCACGTCGGCTCCAGTCGATTGTACGGTTTTTGCGCAATGTTTCTGTAAGTTCTTTAGTCAATGCTATCAACTGGTCATTCTTATAGAAATCACGGACAGCTTGCGGACGTGTAAGAGCATCATAAAATGCTTTCTCTTCCGCAGAAAGGCCCATTTCATTACCCTCATTTTCTGCGGAGGTCATTTCCATAGCGAGTTTGAGCAATTCTTGAATAACTTCCTCATTGGTTATAAGTCCTTTTAAGTAACGAGAAAGTGTATCTGTTAGTAATTTGCTATATTGCTCACTTTTTACAATGTTGGTGCGTTGGTAAGATTTCACCCTACCCTGAAGGAGTTTTGCAAGAAGTTCTGCTGCAATATTCTTTTCTTTCATCTGTTTGACTTCTTCCATAAACTTTTCGTCAAACAACGAAAACTCTGTTTTTTCATCAAACAAATTTACGACACCATCAGAATGCACACTTTGTTTTATAAGGTTAGAGATACGTTCGTTAATCTCCTTTTTCGTCACTTTTCCCTTAGCTGTTAATCGGTTTAGAAGCGTTCTTACTGCCTCCATAAATCCTGCTTCAAATCTTTGTTGCAGATTGAGTAATGAGCGGCATAGTGTTACGCTCTGATGCAATAAGGAAGCATTCTTAATATACTCCATACGTTCATCCACTTTGTCAACAGCCATTAGGAAGTTCACTGCCCCTTTTATGATTTGGGCTTTCTCTAATTCCGAACCAGTCTGGAATTTAGAATAATCAAATCCAAAAAGTTGATCGCGGCATATTTCCAAATGTTCTTGGAATTTGAGCAAAGCGGTTTTGCTAATATCGTTATTGCCAAAACGCTTGCGGTCTCGTTTGGTGTAAGTGTTCATCGCTGATTTAAGGGCGGCAGCTATACCTACATAGTCAACAACAAGACCGCCAGATTTTTCAGGGAATACACGATTGACACGAGCAATGGCTTGCATAAGATTATGCCCATTCATTGGTTTGAAAACGTACATTGTTGCCAACGAAGGAACGTCAAAACCGGTTAGCCACATATCAACAACAATGGCAATCTTCATTTCGCTCTTGGTGTCCTTGAATTTGCGAGCCAGTTCGTTTTTGTAACTCTTTGTACCAATAACCTTTTGCCACTCTTCCGGGTCTTGATTGCCACTGGTCATTACCACTTTCACCTTTTCTGCCCAATCAGGACGCAATTCAAGTATGCGGTTATAAATTTTCATTGCAATTGGGCGAGAATATGCCACAAGCATAGCCTTGCCTCCGCACACAAATTGACGGTTTTCCTCGTAATGTTTCAAAATATCTTGCACAAGGGCATCAATAGTTTCGTCGTTACCGAGCAAAGCATCCATGTGCGACATTTCACGCTTGTTCGCTTCAAGATCTTGCTCATTTGCGCCCTCTGCACGGAGAGCATCATATTCGTCATCTATCTTTTGAAGAACTTCCTCATTAAGTTGTAGTTTGATAACACGACTTTCATAGTAAACTGGCATCGTCGCGCCATCATCAACAGCCTGTGTCATATCGTAAACGTCGATGTAGTCACCAAATATTTCTTGGGTATCTCTATCCTTATCAGATATTGGTGTTCCTGTGAATCCAATAAATGAAGCATAAGGCAATGAGTTGCGTATTTTGCGAGCCGTACCAATATGCACTTTCCCCTCTGTATCTATTCTTTCTTCGAGCCCATATTGACCACGATGAGCTTCATCAGTCATCACAATTATATTGCGACGAGTGGAAAGTGCTTCTTCGTAATTATCAAACTTCTGCATTGTGGTGAAGATAATGCCGCCTGATTGTCTTCCGTCCAACAATTCTTTCAGGTCTTCTCTGCTATCAGCCTGTTTAGGAGTCTGACGCAGGAATGATGCATTTCGAGAGAATTGTCCAAACAGTTGGTCATCGAGGTCGTTTCGGTCTGTAATCACCACAATAGTAGGATTAAGGCTTTGAAGCAATGGGTGATGTGCCAGGAACACCATCGATAGGCTTTTTCCCGAACCTTGTGTGTGCCAGAAAACACCGATTTTTCCATTGCCTTTCACTGCTTCCACAGTGCGGCGAGCAGCTTTCTCAACAGCATAATACTGATGATAACCGGCAAGTATTTTTGTACTGCCCACACCGTCGCGTTCATCAAAACAAATATAGTTTTTAAGCACATTCAAAAATGTGGCTTTATCAAATATCGCTTTAACTATTGTGTCACAATCTGCTACCGTTCCGTCAGCTTGTTTCCATTCCATAAAACGGTCTTCCGAAGCAGTTATTGTTCCGGCTTTAGTGATGGCGAAATCACTCATAACGCAGAACGCATTATAATAGAACAGTTTTGGAATCACTTGCATATAGTTTCTCAGCTGCAAGTATGCGTCTGATGCGTCAGTTTCCTCACGACTTGGTGATTTTAGTTCAACCACAACGAGCGGCATGCCGTTAACAAATATCACAATGTCGGCACGTTTCACGTCGTATTCGCGCATGGTGTATTGATTAACCACTTTGAAATCATTATTGTCAATATTTTCAAAGTCAATCAATTTAACAATATTGGTTTTTGTTTCTCGCTTATTGTTCATAAATGTGACCTCAACACCATTTTGCATAAGTAGTGTAAAGCGATAGTTAGTTTCAACAAGATTAGCTCCTTCAAGGCGTTTAATCTTGTTTATCGCTTCGTCAATAGCTCCGCTTGGAAGTGTGGGATTGATGCGGCGAAGTGAATCATAAACACAATCAAGCAACAGAGGCTCTTGTAAATCTCTGTCAATTTCGGGGCCATAATCGTAATTATAGCCCATGCTTTTGAACAACTCAATAAGAGCTAACTCAAAGCTATCTTCTGAAAAACTAATTGACATATATATTTCTTTTAATGTTTTTAATATTAACTGGTTGCGTAATCCTTTATGCTGCAAATCGTGTTAAATTATCATTTATCCGCCTGTTCAGCTCGATTTTATCATCAAGTGCAGAGAGAAAATCGGCAATGCGTTTTTGCTCGGTGATGCTTGGGATATTTACGTCCCATTCCATAATATGGGTTTTATCCCCACGAGGCATTTTACATCCCTTTGATCCTGCCATAACATAATCAAAGAAACTTTGTTGGCTAAGTAAATAATATAAATATTTGCTCGAAATATCATTGTTTGCTTCAATGCACAGGACATCAGCAGAGCAGCCTCCGGATTTATCAGCTAACCAAATTTTTTTAAAATATGGGCGTATGTTGGAGATGAGAATATTTCCTTTGTCAAATCTAACGACATTGCCTGAAGGAATAGAAGTGGCATCAGTAATGCCACCTTTATTCGGCAAAATGTTTTCTGTTGAAATATAGTTACAAGTATCTAATTCCGAAGAATTGATACGCTCGTTTCGATATGTACAATATTCTCTAAGTTCCATAAATGAGAATTTAACAGTTTGTTTGACCATCTAATTTAGCTTCAATCT
>JBJEKD010000057.1:0-18493 GCA_051878455.1 Muribaculaceae bacterium
CAGCAGGCGCAACGTTGGAACTTGTGCGTACCGATGCCAAGGGGTCAGTGGTTGTGGATAGCTACGAGATTACCGACGCAAAAATGGCTCTTGCTGACCTTGTAAAGGAAATTGGCGAAGATGGTGTTTACAAAGAATCGTTTACTACCGACCCAGGTGATGCAATCGATGCACAATACCAGTTGGTACTGAAATTGGCTGGTGGAAATGTAGAATCGAACATTGTTTATATAGTAGGTTCCAAGGTGAGCAATACCTCGGTGGCAGTACACCGCTCGGGTACTCCTGACGCAGCCACCTGTGCAACTAAGGAGCTTTTCCGCAACGAGATTAAGTTCACTCCCGCCAATACAGGTATCGGTACCGGTTACTACATCTATTGCAACGGTGAAAAAGTGATGACACTCCGCGACGGCGGCAATCTGAAGTTCACCAACTCGCTTACGGGCGAAGAATATGCCGAAGCAGCAGACGGCTCACTCACAGTGGTTCACTATGCCGAAACAACTCCAATTGCTGAAGGCGAGAACGGGTCGGTTGATGGTGCTGAGTTCTACTATGCAGTGGTTCATTACGACGATGCGACAGGCAACACCTATGGTAGCGCAGCAGCAGCAGCAGGATACACAGGTGCAATAAGCGAACTTGTGGTTGCTTTCGAACAAAATTCAGAGAAGGCAAAGCTTGGTCAAGGTTATACCTTGGTGTATATTCGTCCGACTATTTCATGGAAAGTTCAGAAGGATGCAGACGACGTTACGACACCATTACGTTACGACATCTATATGAAAGTTGAAAAAGCACCGTTTGAAGTGGCTGGAGAAACCAGCTCTGGCGACGCCGGCAACATTTCAGGTTGGGAAGGTGATAATTTCGGCAAGTATATATTAAGATACTCAACAGACGATGGCACAACAACGACATTCAGCGATGATATTTACTATGCACGTAAACAGCAATACACAGGTAGTTGGGTAAATGCTGCCGATCAGTCAGAAATTCGTCCTATCACCTACTATGTGAAGGCAATCTACAGCGACAGCGATGAAGTTGCACAAAACGAGGCAGAAAAGAACTCCAACACATTGGAACTGAAAGCGGGCGAAGGTGGTATATTCACCGCTATCGACGATGTTCAAGCCGAAGGCGTTAGCGTAAGTGCTGAGGGTGGCGTAATCACCGTGACAGGCGTAACAGGCACAATCACCGTTTACAGCGCAGCCGGTCAGACAGTGGCAACAGCCGAAGGCAACGGAAGCGTGACCACAATCGATGCTTCGAACCTCAACGGAATCTATATTGTAAAAGCAAATAATATGATACCAACAAAAATCCTTATCAAGTGATTTACTAATAAATAATTGATTTTGAATAGCGGCGTCCGTGATGGATACCGCTATTTTTTTGTGTTGTTTTTTGGATGAGGCCTTTTCGTGACGGGGCGTTATAAAAAAACAAAAATGGGCATTGTTTATGATTGCGTTTGGGCATGTATGTCACTTTTTATTTGTATTTTTGTGTTGGTATATTGACTTGGTGTGCAGTTGTCACAGCACAGGCTGATGGGCGGTGCGTCAAGCCATAACATAAATGTTTGCAAATCATCAATTTAAAAGGAATAGTCAACAAAAACTCCGGCGCACCGAGCACCGGGCAACAACAAAAAATAGGATATGAGATTTCAGAAGAACTTTTTAGCAGCACTTTGCTTGATGGCATCGACGGCAGGTTTTGCCGGCATCAACAGCACCGGCGCCGACGGCTATCTGGCACGAGGGAAAGCGATGTATAATCAGGGAAACTATGCAGGAGCAATCGACCAGTTGTCGCACCTTAAGCGTATGCAGGTGAGCAGCGACGTTGCCGATTGCGCCGATTTCTATATAGCATTGTGCAACTATGAGCGTTGCAACCGCGAAAGCGTGGACGCCTTGCGCAAGTTTGTGGCCGAAAATCCGACATCGGTGAACGTCGACCGCGCCCAGGCAACCATTGCCGACTATTATTTCTTCAACGGCAAATATGGCGAGGCGATACGCCAATACGACAAAGTGAGAATCGGTGCACTTGACGGTGACGCCCAAGAGGACACCTACTATCATCGCGCCTACTCGCTGCTGCGTTTGGGCGAGTATGAACAAGCGTTGGTTGACATTAACGCCTTGCGAGGCTCGCGCCGCTATGCCGCCGCCAACACTTTCTATCAAGCATATATCGACTACGCCAACAAGCGTTACAACGAGGCTCTCACCAAGTTTCAGCGCGTGAAAGGCAACGGCGAACTGGCATATAACGCCCAATACTATGTCTGCCAGATTTATTTCACCCAGCAGCAATACGACAAAGCCGAAACGCTTGCCAAATCGCTCCTGAACGACGGCAACAATCCTGCTTTCAACGCCGAGTTGTGCCGCATAATTGGTGAGTGCGAGTATCAGAACGGCAACGACGACGAAGCCGAAAAATACTTGAAACGCTACCTCGATGCAGCCAACGGCGAACCGCTCCGCTCGGCATCGTATGCCTACGGAGTGATACGCTATCGCGCCGGAGCCTACGACGAAGCAGTGAGCAATCTGGCAACGATGACCACCGACAACGATGCGCTGTCGCAGAGCGCCTACCTCTACATTGGTCAGAGTTATTTGAAACTGCACGAACTCAACAAGGCATCGATGGCGTTTGAAAAAGCCATACAACTCGACTACGACCGCAACGTAACCGAAACGGCGTTCTACAACTACGCTATCACCCAAAACGAAGGCGGACGCACACCGTTCAACAAGTCGATTGACATCTTTGAGCAGTTTATCAACAAGTACCCC
The DNA here is from genome assembly GCA_051878455.1 of Muribaculaceae bacterium. Lineage (GTDB taxonomy): Bacteria > Bacteroidota > Bacteroidia > Bacteroidales > Muribaculaceae > SFTJ01. The sequence goes on from JBJEKD010000057.1 coordinate 2,826, forward strand.
GACTCGCGCTATGCCACCCAGGTGGAAGAGTATCTGATTAACGCCTATCTCACCACCACCGACTACGACAAGGCTTACACCAGCATCAGCCACATAAAAAATCCGTCGGACAAGGTGCTCGCAGCCAAGCAATATGTGCTTTATCAACTTGGTGTGCAAGCACTGTCGAACAACAATGCTTCGCAGGCAAACACCTATCTTGCACAAGCCCTGACGCTCGAGAAATACGACCGCAGCCTCGCAGCCGAAACCCGTCTGTGGCTCGGCGAAGCGAACTATCGCTTAGGCAAATATGAACTTGCGCAAAAATATCAGAAAGTGTTCCTCAACAGCGTGACGGCAAGCAACAAGAACTACGGTCTGGGCAACTACAATATGGGCTACACGCTGTTCCAGCAAAAGCAATACAGCGCAGCACGCACCTACTTTGAACACGCAGCCACCAGCAAGCAACTCGGCACCTCGCTGCGCGCCGATGCCTATAACCGCCTTGCCGACTGCCAATACTACACCAAGCAATATTCGGCAGCCGAGAACAACTATGATGCCGCCTACAACCTCGACCGCAACACCGCCGGCGACTATGCCCTCTATCAGAAGGCAATCATGAAAGGCCTCAACAAAGACTATAACGGCAAAATCGCCGCCATCGACAATATGCTTAAGCAATTCCCGTCGTCGAGCCTTGCCGCCGGAGCCTTGCTCGAAAAGGCAAACACCTATGCCCTAATCGACAACAACTCGGCAGCCGCCGACACCTATAACGAGTTGCTTCGCCGTTACCCGTCGACCGTAGAAGCCCGCAAAGGTTTGCTTCAACTTGCCATCAACCAACGCTATGTGGGCGAGGAAAGCAAAGCCATCAGCACCTACAAGCAAGTGATAACCAAGTATCCTACCAGCGAAGAAGCCGCCGTGGCCGCCGAGGATCTCAAGGTGATTTATGCTGACAACGGCAATCTGCGCGAATTTGCTTCGTTTATCAACAGCGTGCCCAATGCACCGCACCTCGACGTGAAGGAAGTGGAAAAACTCACCTTCAACGCTGCCGAAAAAGCCGCTTTGGCTGAAAAGAGCAGCATCAACAAGATGCAAAACTATCTGGAAAGTTATCCCGGCGGAGCCTACGAATCGAACGCTCACTACTACATTGGCCGCGACTGCTATCAGAAAGGCGAATATGAGCAAGCCCTCAACCACATCAACCAGGCTCTGCGTGCCACCGACGCCTCGTTTGCCGAGGATGCCCTTGCCATAAAGAGCGACATTTTGATGAAGCAGAACAAAAATGCTGAGGCACTCGACACTTATCGCAGCCTTGCCGAGAAAGCATCGTCGCACGACAACAAGGTGATTGCCAACCTGGGAATCATGCGCGCCAACGTGGCGCTCAAACAATGGAGCGAAGTGAAGAACAGCGCAGCCACATTGCTGAGCCTGGGCGGACTCTCTGATGCCGAAGAGAAAGAAGCCACGCTGAACCGCGCAATCGCTAACGCACAACTCGGCAACACCAAAGACGCCGAGGCCGACTACAGCATACTCGCCAAAGATGTGCGCAGCGAGTCGGGGGCACAAGCCGCCTACGAACTTGCCAAGTTGCAATACGAAGCCGGCAGCCTGAAAACCTGCGAAAACACGCTCAACAAGTTTATTGACGAAGGCACACCGCACCAATATTGGCTTGCCAAAGCATTCATTCTGCTTGCCGACGTTTATCATAAGCAAGGCAACGACTTTGAAGCCCGCGAATATCTTGAAAGCCTCAAGAGCAACTATCCGGGCAAGGAGCAAGATATATTCAATGATATTGAACAACGATTGAATTCGTGGAAATCGTCGAATAAGTGAACCGAAACGTGAGTCACCCCAAACCAAAGCATAATAACACAACAATGAAAAGATACGCAATAATTGCAGCCTGCGCCATGACATTGGGTGCATCGGCGCAAACCCTAAATAAAGAAATCACGGTTGACAAGGACTATGTGCCCGTAGAGCGCAAAGCCGTGAAGCAGAATGTGCTGCCCGCAGTGCAGAAAAACGCTGTTGACATGAACGCCACGCTCAACTACAGCGACTGGGCGCTGCCGGCTGCCGTGCCTGCCAAGATACCCACCATGCAGCCCTACGGCTACCTTACCAACAAGAATTTCGACACCAAGCGCGGCTATGCGACGCTCGGCGCCGGCACGCAACTCAACCTGTTGGGCAACGCCGGCTATCGCGTGCTCGACGATGCCAACAACACGCTTGCCATCTGGGTTGAGCACAACAGCACTTGGGCTGGCAAAAACTCGTCGCTCATCTACACCGAGCCGCTCGACGTTTTCAAGCAGAAATTCAACGACAACACCATAGGGTTGGACTTCACCAGCCGTTTCGACGAAGGCACTATGCGAATCAATGCCCGTGCCAACTTCGACACCTTTAACTATTACGGGGCTGTGAAACGCTACGAGAGCGGTATGGCTGAGTATAACTATATCCCCGACGTGTTCGGCAACCAGTCGTTCAGCGAGGTTGGCGTGACAGGCGGATGGTATAGCCGCGAAGCCAACCACAACTTCAACTATCAGATTGAAGCCGGTTTGGGTCATGGCGGATTTAAGAAATCGCAGTTTGTCGACTATGAAGGCGTGAAGGAAACCAACTTCTTCGTGAAATTAGGCGGGAAATACGCCATGAACGACCATGCCGATGCCGGAGCCGAGGTGCGTTTCGATTATGCTACATTCAACGATGCGCCATATTTCGACCTCAACACCTACAAGATTGCCCAGGAAGAAGACAACAGCCAGGGCATAGCCCGCATATCGCCGTTTGTGCGTTTCCATCGCGATAACGTGATGCTGCGTCTGGGTGTTAACGCCGACATCTCCATCAACGCCGGCACCACTTTCCGCATTGCGCCAAACGTGCGACTCGACTATGTGTTTGTGCCGGGTGTGGGCTTGTCGCTCGACATCAACGGCGGTAAAAACATCAATCACCTGTGGGAAATGAAGGCGATGAACCGCTATGTGAACCCCAGCGTGCGCTACGGCACTACATTCGTTCCGGTGGATGCTGAGGCTTCGCTCAACATTGGCAGTTTTGCAGGCTTCTCGGCAAAATTGTTCGGCGGATTTGCTTCGTATAAGGACAAGAAACTGCCGTTCTTTGCCATTGCTCCTGCCATGCCTTCGGGCATAGGTTACGACCTCAAAGACGATGATTTGACATCGACCACCGTTTATCAGACAATTGATATAAGCGGTTGGAAAGCCGGTGCCGAACTTGCCTATCAGTATCGTGCGCTCGTCGATGCCAAAGTGCGCTTCACCTATTCGCCTCAGGATGCCGACGAGGGTTGCGTGCTCGGGCTCGACCGTCCGGAATATGTGTTGGATGCCAACATCACGGTGAACCCGATTAGCAAACTTGCCATCAATCTGGGCTACGAAATGCGTGGCAACCGTGCCATGTGGGGACATCAGATTGTTGAGGGCCACGACTTTTGGGAGGAAACTCCACTCGACAATGCAATGAACCTGAAAGTGGGCGCAAGTTATCGACTGCTCGACTATCTCACACTGTTTGTCAATGCCAACAACCTGATGAACAAGCAATGGGATGTGCTTTACGGGCAAGGCGCGCAGAAACTCAACGTGATGGGCGGCGCAAGCATCACTTTCTGATAAAAAACCGATAACGTATTGATGTGGAGCATAAGGCAATAACCAAGCCTTATGCTCCATTTTGCTGATAAAGCAACCGTCAGGCAAATGTAGCAGAAAATTAATCGTCGCAAATTGTAAAGACCACAAAAATAAGTATTAATTTTGCATTATGATTGAACGCATTATAATCATCGACAGTGTTGACCCTGTGATTTTCTACGGGGTGAATAATTGCAACATTCATTTAATACGCAATCTCTTTCCAAAATTGCGCATGGCAGCCCGTGGCAGCGTCATCAAGGTGATTGGCGACGAGCAGGAGACCTCGCTTTTTGAAGAAAAAGTGAAAAAACTGGAGGACTACTGCGCGCGTTACAACAAACTCACTGAAGACGTGATTCTCGACGTGATTAAGGGAGAGCCTCCTAAGGAATTGAGGATGGACGAAGCCATAATCTACGGCGTGAACGGTAAACCCATTTCGGGACGCACACCCAATCAGCAGTTGCTGGTGAAAACCTTTCAGCAAAACGACCTCACCTTTGCGCTCGGTCCTGCCGGAACCGGCAAGACCTATATTGCCATAGCCTTGGCGGTGCGTGCGCTCAAAAACAAGGAAGTGCGAAAAATCATTCTGTCGCGTCCGGCTGTTGAGGCAGGCGAGAAACTCGGTTTCTTGCCGGGCGATATGAAGGACAAAATCGACCCGTATTTGCAGCCGCTCTACGATGCTCTCGAAGATATGATTCCGGCTGTGAAACTGAAGGAATATATGGAAAGCAACGTGATTCAAATTGCCCCGTTGGCGTTTATGCGCGGTCGCACGCTTAACGATGCCGTGATTGTGCTCGACGAAGCGCAAAACACCACCACCCATCAAATTAAGATGTTCCTTACACGATTGGGCATGGGGTCGAAGATGATAATCACCGGCGACGTGACGCAAATCGACTTGCCTCGTACCTCGGTGTCGGGACTTGTGCAAGCCCTTTCGGTGCTGAAAGGCGTTCCTGGCATTGGGCTGGTGGAGTTCGACAAGAAAGATATTGTTCGCCACCATCTTGTTCAGCGCATTGTGGAGGCTTACGAGAAGCACGAGGCGGCGATGAAGGCTGAAAGCCGGCGCGCAGCAGCCGACGACGGCAACAACAAGCAGTGAATAACATAACTATTTTTCATTAAAATATATATAAGCAAAGCATTATGGCTAACACATTAACTAAAACAGATTTCAAGTTTGAGGGTCAGAAGAGCGTATATCACGGCAAAGTTCGCGATGTTTACGATATTAACGACGACCTTATGGTGATGGTGGCAACCGACCGCATCTCGGCATTCGACGTGATTTTGCCAAAGGGTATTCCGGGCAAAGGTCAGGTGCTTAATCAGATTGCTGCTAAATTTCTTGATGCCACTGCCGACATCGTTCCTAACTGGAAGTTGGCAACACCCGACCCGATGGTGACTGTGGGGCTAAAATGCGAAGGATTCCGCGTTGAAATGATTATCCGCGGCTATCTCACCGGCAGCGCATGGCGCGAATATGCAGCCGGTTGCCGTGAGTTGTGCGGTGTGAAACTGCCCGACGGAATGCGCGAAAACGAAAAATTCCCTGAACCAATCATCACTCCAACCACAAAGGCTGAGGCTGGTCACGATGAGAATATCTCGAAAGAAGAAATCATTGCGCAAGGTATTGTGAGCAAAGACGACTACGAAACAATGGAGCGCTACACTCGCGCCTTGTTTGCCCGTGGCACCGAGATTGCTGCCGGTAAGGGACTTATTTTGGTCGACACAAAATATGAATTTGGAAAGCGCGACGGCAAGGTGATTCTCATCGACGAGATTCACACCCCCGACAGTTCACGCTATTTCTATGCCGATGGTTATGCCGAACGCTTCGAGGCTGGCGAGCCACAAAAGCAATTGTCGAAAGAGTTTGTGCGTCAATGGCTCATCGACCACAATTTCATGGGCAAAGCCGGTCAGCAAGTGCCAGAAATGACCGACGAGTATTGCGAAAGCGTTGCTGCACGCTACATCGAACTCTATGAGCACATCGTTGGCGAAAAGTTTGTGCCAGTTGACGATTGCGACATCGCTGCCCGCATAGAGAACAATGTGAAGGCTTATCTCGCTGCGCGCGGTTGAACGTGGGAGTGAATCCCTTTTCTCGCAAAAGAATAAATTAAACAGATATTTTTGTGAGTGCGAGCAGCGAATTTCTCGGCAAACAAGCCTTGTCAAGGCTGCCGTGAGCCGCTGCCCGCACCGTTTTTTTTTGACATCAAATTCCCTTTGGAAATGGAATATAAGGCTGAAAAAATTAATCCCTACAACGACAACGAAAGCAAAACCGGACAGGTGCGCCAGATGTTCGACTCCATTGCACCAGCCTACGATTTTATGAATCGCTGCATGACTATGGGCATCGACAAGTTGTGGCGCCGCAAGGCGGTTAAGATGGTGGGCAAGTCACATCCGCAACACCTGCTCGACGTGGCAACCGGCACCGGCGACCTTGCCATTCAGTTGTGCAAAACGCTCAATCCGGCAAAGGTTGTGGGCATTGATTTGAGCGAGGGAATGCTTGAGATTGGTCGCAGGAAAGTGGCTGAACGCGGACTCGACAATGTGATTACCCTCGAGCAGGGCGATTGCCTGAAACTGCGTTTTGCCGAAGGCGAGTTTGATGCAGTGACGGTGGCGTATGGCGTGCGTAACTTCGAGCATCTCGAGCAAGGCTATGCCGAGATGTACAGGGTGCTGGCACCGGGCGGCGTGCTGTGCGTGGTGGAGTTGTCGACGCCCACTAACCCGGTGATAAAGTTTTTCTACGACATTTATACGCGCCACGTCATACCGTTTGTGGGCCGTTCAAAATCGAAAGATGCGCGTGCTTACAGTTATTTGCCGGAGAGCATAGCAGCCGTGCCGCAAGGCGAATCCATGCTGCAAATAATGCGCCGAATAGGGTTCAAGCAGTGCCAAGCCATTGCAATGACATTCGGCACTTGCTCAATATATATCGGCGTAAAATAAATGATGCGTTTTCAGACGGGCAAAGCCGGTTAACTAAGCCCTTCCACCTGCCCGTTGATGATGTCGATGCGGCGTGCTTGAGGGTCTTTAGGCAGCCCAGGCATGCGCATGATGTCGCCCATTATAGCCACAATCATTTCGGCACCGTTGTTAATCACCATTTCTCGCACGGTCAATTCGAAGCCTTCGGTTACGTTGTAGGCTTTAGGGTCGGCGGAGAAAGAATATTGCGTCTTTGCTATGCACACCGGATAGTGGGCGATGCCGCGTTTCTCGATTTGTTGAATCATCTTTTCAGCCACGGCAGAATAGTGCACCTTAGCGGCTCCATATATTTCGCGGGCAATCTTTTCGATTTTTGTTTTCACCGAATCATCGTCGGCATAAGTGTGTAGGAGAGGTTGGTTGCTGCCGTTTTCGATGGTGTCGACCACGAGTTTTGCCAATTCCAATCCGCCTTTGCCGCCTTCGGCAAACACGTTGTTGATGGCAAAGCCTACGCCGATTTCCTGGCAGTGTTGAGCCACGAGGCCTATTTCGGCATCGGTGTCGGTAGCATAGCGGTTGAATGTAACCACCACTTTTTGTCCGAACTTGCGCATATTGGCAATGTGCTTATCCATGTTTTCAAAGCCGCGGCGAATACCGTCGAGGTTTTCTTTCCTGATGTCGTTTTCGGGCACTCCGCCGTGCATCTTCAGTCCTTGCGCAGTGGCAACAATCACCGTGAGGCACGGGCTAAGCCCTGCTTTGCGGCATTTGATATTGAAGAACTTTTCGGCACCGAGGTCGGCACCGAAGCCGGCTTCGGTTATTGCATAGTCGCTGAAAGTCATAGCCATCTTGGTGGCAATCACCGAGTTGCAGCCGTGGGCGATGTTGGCAAACGGACCGCCGTGCACAAATACCGGGGTGTTTTCGAGCGTTTGCACCAGATTTGGGTTGAGTGCGTCTTTGAGCAGCACGGTTATGGCGCCGGTAACGCCGAGGTCGTCAACGGTGAACGGCTCGTCGTCGTGGGTGTAGCCAAGCAGAATCTTGCCGATGCGTCGGCGCAAGTCGTCAATATCGGTGGCAAGGCACAGGATAGCCATTATTTCCGATGCAGGGGTGATGTCGAAACCGCTTTGCGTGGGTATGCCGTCGACTGTCTTGCCCAGTCCTGTCACAACATTACGCAGCGAACGGTCGTTGACGTCGAGCACACGTTTCCACAGCACCTGTCGCAGCCCAAAGCCGTTAGTGCGGTTCTGATAGATGTAGTTGTCGAGCAGAGCCGTTATCATGTTGTGAGCCGAAGTGATGGCGTGGAAATCGCCAGTGAAATGAAGATTGATATTTTCCATAGGCAACACTTGGCTGTAGCCGCCGCCGGCAGCGCCGCCTTTCATGCCGAAACACGGACCCAGCGAGGGCTCACGCAGCGCAGCCACTGCCTTTTTGCCCATTTTGCATAACGCCTGCGCCAGACCTACGCTCACGGTGGTCTTGCCATTGCCTGCCTTTGTGGGCGTGATGGCTGTTACCAGTATCAGGTGGTTGCGTTTGCATCGTTCATCATCGATTAATGTCAGTGGCACTTTCGCCATATACGGGCCGTAGTTATAAACAGCGTCGGCAGGAATGCCCATACGCTCGGCAATCACGTTGATGCGCTCAAGGTTTGCCTCGCGCGCAATCTGAATGTCAGTCTTCATGTTTTTAAATAAAGAATATTACCTTAAATAAATTGTTGTGCCTTAACCTAAAACAATGTAGCAGAACAGTGCAAAGGCGATGGTTTCTGCTGAAACTTCCGCTACACAACAAAGTTACTATAAATATTACAATCTGCCAAACCACAACGCTGCGGCAGTGGCGGCTAAGCCGTTTTAGTCAGCCCAAGCGTCCATAATTGCGGTGGGGCTACCGTTGCTGAACGCTCCGAGTGGATAATGGTTCCACTGCATACTGCTTTCAGGCTCCCAGTAGTAGATGCCGAGGCAATGGCGGTGGGCTTTAGCCATGTCCATGAGTTTGCGCATATATTGTGCGCTTTCAGCCACAATGTCGTCGCCGTTCTTGAAGCCCACTTCGGTAATCATGCTGGGCTTGCCGTAGGTGTCGTGCACAAAGTCCATTGTTGCAAACATGGCATTCATCACATCGGTTACTGTGGCTGCGGTTTCTTCTTTCCCGGTTACGGGGCTGAAATAGGTTGAGCCAGCCTCGTTTTGCGAATAAATCGACATGCCCACAATGTCGAAATCCACTTTATGCTTTTTCAGCACATCGAATGCTGTTTTATATTTGCCCATATCCATTCCGCGGTCGAGGTGGATGATGATTTGGGCGTTAGGCAGCACTTCGCGCACGGCTTTGCAGCCCGATTTTACATATCGGGCAAAGTTTTTAGGGTTGGCGGTGTGAGGCAGTTTGCCGTCGGTAACGGTGTAGAGTGCGCCGCTGGTCGCCTTATCGGTGTCCCACAGCAGACCGTTGGTGATTTCGTTGCCCACTTGAATCCAGCGCGGTTCCACACCGGCTTGCTTCACGGCGTTTAGCACCTGAATGGTGTGGTGATACACTGCTCGTTCAATCTGCTGAGCAGAGTAGGTGCGCCAGGCGCGAGGCTTGCGTTGTTGTCCGGGGTCTGCCCAGTTGTCGCTATAATGGAAATCGAGCATCACGTCCATTCCGGCACGTTGAGCACGCACGGCTTTGGCAACCACGTCGTTGGTGGCGTTGAAGCGTTTGTCGGGGTTTACCCACACGCGCAGCCTTATGGCATCCATGCCTAATTGCTTCATAAGCGCAAAGCAGTCGGTGGCTTCGCCAGCCCGATTGTAGAACTTGTGGCCCTGCTGTTCCATTTCTGTTACCCAGCCGATGTCGGCACCTTTCGAGAAATAGGGTTTTTGTTGAGCCGATGAGCCGATGGTGCCGCACAACGCGGCAATTAATGCTATTGTTATAAGTCGAAGGTTTCGCATGACAATTTTTTACTTATAGAATGTTATCCAATTAGTCCTGTATTTGTAATACTCTGATTGCTTGCTTCTCGGGAATTTCTCTGTCACTTTTCCTTTTTCGTCACGATACCAGGCATAGTTCCAACCGCTGCCCATATCAAGATATAAAGCATGCTTCACTTTGTATGCTTTAAGGCATTCCACGAAAAACGCGTATGTCATAGTCTGTTTTGATTCAACGATGCACAATCGCCCGTCTTTCTCACATAATGCCCTATAAATGGTTTTGCTTGATTTAATTTTCTTATAAATGGGACTCACTGGTCCGTCGGCCCCGTTTTTGATGATTAACAGTTGGCAGAAACCCATTTCCCAGCCATCTGCTTTAGCCGGGAACTCTTTCTTTTCCACGAATTTCCACCCATTCTTTCCCCAAACAAATCCACCTGTGTTAGCCGCGCATTTATATCCACGTTTCATTTCGCCGTTACAGATGTGGTTGTCGGCAATGTTCTTGTGACTGAAGTTCTGAAGCAACTGCCCGGTGAAAGCCGCTTCACAGCAGAAAACAATATCCTTATGCGCAGTAGTGGGCATTTGCTCACAAACTAAATCTATTCGCGAAAATTCAGGGTAATAAACAACAAGGTTGTGCGTAGTGTCAATCTCTACTGCTAAACTCTTCGTTGATAGCAGCAGTAGGAAAACAACAAATGATGCAAATCTTGTTTTCATATCATGTGGTTTTTTGGAATAACTCGTTTCGGTGGCGTTTCGCTGAGTGTGTCTGCGGTTAATCAATACAAGCATGTAGACCTCAGGTGTCAATGCAAATTTAGTGTTAATTTGCATAACAAGCAAACAAAAATGCCGCACCCCAAAACGAGGCACGGCATTGTGGAAAATATAATGTTCTTGTTTTATTATGTTCGGAACATTAGAGTTGAGGACCAGCAGCAACAAGAGCCTTACCTGCTTCGTTGTTGGTGTACTTGTCGAAGTTCTTGATGAATCGAGCAGCGAGGTCCTTAGCCTTTTCTTCCCATTCGCAAGCGCACTTGTAGGTGTCGCGTGGGTCGAGGATGGCTGGGTTCACGTTAGGAAGGCTGGTTGGTACTTCGAAGTCGAACAAAGGAATCTTCTTAGTTTCAGCCTTGAGGATTGAACCGTCGAGGATAGCGTCGATGATACCGCGAGTGTCAGGAATTGAGATACGTTTGCCAGTACCGTTCCAACCAGTGTTAACGAGGTAAGCCTTAGCGCCGCTCTTTTCCATCTTCTTAACCAATTCTTCAGCATACTTAGTTGGGTGGAGTTCCAAGAATGCTTGGCCGAAGCAAGCCGAGAAGGTAGGAGTTGGTTCGGTGATGCCGCGTTCAGTACCTGCAAGTTTTGCAGTGAAACCAGAGAGGAAGTAATACTTGGTTTGCTCTGGAGTAAGGATTGATACTGGAGGAAGCACGCCGAATGCGTCAGCCGACAAGAAGATTACGTTCTTGGCTGCTGGAGCCGAGCTGCCTGGTTGAATGTTGTTGATGTGGTTGATTGGGTAAGAAACGCGAGTGTTCTCGGTAGTCGACTTGTCGTTGAAGTCGATTTTGCCATCAGCAGCCACAGTTACGTTTTCGAGGAGGGCGTTGCGCTTGATTGCACCGTAGATGTCAGGTTCGTTTTCCTTGCTCAAGTTGATAACCTTAGCATAGCAACCGCCTTCGAAGTTGAACACACCGTTGTCGTCCCAGCCGTGTTCGTCGTCACCGATGAGGCGACGTTTCGGGTCGGTTGAGAGGGTGGTCTTACCTGTACCAGAAAGACCGAAGAAGATAGCGGTGTTTTCGCCGTTCATATCGCAGTTAGCCGAGCAGTGCATCGAAGCGATGCCTTGCAATGGCAAGTAGTAGTTCATCATCGAGAACATACCTTTCTTCATTTCACCACCGTACCAAGTGTTGATGATAACTTGTTCGCGGCTTGTTACGTTGAAAGCAACGCAAGTTTCAGAGTTGAGGCCGAGTTCTTTGTAGTTTTCAACCTTAGCCTTCGAAGCGTTGTAGATAACGAAGTTAGGTTCAAAGTTCTTGAGTTCTTCTTCGGTTGGACGGATGAACATGTTGGTCACAAAGTGAGCCTGCCATGCCACTTCAACGATGAAACGAACAGCCATGCGGGTGTCGGCGTTTGCACCGCAGAATGCGTCAACCACGAAGAGACGCTTATTTGAAAGTTCTTCCTTTGCAATTTCCTTAACCTTTGCCCAAGTTTCTTCGGTCATTGGGTGGTTGTCGTTCTTGTAGCCTTCAGAAGTCCACCATACAGTGTCCTTAGAGGTCTCGTCCATAACGATGTACTTGTCTTTAGGTGAACGACCGGTGTAGATACCTGTCATCACGTTCACTGCGTCAAGTTCAGTGTTTTGACCAACTTCAAAGCCTTCGAGGCCAGCCTTTGTTTCTTCTTCGAAGAGAGTTTCGTAAGAAGGATTGTACACAACCTCAGTAGTGCCTGAGATTCCATACTTCTGTAAATCTTCTTTTTTAAACATTTTTTTACCTTAAATATATGTTTATAATGTATTAATTTTTCTCCTTTCGCTGCACAAGATTTGGGCTTTAGTTGCTAAACCTTGTTTAGCGACTACAAAGTTAATACATTTATTTATATAATAAAAATACATTACGGAAATTTTTCCTTAATTTTAATATTATTGACATTTTTCAAAATCCTCGCTATTGCTGAGGTTGCCTCTGAGCCTGTTTCTGAGCCGTTTTGCTATAAAAATCTGTTGGCTCAAATAAATTTTTTTTTGATTTTTTTTGAAATAAATTTGGTGGAATAAAAAATAGTATATACATTTGCAGTGTACTAATCAACTAATACACTCAAACGATGGTAAAAGACAACAATCTGTGTGGTTGATGAAGTGCATAAACAGCGACTTAATAAACGGAATCAAAAATCAACAAAATAGAGTTATGTTACAAGTAAAGAATCTGACTTATGGTTATAGAAAATCGTCACCTAAGATTTTCAATAACTTTTCGCTCAATTTAGAGCCTGGTGGAGTGTACGGACTGCTTGGCCGCAATGGTGCCGGCAAGTCAACTTTGATTTATTTGATGACCGGACTGCTCACTCCCGAGAGTGGCGTTATTGAATATGGCGGAGTGGATGTGCGCAAGCGTCGTCCGTCGACTCTCAGCGACGTGTTCATCGTTCCCGAGGAGTTTGAGTTGCCGGCTATCAGCCTGAAAAATTATGTAGCCATCAATGCTCCCTTTTATCCCAACTTCAGTTATGACGATTTTCGCACCTACCTTAGTGTGTTTGAGATGACCGACGAGAGTGTCAATCTCAAAGCTCTGTCGATGGGGCAGAAAAAGAAAGTGTTCATGAGTTTTGCCCTTGCAACCAACACACGCCTTTTGCTTATGGACGAACCAACCAACGGTCTTGACATTCCGAGCAAGAGCCAATTCCGCAAAATCGTTGCCCGCTGCATGAGCGACGACCGCACCATTGTGCTCAGCACTCACCAGGTGCGCGATGTGGATTCGATTCTCGACCACGTGATTATCATCGACAACAGCCGCACGCTGCTCAACGCTTCGATTGGCGAGATTGGCAGCCGACTTGCCTTTGAGGTGAGCAACAATGTTGATGGTGCGCTTTATTGGCAGCCATCAATCAACGGCAATATGGTGGTGCGTCCCAACGATGGCACGATTGAAACGATGGTCGACATTGAAATGCTGTTTAATGCTGTGCTGATGGCACCCGAACGAATTTTGGTGATGTTTGCCAAATAATTAAACCTTGATTAATCAACTTCAAAAAGTGACGTTAATAATTAACTCAATTAAAAACAGAAATAAAATGAAAGATTTGTTCAGCATATCACGCTTCTGGCTTTTGCTCAAGAAGGATTTCACCGAGAATTATCGTTTGTTCTCAATAGGCGCGTTGTCGATGCTGTTTGGCTTGACAACTATCATGGTGTTGTTTTCGCCTGTTATGATTAAGCCTGAACTTGATGGACCGCTTGGATTCTCAATTTCCAGTGTCCCATTTGCTTATATTTACGCGATTGGATGCTGTATTTCGGCTTCGCTTATGTTTTCGCCTATGCGCACCAAGCAGGGCCGCATATCGTTGTTCACATTGCCTGCCACATCGTTCGAGAAGTATCTTGAGCAGTTTTTGGTGTTTGTGATAGGTTTCACGGTAGTCTATTTTGCTTGCGTTGAGGTGGCAGAACTTCTGCGTTGCCTGTTGGCGCCTTTGTTCTGGAATTTGTTAGGCAACCACGATGCGGCATTATATGGCAAATATATCAACCATTTCTGCAGTCTGAGGGTTTTTGATGCTGCTGATAAGTTGATTTTTTCGAATATTGGTATTTCGGGAAATGTCCTTTTGTTGGCTGTGTTTTTAGGATTTGTTGTTGATGTTGCAATATTTACTCTTGGCGCTGTGCTATGGCCAAAGTATTCGTTCATCAAGACCTATGCAGCATCTTATGTGATAGGCATTGTGGCAGGGTTTGTTGGCATAATTGCTGTTATTATTAATCCTTTCAGGTGTTGTGTTGTTGAGCACTGCCTGTCTACGCTTCTCTATGCTGTAGTTGCAATACAAACGGTGGTGGCTGTTGCTTTGTTTGTAGCATCATACATCCTGTTTAAGCGCAAAAACGTGATTCATCCAACATTGTTTTAAGTTTTTTAAACCGTGACGCTATGAATTTCAAGGAAAACCGACCAATTTATATGCAGATTGCCGACCGTATTGCCGATGATGTGTTGTCGGGAATATTCAAGAGCGACGAGCGAATACCTTCGGTGCGCGAATATGCTGCAATGGTGGAGGTGAATGCCAACACGGTGGTGCGCAGTTACGACTATCTGCAACAGAAAGGTGTGATTTATAACCGTAGGGGGTTGGGATATTTTGTAGCCCCCGACGCTGTGAAAATTGTGCACGACATTCGCCGCGAACAGTTGCTTGGCGACGAACTCAATCAAATGATGCGTCAACTTGCTTCGATTGGCATTTCGCCCGACGAGTTGAGAGAGATGTATGCCAAGTATTTGCAAAACAACAAATAATCAAACCTTTTTAAGAATGGAAGTCTTACAAACTGCGGTTACCACTGTTTGTGTAATCATAATGTTTTTGCTGGTGTTGTGACAAATGGCAAAAACTCCGTGTTAGTGAAGAATTTAGATACCTATTTTTTTAACTGAAATAATGCGGGGAGGCTGTTTTGAGCCGGTGCCTTCCCGCCTTTTTTTTGAAAATAATTGAAAAATTTTTCTTGTCGCTGCAACATTTCTCGCTGTTGGCACGTCTAATAGGTGTAAATAGCAAATAAACAAAATAATAATAAACATTTCAGTTATGAGAAAGATTATAACAATGGCAATTGCCATGCTGATGGCGGCAGGAGTGTGTGCATCAGCCAAAACCGTTAATGTGAAAGCCAGCGGCAAGATTGTGAAAAAAGAGATTACCGGCAAAAGCGGATTCAAAGAAATTACAGTTGGCGGAGCCGTTAAGGTTATTTATCATTGTGATGCCAACACGCGCATAGTTGTTTCGGCAAGCGACAATATTATTCCTTACATCGAGGTGGAGAAGAAAGGTTCGCGCCTTGAAGTGGGCATCAAGAAAGATGTGAGCATCTCTTTGCAAAACTCAAAGTCCGACTTGAATGTGATAGTCTATGCCCCCGACGTTACAGCGTTCTCGGTGAGCGGCAGTGGCGGCATTGACATACGCACCGATTTGAAGGCTGACCGATTGGCGTTTGGCGCGAGCGGCAGTGGCGACATCGATGCCCTTAATCTCAAAGCCGACGAAGTGGCTATTGGCGTAACCGGTAGCGGCGACATTGATGTGCGCGACGTGAAAGCCAAAAAAATTGCGTTGGGTGTAACGGGCAATGGCGACATTAAGCCATAATTCAGCAGTCGGATTACGTAATAGGGATGCCGAGTGCCTCGAGTTGGGC
>JBJEKD010000058.1:0-169115 GCA_051878455.1 Muribaculaceae bacterium
TTAACGTATCAGGTACGGTGACTTATAAGGGTGGTACAATTCCTGTGGAAGGCGTTTCGTTTAAGGTTGACGGCGTGACAGTGATGGACGGCAAGAACAACATCATCAAGACTGACAACAATGGTCAGTTCACCATCAGTGTGCCAGTGGGCACTCACGAGGTGAAAGCCGAACTCACTAACCACACCTTTGAGAACGATGGCCGCATCACCAGCAGCGATGGTGCAGACCTCAACTACCAAGACATGCTTACCGGCCTCAAGCTTTACGACAACACAACAGTTCGCTACATTGGCCGCGTGGCAGGTGGTACCATTCAGGAAGATTATGAAGTGGGTCACTCACTCTCAAAGAACAACCTTGCCGACGACATTAAGGTGACATTAACCTATCAGAACGAAGCATATCAGGCTTACGACAGGGAAGGGTATGACTTGACTTACACTCATGCCGAGAATCCTTATTCTGTTCCTGCAAAGCAAAACACAGCAAACTTTAAGGATAATACTATCACTATCTATCCGAATGCTGAAACTGGTGAATTCTTTGTTGACGTTCTTCCTATTAAATATCAGGTGAAAGTTATAGTTCCAGGATATGACAATGTTCCTGGAAGTGACGAACAGCTTGACTTTAGCGACAGCTTCATTTCTCAATACAGCGAAAACGAGTATGTTGACTCTGTTTCAGTAGCTGGCAGCTACATCAACCGAATTGACTCGGTTATGTACAACAAGTTGTCGAAATTCATTGTTCGCGTTAAGCCTTCAATCTTGGTTAAACAAGTAGAAAACGGTAGTGAAATTGACTATTTCGGTAAAGATAAAGTTAGAGTAACCACTGCCGACAGTCAGTATTCATACGATGCAGTTCTTTGGGACGCAGAAAACGGATATGCCCTTGGCATGCCGGCATTTGAGAAATTCCAAAATGTGACCTTCAACATCACCACCGCCGAGATTTATCCTTACAAGGACAGCAATGGCAGAGATAAAGAAGGTGTTGAAGAGGATAAGGTAGCGGTTCCCGATGCTACGCTGTCGTTTGGCGGCGACTTGGCATACGGCACCCAAGAGGAACTCACAACCGACGAAAACGGTTATGCACAATGGTCGTTCCAAGTGAACGTTCCTGAATTGACAGCAGCTAAGCGCTCACTGAGCATGACAATGACTTATGGCGACAGCGATAACCCAACCAGCATCAATTGGGACGGTGCATTTGATGCCGTAGTGATTGGTTCAGTAACCAAAGGCAAAGACTTCCTCACCGAGGGTCCTGACCAACTGATGTTTGTGCTTCGTGACCCACCGGGTAGCAACAGTTACTCATACCTTGAAAAGGGTGTTACCGTGTCACGCACCTCCAGCTATACTGGTGAAGTGCTCTCCGAAACATCTGTAACAGCCACCACGAAACTTGGCACCAGAATGCTCACCTTTGCTGGTTTTGGCGCTGGTACAATCCAAGACGCAAACTTGCAAAAAGAAACCGTTTACCAATCACGATTCAATTTTATGATTGGTGGCACTAACAGTGACTATAGCGAATTTACCACAACCACACGATTTGAAACAAGTTCTGACCCACTTTACGTTGGTTCGAATGGCGACTTATATGTGGGTTACTCAACCAATATTGGACTTGGTTCAACCGATAACATCAGCATCGTTAAGCAATCTGAACTTAGCAAATTCAAACAAGATGTTTCAGTTATCATTGACAGCGACAGCGAATCCGATGATAATATGGTGGTAATCAAGACTGAAGGTATCAACCTGTCACAGAGATACAAAACATTGTTTGTATATCCACAGGTGTACATTGAAAACACTATGATACCTAAGTTGGAGGAAACTCGCGATGCTCTGCTTCACGACGAGTCTGAAGACCTCAACTGGCAAAAATTAGCTGATTCAACCGGTGGGCCAGTATTTGTATCTAAACTGCCACGCGACCACGTAAACTTTGGCCGCAGCAATAGCGATAAGGTGTTTGGTAAAGTTGAGGACGCATTCGATGGCCAAAGCTACAAGATTTACTATCCTGACACTTGCTCTATCGTAACTGACTCAATCCTCGTGTTCAACCAATCAATTGAACGTTGGAAACAACACATTGCCAACAACGAGCAACAGAAAGTTGAAGCCGAGCTTATAAACAACGTTTCGTTCCAGGCTGGTGCAAACTACGAATACTCAGAGGGATTCACCACAACACGCACTGAGACTCAACGATTCACATTAGGTGTTGGTGGCAAATTCATGACAAACACCGGCGCTACCATCAACCAGGTGGGTGTGTTGTTTGAAATTGGAGAAGATTGGCAAACAAACCATGGTGGCGAATTTACCGACGAAGAGACTGCAAATCACTGCCAAGGCTTTGTACTTTCTGAGAGCGGCGACGATGACTACATCAGCGTTGACATCTGCCGCGAATCAGGCTATAATAAGGACGACGAATACATCAAATATAAGGATATGAACAGCGAGAGCACACAATTCTCAACGTTCATCTTCAAAACTAAGGGTGGTGCAACATCTTGCCCATACGAAGGCGAAGAAAAAACTCGATACTATTTGCCTGGCCAAAAGGTTCTCAACGAGTCAACCGTGCAAATTGAGGTGCCTGAAATTTCGGTTGAAAAAGACTTCATTGATAACGTTCCTTCAGGTAAATCGGCTTACTTCACATTGTATCTGCGCAACAATTCACAGGCTCAAGAAGATGGCTGGTTTGACCTTCGCATCGACGATGAGAGCAACCCTGACGGTGCACAACTCTATATAGACGGAGCACCTCTCGGCAACAGTGGCGGCCGTGCATTCTTGGTTCCTGCCGGTTCTACGCTCACCAAGACTTTGGAAGTGCGTAAGGGCAAGGTGATGAACTACGATAACCTGCGACTCCTGCTTCAATCGCAATGTCAGTGCGACCCAACCGACTTCCTCGACAACATCTTTGACGATGTAACGTTCAGCGTACACTTCACACCATCGGCTACCGACGTGAACATTAAGCGTCCGTCGAACAACTGGACCTACAACACCAAGTTGCCTACCGAAGATGTTAATGGTGTAGAAAAGCACTATATGGAAATCACGCTTGATGGCTTCGACGTGAACTACGACGGCTTCAACCGCGTGATGCTGCAATACAAGGCGGCTTCAGGCTCTGACGACGACTGGACCACTCTGATGAGTTACTACAACGACCAAGAGGCTTGCGACAGAGCTATCCTCAACGGTATGAATGCTGAAATGATTAAGTCGAGCGACGCCGGAACAATCACTTACAGATTGTTCTTGGACGACCTGCCTGACCAGAACTACGATATCCGCGCCGTGGGTACAAGTATCATCAACGACGAGGAAATCTACAACTACTCAGATGTTCACAGCGGTATTAAGGATATGTATAATCCTCGCTTGTTTGGCAGCGCACAACCTGCTAACGGCGTTCTCACCATTAATGACGAAATTCGTCTTAACTTCAACGAGACAATTGCCGACGGCTTACTCACCTACAACAACTTTGAGGTTGTGGGCGTACGCAATGGCGCACAAACCGACCATTCAGTATCGGTAAGTCTTGATGGCGAAAACGATGTGCTGACAACTGAGTTCACTAAGAACTGGCAAGACAAAGACCTCACTGTTGAAATGTGGGTTCTTCCTGACAAGGCACAAGATGCAGTTCTCTTTAGCCAAGGCGACGCCAACAGCGCAATTGAATTGGGCATCACCAAGGATTACAAACTGAAAGTGAAGGTTGGCGATAAGACAATTGTCAGCAATGAAGCATTCGTAAAAGAGAATGAGACTCCATTTGAGTCGTGGTCGCACGTGGCTATGACTTACAATAGCAAAACAAACGAGGTAAGCGCATTCTACAACTTTGTTGAATATATCAGCAATGTTGAAACCAACGGTTATGAAGGCAAGGGTTCTTATGTGTTCGGCGCAAGCATCAACGGCACTCAGAACTATGCAGGTAAGATGCACAATGCTCGCATCTGGGATAAACTGGTTTCATCAGGACGCCTGCAAACCAACAGCCTCACCATGTACTCTGGCTCAGAAAGCAACCTGATTGCTTACTATCCAATGAACGAGGCGCGCGGCACAATGCTTACTGACAAGGCACAGGGCAACAACCTCACAATTAATGGCGGTAGTTGGGTAGTGCCTGAAGGTCGTGCAGTGACCCTCGACGGCAACCAGATGCTGAAGATTTCGTCAGGCAGCACCTGCGTGATTGACAGCTCAATGGACTACACTCTTGAATTGTGGTTCAAGGCTAAAGAAGGTCAGAAGAACGCAACTATCGTTTCGAACGGACGTGGCGACGGTGGCGACTTCAATCACTCATTCAACAACTTTGCACTCGGATTTGACGAAGATGGTAGTCTGGCATTCAGCAACAACGGCACAACAGCTACTTGTACAGGCGACTTTGCCGACAACAATTGGCACCATGTGGCAGTTGCAGTGAGCCGCATCAGCGGACGTGCTCAGATTTATCTCGACGGCGAACTCAACACTTACTTCGATGCTTCAGACCTTGGTGGTTTAGCTTCGGCTTACATCAATTTGGGTGCTCGCTCATGGAGTCCTGACACTGTAAGCACAGTGACTGTTGACAACTACTTCAAGGGTCAAATCGACGAATTCCGTCTGTGGAACCTCTATCGCAGCGAATCAATAATTTCTGAAAACTTCACCAAGCAACTCAGTGGTACAGAAAAGGGCTTGATGGCATATTATCCATTTGAAACCTACTCTGAATACCAAGGTCTCCAAGAGTTGAAGTTCACTCTCAAAGACGCTAAGGTTCAGAAGGACGCTTCATTGGTAGTACCTGAGATTGAAATTGTGGGTGAAGGAAATGTTGAAACAAGTGCTTCGTCACCTGTTAAGACTAAAGACCCTGTTAGCAGCCTGCTCTACGATTTTGTGGTTAACAACGACGCGTTGATTATCAACCTCAACGAGCCATACGACCGCATTGAAAAGACCATAGTAACCTTCACCGTTGATGGTGTTCGCGACTTGAACGGCAACGAAATCCTGAGCCCAATCACTTGGAGCGCTTACATCGACCGCAACCAGTTGAAGTGGACCGAGTCGAGCGTATCGGTAACTAAGAAGGTTAACGAAGAGAAGGAATTTACTGTTAGTGCTAAAAACAGTGGTGGTTCAATACAGCACTACACTGTTGAGAACATGCCATCATGGCTCGATGTTACTCCATCAAGCGGTACAATCGACCCAGTATCGAGCGTTGATATTAAATTCACAATCAATCCAAGCTTGAACATAGGCACTTATGATGAAGTGATTTATTTGCGCAACGATAACAACGTGGTTGAAGCATTGCAGTTGACTGTAAAGGTTGAAGGCGAAAAACCAACATGGAGCGTCAATCCAGCCGATTATCAGTACAACATGTCGATATTCGGAAAGATGCTTATCAACAACATCTATTCATCGGATGAAGAGGACATTTTGGCAGCATTCAACGGTTCGGAATGTGTGGGTATTTGCACCAACAAGTATTACAAGGTTAACGACATGTGGTATGCAATGCTTACGGTTTACTCTAACCAGGCAGAAGCAAGCAAAGACCTTGAATTCCGCATCTGGGATGCAAGCACAGGTTCTATATATATTGCTGAACCAGCTACACCAATTCATTTCGTGAACAACGACGTGATTGGTTCGCCAAGCAACCCGATTGTATTCAATGCTAAGGATACAAGAGTTCAACAAATCGAACTTGCAGAAGGTTGGAGTTGGATTTCGGTTAATGTAGACAACCAGAATCTTAACGACATTAACACATTGCTTAGCAACTACACTTGGTCGTCAGACGACCAGTTGAAGAGCGAAACCGACGGCTTTGTATCGTACTCGTCGAAAGGTTGGGTAGGAACCCTCCAAGGCCTTAACAACAAGTCGATGTACATGATGCGAAGCAGCAAGGCACAGCGACTCGACATTATCGGTGCAGCAATCGACACTAAGACTTGCATGATTGACATTATTGGTTCGAAGGACGACGGAACCGCTCGTTGGAACTACATTTCATATCTGCCATCAGACAACATGACGCTTAAGGAAGCACTTGCAGGTTACGAGGCTTCGGAAGGCGATATCGTGAAATCGCAGACAGCAATGGCAATGTACGACACCAACATGGGCTGGATAGGTAGTCTGGAATACATGGAAAATGGCAAGGGCTATATGCTGCAACGTAAGGCTAATAGCAATGCTACACTTCAATATCCATCGAAGTCGGCAGTAAACCGCAGCACGTTGAGCACAGCAACTCGCAGCAGTCGCAGTTCGGAAAGCAGCACACCAGTGGCTGATTACGGACGCCGTTACGCAACAAATATGACAATTGTGGCACGTGTTGAAGGTGTAGAAGTTCTTGATGGCGACCGATTGGCAGCATACGTCAACGGTGAATGCCGTGGCGAGGCACAAGCAACTACGATGTCTGACGGAACAACATTGTTCTTGATGACCATCAATGGCGAAAGCGTTGAAAACGTGGATGTAGTGCTTCAACGAGGCGAAAACATCGAGGCAGTAGCCAAGTCGGCAGTAACTTACGGAGCAAACGACGCTGTGGGTACAACCAAGTCGCCGATGGTGATTCGTTTCGTAGACGAGGGCGAGAATGTGATGGTTTATCCAACTCCATTCAACAGCGTTCTCACCATTAAGGCTACTGCTGAAGCAAACGCCAAAGTTGATGTTTACATCACCGACGTAGCAGGCGCACGCGTGGCTCAATGGCTTGATTGCAACGACAATGGTTTGGTTGAGATAGTATGGGATGTTGATGATAACCTCGTTGTAGATGGCGTTTACATTGTCAACGTGATTATCAACGGCAAGGCTCATGCAGTAAAGACCGTTAAGCGTTAATTATTCATATCACAACACAATCTCCCGTCGGGTGAAAACGACGGTTTCGGCGGCGGGAGACTTTTAATTATATTCAAATTATGATGAAGTATATCAATATCATATTATTAACTGTGTTAAGTGTGTCGATGGCGCAATGTAGCAGTGACGAGGCCGAGCCAGAATATCCAACACCCGACTGGAGTGCAGTGCCAGAAGACACTGCAGATGGCAGCCCCAACTGGATTGTAAGTCAAGACGCAACAGTCAACTCTCCTGAATGGTCGGTTAATCTATCGGGCAGCGATGCTGCACCATCGTGGAGCGACCCCGACAAGTCGGTTTATCCAACAAGTATGACTGCTGTTGTTCGCCTGTCGCCGGTTCTCGAACTCTTTGCTGACGATGCCGACGTAATGGCAGCCTTCATTGGTGGCGAATGTCGTGGTGTGGCGCAATCGGTGATGGTTGATGGCGTGAAACTGTTCTTCATTCAGGTGAAGGCTCCATCAAGCGAGAGCGGCAACGTGGAATTCCGTTACTTCAGCAACCGCGTTGGCCGTATCTATAAATCGGTTGCCAGCGATGTTGCCTATGTAATTAATAAGGTGTATGGCACTGCCGATGCTCCGGAGTATCCTAATTTCGAGCAGTCGGGCAAGTATCCTTGCCTTGCTAAGGCTTATGTAGATTTCGATGAGTCGAATCAACCGTTTGCGATTGCTGATGGCGATGAAATTGCAATCTTTGTTGGTGACGAATGTCGCTCGGTTGCACATGCTATCGATGCTGCAAAGGGAACTTATTGGTTCAATGTTTTCGGCGTGAAGGAAAAAGAATCTTTCAGAATCAAGTATTACAGTGCTGCTAACAAAATCGCTTACATTTCAGAGCAATCGTTTGAAATTCCTGCTAATGGAAGCGTGGTGGGCAGTGCAGATGCTCCTGAAGTTTTGACTTTTGTTCCCGACGGAAGTATGACTGCTTATTTGACTATTGGCGCACCGCTTAGCAGTTACACCGACAGCACATCCGACGAGGTTGCCGCATTTGCCGACGGCAAGTGCATTGGCAAAGGCGAGTATTTGGGAAATTCGGTTTACAAACTCGTTGTTAAAGGTCTTGTTGCCGACGGCACGAATGTCGACGTGAAGTATTATTGCAAGAATTGCAACTACTTGTTCACATCGCCGGCATGCTTCACCTTTGCTAACACATCGGTTGTTGGCAGTGAACTTCAACCTAAATCGGTTGCTATGAACCTCACTGGCAAACACCCGCTAAAGATGACTGCTTGTATTGCACCAATGGGTATGGTTAAAGATTTAGCTCGCAACACCGACAAGATTGCAGCCTTTGTTGGCAACGAATGTCGTGGCGTGGGACAAGCAAAAACCACCGAAAGCGGACAATTGTACTTTATGATAAATATTAATGGTAGCATCGATGGTAATGATGTAGTTACATTGAAATACTATTCAAGTGTCAAAAAGCAATTGTACGTTTCAAATGTTTCGATAACATTTGCTAATGGCTCGGAATACGGTACTACTTTTGCCCCGATAGCAGTAGAGTTCTCTCGTTAAGAATACTAATACTTCGTTAAATAGTAAATCGGTTATTAGTAGAATGATGGTTTCGTTCTCTAATAACCGATTTATTTGTTTTTATATCAATTATCTGATATACTTATTTTTCCTAAACAACTATTCGATGCCTAAAGATATTGCCTCGTCAACTCGGGTGAAAGTGTAGCCTTTTTTCTTGAGAGTATTGATTAGGTTTGGCAGCATTTTGTAGAACTTATCGGTGCGAAGCGGGTCGGTGCCGAAGTGCACCATAAGTATTTGTCCGTTAAGCCCCTTCTGTTTTTCACACTTCATTATTTGATTCCACAGTTGCTTGCTTGAACGATATTTTGGCATATCGGGGGTGGTGTAGTCGTCGCTCGAGTCTGTGCCAGGCGAGAAGTTAATCACCTGCAATCCCATTTGTTTAGCCCACGATGCAATGGTTGAGTTGTAGTATTCGTATGGCGGAATGAAGTAAGGCGCTTCGGCTTTAGAGATTCCTGTTTTTGCAAGTTCTTCGTAGGCTTTAAATATGTCGGTTGTGAATTGTTGTTTGCTCACGAGCAGCGAGTCGCGGTTTTCCCACGGCATATACAGCAGGTGAGAGTTGCTGTGTGTGCTGATGTAATGACCGTCGGCATGCAGGCGTTTAACAATGTCGGCGTGGCCGTTGATGTATTCGCCCGTGAAAAAGAACGATGCTTTCACATTCAGTTTTTTCAGCGTCGATATGATGTACTCGGCACCGTCGTCACGGTCGTGAGCGGTGAATACAAGACTAATTTGTTTCTTGTCGAGGTCGGTCATCACGATGCCACCGTCGTGGTAGATGTTGCGGTCGGTTGCTGCGTTTGATTGCTCCTTGCCTTCAATCTGATAGGTCGACAGCGGGAATGTGAGCGATGCTGTGCCGTCCATAGTAGGCTCGTTGGTGCTGTAATCGTGCATATTGTCGTGATACACCATATAGTCCATTTGGAAATCATCGTAATTATTAGGCTTTGCGCCGTTGCGCACGTCGCCAACGAGGTTCACTCCTCTAAGACTCTCAAAAATGGTTCGATACACAGGACCGTCGATTAGTCCGCCGGTGGTGTTGCCCACTTCCTCAAACACCAGGCATGAGTGAGGCTGGCGAGGGTAGTTGCCGCCTATTGGCAGTTCAACAATCATGCTAATTCCCCAAGGATTGCAGCCAAACAACCAGTCGCGCAACGAGCCTTCCATCTCTTCAAATTGGCGGTCGCCGGTGAGTTGCCTATATAGGATACATTGGGTGAGCATGGCTGTGGTGAGATTGTTTGAACACCACACGCTTGGAATACCGTTAAGGAAAGGAGAATCAAGTTCTTTGGCACGCAAAAGAACGCGTTCGATGCCAGAGCGCAGGTTGCGTATAAATTCGCGCTTGATGCGGCTGTCGCCCGTGATAGCCAACTGATAGTGACCCATGTTCATGAAAGGGTAAATCTGATAGTGCTTCACGCTGTCGGCGCCCATCCAAGGCGTGATAGGTTCGCGGCGGGCGTACTCGAGGGCTTGGGTGAAATATTTTGTGTCGCCCGTTGAGCGATATAGTTCTATTGCACCCAATTCCATGTCGTCAACCCAGTTGTCTTCTTCGTAGATGTAGGGCGAAACCACCGAAGCAGTTTGGCAGTTGCCGGGCTTGTCGATACCCACTTGATAGGCATCGGCGGCTTTTGAACCGATTAACTCTGCAAAGTCGGGGTAGAATGGCTTTAGGATTTTTGCACCCAGGGCAAAGTCGGAAGCGAATTTGCCGGCGGTGCTTGCCACGCCCATAGTGGCATTAAGGAATTTGCCGCGTTGCTGCTTCTCGCCGGTGCAGAAATATACAGGGCGACCGTTGTTAGGGCCGTAGCCGTAGTCGGCAGGGTCGTTTTTAGGCAGTTTCATTCCTATATGGTCGCGGTCGTCGGCAAGTTGGTTGTAGAGTTCACCTTTTTCGGGATTCATTCGGTTGAGCCAATCCATACCCCAATAAATTTCGTCGATGATGTCGGGGATTCCGTTAGCGCCGTCTTCGCCGTTGGCTTGATGAAAGTCGCCGAAAACCGACGGGTTTTGCTGATAGGCAAACATCATCTGATAGATGGCGTTGGCAGTAGTGGTGGTGTATTGCAGGCAGTCGCTGGCATCGTGCCATCCGCCGCGCACGTCAAGGAATTGCCCGGTTTTTGTGGGGTGATATACTATGTAGCCGTCCTTCTGATGGCAACTGTCCTTTAGGAAAGGATTGTAGCCGCAGCGTTGTTGGCGCATATAGCGCAGCACATAGTCGGCAGTGCCGTTATACACCGTGCCGTTAACCGGGAATGTGTCGGAGATAGCGTCGCCAGCCTTAATGTAGTAGGTCCCCGGAGCGGTGAGGTCGCTGAAGTTTAGTCGGAAAGTTGACTTCATCTTGCCGTATGGCGCAGTTTTCACCACTTCTTGGCTTGTGAGAACCACCTTGCCGGTGAAGGCATCAATCACTTGAAAAGAGTTCAAAGTGGTTACATCGTTGCAAAGCAACACTGCCACTTTGGTGGCTTTAGGCAGATAGCCTAATTGGTTTGTCCTTATCCAACTTCCTGCCCACATCGAGGCGGAAACTAATAAGGTGCTCAGAATGGTTAAGGTTCGTTTCATGACATTTAATTTTTAAATATTGCGTATTATTTTTTTGGTTTTAGTTTCTTTGAAATGGTTTGTGGCAGCATATTTTCGTGGTATTGCGTGGGGAGGCAGAAGCGTTTTCATTTTTTCGATAAGAGCGGGTTGCACATCGCCGCGCTTCACCACGCCGGGCGGCAGTGACGAATATTCGAGTGCCAAAACGAGTTCTTCGCCCCATTTTTCAGATGGTTGCGACGTGACGAAAAACCGGATTGACGGGAACAACGGGGCAAGTTTATGCTCGATTTCTTCGGGGAATACTTTAATGCCGCCGGTGTTTACCACGTTGTCGAAGCGACCGCGCCAATAAAAGTTTCGGCTGTCGACGAGTTCAATCACATCGTTAGTTACAAATTGCTGTGCCGATAGGTGAGGAGCGTTGATAACAAGGCATCCGCGCTGGTCGGCAGTGAAAGCCACGTTGCCGAGTGCTTTGAACGGCATGGGCAGTTTGCTTGCCGGAGCGAGTGCCACATGGCTGCAAGTCTCGGTCATCCCATAAGTCATATAGGCATTTGCGCCAAATTCGGCAAGCCAGTGTTCGAGCCTCGGAGCCAGTTTGCCTCCCCCGATAATCATCGAGTCGATGAGAGCAAGTTTTTCGGGATTGTTGAGCAAATACTGTATTTGTGAAGGCACAAATGCTGCAAGCGATATATGCTGCGAGCCCGTGTAGTTGGCAAGTGGAGTGTTCGACGGTTCTTCTTCAATGATTTTTGCGCCTAATTCAAGGGCACGAACAATCATCATCTTGCCGGCAATGTATGTGGGCGACAGGTTAAGATAGAAAAGCGAATCGGCGGAGAGCGAGAAAAACTCGTTTGTGAGTTTTGCCGATGCTCTCATGTCGGATTTCTGCAGGCGAATCTCCTTTGGGTCGCCGGTAGAACCGGATGTATGAGCCGTGACGTAATCGTTGGTGTTGAGATATTCGTCGATGAAAGCATACACCTCAGCCGAGGCTGCACACTTCACCTCGTTGAGCGAACGGCACGTTATGTTGTTGATTGTGATTTGCATAAGTTATTCGGTTGTAATCCAATGAAAGTCGGGAATCTGCCACTTGATGTTGGGGTTGTAGCAAAGATAATCGGCATGCTGTTCGAGCGGAGAGGTGATGTTGTTAGAAAACAATGCACCTGTTCCAAGTCCTTGTGGGATGCGGGGCTGCAATGTTGCCACCCATTGTGCCAAAGCATTTAAGCCGATGTTTGACTCGAGCGCCGACGTAATCCAAGCGCCGATGTTCATTAGCGAAGCCATCTTCAGCCATTCGACTGAGCCGGAGAACCCTCCCGTGAGCGATGGCTTTAGGATGAGGTATTGCGGACGAATGGTTTGCAGCAGGCTCATCATGGTTAGCGGATTGTTGATGCCAATGAGTTCCTCGTCGAGAGCGATATGAATGGGCGATTTGCTGCAAATGTCAGCCATTTCAGCCCATTGACCTTGCTTGATTGGCTGTTCGCAAGAGTGTATTTGATATTTTGCGAGTTGCTCAAGACGTTGCAATGCGACGTCGGGGCTGAAACCACCGTTGGCATCAACGCGGATGGTGAGTTCGTTGTGAGAGAAACGGCTCCTGATGTATTTCACCATATCAAGTTCGCAGTCGAAATCGATTGCACCTATTTTCAGTTTTATTGTCCGAAAACCGGCATTGATTTTCTGCTCGATTCTGCCGAGCATTTCGTCTTTTGTGCCCATCCACACCAAGCCATTGATTGGAATGTTCTGTTTGCCCTCGTTGAAAGCCGAATCAAAAATGTTCCGTTTGCCGCCCGAAGCAAGGTCGCGCAAAGCAGTTTCAAAGCCAAACAGGATTGATGAATGTTCGCTTAGGTCGGTTTGATTACCTGCCTCGATGTTTCGGCACAGTTCACGCAGTTTGTCCTCATAATGATTGTTGTCTTCAGCCGACAAACCTTTAAACAAAGCACATTCGCCCAATCCATAGATTTCCGGGGCACTTTCATCCCAAATCTTCAGGAAGAAAGTATCCTTGTTGTAGAGCACTCCGCGCGATGTGCCTCCAGGCTCTATGAAATGCAGGCTATATGGAGCGTAAGCGGCTTTCATCACCCCGGGAATTTAGGATATTTGTCAAAGTCGGGGTTGCGTTTTTCGAGAAAAGCGTTTTTCCCTTCCTGTGCCTCTTCCATAGTGTAGTACATCAGCGTGGCGTCGCCAGCCAGTTCCATCAGGCCGCGTTGACCGTCGAGTTCGGCATTGAGGCATCGTTTAACCATTCTAATGGCAAATGGGCTCCGCATCATGATGGTTTCGCACCATTCCACGGTTTCGTCTTCTAATTGTTCAAGCGGCACAACTTTGTTCACCAGTCCCATATCGAGCGCTTCGGCGGCAGTGTAGAGCTTGCAGAGGTACCATATTTCGCGAGTTTTCTTCTGACCGACGCAGCGTGCCAGATATGAACTGCCGAAACCGCCGTCGAAACTGCCCACTTTCGGACCGGTTTGTCCGAACTTGGCATTCTCGGATGCAATTGACAGGTCGCACACCACATTGAGCACATTGCCGCCGCCCACTGCGTAGCCGTTCACCATTGCGATTACCGGTTTAGGAATCGAACGAATCACTTTGTGCAGGTCGAGCACATTGAGCCGTGGCGTTCCTTCGCTGTCGCGATAGCCGCCTAAAGTTTTATAGTTCTGGTCGCCTCCCGAACAAAACGCCTTGTCGCCTGCGCCGGTGAGAATTATCACACGAATATCGCTGCGTTCGCGACAGATGCCAAAGGCGTCGAGCATTTCCTCATTTGTGAGCGGACGGAATGCGTTGTGAACCTGTGGGCGGTTGATAGTGATTTTTGCGATACCCTTATATTGCTCAAAGAGTATGTCGGTATATTCTTTAATTGTTTTCCATTCTCTGTTTGCCATAATTCTGCGTTTTGTTTATGATGTGTTATTGCATTATTTGTTTCGATTGTAGTATTGATTAAGCACCGTGGCGTCGGTAGTGCTGTCGGTGTAAACTGCAAGTATTGCCTGTTTGTGGTTGCCAAAGAATTGAGGCAAGGCTTCATTCAACTGCAAAAGGTTTTCGGCAGCGAAATAGTCGAACCCGAAAGTCCGTGCAAAGTCAGCCACAGGGGTGCTGTGCTTCACTTCCATATATTCTTCCAATTCAGGCAGTGTGGCAGTGGTGTTGATGAAACGGAAAATTCCGCCACCGCCGTTGCAAAGCACAATTATTTTCAGTCGTGAATAGTTGAGGTCGGTGTTCAGAGCATTTAAATCGTAGTTAAAACTCATATCCCCGGTGATGAGAACAACATTTTTGCTTTCGTCGGCAACTAACGATGCTCCTAAAGCGGTGGATGTGCTGCCGTCGATGCCCGATGTGCCGCGATTGCTCCACCACTGTTCCACCTGAGGCGTGTTGCACAGTTGGGCAAGACGAACCGAAAGCCCATTTGACAGATGCAAAATGGTTGCCTTTGGCAAGTGACGGCTAATTGCGTTGATTGCCACGAGAGAACTCCACGGAAAATCCATCACCAAGTGTTCGTGGCTGTTTTGTGCCGCTAAAGCAATGGCTGCCCAATCGGATGCGTAACTTGATTCAGTTTGCTTCACTGCTGCAAGATGTGAAAACAATTCTTCCGGCTCAACGGCTATGTTGCATGTGAGGTGCTTGAAAGTGTCGATAATGTTGTTGTCGATGCCAACGCGCCATTGCTGGCAATTTTGGCTGCGCAGAAACTCCTTTATGCGTCTGCTCACCAATGCACCGCCGATGTATATAACCAAATCAGGCGCAAGACGGCTTTCGTTGTCGGGGGTGAGTTCACATAGGGCTTGCTCGGGATGGCTGATGATGTTCACTCCACGAATGTTTGAAATCGGTTCTGCCAGCACCACGCAGTTGTTGCGATTTGCCATTTGGCAAAGAACACCATTAAGTTCATCATTAGGAGGCATCACGCCACAAACCACCATTATGCGGCTCTTGGCAGCCACTTGTGATGCAAGCATCTGTGCATCGGCATTGGCAAGGCGGGGAGTGGTGTTAGGGCAAATTATGTTGCTCCAAATGTATTCGTTGGTTTGTGTGGTTTCGGCAATAGGTTCGCTAATGTGAATGTTGATGTGCACCGTTGCCATTGGAGATGTAGTCACCTTTTGCCATGCCTCGTTGAGCATGCGACGCACCCACCACCGTTCGTCGGCGGTTGACGGACGCGAGGGCAGCGACGTGTGCCATTTCACTACTTGGCTCAAAGCGAGAGGTTGACGCAATGTCTGACTGTCGTTTTGGTCAATCCATTGCTGTGGACGGTCGGCTGACACGATTATAAGGGGCACTTTAGAATAGTAAGCCTCGGCAGATGCCGGTGCGAGATTGAGCAATGCAGTGCCCGAAGTGCACACCACAGCCACAGGGCGTCGTGTCTGCTGTGCGATGCCTATTGCAACGTATCCCGCCGAACGCTCGTCAACCACCACCGTCTTTCGCAGACGGTTTTCTCGGGCAAACGCCATGAGCAACGGCGTGTTGCGGCTTCCCGGACAGCAAACCACCCACTCTGCACCGTGTTCAGCAAGCATCTCGGCAAGCCATCGGCATGTGAGATGTGCCGTATTCTCGTTTGTAGTTTTCATATCACCAAATTTACTAATTTCCGCACTATCTCGCAACATTATTGTGACGAGAGTTTACGTTTGGGGTATGAAAATCAGCGATTGTTCAAGAGTGACAGCAATGCTTGCGCTTTGAGTTGTGTTTCATGCCATTCGTCGAGTGCTACTGATTGGGCAGTGAGTCCGCCTCCGGCATAGATACAGCATTGATTGAGAGAGAATTGCATTGTCCGCAGACAAACGAAATGACGGAAGTCGCCGTTAGCGAAACGAGGACCTACGAAACCGCCATAGTAACGACGTTGGTGCTGCTCGGTGGTTACAATGGTTTCGATTGCTTGATTTTTCGGCAAACCGGCAATTGCAGGTGTGGGGTGCAAGGCATTGAGCAGCATTTCATGTTTTGCCGTATCGGCACACTGGGCAGTGAATGGTGTGCAAATATGCTGCACATTCCCGGCTATGCGGTTTTGTTTGGGTTGAACCTGAAAGTGGATTGAAAGCGATGCAAAAGTGTGGCTGATATATTGCTCAACATATTGCTGCTCAACAATTTCTTTCTCTGTCCACGCGCGTGTGTCGGTTGCTGATTTGGTGGCTGCAAGAGCCATTGTTTGCAATGTGTGGTTTTGAGCCGAAAGAAGCAGTTCGGGCGATGCGCCCATCCATGCGCCAGACTCGGGACTGTTGAAAACAAACACGAAAGCGTGGCTGCTGTCGGCGGCAAGCGAAAGAAAGCGTTCGCCCCAGTGATGCTGCTCACAAGGTTGCACAATCACTCGCGATAAAACAACTTTGTTCAACTCCTGTTTGCGTAAGGCTTCAATGCAGTGGTTAGCCATGTCGAGGTATTGGCTCAACGAGGTGGACTGTTGTGTTATTGGCAATAGCGAATTAGAAGGGGCTTTAGTGGCCGCTTCGAGATATTGCTCGGCATTGTATTGTGCTTCAATTTCAACGATTGGCGTGGCTTTATCGGCTATAAACGGATGAGCCACGAATGTTTCGCTGACAGGAAGGGTGCTCGCCGGTGCAAGTTGAGCACCGAACACAATCTGCCTGCTTTGGGGCATGCGATAGGCAAAGAATGTGTGTCCATGCACAAGAGCCTCTTGAATGGCTTGTGAAACCGTGTGAGTTGACGATTGCATCATTTCACCTCGGCAATAAGTTCGTATGGCAGAGCCTCGGTGACTACAACATCGTAGAACTCGCCAGTTTTGAGCGATTGGGTTTTGTGGATAAGCACTTCGGGGTCAACCTCAGGCGAATCGAATTCGGTGCGGCCAACATAGTATTCGTCGTCCTCGCTGTCGATTATTACGCGTAGTGTTTTGCCAATTTTCGCTTCGTTCACTTCGAGCGAAATTTGCTCCTGAAGTTGCATTATCTCGTCGAGGCGTTGTTGCTTGACCTCGGCAGAAATATCGTCGGTGTAATGCTCAGCGGCATAAGTGCCTTGCTCTTCGCTATAAGCAAATGCACCCATGCGCTCGAAACGTGCTTGCTTTACAAACTCTTTGAGTTCTTCAAACTCCTTTTCGCCCTCGCCCGGGAAACCCACCATGAGCGTGGTGCGTAGGTGAATGCCTGGCACTTCTCGCCTAAGCCGCTCGATAAACTCAATTGTTTGCTGGCGATTGATGTGGCGTCGCATATTGGTTAGCACTTTGTCGGAGATGTGTTGCAGTGCAACGTCGAGATAATGGCAAACATTGCTATGACGAGCCATCACAGGCAGAATCTCGTAAGGGAATTGGGCAGGGTAGGCATAGTGTAGGCGAATCCATTCTACGCCAGGCACTTGTGCCATGCGGTCGATTAACTCCGGCAGACGCATTTCGCCGTAAAGGTCTGTGCCATATGACGAAAGGTCTTGTGCAATGATGTTGAACTCTTTCACGCCTTGGCTAACAAGGTGCTCCACCTCGGCAATAATGTCGGGGATTGGCGTTGACTTGTGTCGTCCGGTGATGAGCGGTATTGCGCAGAAAGCGCAGAAGCGATTGCATCCTTCCGAAATCTTGATATATGCAAAATGTTTGGGCGTGGTGAGCACGCGTTGGTTGGCAATGTCATTGTTGTAGGTCTTGCCAAGGTCCTCAAGCATTTGTTTCCATGAAAACTTCCCGTAGAAATGGTCGACTTCAGCCAGTTCTGGTTCGTTTTGCAAGTCGGCGAGGAAACGCTCTGCGAGGCATCCCATAACAAATAGTTTGTTAATTTTGCCTTCGCGTTTGAGGTCCACCAAACGGAGTATCATTTCAATAGATTCTTCTTGTGCATCTTGGATGAATCCGCATGTGTTAACTACCACTATTTCGCCGTTTACCTTCTGTGGATTGTGCTCAAGAGTGTAGCCGTGCTCGGCGAACTGACGCATAAGGTGTTCGGAATCGACCAGGTTTTTTGAGCAACCCAGCGATATGATGTCAATCTTGTTTTTGCGCATTGCTTTGAGTGTGTTACTTTCCGAAAAGCGACTTTACAAATTCCTCTTTATTGAATACTTGCAGGTGTTCCATGCCTTCGCC
The DNA here is from genome assembly GCA_051878455.1 of Muribaculaceae bacterium. Taxonomy (GTDB): domain Bacteria; phylum Bacteroidota; class Bacteroidia; order Bacteroidales; family Muribaculaceae; genus SFTJ01. Next base: position 18,315 of record JBJEKD010000058.1, read on the forward strand.
AAGCCCGATGTAGCGCACAGGAATCTTGAACTGGTCGCTTATTCCAATCACCACGCCACCTTTGGCGGTGCCGTCGAGTTTAGTGATGGCGAGTTCGTTTACTTCGGTGGCTGCTACAAATTGCTTTGCCTGCTCAAAAGCATTTTGCCCGGTAGAACCGTCGAGCACGAGCAACACCTCGTTTGGCGCGCTCGGCACAACTTTTTTCATCACATTCTTAATCTTTGTGAGTTCGTTCATAAGCCCCACTTTGTTGTGGAGGCGGCCGGCAGTGTCGATAATCACAACATCAGCACCTTGCGCTTTTGCCGACGAAACAGTGTCGAATGCAACTGAAGCGGGGTCGGCTCCCATTTGCTGCTTCACTACTGGCACATCAACTCGTTCACCCCATATTTCGAGTTGTTCGATTGCTGCGGCACGGAAAGTGTCGGCTGCGCCAAGCACCACCTTGTTTCCAGCCTTTTTGAATTGATAAGCCAACTTGCCTATTGTGGTGGTTTTGCCCACGCCGTTAACGCCAACAACCATAATGACATAAGGCTTTTCAACACCTTGCGGCACTTGAAAATCGTCGGTGGTGGCACCTGTTGTTTCGGTGAGCATTTGGGTGATTTCGTCGCAGAGAAGGGCGTTCAATTCGGTTGAATTGACGTATTTGTCGCGCGCAACGCGGTCGCGAATGCGGTCGATTATCTTTAATGTGGTGTCGACACCGATATCTGATGTGATGAATGCTTCTTCAAGTTCGTCAAGCACATCATCGTCGATTGTCGATTTACCTGCTATTGCACGAGTAATTTTACTAAAGAAACCTTGCTTGGTCTTTTCGAGGCCTTTGTCGAGTGTCTCCTTTTTTTCTTTTGAAAATATGCTGAAAAATCCCATATATAAGTTTTGAGTGCTATATTATATGCAAATATACTAATTTTTAGTTCTTCGGGCAAAATCCTTTGTGAATAAATGATTTAGCACGAAATATGACTTGCCGGGAGATTCGCTTTGTCAGCGATTTTCGATAAACTGCTCGGCTTGCCGGAGTGTTTCAATTTTGCCAATATCAAACCAGTTATAACCTTCAGGGCAGAAGCCTTGAATGTTGAGATTGTTGCAGTTGGCAATGTAGAAAGGCGTTATTGAGAATTTTGGCTCGTTTGCAAAATTCTGTAAAGCCGCGAAAACCGATGGCGAAATAACGTGTATGCCGCCAAAAGCCATCAATCGGTGTGTTGCATCGATGTTGAGCGAAGCGGGTTTCACTTCGCCAGTGGCTATGTTGGTCCAGCCTTGCATGCGCCATTCTTTGTTAAACACCAGATAGCGTTGTGTGGTGCGTTGTTTAACTAACAGAGTTGCATCGGCACCCGAAGTGTTGTGATGGTTGATGATGCTTTTGAGGTCGAGGTCGGTGAAGATGTCGGCGTTATGCACCAAAAATGGTTCATCGCCTTCGAGCAGTGGTTTGGCGCGCAAAATGCCACCGCCTGTGTCGAGCAGCATATCGCGTTCGTCGCTGATGGCGATGTTAATGCCAAAATTGTTGTTCTTGGCGAGAAAGTCGATAATCTGGTCGCCAAAATGATGAATGTTCACCACCACATCGGTTATTCCGCATGCAATAATGTTTTTAATCACTCGTTCAAGCATTGGCACGTCGTGGAGAGGCACCAACGCTTTGGGCATCCCGTCGGTGAGCGGTCGTAGTCGTGTGCCTAATCCGGCAGCAAACACCATTGCTTTCATTGTAGTGTGTGTATCTAAAAAATTATTTTGCGTGAAGAGTTTGTTCGATGTTCTGTTCGCGGTGAATCAATTCAACTTTCACATTGAATTTCTGATTGATGTGTTCAGCCATGTGCTGTGCGCAGTAAACCGAGCGGTGCTGACCGCCGGTGCAGCCAAAGCACACCATCAGGTTGGTAAATCCACGTTCGATATAGCGTTTCACCGAGGCATCGACCAGCGCATAGGCGTGTTCGAGGAATGTGCCTACTTCACTCTCGCTTTCAAGGAATTTAATAACCTTGTCGTCAAGACCGGTGTATGGCTTGTAACGGTCGTATTTGCCCGGGTTGTTGATGGCACGGCAATCGAATGTGAAACCGCCGCCGTTTCCGGTGGTATCGTTAGGAATGCCTTTTTTGTAAGCAAAACTCAACACTTTCACGGTGAGAGTGTGTTTTTGCAGTTCGTCGGAGAATTGTTTCATTCGCACTAATTGTTCCAGTACGTTTGTAAGATATGGGTATTCGGTGTACGGTTCTCTGATGAGGTTGCGAAGGTTGGCAATCGCATACGGCACGCTTTGCATAAAGTGAGGCTTTTTCTCGAAATAGCCGCGGAAGCCGTAAGCACCAAGCACTTGCAGTGTGCGGAACAGCACAAAATGGCGCAGTTGCGCTTTGAAGTAATGCGGGTCTACTGGTTTGAACTTGCGAAGTGCCTGGATGTATTGTTCAATCATTTCTTCACGCAGACTGTCGGGGAAGTTGGCTTTTGCCTGCCACAGGAACGATGCAACATCGTAGTAGAACGGGCCTTTTCGTCCGCCTTGGAAATCGATAAACCATGGTTGCCCATCCTTTATCATCACGTTTCGAGATTGGAAATCGCGATACATGAATGTGGCAGAACTGCTTCGCAAGAGCACCTCAGTCATTGAGTGGAAATCGTCCTCGAGGCGGTCCTCGTCGAATTCAAGCCCGGTGGCTTTGAGGAAGCAATATTTAAAGTAGTTCAAATCCCACATTATTGAGCGGCTGTTGAACTCGCTGGCAGGGTAGCATTTCGAAAAGTCCATTCCGTCGGCACCGTTGAACTGAATTTCGGGAAGCATACGAATGGTCTTGGCAATGATTTGCTTTTCTTCCTCGCTGAACACTCGGGTCAGTCGTCCTTTTTCGATTGAACCGAAAAGCGACACATCGCCAAGGTCTTCTTGCAGATATGCCATGTGGTCGTCGCTGATGGCAACCACTTTGGGCACGTTCAACCCCTTTTTGTGAAAATGCGAGTCCATATAAAGGAATGCCTCGTTTTCTTTGAGGTTGTTTCCGATGGCGCCAATAAGCGAGCGTTCGCCGTCCTTAAGCCTGAAATAATGGCGGTTGGAACCCGACGACGGCAGTTCGATAATCTCAGTGGCATCGGAGCCAGTGTATTGCTTATATAGTTGTTTTAAAACGTCTTGATTCATGTCTTAATATAAATTTTAACTTACAATGCAAAGATATACTATGATTATGGTTATGACAAGCAAAGGAATTAAAATTCCGATGTGAAGTGAAAACGGATTTTTGGGAAATCGGATTGCGCCATTTGCAAAACGTATCCCGAATCGGCGAGAAATACGTCGCGGCCGTCGCGGTCAAGAGCCATATACTGGTGTTTGCGGCTCTTGAATGCTTGTAGAGCAGCATCGTCGTCGCTTTCAATCCAGCATGCCTTGTAGAGTCGCAACGGTTCCCAACGGCATTGTGCGCCGTATTCGTGCAGCAAACGATATTGAATTACTTCAAATTGAAGTTGTCCCACGGTGCCGATAATCTTACGGCCGTTAAACTGGTTGACAAATAATTGTGCCACACCTTCGTCCATGAGTTGCTCCACGCCTTTGTTGAGTTGCTTGGTTTTCATCGGGTCTTCATTTTCGATGTATTTAAACATCTCGGGCGAGAAACTTGGCAGCCCCTTGTAGTGGAGGTCTTCGCCTTCGGTAAGCGTGTCGCCGATTTTAAAGTTACCAGTGTCGGGGATACCCACGATGTCGCCTGGATAGGCTTCGTCAACAATATCTTTCTTCTGAGCCATGAAAGCCGTAGGGGCGGAGAACTTCATCAGTTTTCCGCTACGCATGTGCTTGTAGTTGAAGTTGCGCTTAAACATTCCGGAGCACACTTTCACGAAAGCAATGCAACTGCGGTGGTTGGGGTCCATGTTGGCGTGAATCTTGAACACGAAACCCGAGAAAGCCTGTTCTTCGGGCTTCACGATGCGTTCCTCGGCTTGCACGGGGCGTGGTGATGGTGCTATGCGCACAAAGCAGTCGAGCAATTCTTTCACGCCGAAAGTGTTCAGGGCAGAGCCGAAGAACACAGGAGCGACCTTGCCGCTAAGGTAGGTGTTCACGTCGAATTCGGGGTAGACCCCTTCAATAAGTTCGAGGTCGTCGCGCAGTTTTTGGGCATCGGCGGCTCCCACCGAGGCATCAATCAATGGGTCGTTGACGTCTTTGATTTCAACACGTTCCGTAACCTTTTGCTTGTCGGGTTGAAAGAGGTCGAGCCCGTGCTCATATATGTTATAAACGCCTTTAAACTTGGCACCGATGTTGATAGGCCAACTTAGCGGGCGAACATTAATTTTCAGTTCGGTTTCCAGTTCGTCGAGAATGTCGAACGGGTCGCGACCTTCGCGGTCGAGTTTGTTAACGAAAATTATTACCGGGGTGTTGCGCATGCGGCACACCTCCATGAGTTTTCGCGTTTGTTGCTCAACGCCTTTAGCCACGTCAACCACAATGATTACGCTGTCGACAGCGGTGAGTGTGCGATAGGTGTCTTCGGCAAAGTCCTGGTGGCCGGGAGTGTCGAGGATGTTTATCTTATAGTCGCCGTAGTTAAATCCCATAACTGAAGTGGCAACCGAAATGCCGCGTTGCTTTTCGATTTCCATCCAGTCGGAAGTGGCGGTTTTGCGTATTTTGTTTGATTTCACGGCACCTGCCACATGAATTGCGCCACCAAACAGCAGGAGTTTTTCGGTGAGAGTGGTTTTGCCTGCGTCGGGGTGCGATATGATTGCAAAAGTGCGTCGTTTTGATATTTCGTCAATTAAGTTTGCCACGGTGTTGTAAATATGTTTGTTATTCAGTTTGTTTCGTGCAGGGTTGTTGACTTGCGGAATTGTGAAAAAAGTCGTTTATATTTCGGGCTCTTTAAACAGCGGTTCTTCTTCGTTTTTCTTGAAGAGAGCCGAAAGCATTGCAATGAATTTGCTGATTTGCTGCATTGCCTTTTGTGTGCCTTCGCTCAAGGGCTTGCCTTGCAGCCTAAGCAGCAACGTGCCGTAAAGAGCATTGAAGCATGTTTCCAGTTCGCCGGCTTGGTTGCCTTGTGAACGTGCGCGCAGGTCAACGATGATGGGCAATGTGCGATAGAACTCGGCGCCGTATTCCGGAAACTTGTCGCTGCCGAGCAGTTGCTGGTGCAATTCGGCAAGCAGCAGCAGAATGTTGTTGTTCACTTGCAGATGCCCTGATGCCTTTTTGCCTTCGAGTTCCATCATCGAAATCATGCCTTCAATCCATTGGCGTTCGCCGGCTTGTTGCTCCGCCGGGAACTGCGAAATGATTTTTTGTTCGATTGCATCGATGTCGCAGTTGAACGAGCGTATCAAATCCTCCATCTGCCACATGTAAAGCAGATATTCAGCAATGTTTTCTTTTCGCTTTTGTTGAGAAATGAGCATAAACAAAATTATTCTGAAGAAGTGAAAAAAGCCTGATTTCTACGATTATCCGAATTTGCTGATTTTTTTAAGAGCGTTGTAGTCGAGAATCTTAATTCGACGACCGTCGACGGTGAGAATCTTTTCATTTGAGAAAGCCGACAGGGTGCGAATGGCGTTTGAAGTAGTCATGTTTGAAATGTTGGCAATGTCTTCACGCGCAAGGTAGATGTTGAGCGTTTCGCCGTCTTCCTCGAGCCCGTAACTGTCGATAAGCATAATCAGTGCTTCGGCAAGTCGGCCGCGGATGTGCTTTTGTGTGAGGTTGACAATCTTGGTATCGGAACCGCCAAGATTACGCGACAGTTCGTGAATGAAAAACCATGCAAGTTTGATGTTCTCGTCGATAAACTCTTTCACGATGTCCATGTGAATCATACCTATTTTTGATGCCTCAACGGCAGCCACGCTCGACACGTAAGGCTCGCCGGCAAAATAGGCGCGATAGCCAAAGTATTGTGTGGGACGATATAGACGCAAAATCTGCTGGCGTCCGCCCACGCCGTCTTTATACATCTTGGCTTTGCCGCTTAGCAGGCAATATAGATATTCAGGATTGTCGTTTTCAGCATATATGATTTGCCCCTTTTTGAAGTCGTGTACGGCAAAGTTTTTGGTTACGGAACGCTTTTCTTCGGGCGTAAGCGCATCCCATAACTCTGCCAAATTTTCCTGGGCTAATAATTCGAGCTGACTCTTTTTTACCATCTGTGTTGAATAATTATGTTTTTAAACATACAAAATTACTCAAAATTTATGTCTAAAACAAATTTTGGTGCTCACAATCACAATATTAAGTGGTAAACGGAGCAAAGTTGAAGTAATATTCAGATAAAACACCACTATGACGCGAGTCATAGTGGTGAAGATATAACTTAAAATAGGTGTGTTGCTAATTGATTACTTAACAAGATATTGCGAACTGATTGACACGTTGTTGTGTACGCGCATCATAGTTTCGGCAAACATAGCGGCAATTGAAATGATGGTCACTTTCTCACAGCCTTTGGTGTAAGGAATTGAGTTGGAGAAAATCATTTCGCAAAGCGAACTGTCGGTAACGCGTTGGGTTGCCGGGTCGCTCATGATGGCGTGAGAAGCGAGGGCGCGAACCGAACGTGCTCCGTTCTCTTTCATCAGGTTTGCTGCTTTGCAAATGGTTCCGGCGGTATCAACCATGTCGTCGATGATAACAACATCTTTATCCACCACATCGCCAATGATAGTCATGCTTTCCACCACGTTTGCTTTGGCGCGTTGTTTGTGGCAGAGCACGAGTGGAGTGCCAAGGAACTTGGCATAACTGTTGGCTCGTTTTGCGCCACCCACGTCGGGCGAAGCGATAACCAAGTCTTTGAGTTGGAGCGACTTGATGTAAGGGATGAACACCGAAGAAGCATAGAGGTGGTCGACTGGGATGTTGAAAAATCCCTGAATCTGGTCGGCATGCAGGTCCATAGTGATGATTCGGTTAACACCGGCAGCCACCAGCAAGTCGGCAACCAACTTTGCTGCAATCGAGACGCGGGGTTTGTCCTTGCGGTCCTGACGAGCCCATCCGAAATAAGGAATAACGGCAACAACCGACTTTGCTGATGCACGCTTTGCAGCGTCAATCATGAGCAGGAGTTCCATAAGGTTGTCGCTGTTAGGGAAGGTTGATTGCACGATGAACACTTCGTGACCACGGATTGGCTCTTCGAAGCAAACTTCAAACTCGCCGTCGGCAAAGTATTGAATGTTCATCTTACCTAATTCAACACCAAGATTTTTTGCAATTTCCTCTGCAAGATAACGGGATCTGGTTCCAGATACAATCGTAAAGGGAGTAGATTGACTGTTCATATTAAGTATAGGGACTAATTAAAAACGATATTGCAAAGTTATATATTTTTAATGGTCTTGTTACATTATTTTCTTGATTTTTTTTGCGCGGCTTTCGGTTTAAGTTGCCATATTGCTCCGCCGTGGGCAGGCAATTCAATTTCGATTGGCGCTGATGGCGACATGTCGAACTCGATTGCTGAACCCGAAATGAGGTCGGTGGCTTGATAGGTGCCTTCGGCGAACCCAATGCAACTGAATGCGTGTTCCGGAATGGTTACTGCCGTTTTGGCAGTTTCGGAATCGAAGTTAACCACCACAAGCAAGAGGTCGCCTTCGTGATGACGCAGATAGGCGAACTGTTTGTCGGGATTCATCGTGGTTTGGTTCACATACATGAGGTCGAAAAATCCGCCTTCGCTGATTGCTTTCTGCTTGTTGCAGAGGTTGAGCAGGGTGGCGTAGGTTTTTCGCAGAGCCTTTTCGTTGGCGGTGGATTTTCTGCCATCGCATTTGCCGCCGTTGTACCAGCGTCGCACGGTGGGCATGCTCCAATAATCGAAAATTGTGGTGCGTCCGTCCAAGCCGCTAAATCCTTCGGCGTCGGCAGCCGGTTCGCCAAGTTCTTGCCCCTGATAGAGGAGGAACGGACCGGTTGAAATTGTGGCACTTACGATGAGTGCCGGCAACGCCTTTGCAGCATCTCCTGCAAAAAACGGCGATGCAATTCGTTGCTCATCGTGGTTCTCGAGGAAGTTAAGCATTTTTCCGCCAATGCCGTCGACGGTTCGCCAGCAGTCGGAGATGCGTCGAGCCGATTGCTGACCGCAGGTGATTGCGCGCAGCGTATCGTAGAGGTTCACTTTGTCGTAAAGATAGTCGAAATGCGCATCGAAGAGGAATTGACGATAGATGTGCACATCGTAGAGTTCGGCAATGAAAATAACGTCGGGATGGCTGGCTTTGATTTGTGGAATGAGCCAATTCCAAAATTCAACGGGAACCATGAACGCCATGTCGCAACGGAACCCGTCAACGCCAAGATTTGCCCAATACTGTATGATGTGGAGCATCTTTTGCCATGTGTCGGGGATAGGGGAGAAATGCCAGTTGTTGTTGGTGAAGTCAACGCCATAGTTCAACTTTGCTGTTTCGTACCAGTCGTTGATGCCCGGATGCGCCGAGAAGCAATTGTTGCCGGTTGCTTTTGCGGGAAACTCAACATAGCGGTCGGGGCCTTCGCCCAGGTCGATGCTGGGAGCGAATTGCTCGTTGAAATAGTAGAAATTGTTGTTTTGGGCAAACGTGAGTTGGGTGTTGTCGGCAGCGCCAAAATCGCTTACGCCATCAGGCTTTGCATCCGATTCGTAGTGGCGTGCAACATGGTTTGGCACGAAGTCGAGCACCACCTTAAGTCCGGCTTTATGGGTGCGTTTAACCAGTTGCTTAAATTCGTCGAGGCGATGCTCAACGTCGTCGGCAATGTCGGGGTCGATGTCGTAATAGTCCTTAATTGCGTAAGGCGAGCCTGCAAGACCTTTAACAACATGCGGGTTGTCGGGTGTGATGCCTGGATATACTGTGGCGTGGGCATGCTCAATCAAGCCCGTGTACCAAACGTGTGTGATGCCAAGATTTTTAATAGACCGAAGCAGTTTATCGTCGATTTTATTCATTTTCCCCACACCGTTGGTGGTGATGTTGCCATTAAGTGTGCATTGTTCGCAGGTATTTGTGTAGAGTCGAGGGAATATTTGATATAAAATGGGTTTAGATGCTTCCATCAATGAATTTTTAGGTTAGATTAGTTATTGTTCAGTTATTTCGACTGCAAAGGTACAAAATTTTATGATTGTTTTCGCTATTTAACTATGCAATTGTTCAGATTAGTGCAATAATTGGTTGGTTTGTCGCATACATGAAATAATGGCAGATTCACCGAATTGTGAACCTGCCATCATTGTTTTTGATTATACCTATTTAGGGAAACACTCCCTTATTGTCGGTTGATTATCCCAAGAATCCGAGGAGCACACCGGCAGCGACAGCCGAACCGATAACACCTGCAACGTTAGGACCCATAGCGTGCATCAACAGATAGTTCGATGGGTCGTATTTCAAGCCCATGTTGTTTGAGATGCGGGCAGCCATTGGCACAGCCGAAACGCCGGCGTTGCCGATGAGCGGGTTGATTTTTTTGCCTTTAGGCAAGAAGAGGTTGAAGAGTTTCACAAATGCTACACCCGAAGCCGAAGCAATGATGAATGCCATTGCTCCAAGGGCAAAAATCTTGATGGTGTCGAGCGTAAGAAACTCTGATGCTTGGGTTGAAGCGCCAACGGTGAGACCAAGAAGAATGGTAACGATGTCGGTAAGAGCATTGCTTGCGGTCTTTGCAAGGCGAGTGGTCACACCACTTTCGCGGAGCAGGTTTCCGAAGAACAACATACCCAACAATGGAATTGCCGAAGGCACGAAGAAGCAAGTGAGAATCAAGCCAAAGATAGGGAAGATAATCTTCTCGGTTTGGCTAACGGTGCGAGCAGGCTTCATGCGAATGAGGCGTTCTTTCTTGGTGGTGAGCAGGCGCATGATAGGTGGCTGAATGAGCGGCACGAGAGCCATGTAGGAATAAGCCGAAACGGCGATAGCGCCCATCATGTTAGGTGCGAGCTTCGACGACAGGAAGATGGCAGTAGGGCCATCGGCACCGCCGATGATAGCAATGGCACCGGCTTGGTCGGGAGCAAAGCCGAGGGCAAGCGCCACCATATAGGCGCCAAAGATGCCGAATTGAGCGGCTGCACCGATAAGCATCATCTTAGGGTTGGCAAGCAGGGCTGAGAAGTCGGTCATGGCGCCAATTCCTAAGAAAATGAGCGGTGGATACCATCCGGCACTAACGCCTCCGTAGAGGATGTTGAGCACCGAGCCTTCTTCGTAGATGCCTATTTCGTTTCCGAGTTGGAAAGGAATATTACCAACCAAAATACCAAACCCGATTGGAACAAGCAGCATAGGTTCAAATTCGTGCTTTATCGCGAGATAAATGAAGAATAAACCCACAAGCAGCATAATCAGGTGTGGACCTGTGACATTGTAAAATCCGGTGAATTCCCAGAATTGTTGAAAATTCTTGCCGAAAAACGATATTAATTCATTCATTGTATTATTCGATTACTAAGATGTCTGCACCTTCGAGCACAGAATCACCCTTGTTTACATTGATGGCTTTCACCACACCGGCTTTACCGGCATTGATGTTGTTTTCCATTTTCATGGCTTCGAGAACTGCAACCACAGTTGATGGTTCAACGGTGTCGCCCACGTTAACCTTGATGTCGATAATCACGCCAGGCAGAGGCGATTTAACAGCGCCAGGACCTCCTGCGCTTGGTGCTGGAGATGCCTTAGGTGCAGCAACAGGTGTGCTTGCAACAGGCTTAACGGCTGTTACTACAGGAGCGGGAGTTTCTGTTTTGTCAAGTTCTACTGAATACGACACGCCGTTCACTTCAACTTCCACGGTGTTGTTGTCGATGTCGCCGACAGCTACGGTGTATTCAGTGCCATTGATTTTATATTTATATTCTTTCATATATGGTTCTGTAAATAATATATATTTATTGAGTTGTGTTATTTGGCATTATCGACGAGCCGATAATTCAGTGAGTGTTGCAATTTTCGAGTTCCAGTCGGAGTGGCGACGTTTGAATGTGAGCACGTTGCTTTCTTCGTCGTGGGCATTGAGGTGCTCGTAGAGTGCCATAGCAATAGCAGCCACCACTTCGCCTTCTGCATCGGTTTCAGCGTTGGCTTGAGCCTCAACTTCCTGATGCTGTTTCTTGCCATTTTTCTTTTTGTCAGACATGCGTTTGTTGATTGAGCCGAACACAAAGAAACAAGTGCTCAGAACAACAAGCGCACTGAAAACGATTGCCATAGCCATGAGAGTGAGGATGAAGCCGTGGGAGTCGTTTTTCTCGAATTGTTCAATTTTGTCGTTTTTACCAATAACGTAGTTGTTTTCACCTGGGGTGATTTCGCTTCCTGTCGAACCATTGCGGATGCTCCATTCTTGAGCGTTGAATGTATTGCCTACAATTTTGCCGAAGTCTTCGATTTTAGTGTTACGGGCAAAAGAGTGACCGGCAGGCAGGTTGGCAGGTATAACCACTTCGTCGAGCTTGGTGATGCAGTCGGCATCGTAAACGGCGATATAGTTTTCTTTACCTGGTGTGAGCGTGATGCCAGTGTGGAATGTTCCTTTTTCGGGTTGTCCGTCGGCAAAGAACACGGCAGATTGCAGGTGAGCAACCTTAGTGCGTTCGTCGCCACGAGGAACAAGGTACATTAAGTCGCGGTCGGGCAATTGTCCATCTCCCACCCGTTGTGTGGTGATGTAGATGCTTGAGATGTTCATTGTGCGACGTGTGGTGTTGTACAATTCAATCCAAGCACTGCATTTGCCGTATTCGTCCACATAGTTGCTGTCGTTTTGCACCATCACTTCGTTAATGCGCAAACCTTTGTGGCTTTGCGCATTAACGCTGATGGAACAAACAACGGCAAGTAGAAATAGAATTATTCCTTTCTTGTTCATTGTTTATTTTGAGATTCGATTAATTACAAAGGAATGTTGCCGTGCTTTCTTGCAGGGTTAACAACCTTCTTGTTTTCGAGCTGCTGAAGGGCTCTGATGACGCGGAAACGAGTGTTGCGAGGTTCGATTACGTCGTCAATGTAGCCATACTTGGCAGCGTTGTAAGGGTTGCAGAAGAGTTTGTTGTACTCATCAAGCTTTTCTTGATAGAACTTCTTGAAGTCGTCCATGATTTGCTTAGCCTTTGCTTCGTCGCCGGCTTCTTTAGCCTCTTGAGCAGCCACTTTTGCAGTCTTGGCTTCCTTAGCATAGAGCACTTCGGCAGCACCCGATGCACCCATAACAGCGATTTCGGCTGTTGGCCATGCGTAGTTCATGTCGCCGCGCAATTGCTTGCAACTCATCACGATGTGGCTACCGCCGTAACTCTTACGCAAGGTTACAGTCACCTTAGGCACTGTGGCTTCGCCGTAAGCGTAAAGCAACTTAGCACCGTGCAAAATCACTGCATTGTATTCTTGACCTGTGCCTGGGAGGAATCCTGGAACGTCGACAAGAGTAACCAAAGGAATATTGAAAGCGTCGCAGAAGCGTACAAAGCGAGCACCCTTGCGCGAAGCGTTGCAGTCGAGCACGCCGGCAAGATACTTAGGCTGGTTGGCAACGATACCCACCGATTGACCGTTGAAGCGAGCAAAACCAACGATGATGTTCTTTGCATAGTTAGCTGATACTTCAAGGAATTCGCCGTTGTCGACGATTGCGGTGATAACATCGTACATGTTGTATGGCATGTTTGCGCTTTCAGGGATGATTTCGTTGAGGCTGTCTTCCAAACGGTTGATTGGGTCGTTGCACTCTACGCGAGGAGCATTCTCCAAGTTGTTTTGAGGAATGTAGCTGAAGAGTTTGCGGATAATCTTGATTGCATCTTCGTCGGAATCGGCAGCAAAGTGAGTAACGCCCGACTTTGAAGCGTGGATTTCAGCGCCACCGAGTGCTTCTTGTGTAACATCTTCGCCAGTAACGGTCTTCACAACTTTCGGACCGGTGAGGAACATGTAAGAAGTGCCCTTTGCCATGATGGTGAAGTCGGTGAGTGCAGGAGAATAAACAGCACCGCCGGCGCAAGGGCCAAGAATAGCAGAGATTTGTGGAATTACGCCCGAAGCGTTGATGTTGCGTTGGAAGATTTCGGCATATCCGGCAAGCGCATTGATGCCTTCTTGAATACGAGCACCGCCCGAGTCGTTAAGACCGATAACAGGGGCACCGTTCTTCATTGCCATATCCATCACCTTGCAAATCTTAAGGGCAAGAGTTTCAGAGAGCGAACCAGCCGAAACGGTGAAGTCTTGTGCGAAAACATACACAAGGCGACCCTCGATTGTACCGTAACCGGTAACAACACCATCGCCAAGATAGTGCTTCTTGTCCATGCCGAAGTTGGTGCAGCGATGGGTTACAAACATGTCGAGTTCTTCGAAGCTACCTTCGTCGAGCAACATTTTAATTCTTTCGCGGGCAGTGTATTTGCCTTTGGCGTGTTGCTTTTCGATGGCTTTAACACCACCACCGAGGCGAGCCTCTTCGCGTTTCGAAATTAGTTCTTGGATTTTTTCGATTTGACTACTCATTATAAATATGTAATGTTATAAGTTTAAAACTGAATTATTTGTTAGGGTCTTCGCAGAGTTCAACCAGAGTGCCTGCAGAAGTCTTTGGGTGAAGGAATGCGATGTTCAAACCTTCAGCACCCTTGCGAGGAGCCTTGTCGATAAGACGTCCGCCTTTGCTTTCAACTTCGGCAAGAGCGTTGGCAACGCCATCTTGAATGGCGAAAGCGATGTGCTGAACGCCGCCACGGCCACCGTTGTTAGCGATGAACTTTGCAATTGCGCTGTCGTCGGCAGTTGCCTCGAGCAACTCAATCTTGGTTTGACCAACTCTGAAGAATGCAGTGCGCACTTTTTGGTCGGCAACTTCCTCAATTGCGAAGCACTTGAGGCCTAACATTTTCTCGTAGAATGGGATAGCCTCGTCAAGACTTGTAACGGCTATACCAACATGTTCGATATGTGAAATATCCATAACGTGTATTTAAATATAAATGTTAAATAAAAATGTTTATTTGCGGTTCAATTACCAATATTTACCTTTTTAGGCAATATCGCTACAAATTTACAAATTATTCTCATATTAACCATCTGAAAACTTTAGGAAAACTAAATATTAAAGGTTTATTCACATTAATTAAAATTGTGTTGACAAATTGTGCGCAGTTGCTGATGCGCGAGTGTGACATAAAGTCAGTAAAAACGGAAAATACTTGTTGCATCATGACAATGTTTTTAGGGCGATTTGATGTTTTGGCACAGCATTTGCAATATTATTTGCGTCGGCGTTTGCGTCGAGGCACGATTGCCTTGCGATGCCAGCCGATTGAAATAAAATAATGAATTAATAACAAAATAACAGATAATAGAAAAATGGGAAAGATTATAGGTATTGATTTGGGTACTACCAACTCGTGTGTTGCAGTACTTGAGGGAAATGACCCAGTGGTTATTCCTAACAGCGAAGGCCGTAACACCACACCTTCGATTGTTGCATTTGTTGATGGTGGCGAACGCAAGGTGGGCGACCCTGCTAAGCGTCAGGCAATCACCAACCCTACTCGCACCGTGTTCTCGATTAAGCGTTTCATGGGCGAATCGTACAATCAGGTTACTAACGAAATTAGTCGTGTTCCTTACAATGTGACTTCGACAAATGGTCAGCCACGCGTAAAGATTGACGACCGCGAATATACTCCACAAGAAATTTCGGCAATGATTCTGCAAAAGATGAAGAAAACTGCCGAAGATTATCTCGGACAGAGCGTCACAGAAGCAGTGATTACTGTTCCGGCATACTTCAACGATTCGCAACGTCAAGCCACTAAAGAGGCAGGCGAAATTGCCGGATTGAACGTGCGTCGCATTGTGAACGAACCTACTGCTGCTGCTTTGGCATACGGCCTCGACAAGAGCGACAGCGACAAGAAGATTGCCGTGTTCGACCTCGGTGGCGGTACATTCGATATTTCGATTCTTGAACTTGGCGACGGCGTGTTTGAAGTGAAATCGACCAACGGTGACACTCACCTCGGCGGTGACGATTTCGACCACTGCATCATCGACTGGTTGGCTGAAGAATTTATCAAGGATGAAGGCGTGGACCTTCGCAAGGATCCAATGGCATTGCAACGCCTCAAAGAGGCTGCTGAGAAGGCTAAGATTGAACTTTCGAGTTCAACCACTTCTGAAATCAACCTTCCATACATTATGCCAGTGAACGGTATTCCAAAGCACTTGGTTAAGACTCTCACTCGCGCTAAGTTTGAACAGTTGTGCGACCGCCTAATTCAGGCAACCATCGAGCCATGCCGCCGCGCTTTGCAAGATGCAGGCTTGACTGCTTCGGAAATCGACGAAGTGATTCTCGTGGGTGGTTCAACCCGTATTCCTGCCGTACAGGAGGTTGTTAAGCAATTCTTCGGCAAGACTCCATCGAAGGGTGTTAACCCCGACGAAGTTGTGGCTGTTGGTGCTGCAATTCAAGGTGGCGTGTTGAGCGGTGATGTTAAAGATGTGCTTCTGCTCGACGTTGTTCCATTGTCGGTTGGTATCGAAACATTGGGTGGCGTGATGACTAAACTCATCGATGCAAACACCACTATCCCAACTCGCAAGAGCGAAACATTCTCAACTGCTGCCGACAATCAGCCTTCGGTTGAAATACATGTGCTTCAAGGCGAACGCCCAATGGCTAAGGACGACAAGACTCTTGGTAAATTCCATCTCGATGGCATTGCTCCTGCACCTCGTGGTATTCCGCAAATCGAAGTTACTTTTGAAATTGATGCTAACGGCATTTTGAACGTGTCGGCTAAGGATAAGGCTACCGGCAAGGAACAAAGCATTCGCATCGAGGCTTCGAGCGGTTTGTCTGACGAAGAAATCAAGCGTATGAAGGATGAGGCTGCTGCTAATGCTGCTGCCGATGCTAAAGAAAAGGAACGCATCGACAAGATTAACAAAGCCGACTCGATGATTTTCCAAGTTGAAAAGAGCCTTAAGGACCTTGGTGACAAGATTCCGGCTGACAAAAAGTCGCAAATCGAAGGTGCATTGGCTAAGTTGAAGGATGCTCATGCAAAGCAGGACATCGACGCTATCGATGCTTCGATGAAGGAACTCGAAGATGTGTTCCACGCTGCAAGTCAGGACATCTACAACGCTCAACAACAAGCCGGAGCACAGCAACAAGGCCCACAACCGGGTGCCGGTGCTAACGCTGGCGGTGCTCAGCAAGGTGGCAACAATGGTGACAATGTTACCGATGTCCCTTTCGAGGAAGTTTGATAAAGATGATTAATGACATAAAGTGATTCAAGGGGTGCGACTCACAGAGTTGCACCCCTTGTTTTATTTGCTAATATGCAGCGTGTTCAATGCGCTGGCATCTGTTATTTCGTGATTTCTTGCCAGCCTTTGCTGAAATAGGGTTGCGAGAAGTCCTTTTGCCGCAACACATCGCCGTTCCACATCACAATGTCGATGTCGATAGGAATTGAGCCTAACACTTTGCTATGCGGCGTGCGGCCGCAGTTGCGTTCGTAGTCTTTGAGCAGATTGTTTAGGGTGCCGTGTTCAAGGGCGGTTTGAATCTCTGCCACAGCGTTGAGGTAGTCAGGGTCCTTGCCGTTTGCGGCAGGAGAGTTGTACACCGATGAAATCTTTGTCACATCGAAGTTCTCATTAAGCCAGGCAATGCACGTTGCCATTTGCTTGTCGCGGTCGGCACTGTTGCTGCCGATGCTCACTACTACGCTGTTCATAGTTTCACTCCTTTCATCGACAGAGCTATGCGAGAGCGTTGCAAGTCGATTTGCTTGACACGCACAGCAACTTTCTGCCCGATTTTCACTATTTCGGAAGGCGATTTCACAAAGCGGTCGCTCAGTTCGGAGATGTGAACGAGCCCGTTTTCGTGAATGCCGATGTCGACAAACACACCAAACTGTGTGATGTTGGTCACTATGCCTTGCAGCACCATGCCTTCGGCGAGGTCGTCGATGGAATTGATGTTGTCGTCGAAAGTGGTGGTTTCGATGTCGGTGCGAGGGTCTCTGCCGGGCTTCTCCAACTCCGAAAGAATGTCGGTGAGCGTTGGTTTGCCCAGTTGCGGTGTGATGTATTTATCGATGTTGATTTGCGAGCGTTTTGCGCTGTCGGCAAAGAGGTCGGCAACCGAGCAATGGCAATCTTTTGCCATTTGTCTCACAATGGCGTAGCGCTCGGGGTGGATTGAGGAATTGTCGAGAGGATTTCCTCCGGCAATGCGCAGAAACCCGGCACATTGCTCAAATGCTTTTGCTCCCATTCGAGGCACGTTCATAATGTCGGCACGCGAGGCGAAGTTGCCGTTTTCGCTGCGATAGTTCACAATGTTTTGCGCCAGAGTAGGTCCGATACCGGCAACATACGACAGAAGTTCTTTTGAAGCAGTGTTGACGTTCACGCCCACATTGTTGACGCAACTTTCCACCACGAAATCGAGAGAGCGTTTCAGTTTGGTTTGGTCGACATCGTGTTGATATTGACCAACGCCAATCGATTTCGGGTCGATTTTAACTAATTCGGCAAGTGGGTCGATGAGGCGTCGGCCAATTGAAACGGCTCCGCGCACCGTAACATCTTCGTTCGGAAACTCATCGCGTGCCACTTTCGAAGCCGAATAGATTGATGCACCGCTTTCGCTCACCACATACACCGGCAGAGGGAACCCGAAATCAATCGATTTCACAAATCGGGTGGTTTCGCGGCTGGCGGTGCCGTTGCCAATGGCAATGGCTTGAGCCGAATAGCGTTTGGCAAGGGTGGTTAATGTTCTTGTGGCACCGTCGATGTCGCAGCGTGGTGCAGCGGGATATATCACATCGTGATGCTTGAGGTTGCCTAATTTGTCAAGGCACACCACTTTGCAGCCGGTGCGGAAACCGGGGTCGATGGCTATCACGTTTTTTTCGCCAAGCGGAGGTGCGAAAAGCAGTTGACGCACATTTTGTGCAAACACTTCAATGGCTTCGTCGTCGGCTTTCGCTTTGGCTTGATTGCGAAATTCAGTTTCGATAGAGGGTTTAATCAGGCGTTTGTAACTGTCGGCAGCCGCTTGCTCAACCAATTGTGAGGACTGATAATAGCCCTGCACAACAATCCGGCAAATCTCGTCGATGGCTTTGTCGGGGTTGATGCTGACGTCAACTTTCAATACTCCTTCGTTTTCGCCGCGCATCATTGCAAGAATGCGGTGCGACGAACAACGCTTCAGGCTTTCTTCAACGTCGAAATAAGTGGCATAAGTTTCGCCTTCCTGTTCTTTGCCTTTAGCCACCGTTGATTTGATATGGGCTTCGCGGGCAAACAGGCGGCGCACGGTGTTGCGCACGCGTTTGTTTTCCGACACCCATTCGGCTATTATATCTTTTGCGCCTTGTATGGCCTCGTCGGCAGTAGCCACCTCTTTGCCAGTATATCGCAAAGCGTTCTGTTCAATGTTGGCGTTGTTTTGAGCCATAATCAGACGAGCCAGAGGCTCGAGCCCTTTTTGGCGTGCAATGTCGGCTCGGGTACGGCGCTTTGGCTTAAATGGCAAGTAGATGTCCTCGAGTTGGGTAGAGTCCCAGCAGTTGTCGATTTGAGTTTTCAAATCGTCGGTGAGGCGGTTTTGCGCTTGTATGGTGGAGATGATGGTTTCTTTACGTTTGGCAAGTTCGTTGATGCTTTCAATACATTCTTTTATTGCCTGAATTTGTGTTTCGTCGAGTGCGCCGGTTGCTTCTTTGCGGTAGCGTGCAATGAACGGCACTGTGGCACCGTCGGTGAGCAGGGCCACTGTTTTCTGCACCGAATTGATGTTGATGCCGAGTCGGGTGGAAATCAGGTCAGCAATTATTGGAGATATGGTGTCGGTCATTCTTTTCGTTTAAGTGTTATTATAGTGATTTCGGGCTTGGCTCCAAATCGGGCAGGCATGCCAATGCAGCCGATGCCGATGTTAACGTATAGCCACTGGCCGTGTGTGTTGCCGTAAAGCCCTTTCCATTCATCGTAGCGAAGCGACGATGGCGATAATGTTTTGCCGAACAGGTCCACGGTGATTTGCATGGCGTGGGTGTGTCCGGCAAGCATCAAGTTGATGTTGCTTTCCGGTTCAACTTGTTGCTTCCAATGCGTAGGGTTGTGCGATAGCAGCACTTTAAAGCAACTATCGTTGAGGCTTGGATATGCTTGCCTAAGATTTCCATAAACGTGGAAAGGCGGCTCTCCAATATTTTCCACGCCAATCACCTTTATTGAATCGTTGTTGCGGTGAATGGTGGCTGTTTGGTTTAGAAGAACATTCCAGCCTGCAGCTTTCTCGCTGTTAATCAGGTTTAGGCGGTCGGCAGCCTTTTCACGGTCGTTGTTCCAACGATGATAGTCGCCGTAGTCGTGGTTGCCAAGAATCGATATCACTCCGTCGGGGGCACTGAGGTGCGATAGGCATTGCACAAAAGGCGCGGCTTCGGCAGAACTGCTGTTAACAAGGTCGCCGGTGAAGCAAATCAAGTGAGGGTTTTGGCTGTTGATTGCTTGCACCACTTGGTGAACAAAGGTGGTGTCGGTGCCTAACGTGCCGACGTGGAAATCGGAAAACTGTGCTATACGGTATCCGTCGAATCCGGCAGGAAGGTTTGAGAACTCAATCTCAACTTGTTTCACGTCGATGTCGTAGCGAGTGTGAAAGGTGGCATAGATTGCCGAACCTATGGTGCATAGACCCACTGCCACAGCAAAGGCATGAGCGATGCTTCGGCAAATGCCTTTCGGCAAAGCGCGTGCAACAAGCGCCAAAAGCGTATAAACGATTTTGGCTGCCAAAATGACGCTGTAACCATAGATTACAAATGATTTGGCGGTGGTGTCGAGCAATGAAACTGGTGCAACCGCCGCAGCAACGACGATTGCACCTAATGTGAGCGACAGCGCGATGTGGATGCGCTGAAGTGTTTTTTTTGCGAAACTGACACCTTTAAGTTGATTGTAGATAAAGAAATCTGCAATGGCATTTAGCGCGAAGGCTATGAGTAAAGGAATCAGAAATATTTTCATTAACTAAAAAGCCGTGTTTTTGAAATCCGGATTTATGCTGCCCGACGGATTATTCTTCGCCTAATGCAGCAAGTTTGTTGATGAGCGGGTTGGCATACATTTCAATGATGCGTTGACGCATATACTCTTTGTCGTCGTCGTTGGTTGGCACTTTCACCTTTTCGATGCGGCGGTTGAGGTATTTATTGAAGTATGCGATATCATCGTCGGTGTATTTGTCGGCAAAGCGGTTGGTGCTGTTCATGCGGTCGTAGGCAATGTAGTTGCACGGATAAATCATGTAGTTGGCATGAATTGCACGGTCGATTATGCGGCATACAGCGTGAATCTTTTCTTGCTTGTCGAGGTCGGCAGGAATCTTGTCGAGTTCATCATTGATGCACGGTGAAAACTGGAAGTGAATACGGCCCTTGAAACCGCGAAGTCCGGTGAGCATGCTCAAGATGTCGTCGTTTTGCGATTTCTTGAAATCGGGATTCTTTTCTCTCATCAAAAATTCGGTTGCCTTTAGGTAGTCGTTAGGGTCGAATTCATAACTGAGAGAAATTGGCACGATGTTCAGTTCTCTAAGGCTTTGCACAGGGTCGGGGTTGTTGGCACCAATGGTAAGCATCTTAATCACACTGTCTTGTGTGCGGTCGTTGCTGTCCTTGGCGCGGCCTTGACGTTGAGCAATCCAAATGGAATCGTGCTTCTGATTGATTGCAAAATGAATGTAGCGTGAGAGTTGAATAGCGGCAGCCAGACGTCCCTTAGTGGTGGTGTCGCGTTTCACAATAAAACTCTTATTGATTCTCACGAGAGTTGAAATCCATTCGAAGGCAAGCAGATTGTTGCCGATAGCCACCTCGGTGGTAGGGAAATTGTTGCGTGTGAGCACAAGGTTGATGAACGATGCGTCGAGCACAATGTCGCGGTGGTTGGTGATGAAGGTGTAAGGAGTTGAGGGGTTTAGGTTATTGGTCCCTCCCGATGAGATGCCACTGGTGGTACCTGCTTCCACACGTTCGAGATATTGGCAAGCGTATTTCAACTGAAAATCATTCTTGTTGTCGAGCGCAAGCAGACCCTTTTTGTATTCATCGTAGTTGATGTCGGGCATTATGAATTCAACAAAATACCTGAATCCGGGGTCTTCGACCATAGAAGCCATTCTTTGCTTAAAGTCTTTATCGTCGATAGGGCAGATATCAGCAAATTCTTCGGGTGTTATAATTTCTTTCGGTTCCATTTTAATAATAAATATACAAGACGTTTCAAAGGTACAAAATTAGTCGCATTATGCAAAGATAAAAGGTTACATTTTTGTAAATATTGCGGTTATGGGTTGGTGGCGGTGCAATAGTCGCGCCATTTTGTGATGAGCGTGTTCATATCGGCAGGTATTTCGCTGTCGAAGTCCATTTGCTTGTGAGTGACGGGATGCACAAACCCGAGTGTTTTGGCATGAAGTGCTTGGCGTGGGCAAATCTTGAAGCAGTTTTGAATGAATTGTGTGTATTTGGCTGAAGTGTTGCCTCGCAAAATCTTGTCGCCACCATAGCGAGCGTCGTTGAATAGCGGGTGCCCGATATGCTTCATGTGCACTCTGATTTGGTGGGTTCGACCGGTTTCGAGTTGGCATTGCACCACAGCCACATGCCCGAGGTTTTCGAGTGTGTGATAGTGAGTGACGGCGTGCTTGCCCATATCGCCATCGGGAAATACAGCCATTTGCAAGCGGTCCTTAAGGCTGCGCCCTATGTTGCCTTCCACTGTTCCGTCGGTGTCTTTCATCTCGCCCCACACCACAGCCACATATTGCCGTTTGGTGGTTTTGTTGAAGAATTGCAGCCCGAGGTGGGTTTTGGCGTTCGGCGTCTTTGCAATCACCAGTAGCCCCGAAGTGTCTTTGTCGATGCGGTGCACAAGTCCCATTCGAGGGTCGTTGACATCGTAGTCGGGATTGTCCTTAAAGTGATAAGCCAGTGCGTTCACCAGGGTGCCGCTATAATTGCCGTGACCCGGGTGGACCACTAATCCGGCAGGCTTGTTCACCACCAGGAGTTCGTCGTCTTCGTAAACAATGTTGAGAGGAATATCTTCGGGAATGATTTCGTTTTCGTAGCGAGGACGGTCCATTACGATGCGAATGTCGTCGCCGGGCTTAACGCGATAGTTCGACTTCACCACTTTGCCGTTCACTCTGATGCACTCGGCATCAGCCGCATTCTGTATGCGATTGCGCGAAGTGTTGGGAACGCGGGTAGTTAGATACTTGTCGATTCGCAGCAACACTTGTCCTTTGTCGACCACAAAATGAAAGTGTTCCCATAGGTCGCGCCCGTTCTCGCTGAAATCGGGTTGTTGCTCAAAATCGATGTCCTCGTTAAATTCAAATATTTCGTTATCCATATTTGTTTCAAGTCACATGAAAGAAATTGCGAGAGTGAAACTCGCTTTAAATCAGCGATGGGTCGGTGAGTGTTTCTCCACCGTCGTCGATGATTTTCACGTTTTCGTCAGAGCCTATTGAATCGACCATTTCGGCACCGTCGCCAACTTGCAGAGTGATTTGCGACGACAGCAATATTCTTTCGCCCGAAGCCACATTGCGTCCGTTGATAGTGATGCCGAGTATTAAGCCATTGAATTCGGAGTGAACCATCTCGATGTTGATGTTGCGAAATCCGAGCCCTTCAAGCATCGATTGCCCGGTTCGCACCGACATGTCTTTCACGTTAGGCAGAGTGACTAATCGTGGACTGAAAGGGGTGACGGTGAGGTAGATTGTGCGTTGGGCTTTCACTGCCGAGAACGCTTTAGGGCTTTGCTCAACAACGCAGCCGGGCTGATAGGTGTCGTTATAAACCGAATCGTTGATTTCCCATTTCAACCCCTGGTTTTCAATAATGACAATGGCTTCGCGCAGAGGTTTGCCTTTAAGGTCGGGCACTTCTTGGCTCTGGCCGTGGCGTGTGAAAACATTCATTGCCAAAAAACTTAATGCTATGAGCAGCAGTGCTGTGATGAAAATCAGCACAACATTGAAGATTATAGGGTGTTGTTTTGAGAAGGCTTTTATTTGCATATTGTAAGTTTGATTGTTTCGTTTGTTGTTCACAAATTTACGCATAAAAAACGAAATATTGTGTGCCTGTCAATCAATAATAAAACAAAAGTGGGTTGAATAACACGATTTTGCCCTGAAAAACTGCTGTGGCGAACGTGCGATAGGCTAAAAGTGGTAAAAGCGGACACATCGGTGGAAGTTGTTTCCGATGTGTCCGCTTGGCGGTGAAATATTCGCAATGCACAATGTGGCAGTGTGATTGTGCCAACGCCATATTATTTGCAGCCGGCGCAGCCTAATGTCGTGCCTGTGAGCAAAGCAGGAATTAATCGAGGTTGTCTCGATTCTTTGCCATATTGCGATATGCTATTTTGCCTTCTTCAAATTCCTTAGTGGCAATAAGGGTTGGTTTGGGAAGGTGCTCGTAGTATTTCGAGATTTCGATTTGTTCGCGATTCTCTGAAATTTCTTCGAGGCTGTCGTTCATCGAAGCAAATTCCTGAAGTTTCTTTTCAAGGTCGCGCTTCATTTCGGCGGCAATCTGGTTGGCGCGTTTGCTTATGATGCACACGCTTTCATAGATGTTACCGGTAGGCTCAGCCAATTCAATAAGGTCGTGAGTCACAGTGTTGAGCGGAGCATTTGTCTTTTTATAATCCATTTTGCTTAATCAAAAAAAATTATTTTGTTGATGTAAAATTGTCGTTTAAATCGTTGTTTGGAAGTGGCGGAGAGGACTGCGTTTATTATCCTCGTTTGCCGTTAGTTCCTAACGTGCTTCGAAGCAATCTTGTAGATGTTGTCGGCTTCGTGACGGTTGTTGCTTTCGGGGAAGTCGTTAATGAAACTGTAGTATTCGTCGATAACGTCGCGGAAACGCTCTTCTTTTTTCTCCTCGGTTGATTGAAGGGCTTCTTGGTATCGGCTTTTGAGCACGAGCATTTCAAGTTGCTCTTTGTATTTGCTGTAAGGATAGTCCTTCAGTGCATTCTTAGCCACAATCACAGCGCTCAGATAGTTGTTGCCCATGTAAGTGCCAAGATTGTAATAAAGAGTGGCATTTTCAAGTTCTTTGAGCACAAGTTTGTCTTGAAGTTCGAAAATTGCATTTTGGGCAATCGACACTTTGTCGCTTTTGGGGAAGTAGTCGAGGAAGTTTTGCAATTCTTGAATTGCTTTCACGGTTCCGCTTTGGTCTAATTGCGTATCAGGCGAATCGAGGTAGTAACCATAGCCGCAGTAGAAACGAGCCAATTCGGTAAACTGTCCTTTGGGGTAGTGCTGATAATAAGTCTTGAAATAAGAACCGGAAGTCATATAATCTTTGTTCTCATAGTAACTCATTGCAAGCAGATAAAGCGACTCTTCGGCTTTGTCGGTGCCCTTAAACACGGTCACGATGTCTTCAAGAATGGTGTAAGCCTGTGTGTATTTGCCTTTTTCAAAAGCCTCTTTTGCGTAGGCATACTTATAATTATAGTCACTGCTCTTGAGAACGCGGTTATATTCGCCACACGATGTGATGGCGATTGCTGTTGCAAGAATTGCGATATATGTGCCAAAAATTTTTTTCATTCCTAAAAATGCTATTTAGCGTGCAAATTTACGAATTTCTCGATAATTTGCAAAGCGTTTTTGCCACAAATCGATGAATGAAATGAAAATTAAGTTAAATAGATTGATTGGAGTGTTGTAAAATTGTATGTGTTAAATGGTTTTGTTGTTTTTGCCGTGTGGAGTTCGACATAGTGAAGTGTTGCCGAATTGTGCGTTAAAAGTGTGACGAAAATTTGGAAAAATGATAATATATGATTTAATTTGTAAAATGCAAATAATGCATTGACTTGAACTATTAACCTAAACAATTTATATTTTTCTGTACTATGATTAAGAAACGAATGTTGTGTTTGTGCATGGCTGTGTTTGCATGCATAGCAACGATTGGTGCTGGGAATGCCGAACTGAAATTGTGGTATGATAAGCCAGCCACAGTGTGGGAGGAGGCGTTGCCTATGGGTAATGGCTTTATTGGTGCCATGATGTATGGTGGAGTTGACGTGGAGTTGATTCGCCTTAACGAAGCCACTTTGTGGTCGGGTGTTCCTGTGCAAGACGGCGCTAATTTAGAGTCGTATAAATATCTGCCGCAAGTGCGTAAGGCGTTGGCTGAAAACAATTATGCCGAAGCCGACCGTCTCACTCGCAAGATGCAGGGCTATTTCTCGCAGAGTTATCTGCCGCTTGGCGACCTGCGCATCGACCAGAAATTGCCAAGTGCTGGCGATGTTAAGCGCTATCGTCGCGAACTCAGTCTGCAAGATGCCATGGCAACAGTGAGTTTTGAAAAAGCCGGTGTGAAATACACTCGCACAGCATTTGTGTCGGCACCCGATAGCGTGATGGTGATACGCTTTGAAGCCAACAAACCGGGTGCGATAAATCTTGCCATTGGCATGGAGAGCCAACTGCAATACACTGCCAGCGCACAAGGCAATGTGTGTGAGATGCACGGCAATGCTCCTGCTTGGCTCGACCCTGTTTACTATAATATTGAAGGCCGCAATCCTACACGCGAAATGGCATACGGACACAAAGGTATGCGTTGGCAAGCAGTGCTTAAAGTTGAAAATAAAGGTGGCAAAGTGACTTCGCAAGGTGATGCCATCAATGTGGCTAATGCCGATGAGGTTGTTATTTATCTTTCGGCTGCAACAAGTTTCAATGGCCCGTTTAAGTTCCCCGACACTGAAGGTAAGGACGAAAAGGCGATTAACCAACGCCGTTTGGATGCTGTGAACTTGGCACGATACGACGAAGTGAAAAGTGCTCACAACGAAGATTTCGGCAAATATTTCAATCGCGTGGAATTAAATCTTGAGCGTGGTGCCGATGCTGAAAAAATTGAAAAACTCACCACTGATGAGCGTCTGCGCCGCTTCACGAAGGGACAGGTGGATACTCAACTCGAGGAAACATATTATCAGTTTGGCCGTTATCTGCTCATTTCTTGTTCGCGTCCTGGCGGCGTGGCTGCCAATTTGCAGGGCATTTGGAACAAGGAATACAGAGCCCCTTGGAGTTCAAACTACACCACCAATATCAACACCGAGATGAATTATTGGCTTGTTGAGAGCACCAATTTGAGCGAGATGCACGACCCAATGTTGCAATGGATTGAGAACCTGTCGAAAGTGGGTGAGCGTGTGGCATGGGAATATTATCGCGCTCATGGATGGGTGACACACCAGAATAGCGACATTTGGTGTCTTGCCAATGCAGTGGGCGACTGCGGCAATGGCGACCCCGTTTGGGCTAATTGGTATGCTGCAAGCGGTTGGCTTAGCCAAGACCTTTGGGAGCGTTATGCTTTCACCGGCGACAAGGAATTCCTTGCCAAGCATGCCTATCCGGTGATGAAACTTGCTGCCGATTTCTTCTGCGATTGGCTGATAGAAAAAGATGGCTATCTCGTCACCTCGCCATCAACATCGCCCGAAAACAAATTTGTGCTCGACGGACACTATTATTCGGTGACCGAAGGCTGTACAATGGATTATGCCATTATTCGCGACTTGTTCAATAATGTGATTGAGGCTACAAACATTCTTGGCAAAGACAAGAAATATGCAAAGAAACTCCGTGGCATACTTGCCAAGTTGCCGCCATATAATGTCGGAAGCGAGGGTCAGTTGCTAGAATGGAACAAGGAGTTCAAAGAAAGTGAGCGTGAACACCGCCATCTTTCGCACTTGTATGGCTTGCATCCGGGCCACTCTATATCGCCACTCACAACGCCTGAACTTGCCAACGCTGCCGACAAAACTTTGAGTATTCGCGGCGATGGCGGAACAGGATGGAGCAAGGCGTGGAAGATTAATTTCGCTGCCCGTTTGCTCGACGGAAACCATGCCTACAAGATGTTCCGTGAAATTATGCATTTCTTTGACCCTAAGGGCGATTCTTGGGGCGGAGGCACATATCCTAATATGTTCGATGCACATCCGCCGTTCCAAATCGATGGTAACTTCGGTGCTACGGCAGGTGCCACCGAGATGCTTCTGCAAAGCCAAATGGGCGAATTGCATTTGTTGCCGGCTCTGCCCGATGCTTGGCGCAGCGGTGAGGTGCGTGGACTTAAGGCGCGCGGAAACTATGAAGTTGCCATTAAGTGGAATAACAAGCAACTCAGCAGTGCTACAATCAAAGCAAATTGCGGTGGCGAGTGCGTGATACGCACACTGCTGCCTTTGCAAATCAACGACGTGAAGTGCACCACCGAGCGCGACGGCCGTTACTACCTCACCAAATTCCTTGCAAAGAAGGGTGTCACTTATGAGGTGTCGCCGGTGTTTATGTAATTGAATATCGAAATATCGCCAAGAACTTACGTTCTGATGTGAAATGATGATTTTCCATTGAATAATTAAAGTTTCTTGGCGATATTTGCTTATCTTTGCATAGTAAGGGTGAGAGCCTTTTCCGCATGTGAAAAGGTGGTGAGATTAGCATTATATTCGCATATCGAAGAAAGTCTTACCTTTATGCTTTGTTCGAAAGAGGAAATTTTGTAATTGTTAATAAGATGAATAAGAAATTATTTCTTGCTTCGGCATTATGTTTTTCTGCTATGGCAGCCGGTGCCCAGACGTGGCTCGGCGATGTTAACAGCCTGATTAACGATGGCTCATTTGCCAAAGCAGAAAATGTGCTTGAGGGATTGCCTCAAAGCGAAAAAGACACCTATAAGATTCGCATCGATTCGTTGCGTCAAACCATGAATCGTATTCGTCGCGATTTTAGCATCAATCCGGCTGTGGGCAAACAGCGTATCGAAAAGGTTGTTGGCAGAGCGGTGTCGTGTGCTGAAATTGAACGGTGGAAATTGGATAAATACATTGAATATAAGGTGATTGACGGTCAGGAATGGTGGTTCCGCCGTGGCATCAGCAATTTCAGACTGCTCAACCGTCAATTATTTGCCGAGGTAAACGAAAAGGAGCGCCATGAAGGTTATGCCACCACTGAAAAATATTATAATGAAGCCATACTCACTAAAGCCGACAAGAATGGCACACGAAATTGGCACCATGCCGACGTGACAATGAGCATCGATGTTGATGCCGATGCAGTTCCTGCGGGCGAAACATTGCGAGTGTGGATGCCATTGCCGTATGAGAACCTGCGTCAGAAAAATGTGTCGCTTGTGAAGTCGTCGCATCCTGCCACTTTGTCGCAAGGCAGTGTTCATCACACTGTTTACATGGAGGCTAAAGCCGAGGCTGGCAAAAAAACGCATTTTGAAATCACTTACACTTATGATGTGGGTGAAAGATACATTCCCCAAAGCACTATGCTGAAACGCCTGAAACCTTACGACACGCAATCGGAAGTGTATAAGCGTTATACGGCTTCGGAGTATCCGCATCAGGTGGTAACTCCGCAGATGCAGATTCTTGCCAAGACAATCGTTGGCAACGAAACTAATCCTGTGCTTCAGGCTTCGAAGATTTACGATTGGATTGTTGGCAACTTTGAATGGGCTGGTGCCCGTGAATACAGCACAATACCAAACATTCCGGAATATGTGTTGCACATTCAGCACGGTGATTGCGGACAGGTTGCGTTGCTCTACATCACTCTGTGCCGAAGCATTGGCATTCCTGCACGTTGGGAAAGTGGTTGGATGTTGCACCCGGGCGAGGTGAACTTGCACGATTGGGCTGAAACCTATTTCGAGGGTGTGGGTTGGGTGCCTACCGACCCGTCGTTTGGGCGTGGCACTCGCACCGAACCGCTTGCCGACTATTATAAGTCAGGGCTCGACCTCTACCGAATGGCTGCCAACGAAGGCGTTTGTGGCGAGTTCAGTCCCAAAAAGACTTTCTTGCGCAGCGAAACCGTGGATTCGCAAGCAGGTGAAGTGGAATGGCGTGGCGGTAATCTGGAATATAGCCAATGGAATTACCACTTGCATATTAATAGCATGAAACCGATTAAATAACAGCGAAAGAGAACATGAAAAAACTTGGTATTATTGTTTTTTTGATGGCAATGTCAATTAACATCATGTGGGCGCAAAATGTGAACGAGTTGCTCGGAAACCTAAAGAAAGAGATTGCCCCAGACGGCCGCACTGCTATATGGGATGTTAACACCACTATGCAAAACGGTGTTATTACACTCTACGGCAAAGTGGACAGCAACCGGCTCAACAATGCCATTGAAGCCGCATTGAAAGAGAACGGTGTGGAGTTTAAGAATAACCTGATTGTGCTTGAAAATATGGCTGAAAAGCCGTGGGCATTAGTGAAATTGTCGGTGGCATCGCTTCGCACTGCCGGCAAACATTCTGCCGAAATGGCAACTCAGGGCATTATGGGTATGCCTTTGCAGGTGCTCGACCGCGACGGCGACTGGTATAGAGTGCGTATGCCCGACGATTACATCGCCTATGTGCCTGGCAATTCGCTTGTGCGCATCGATGCTGCACGCTTGGACGAGTGGAAAGCCTCTAAGCGTTACATCGTAACCACCTATCAAACTCGCTTGGTGGGAACTCCTGCCGGCGACGATACGGTGAGCGACTTGGTTATGGGTAATATCCTTGAATATCGTGGCACTGCCAATAAGGGTAAATGGATTAAACTTGCCACTCCCGATGGCCGTGAGGGTTATGTTGAAGCAAAGGAACTGCAAGAATTTGCCGAATGGGCAAAGCAGGACTTCAATGCTGCGCAAATCGAAGCCACAGCACATCGCATGATGGGCTCGGGTTATCTGTGGGGCGGAACATCAACCAAACTCACCGATTGCTCCGGCTTGGCAAAAGTGAGTTATTTCTCAAATGCCATCATTCTGCAACGCGATGCTTCGCAGCAGGCTTTAACTGGCGAAATCATCAATGCCGACGATTGGAAATCGGCTCAAACTGGCGACTTGTTGTTCTTTGGCAGCAATTCGGGTCGTGTGACTCACGTTGCCATTTATTTGCGCGACGGAAAATATATTCACTGCTCGGGTCAGGTGAAAATCAACAGCGTAAATCCCGACGACGAGGACTATCTCACCACTCCGTTCCTTTCAATCAGCCGTATCGATGGCAAAGTGGGCTCTAAAGGCATTGTGGCTGTGAGAAATCACCCGTGGTATTTTTGACTGATAATACAAACTACAAAAAACTTAACTATATATGGATAGAAGGAAATTTTTGGTTGGAGCCGGTTTGGGCATCATCGCCGCTTCGGCACCAATATCGATTTCGGCTTTCGGCGCTCCCACAAAGAAAACGAGTAAATCGGGACGCTTGAAATTGTCGTTCACACCATTTGAATTAAAATTGCGTCACGCATTCAACCTCGCCAAGTCGAGCCGCACATCCACACCAGGTGTGCAGGTTAAAATTGAGTATGAGGGAGTGGTTGGTTATGGTGAGGCTTCGATGCCGCCTTATTTGGGCGAGAGCATTGACAGTGTAACCAAATTCCTGTCGAAACTCGATTTGAGCCAATTCAACGACCCATTTAAGATGGAAGAGATATTGGCTTATGTTGACGGCGTGGAAGTTGAGAACCGTTCGGCAAAGGCTTCGGTCGACATTGCTTTGCACGACCTTGTTGGTAAACTCATCGGTCAGCCGTGGTATAAGATTTGGGGCTTGTCGCTCGACAAGATTCCTCAATCGTCGTTCACCATAGGCATCGACACTCCTGAAGTGGTTAAGCAAAAAATCAAAGAAGCCGACGATTATAAGGTGATAAAGATTAAACTCGGACTTGACAACGACAAGGAGATGGTCGACATCATTCGTCAATGCACCGACCGCCCGATTTGCGTTGATGCCAATCGCGGTTGGAAAACCAAAGAACAGGCATTGGAAATGTGCGAATACCTTGCCGACAAGAATTGCCTTTTTGTTGAACAGCCAATGATGGAGGATAAACTCGAGGAAACTGCTTGGATTCGCGAGCGCAGCCCGCTGCCAATCATCGCCGATGAGGCGTTTCACCGGTTGCCCGACATAGTGAAGTTAAAAGACTATTTCGATGGCATCAACATTAAGTTGATGAAGAGCACCGGCATGAGCGAAGCCTATAAGATGATAACCTTGGCTCGAGCATTTGGCATGAAAATCATGTGCGGATGTATGACCGAAACATCGTGTGCCATTGCTGCCGCCACTCAACTTAGTCCGCTTATCGATTGGGCAGACCTCGACGGAAATGTGCTGATTGCTCAAGACATTTTTGAAGGAGTGAAAGTGATTGACGGCCGTGTAACGCCAAGCGACAAACCCGGCATCGGCGTCACCCCAATCAAAGGTCTCTACCCCGAATACTAAAATTATTCTAAATATTAAAAACAGCCCTGATAGTTGTCGCTATCAGGGCTGTTAATATATAATAATGTAATATACTGGTAGGGAAGTGCCGAAAACTTAGTTTACGGCGCGGACGATGCCGCGGGTTGAATTGCGTACGAAATCAACAATGAGGTCGCGTTCTGGACTTGATTGTGTTTCATCTTCAATCTTGTTGAGCGCATCGGAGTTGTTGAGGTCGGAGAAATAGATGTAGCGGTAGGTTTCTTGTATTCTGCCGAGTTGTTCGGGAGTAAATCCGCGACGGCGCAGTCCCACCACATTGATTCCGATGTAGGAAATTGGTTCGCGACCCACCATGGCGTATGGCGGAATGTCCTTGTTGACGTGCGAACCGCCTTGCAGCATGATGTGCTGTCCGATGTGAGTGAATTGATGAACAAGAGTGCCTCCGCCAATCACAGCAAAGTCTTCAATTTCAACTTCGCCGGCAATTTGGCATGCGTTCGACATTATTATGTTGTTGTGCAGAAGGCAGTCGTGAGCAACATGGCAGTATGCCATGATGAGGCAGTTGTCGCCAATCACAGTTTTGCCTTTTGAAGCCGTTCCGCGGTTGATGGTTGCAAACTCGCGGATTACGGTGTTGTTGCCAATGATTGCGTAGGTTTGTTCGCCGCGGAATTTGAGGTCCTGAGGCAAACCGCCAATCACTGCACCAGAGTGGATGCGGCAATTTTTGCCAATGCGCGAGCCGTTGAGAATAACTGCGCCACTTTGAATTTCAGTTCCTTCGCCTATTTCAACATCAGCCTCGATGGTGACAAATGGACCAATAATCACATTTTCAGCGATTTTAGCATCGGGATGGATGCAAGACAGGTTACGATTTTCCATTATGTGTTCTGTTGCGTATGGATTTATTTATATTAATTATTTGTTCTTGATGATTTGTGCCATAAATTCGGCTTCCGACACCATCTTTTCGCCAACGAAGGCATAACCTTTCATTGTGGCAACGCCGCGACGGATTTCGCTCATTAGTTGAAGGTAGAAAATGAGAGTGTCGCCTGGAACCACTTTCTGGCGGAATTTCACGTTGTCGATTTTCATGAAGTAGGTTGAGTAGCGTTCTGGCTCGTCAACCACGTTGAGAACGAGCAAACCGCCCACTTGTGCCATTGCTTCGATTTGCAGCACGCCTGGCATAACCGGTTCTTGTGGGAAGTGTCCTTGGAAGAAAGGCTCGTTTTGAGTCATGTTTTTAATACCAACGATGTGGTTGTCGCCCACTTCGATGATTTTATCAACCAAGAGGAACGGATAGCGGTGAGGAAGCAACTCGCGGATGCGGTTGATGTCCATCACAGGTGCTATGTTGGGGTTGTAGATAGGGGCTTGCACATCTTGACGCTTGATTTCGCGACGGATTTTTTTCGAGAAAGTGGCGTTGAGTGTATGACCCGGTTTGTTGGCAATGATGCGGCCTTTGAGAGGACGTCCGATGAGGGCGATGTCGCCAATCACATCGAGCAGTTTGTGGCGAGCCGGTTCGTTAGGGAATACCAACGGCTTGTTGTTGATGTAGCCGAGGTTGGCTTCTTTAACCGGTGGCACGCCCATAAGGTTAGATATCTTGTTGAGCGCCTCTTGGCTCATTGGTTGGTCGTAGATTACGATTGCGTTGTCGAGGTCGCCGCCCTTGATGAGGTTGGCGTTGAGCAGAGGTTCGATTTCACGAACGAAAACGAAGGTGCGGCTGGCGGCAATGTCGCTTTTGAATCGCTTCATTGTGTTGAGCGAAGCGAATTGGTTTTGCAGAATCGACGAGTCGAATTCAATCATTGTGTCGATTGAAAAATCTTCATCGGGCAAAACGATGAGCGATGAACCAGTTTTTTCGTCAACCACTTCGATTTTTTGTTTCACTATGTAGTAGTCTTTTTCTGCATCTTGTTCCTCAATGCCAACTTCGTCGATTTTTTCGGCATATTCGATGGCGCTACCATCGAGAATAGGCAGTTCGGGAGCGTTGAGGGTGATAATGCAGTTGTCGATACCGGCTGCGTAAAGAGCGGCGAGGGCGTGTTCGATGGTGCTGATGCGCATCGAGTTGTTGCCAATTACGGTGCCGCGAACGGTTTCAACCACGTTTTCGGCTACAGCCAAAATTGTAGGCTCGCCTTCGAGGTCGATACGCTTGAACACGTATCCAGTGTTTTCGGGAGCCGGTGAGAAAGTGGCTTCGATTTGCAGACCGGTGTGAAGGCCTTTTCCACTAACATGAAATTCGCCTTTCAGAGTACATTGTTTCATAAGAGATGTATAGGAGTGAGTTTATTATTTGTTTTTAATTTCTTCTAATTCCTTTTTGAGGCGCTTGATGTCGTTTGCCATCTCAGGCAGACGCTTGAAGTAGACTTGCTGACGTGCAAATTCCAGAGCATTGATTGCCGGTGCTCCAATCACGCGCATATTCGAGCCAAGCGAATTGGGTATTCCTGATTGGGCGCCGATGCCGTTGTTGTCGCCAATGGTGATGTGACCGGCAACGCCTACTTGACCGCCAAACTGATTGTTTTTGCCTATTTTGGTTGAGCCGGCAATGCCCACTTGTGCAGCCATCACCGTATGTTCGCCAACTTCTACGTTGTGGGCTATTTGGATAAGGTTGTCGAGTTTCACGCCTTGACGAATGATGGTGCTGCCCATAGTGGCGCGGTCGAGTGTCGAGTTTGACCCGATTTCAACATTGTCTTCAATCACCACATTGCCAATTTGCGATATTTTCATGAAATCACCGTTGTGAGGAGCAAAACCGAAACCGTCGCTGCCAATCACTACACCTGCATGAATGATGCAGTTGTTGCCAATTTTGCAACCGTGATAGATGCGGCATCCGGGATAGAGTGTTACGTTGTCGCCAATAACCACGTTGTCGCCCACATAAACTTGCGGAAATATTTGCACGCCGCTGCCTATTTTCACGTTTTTCCCGATGTAAGCAAATGCTCCGAGATAAACGTCGTCGGGCAGGGTTACACCTTCGCTAACATAAGATGGCTGTTCAACGCCATGCTTGCGCGGGTTGAGCGCTTCTTGCACCATGTTGAGCAGTTGGGCAAGCGTAGAATACGGGTCGCTGACACGAATTAATGTTGCCTTGATTGGTTGCTCGGCAACGAAATCGTTGCGAACCAGCACTGCCGATGCTTCAGTTGTATAGATGAAATGTGTGTATTTGGGGTTTGCAAGAAAGGTGAGACTGCCCTTGCTTGCCTCCTCAATTTTTGAGTAAGTGTTAATTGTCACATTGCCGTCGCCCTCGACAGTTCCGTGAACCAATTCGGCTAATTGCCTTGCGGTAAATTCCATTATTAACTTTAGTTTTTTTATATTTGGCTGCAAAGTTACGAAAAATGAATGGGTTAAACGGCATATTTGAACATTATTTAGGCAAATTTTGTGAGAAAAGGGCTTAAAAAGGTGTGAAATGGAGCGAAAAATGTAAATAAACGGTGCGCAACTGGTTGAGTTACGCACCGTTTAGCGAAAAGTGTTGGAGTTGGTTTTATTGCATTATTTTATGTTTTCTCTCACCTCGTCGAGATAATGCTTCATGGCAACGGAATCGCGCTGCTCGATGATTGTTTGCAGGCGAGTGAGTTGTTCCTTAATCTTGTCGAGTTG
Source organism: Muribaculaceae bacterium (assembly GCA_051878455.1). GTDB lineage: Bacteria > Bacteroidota > Bacteroidia > Bacteroidales > Muribaculaceae > SFTJ01. The sequence goes on from JBJEKD010000058.1 coordinate 53,507, forward strand.
AAGGTTTGTGCGCGGATTGAACAGGATTTCTTGCAGCAGATAGTCGTCTTCCGACATCAGTCCGCGGGCAATAGCCATGTGTCGCTTGAATGTTGTGCCAGGGGCATCTTGATGCTTCATCACGCTTGCAAACACGAGAGTGCTGGCAAAAGGTATCGACAGCGAGAATGCAATGGTTTCGTCGTGTTCGGCGAAAGTGTATTCAAAAATGTTGAGGTGCAACTGGCTGTAAAGGTCTTTAAAGAACACTTTGCCGAGGTGGTTGCTTTCGGAGATGATGATTGCGTTTTCGCTCGACAGGTTGCTCAACGAAGCGAATGTGGGTCCGAACATGGGGTGAGTGCTCACGAAAGGGTGAGAACAGCCGGCATAAAATTCGGGAAGTCCGTTTTTCACCGAGGCGATGTCGCTTAAAATGCAGTTGTCGGGCAAATATGGCATCACTTTATTGAAAGCATCGATGGTGTATTTCACTGTAGCGGCATTGATAAGCAGTTCGGGTTGAAACTCCTTAATCTCGTCGTAAGAAGTGAATCGTTGTGCGTTAAAAGTGAATCGCAGTTTTTGCGGGTCGATGTCGAATATAGCCACTTCGTGGTTGAAACTGAGCACATCGCAAAAGAATGAGCCCATTTTGCCGGCACCTAATATGAGTATTTTCATTTCGTTTGTTGTCTGATATTTAATGAAATAGTGAGATGTTGATTATCTTGCGCGGTTGTTGAGCACTTCGATTTGCTGACGCACCGATTCGCCATGAATGGCTTCGAGCACTTCCTTCATGAAGTCGGCACTCATGCCCATTTCAACAGCAAGTTTAACACGATTGTTAAGGATGGTGTCGTAGCGAGTGGCTTGCACAACAGGCATGCTGTGTTCCTTTTTGTATTGACCGATTTCGCGCGACACTCGCATGCGCTTGTTGAGGATTTCCAACAGTTCGTTGTCGATTTGGTCGATTTGTTGACGCAAAAGAGTGAGGTTTTCGGTGGTTTGAGTGGTTTCGCGAATCACGAGAGTGTTGAGTATGAAGTTAAGAACGTCGGGTAATACTTGCTGGCTTTTGTCGCTCCAAGCGCAGTCGGGGTCGCAGTGGCTTTCAACGATGAGTCCGTCGAAACCCATATCCATTGCTTGTTGCGAGAGCGGTGCCACCAGTTCGCGTTTTCCGCCGATGTGCGACGGGTCGCAGAGAATTTGCAGTTGAGGAATACGGCGGCGCAATTCAATAGGGATGTGCCATTGAGGTACATTGCGGTAGAGGTGCTTGCCGTAGGTGCTGAAACCGCGGTGTATTGCACCGAGATGGCGTATGCCGGCGTTGTAGATGCGCTGTATGGCGCCTATCCACAGTTCAATGTCGGGGTTGACAGGGTTTTTAACCAGCACATTCACTTCGGTGTGTCCTTGCAGAGCATCGGCAATTTCCTGCATGGCAAAAGGGTTGGCTGATGTTCGTGCGCCAATCCAGAGCACGTCAATACCGGCATTCAGAGCAGCCTCAACGTGCGCTTTGGTGGCAACTTCGGTGGCGGTAGCCATTCCGGTTTCAGCCTTTACGCGTTTAAGCCATTCAAGACCGGGTTCGCCTACGCCCTCAAAACCGCCTGGTTTGGTGCGGGGCTTCCATATACCAGCTCGATAGATTTTAATTCCGTTTGCTGCGAGATTTTTTGCAGTCGACATCACTTGTTCTTCGGTTTCGGCGCTGCACGGACCTGCAATCACAATCGGTTTCTTGTTGCTTATGCCTTCTATTTCAATAGGTTTTAAATCTTCCATAGTTGTATTGTTGTTGAGTTATTTTTTATTTGTCATGTTATTTGTTGGCTGCGAATTGCTTAATTCGGTTTAATGCTTCTTGCATTTTTGGGCTTGTGGCGCAAAGTGAGATGCGGATGTATCGGTTGCCGTTAGAACCGAATATAAAACCGGGTGTCACAAACACGCGAGCCTCGTAGAGCAGACGGTCGGCAAGTTGCTCCGAGTCGGAATAACTGTCGGGTATTCTTCCCCACAGGAATAATCCGCGTTGTTCGGGGTCGAAATGGCATCCAAGCACATTCATTATTTGTTCGGCAATGGCTCGGCGCTCGCCATAGGTGGCATTGATTTGATTATACCACTCGCCGTCGCATTGCAAGGCTCGTGCCGCTGCCAGCATCATTGGCTTGAATTGACCAGAGTCGATGTTTGATTTCACTTTCAGAATCCATTCGATAAATTGCGGTTTGGCTGCAATCATTCCCATACGCCAGCCAGGCATGTTGTGCGATTTTGAAAGCGAGTTCATTTCAATGGCAATGTCTTTTGCCCCAGGCACATTGAATATGCTCAATGGCTTGTCGTTGAGAATGAAACTATAAGGGTTGTCGTTCACAATCACGATTCCGTGACGTTTGCCAAAATCGACAAGACGCTGAAACAGTTCCAACGAGGCGCAACGGCCAGTGGGCATGTGCGGATAGTTGACCCACATAAGTTTAATGCGCTCGAGCGGCAGTTGTTCCAGAGCGTCGAAGTCGGGCATCCAACCAGTGTCCTCACGCAGGTCGTAGGTGAAAATTTCTGCTTCGGCAAGACGGCTCACCGAGGTGTAGGTAGGATAACCGGGGTTGGGCACTAATACACCGTCGCCCGGGTTGACGAACGTGAGAGTGGTGTGCAGAATACCTTCTTTTGAGCCAATGAGTGGCTGTATTTCACGGTCGGGGTCGAGTGTAACGCCATAAAACTTGGCGTACCATTCGGCGTAAGCGCGTCGCAGTGCCGGCAGCCCGACATAGGGTTGATAGCCGTGAGCATCGGCTTTTGCGGCTTCGCTGCACAATGTGCTCACCACATCGGGGTGCGGTGGTCGGTCAGGGCCGCCAATTCCCAGTGAAATGATGTCGCGACCTTGGGCATTAAGTTGTGCCACCTCGCGCAGTTTTTTTGAGAAATAATATTCTTTGATTACTGCCACTCGGCGGGCAGGTGTAATCGAATCATTTTGTAGTGTATTCGGCATATTCTCCTAAATTTTTGAAATCGTTAATCAGAGGGAGTACGGCATCGATTGACTGTCGGTAGCGTTGATAATCGGTGAAAGTGAGGTCGATATAGAACCGATATTCCCATTCGCGCCCTATGATTGGCAGCGATTGAATTTTTGTGAGGTTTAAGTCGTAGAACGACAGGATTGTAAGCACTTTCGACAGGCTACCGCCCTCGTGAGGCAAAGTGAAAGCCAACGAAGCCTTGTTGACCGTGATGTTTTGCTTCAGCGCATCGGCTTGGTTGGGATGTGCAATGATGAGGAAGCGCGTGAAGTTGCGTTTGTTGGTTTGAATGTCGTTGGCAAGCACTTCCAAGCCGTAAAGCCGTGCGGCATATTCTCCGCAAATGGCGGCAGAGCCCATTGAGTGGTTTTCAGCAATTTGCTTTGCGCAGCCGGCAGTGTCGTAGCCTTCAACCATCTTCATCCACGGATGCCCAACCAGATAATCTTCGCATTGCATCAGTGCTATTGGATGCGACACCACTTCATGAATTTCGGAAAGTTTTTGCCCAGGCAGGGCAGCAAGACTTTGCGAGATGTACATTTTGTGTTCGCCAACAACGGTGAGGTCGCTGCCGCGCAACAGTTCGTGGTTTTGCAGCAGGCTGCCGGCTATGGTGTTCTCAATGGCAAGCGTGCCAATGAGATTTTCGTCGGCGTGCAGCATGTCGAACATCTCGCGAAACGACGGGCAGGCTATGGTTTCGATTTCTTCGCCTTTAAAATATTCGTGCGCTGTGGCATCATGAAAACAGCCCGCTTCGCCTTGAATTGTTATTCGTTTCATTGCAAATTTTTATTTTATAAAAATAAATCCCGTCACTGCTCATCGAGTGGCGGGATTATATCGTTAATCATTCTCCTCAAAAAATTGTCTGCTATTTTATTTCACGCAAGCCCCCGCCTTTCATTTCGTGTCAAAATAAAAGTAATAAAAGAAGCCGTATGCATAAAATCGTTTCATATCGTACTGTTTTCACTCCAATAGTTTTCGTTGGAGTGATGCAAAGATAATGTTTTTTATTATCTTCGCAACGCTTTTTGTGTAATTTTTTTCAAAAAATCAGCATTTTTGTTGCAAATTTACGCTTGGCGGTATAATTCGATTATAATTTGTAAGGCAATGAAACTTTTGCCACATTAAATAAAAATAAAGAAAAACTATCTTCAAAAGAGAAAGCCGTTTTCGATAAATAGTTGTAACTTTGTGGTTGTAAGTCGTGTGGCAACGGCGAATAGCCTATATGGTGAAGCGTGTCAGGAGCACGGCTTTGATGCCGACGGGTTTCGCTCCCAATGGCAAGTGCGATGATGGATTGCCAATTAAGCCAATTTCGCTGATTTCATGTTTCACCGGTGGGTGGTTTGAGTATATTGAGATAATCAAGATTAATTGATATGATGAAAAGAATTGTATTTTTGATTGCTTCGGCTTTGATATGCTGTGCTGCGTGGGCGTCGAAACCCCGAGCAGGGCACATCATTTTCGTCGGGTTCGACGGATGGGGTTCTTATAGCGTTGAAAAAGCCGATATGCCAACCGTGAAACGCCTTATGGCACAGGGGTGTTACACTTTGCAGAAGCGTGCCGTGCTGCCGTCGTCGAGTGCTGTTAACTGGGCATCGATGTTTATGGGAGCCGGACCGGAAGTGCACGGCTACACCGACTGGGGTTCGCGAGTGCCCGAAGTGAAGCCACGCCAGTTGTATAAAAACAATATTTTCCCCACTGTGTTTCAGTTGCTGCGCGAGCAACGTCCCGAGGCTGAAATCGGGGTGCTCTATGAGTGGGAAGGAATAAAATATCTTGTCGACACACTTTCGACAAGTTATCAGGCACAGGCGCGCGGTTTTGAAAAGCATCCTGCGCAGTTGTGCGAAATGGCAGAGCAATACATAAAAGAGAAAAAGCCCCAGTTGTTGGCAATCTGTTTCGATTCCCCTGACCATACGGGCCACGTTGACGGTCACGATACCCCGGCTTATTATGCCAAGTTGATTGAACTCGACGGTTATTTGGCACGAATAGTGAAGGCTGTTGAAGATGCCGGCATAATCGATGATACAGTGTTTATTGTAACATCCGACCACGGGGGCATCAACAAGGGGCACGGAGGCAAAACGTGGGAGGAAATGGAAACTCCGTTGATTGTTGCCGGAAAAGGCATCCGTTCGGGTGGCGTGCTGCTCACCGAAAGCATTGTGCAATATGATGTGGCAGCCACGATGGCTTACATCTTGCGGCTAAAGCAGCCACAGGCGTGGGTGGGCCGCCCAATCATGTCGCTATTCAAGTGAAAAGGCTCTCTTTTGGGGTGTGAGAGTGAGTTTATTGTCCCGAGGAAAAGCGTTTTTGCTTATTCGCCGTGGAATAATTATCTTTGCATAAAAGAAATATAGCAGAATGGATACAAAGGAATTAATTGAACGTGTGGCTAACCGGATAGGACGCAGTGGCGACGACACTGCAAAGCTGGTCGAAGGTTTGTCGATAGTGCTGCGTGAACGCCTATCGGACCTCGACAGCATTGCCATTCCAGGTTTTGGCACGTTTGAAGCAAAGAAAAAAGACGAACGTATTGTGAACAATCCAAGCAACGGCAAGCGCATGCTGGTGCCACCACGCATTGTGGTTGGCTTTAAAGTTAGTAATGTGTTGAAGTCGAAACTTAAATGATTCACTCGGTTGTAAATATTGACATAAGACTAAGACTATGAACAAAAAACTTACATTTCCTGAATTGGCAGAAATGCTGTCGGGTGCAACTAACACGTCGAAGCGTCTGAGTGAATTGATGTTGCGTGAACTGTTCGCAGTTATTGCTGAGAGGTTGATTGACGGAGAAAGTGTAAAGATTGATGGCTTGGGTGTGTTTGGCGTGTCGAAAGTGGGCGCACGACGCAGCGTGAATGTAAACACGGGTGAGATGATTGAAATACCCGGACACAACAAGGTGTCGTTTACCCCCGATAAGCGACTTGCAGAGGCTGTAAATGCACCGTTTGCTTCGTTTGAGGCAGTGGTTCTTAACGACGAGGTTACATCGGATATGCTCAATACGGTTGATTCGCAACCAGATGCCACATCGCAACCAGATGCCGAGGCGGTGGTCACAGAGGCCGCCCTCGAAGCCGAACCAACCGCTGATGCAGTAGCCGAGCCTGCCGAGCCGGAAGCATTGGAAGAAGCCGCTCCAGAAACAGAGCCAGAACCTGCCGAGCCGGAAGCAGAGCCAACCGCTGACGAGGAAGCCGAACCTGCCGAGCCCGAAGCCGAGCCAACTGCTGATGCAGCAACCGAGCCTACCGAGCCGGAGACATTGGAAGAAGCCGAGCCCGAAGCTGAGCCAACTGCTGACGCAGCAACCGAGCCTGCCGAGCCGGAAGCAGAGGCAGATGAGCCGGAGGAGGCCAATAATGTTTTAGTTGTAACACCACACGACGATGATTGCTATTACGATGATGAGGTATCGTGGTGGCATCGTCATGGTGCAATCAAGGGATTTATTCTTGGTGTTGTGTGTGGTGTGGCAGGTGTGTATTTTGTGAATTTCTTTATTGATTATATGCGAGGCGGATTAAATCCGAAACCTGCCGAAGAATATGTTGAAGAAAGCGACAGTGTTTTAGCCGCCGATACAATAATGGAGGAAACCGACACAACGATTCAAGCAGTGAGCGAACCTGACAGTTCCGTTAAGAATGGCGTAGAAAAATCGTCGACTAACAACAAAGTGGTTACCGACACTGTAACCGGCAGTTACTTCCTCACGCGTATGGCGAGAAAGCATTATGGCAACGGACATTTTTGGGTGTATATCTATGAGGAAAACAAGAATGTGATTAGCAATCCAAACAATGTGAAACCCGGCACTGTGGTTATTGTCCCAGATGCAAAAAAATATGGCATCGACAAAGACGACAAGCAGAGTGTGGAAGCAGCAAAAAAGAAAGAGGGCGAAATCTTGAGCAAATATTTGTGAAATAGACGTTTGATAAAGTTATGAAAGCGGATTCAAACGATGGTATAAACTGGAGTATTGGTTGTTTGAGAGAGTTCTACAAGCAATACTTCAGTTGCTTTTTTGCGAGATTTTAACATTTCTAACTAAATATATCATAAATTAACGGAGAGTGTTTTTAGTATTATTCCTAAAAATGATAATTTTGTAGCCACAAACTAAAATAGAATAGATAATTTAACTATTATAGAATAATGAGTGAATCAGTTAATATCAGAGAATTAAATGATTTAATCGCAAGCAAAAGCGGTTTTGTAGGTTTGATAACCCAAGGGATGAATCAAACAATAGTTGGACAAAAGCATCTGGTTGATTCGTTGTTGATAGCATTATTGGCAAATGGGCACGTGCTGCTTGAAGGTGTTCCGGGTTTGGCAAAAACATTGGCAATCAATACATTGTCGAAACTGGTTGATGCCAAATTCAGCCGTATTCAGTTCACGCCTGATTTGCTTCCTGCCGACGTTATAGGCACTATGGTTTATAGTGTAAAGAACGAAAAGTTTGAAGTGAAAAAGGGTCCGGTGTTTGCCAACTTCATCCTTGCCGACGAAATTAACCGTGCTCCGGCTAAGGTTCAAAGTGCATTGCTCGAAGCCATGCAGGAACGTCAGGTAACTATTGGCGACAACACTTTCAAACTCGACAATCCATTCCTGGTGCTTGCCACCCAAAACCCGATAGAACAAGAAGGAACCTATCCGCTGCCTGAAGCACAGGTCGACCGTTTCTTGATGAAGGTGATTATAGGCTATCCTTCGAAAGAAGAAGAAAAGCAAATCGTTCGTCAGAACATTTCTTCGGTGAAGGCAAATGTGCAGGCGCTCATCAAGCCGGAAGAAATTTTGGAGATACGCAAACTTGTTGAAAGAATTTATATCGACGAGAAGATTGAAAAATATATTGTTGACATAGTGTTCGCAACCCGTTTCCCTGGTGATTGCGGATTGAACGACCTCACAAGCATCATCTCGTTTGGAGCATCGCCTCGTGCATCAATCAGTATGGCAATAGCCGCCAGAGCATACGCATTCCTTCGCGGTCGTGGCTATGTTATTCCTGAAGATGTTCGTGCAATATGCCACGATGTGCTTCGTCATCGCATCGGTTTGTCGTATGAAGCCGAAGCAAACAACATCAGTGCCGACGAAGTGGTGAGCGAAATACTCGACAAAATTGCCGTGCCATAACACTGCTTTTTTATAGAAGGTTTTTTGCCACCCCGCAGCATTATGCCCCGGGGTGGCGTGAACATAATTAATGAAAGGTTATGGATTCGAATGAACTGCTAAGGAAAGTACGAAAGATAGAAATTAAAACAAAGGGTCTCTCGCAAAATATCTTTGCGGGCGAGTATCATTCGGCTTTCAAGGGTCGTGGTATGACTTTCTCGGAGGTTCGGGAATATCAATACGGCGATGATGTTCGCGATATAGATTGGAATGTTACGGCGCGTCACAACCGGCCGTACGTAAAGGTCTATGAAGAAGAACGCGAACTCACAGTTATGCTTATGGTTGATGTGTCGGGCAGTAGAGATTTTGGGGCTGTGGGTGTGCTGAAGCGTGAACTCATGGCTGAACTTGCTTCGACCATCGCTTTTTCGGCTATTCAGAACAACGATAAAGTGGGTGTGGTGTTCTTTTCGGACCGAATTGAAAAGTTTATACCGCCCAAGAAAGGACGAAAGCACATATTGCTCGTGATTCGTGAATTGCTTGATTATGTGCCTGAAAATCGTGGCACCGACATCAATATGGCATTAGAGTTCCTGACAAGTGCAATAAAAAAACGGTGCACAACATTTGTGATTAGCGATTTCATTGACGGTCACGACTATTATAAATCAATGTCGATAGCCAACCGTAAGCACGATGTGATTGCCTTGCAGGTTTACGACAAACGCGAGTCGGAATTGCCCAATGTGGGATTGATGCGTATGCTCGACACCGAAACCGGCGCCGAGCGTTGGATAAACACCGGTTCAAAGAAAACGCGCGAATCATATCAAAAATGGTGGTTTGCAAGCCAACAGCGCATGAACATCACTGCACAACGCTGCAAAGTTGATGTTGCTACTATGGCAACCGACGAAGATTATGTGAAATCACTCATGGCTTTGTTCAAGAAAAGAGGCGTAAGATGATTGTAAATTTAAGAATAAAATTGATGTGTTTGGCAGCCATAGTCATGTGGTTGCCTGTCACTGCCGGAAATGTTATTGTGAAGGCTTCGCTCGACTCCGCCACATTAGTTATGGGTCGACAAACGGCTTTGCACATTGAGATTTCGCAGGATAAAAACGCTCACGGCTTTTTCGTGAACGAAAATGCCGATACACTTACAAGCAAGGTGGAAATTGCGTTTAAAACCGAAGGTGACACCACAGATATTGATAATGGCAGGATACAGATAAAACGCGACTTCATGTTGCAGTCGTTCGACTCGGGCATGTATGTGCTTCCGCCATTGCAATACGTTGTGGGCAGCGACACGTTTCTAACGCCGCACTTGTCGCTGAAGGTGTTGCCTGTGAATGTTGACAGTTTGAAAACCGTTCACGACTATAAACCGGTTGAAGACGTGCCGTTTAAATTTTTCGACTGGGTGCCCGACGTGATTTCAGATTATTGGTGGGTGTACCTGATTGTGTTGCTCATAATTGCCGCAGCATTGTTTGTTTATTTCAAGTGGATACGCCACGGCGAAATTCCATTGCTGCCAAAGAAAAAGCGGTTGCCGCCATACGAGGAGGCTATCTTGTGTCTTGAGCAATTAAAGGAAAAGAAACTTTGGCAAGCCGGTCAGGAAAAAGTTTATTTCACCGAATTGACCGATATTCTGCGTGTTTACATTGCACGCCGTTTCGGAGTTAATGCTTGCGAAATGACATCATCGCAGATTATCGACGAACTTCGCAATGTTGAAGAGGCTCGTGACGTGAACTCACAACTTTATAGTATTCTTGAAATTTCCGACTTCGTGAAGTTCGCTTCAATGAAACCGTTGCCCGACGACAACGAGACAGCCTATCAGCGTGCTGTGAACTATGTTAACGAAACAAAGCCTGTTGAATTGCCCGACGAAAAGGCCGAGGGCGACAAGACCGAAGGCGACGAAACCGACAATGCGTCAGAACAGGAGGTGAAGAAATGATTACGTTTGCTCATCCTAATTATTTGTGGCTTTTGCTCATACTCATTCCGCTTGCGTTGTGGTATGTGCTTCGCCGTAAGAAAAGCCACGCCACTATGTTGGTGACGTCGTTGTCGCCGTTCAAAAAACTGTCCACTTCGTGGAAAGTGTGGCTGATGCACTTGATGTTTGTGTTCCGCCTGCTTGCTGTGGCTTGCTTGATAGTTATCATTGCTCGCCCTCAAACCCACGATAGTTGGTCAACGTCGGAAACAGAGGGTACCGACATTGTGGTTTCTCTCGACATCTCAACAAGTATGCTTGCCCAGGATTTCCGTCCTAACCGTTTTGAGGCAGCGAAAGATGTTGCGTGCCAGTTTGTGAGCGGACGAGAAACTGATAACATCGGTTTTGTGATTTTTGCAGCAGAAAGTTTCACACAAGTGCCAATGACAACCGACAAGGCAGCCCTTATCAATGCAATCCAAAACATTGAAATGGGTGCATTGGAAGACGGTACGGCGATTGGTGACGGCATTGCCACTGCCATTAACCGTATTAAGGAAGGTAAGGCAAAGTCGAAAAGCATAATTTTGCTCACCGACGGGTCGAACAACACTGGCATTGTTGCGCCACTCACGGCAGCGTCGATTGCCCGAGAAAAAGGCATAAAGATTTACACTATCGGTGTGGGAAGCAATGGCACCGCCCTTTATCCTGTGGGCACAAATATGTATGGGCGAATGGAATATCAGCGTTTGCCCGTAGTTATCGACGAAGCCACGCTCAAAAGCATAGCATCGTCGACAGGCGGAAAGTATTTCCGCGCCACAAGCAAGAATGTGCTTAAGGATGTGTTTGCCGAGATAGATGCTTTGGAAAAAACGCAGATGGACATAAGAAACTTCAGCCACACTGAGGATTATTATATGCCGTGGGCAATTGCGTTGTTGTTGCTTTTGTGCATCGACATTTTGAGCCGATACACCATTTTGCGCACCATTCCATGACGCATTAGCCCGTATTAAACCGAATATGATGAAATTTAAAAACAGTTGATTTGATTATGTTTAGTTTTGCCAATCCAGCATATCTTTATTTGCTATTGCTTTTGCCGCTTGCCGTGCTATTGTTTTTGTGGTCGCGCCACACACGCAAGCGCAGGCTGAATCGATTTGGGAAAAGCGCAACCATTGAGGGTCTGATGCCCGATGTGTCGAAATATAAGCCGTGGATTAAACTCACCTTGTCGCTTTTGGCACTTGCAATGGTGGTGATTATTCTTGCTCGTCCGCGAGCCGGCGCCAAGACTGCCACAACAAAGGTGCGCGGAATCGAGGTGATGATTGCACTCGACGTTTCAAACTCGATGCGGGCATCGTCGACCGACGACCCTAATGGCGTGAGCCGTTTGCAGCGTTCAAAATTGATTCTTGAAAAACTCATCGACCGTCTTGGCGAGGATAAGGTGGGACTGATTGTGTTTGCCGGCAATGCCTACACGCAGTTGCCAATCACAAGCGATTTCCTCTCGGCAAAGATGTATCTTAACAATATCAGCACAAACATGGTGCCCACTCAGGGTACTGCCATTGGCGCCGCCATCAATTTGGCTATGAAGTCGTTTACTCAAAGCGAAAAATCAGGTAAGTCGATTATCATTATTACCGATGGTGAGAATCACGAAGACGATGCCGTGGGCGCAGCAAAAGAAGCGCACAAACGTGGTATTCAGATTAATGTGATTGGTGTTGGTTCAACCAAAGGTTCGCCAATTCCAATGGGCGGCACCGGTAATTTCTTGAAAGATGACAATGGACAGGTTGTTACCACATTCCTCAATGAGACAATGGCTATTGACATTGCAAAAGCCGGCAAGGGAATATATGTTTCCGGAAATTCGGCTGATGCTGTGACCGACGTTGACGAAAATTTGAAGAAACTTGCAAAGTCGGACCTCGAACGCGTGGTTTACACTCAACACGACGAGCAGTTCCCGGTGTTTGCATGGTTGGCGCTTGTGTTTGTGGTTGTTAATATCTTCATTGTTGAACGTAAAAACAAGTGGTTAAGTAAATATAACTTCTTTACTAAAAATGTCAAGGATGCGAATTAATAGTGTATTGACAGCCGTTTTGATGATTGCTTTCACTACGGCATCGTGGAGCGTTTGTGCACAAAGCAAAGATGACACTCAGAGCAAAGAGGAGGTCAGCCTAAAGCGTGAACGCAATTTCATACGCAAGGGTAATAGTTATTACAAGGATAAACGATATGGTGAGGCAGAGGTTGAATATAAAAAGGCTCTGCAAGTTAATCCGTCGTCGTCGGTGGCAAACTATAATCTTGCCACGGTGCTGATTCGTCAGGGCGGTGGAGTGAAAGCCAACGACAAAGAGGATAAGAATAATCCGGTAAATCAGGCTCAAACCCTTCTCAAAAATCTTGTCACCACTTGCAGCAATCAGCAGTTGGTTTCGAAGGCTTACTATAATCTTGGGAACATCGATTTCAATCGCGAGGAATACAGTGGCGCCATTGAAAACTACAAGAATTGTCTTCGCCGTAATCCCGACGACGATAAGGCTCGCGAAAACCTGCGTCTTGCTCAAAAGAAACTTGAACAGCAACAAAACGAAGACAAGAATAAGAACGAACAGCAACAGCAGCAACAACAGCAACAGCAGCAAAATCAAGATAACGAAGATAAAAAGAATAAAGACCAGAATCAGCAAAATCAAAGTCAGCAGCAAAAGCCAAGCGACAATAAGCAGGATAAGCAAAACCAGAGTGGCATGAGCCAAGATAATATCGACCAGATATTAAAGACTATGCAAAATCAGGAAAGTGCTATCCAGCAAAGAGTTAATGCTCAAAAGGAACGAAAAGAGAAGGCAAAATCACGTCGCACCGGCAATCAATGGTAAAGTTGATGTTGACATTTAATTGTGATTTATGGCTGATTAGAAATAAAGCACTATCGTAGGTTATGAAGAGATTTGGATTGTTTACGTTAGCACTATTAATGGTATCGATAATTGCCGAAGCAGCAGTGTCGTTCACGGCGCAGGCACCTCGGCAAGTGGTGCAGGGCAATCGGTTTTCGGTTGTGTATGTTCTGCGCGATGGCGAGGGCAGTTCGTTTACTGCCCCCGAAATTGAAGGTGCACAGAAGATTTACGGACCGGCGGTTTCAACCTCATACAGCCAGCAATGGGTTAATGGTGTGAGTTCAAGCAGTTCGTCGGTGGAATACACTATGACTTATAAGGCAGTTAAAGCAGGCACTTATCAGGTGGGTGCGGCATCGGTGGTGGTCGACGGTAAGCGTCTCACCTCGAAGCCTTTCAGCATTGAAATTTTGCCGCCCGACAAGTCGTCGGCTAATACTAACCAACAAGGCGGCAGCGGCGGAGCTGTCCGTTTCGACGACATCGATACTCAGGATGCCGGCAAGCAAGTTAGCGGCAATGACCTGTTTGTGCGCATAGCAATGTCGAAACAAAATGTTTACGAGCAAGAAGCGGTTGTTTGTACAATTAAGTTGTACACTAAATATCAGATATCGCAGTTTATGCCCACTCTGCAACCGTCGTTCAACGGATTCTTGATTGAGGAATTGCCTTTGTCGCCGTCGCTTAACAACATTGAGCGAGTTAATGGCGAGAACTATATGGTTGCCGAGTTGAAAAAATGTATTCTCTTCCCTCAGCAATCGGGCAAACTCACCATAACATCGGGTAACTACGATGTCACTGTGGTGCAATATGAAAAAATTCGCAGCATTTTCGGTTACATTCAGCAGCCTGTTGAGAAGAAACTGAAGGTGAAATCAAATTCGGCTTCGGTCAACATCACTCCGTTGCCTTCGCCAAAGCCTGCCACATTTAATGGTGCAGTTGGACAGTTCACGTTTGAGTCGAGCATCAATCCGCAGCAACTCAAATCGTATGAGGCTGCAACCTATAATTTGGTGATAAGAGGTAGCGGTAATATTAAATATGTGAAATCGCCAACGATTGGTTTCCCATCGCAATTCGAGGTTTACGACCCGCAGTCGAACATCAATGCCAAGCCAAATGGCTCGACGGTGTCGGGTAGTATTGCATTCGACTATACTTTTATTCCTCAATTTGTGGGAAAATATACAATTCCGAAAACCGTTTTCACTTATTTCGACCCGAGCCAGCGGAAATATGTAACACTTTCAACAGCAGACTATAATCTGACAGTTGCAAAGGGCAATGGAGCACCAGCATCGCACAAGGTGGGTGGCGTGGAACAGAAGAACCGCGACATTCTTCACATTAAACTTGGCGACTTGAATTTGCAAAAACAGCATGCGTTTCTTGTTGATGAGTTCAGTTACTGGTTGTGGTATATACTTCCGGCATTGTTTGTTGCAGGACTGCTGTTTTATTATCGAAAGACTCTTAAAGACCGTACAAACATTGCCATGATGCGTACAAAACGAGCCAATAAGGTGGCTCAAAAACGCCTCAAAACAGCACGGAAATATATGCTTGACAACAACACCAACAGTTTCTATGCCGAAACACTGAAAGCATTATGGGGATATTTGAGTGACAAACTTGGTATTCCGGTATCGGAATTGAGCAAGGACAACATCCAGTTGGAACTTGAAACTTATGGCGTGAGCGAAGATGTGGTTAAATCGGTTTTGGACGTTCTCGACAAGTGCGAGTTCGCTCAATATGCTCCTGAATTGAGTGGCACCGATATGAACCATGTGTTTGAGCAAGCCAGTGATGTGATGGACAAATTGGAGAATACTAAAAAGAAGAAATGATGGGTAAGAGAATAATTTATACTTTGGTCATCTATGTGTTGGGTGCGAACTTGTTGTTTGCTCAAGACTTAATCAAGCAAGCCAATGCCGAATATGAGAAAGACCATTACGACAAGGCGATAGAGTTGTATGAAAAGGCTGCAAAACAATATGGAACGAGCAGCGAGTTGTATTATAATATAGCAAACTCACAGTATCGACTTGGCAACTTGGGTGAAGCCATATTGAATTATGAACGCGCACTGAAACTCGACCCGAGTAACGATGATGCCCGTTTCAATCTCGATTTCGTGAACGAGAAAGCCAATGTTAAAACCGATGACGGCAATTCCTATTTTACCGACAAGTTTATGAATTGGATTATGTGCCGTTCGTCAAATTCGTGGGCAACGGTGGCTGTTACTCTGTTCTTGGTGTTTATTGTGGCGTTGTTGGCATATATATTCATGTCAAACATTGCAATTCGCAAAATCGGATTTTTTGGCGGAGGAATAGTGCTATTGATGTTTTTATTCAGTATGTGGGCGTCGTTCATCACACGCAATAGAGTTGTAAGCAGCAAATACGCCATCGTGATTGTGCCGTCGTCAACTTTGAGCACTTCGCCCCGTCAACCAAAGGATAAAACCGAGGAGGCATTCTTGCTCAACGAAGGCTTTAAAGTGGCTGTGATTGACAGCGTAAAGTCGGAAGTGATGTGGTATGACGTGAAAACCTCCGACGAACATAGGGCATGGATAAAAGCCTCGGATGTTAAGATTATCTGATTAATAGAGCAATTATTTGAAACCTTGAAAATCTTTTTTTGCATGAGTAGTGTTATTGAAATGTTGCAGCAAGCCGATGAAGCAGTATTTAGTGTTTTGAATGGTGCTCATTGTGGCTATGCCGATAGCATGATGTGGCTGTTCACTGGCAAGTGGGCTTATGTGCTGCCGTTGGTTGCCCTTTTATATATTGCATTTCGGTGTGGGGTGAAACGCGGCCTGGTGATTGTGCTTGCTGTGGCACTCACAGTGGCATTGAGCGACCAAATAGCATCGTCGGTAATTAAACCGTTGGTGTGCCGTTTGCGCCCGTCGCACGTTGAACATTTATGTGCCTATGTGCTGAACGAACACCGTGGTGGCATGTATGGCTTTGTGTCGAGCCATGCGGCAAATTCGTTTGGCGTTGCCATGCTGCTCACATTATTATCCCGGAACCGTGGTGTTGCCATTAGCATATTTGCGTGGGCGGCGTTGGTGTCGTATAGCCGAATATATTTAGGTGTTCACTTCCCGGGCGATATAGTTTGTGGGGCAGTGTTGGGTATGTTGGTTGCAATATTTGTTTATTGGGCTTTGAAAAAACTTCCTGCAGACTATCGTATTGACGGCTGTCTTACCCCACGGCAACAACAAATTTTGTTCATTTCAATAGCGTTGAATATTGTTGCGATTTTTGTAATTGCACCTGTTTATTTTGTTTAAATATAAAATTTTTGTAAAATTATTTTGTGATATAAAAGATTAGTGATAATTTTATAGAGTAAAAAAATGAAATTGAGATAACTCACATGAGTATTAACTTATAAATATTTAAATATCATGGCTAAAACGATAACCTTTAACGAACTTCGTCGAATCAAAGAGTCACTTCCAGAAGGATCTATTCACAAGATTGCCGACAAACTGAATGTTACTGACCAAACAGTCAGAAACTACTTTGGTGGTACGAACTACGAATTTGGCAAGAACTGCGGTTTGCACATCGAGCCAGGTCCAAATGGTGGCTACGTTGTTCTCGACGACACTCAGATTTTAGATATGGCACTTGAAATTCTGGAAAAGAAAGATGCCTAACTAAGGTTGAAAAGAATGTATAGAAAAGCATGGAACTTTCAATTGATGAGTTTCGTGCTTTTTTTGTTGCGTTGGGTGGAGTTTTGTTTCTATTTTTGTGGTGATGTGATTTCTGCTCTTTTATAATTCGAAATGTTTTGTTAATTTTGTTGTTTAAAGAGAAAAAAAGACACATTATTTATGACTACATCACAAATAATTCGCTTAGGGTTTATAGTTGCTCTATGGCTCGTGTTATGCTTCTTGTTGCTCACTCGCGCTTCGAGAATCGATTTTTATGTGTTGTTCACGATAGTGGCATCGGGAATAATCATATTTGTACCGTTATATAAGAAATATAAGAGGCAGAAACATTCGTGAATTGCAAAATCCATTTCGCTAAGCAAATTGTGATGCTGGTTGTAGTTGCTAATAGATATAACATTGAATAAAGAGTATATTAATAATAATTTTCCGCTATTGTCGCAAATTGATAGTCCGGTTGATTTGCGCGCTTTGCCTGTTGCATCGTTGCCCGACGTGTGCAGTGAACTGCGGAGATTTCTCGTTGAATCGTTATCGGAGAATCCTGGTCACTTTGCTTCGAGTATGGGGGCTGTTGATTTCACTGTTGCGTTGCATTATGTGTTTAACACGCCTTACGACCGCATTGTGTGGGATGTGGGGCATCAAGCCTACGGGCATAAGATTCTCACCGGCCGACGTGATGCTTTTGAGAACAACCGTAAGATGAACGGGTTGAGCGGCTTCCCTAATCCCAAAGAGAGCGAATACGATTCGTTTATTGCCGGACATGCCTCTAACTCCATTTCGGCTGCTTTGGGTATGTCGATTGCCGCGCAATTACATGGCGAGACCGACCGCAATGTGGTGGCTGTGATAGGCGATGCTTCGATTAGCGGTGGACTTGCTTTTGAGGCTCTTAATAATGCCTCAATAAATCGCAATAACCTTATCATTGTGCTGAATGACAATGATATGGCGATTGATGAGAGTGTGGGTGCTTTTGGCGAGTACATGTCGCATCTTAACACTTCGCGCAAGTATAACGACATGAAGATGAAAGTTTATGAGTATTGTTTGAAACATAAACTCATAAACGACCACGGACGTGGACTTATATTGCGCTTCAGCAACAGCATAAAGGCTTTGCTTGCTAATCAGCAGAACATCTTCGAGGGTTTGAACATACGTTATTTTGGACCGTTTGACGGTCACGATGTGACAAAACTTGTTGAGGTGTTCAGTGGATTAAAAGATATGAAAGGCCCTCGCATTATTCATTTGCGCACTCGCAAGGGGAAGGGCTTTGCTCCAGCCGAGAAAGACCCTACCACTTGGCATGCGCCCGGCAAGTTCAACAAAGAAACAGGAGAAATTCTCACCCCGAACGACACCGAATCGAAGCCGCTCAAGTTTCAAGACGTGTTTGGAAAAACGCTTGTTGAATTGGCGCAAGCCGACGAAAAAGTGGTTGGCATAACTGCCGCTATGCCAACAGGTTGCTCGATGACGTTCATGCAGGATGCGTTCCCGGAACGTGCTTTCGACGTGGGTATTGCCGAAGAACATGCAGTGACTTTTGCCGGCGGTTTGGCAAAAGATGGGTTGAAACCATATTGTTGCATTTATTCGTCGTTTTTGCAACGTGCCTACGACGAGATAATTCATGATGTTGCATTGCAGAATCTGCCGGTGGTGTTGTGCATCGACCGTGCGGGATTGGTGGGCGAAGATGGTGCCACTCATCATGGCGCTTTCGATATGGCTTATCTTAATTGCATTCCGAATATGATTGTGAGTTCGCCTATTGATGAGCACGACCTTCGCAATCTGTTGTACACATCAAATCGGGTTGAACATGGGCCGTTTGCAATACGCTATCCGCGTGGCAGCGGAAAACTTGTGGATTGGCACAACGAAATGCAAGTTTTGCCGATTGGAAAGGGTCGCAAAATGAGTAGTGGCGAACGCGTTGCAGTGCTGAGCATAGGCCCGTTTGGCAGCGATGTGGCTGAAGCGGTGGCAGAATTGCGCAGCGAGGGCGTGTGTGTGGCTCACTACGATATGATTTTTCTCAAACCTATCGATGAGGATATTCTCAACGAGGTTGGCAAACAGTTCTCTAATGTGATAACCGTTGAAGACGGAACGATGCGCGGAGGATTGGGTTCTACGGTGCTTGATTGGTTCAACGACCACGGCTATTGCGTGCATGTCGACAAGATGGGATTGCCAGATGAGTTTATTAGTCAAGGCACGGTGACTCAGTTGCGTGATTATTGCGGCATAGGCAAGGCCGAGATAAAAAACAGAATCAAAGAATTGTATTATAAAACAGTTTAATAGAATATGAAAATTGTAATTGTCGGTGCCGGTGAAGTGGGTAGCCATTTGGCTAAACTTCTTTCAAACGAATCGCACGACATATATGTTATAGATAAGGATGAATTGAAACTTGCTGCGCTTGATAATCAGAATCTGATTACTCATGTGGGACGTCCCACATCGTTTGAAGTGCTGGGTCAGGTGGATATGAGTAATTGCGACTTGTTTATTGCAGTAACACCCTATGAAACAACTAATGTGCTCACTTGCTCGATGGCTAAAAGCCTCGGAGCAAAAAAGACTGTGGCACGAATTGATAACTATGAATTTTTCAAAAAAGAAAATAAAGGCTATTTCACACAACTTGGCGTTGACGACCTGATTTATCCGGAATATCTCGCTGCCGAAGAAATGATGATGGCATTGAAACATACTTGGGTGAGAAATTGGTTTGAGATGTTTAATGGCGAACTCATTGTGGTGGGTGTGAAATTGCGCGGTTCGGCAAAATTGCTTGGAATGAAGTTGCGCGACACGTCAGATGTGTCGGGCTTTATGCACATTTGTGCCATAAAGCGCAAATATGAAACTATTATTCCACGAGGCGACGACATGATTTTGGAAAACGATATTGTTTACATTGCCACGAAAGAAGATTACCTCGACAAAGTGATTGACATCTGTGGCAAGCGCCAGTCGCGAATCGACAAGGTGATGATTATGGGCGGAAGCCGCATTGCCAAACGATTGGTTCGACTGTCGGACGGTAAATATGAGTTCAAGATAATTGAGATTGACAAGAATCGCTCGCTCGATTTGGCATATAAGTTGCCCGATTGCCAGATAGTTAACGGCGACGGTCGCGACAATGATATTTTGCGTGAAGAGCATCTTGAGAATTACGATGCTTTTGTGGCGCTTACCGACAGTTCGGAAACTAACATTCTTGGATGTCTCACTGCAAAAGAATATGGTGTGAAAAAGACTATCGCCGAGGTGGAGAACATTCAGTTTATTTCGGAGGCTGAAGGACTGAATATTGGCACCATAATCAACAAGAAACTGTTGGCTTCGAGCAAGATATTCCAAACACTGATTGATAACGACCAAAGCAATGCCAAGTGTCTGGCGCTTGCCGATGCCGAGGTTACGGAGATGGTGGTTAAGGAAGACTCAAAGGTGACCAAGTCGCCTGTGAAGGATTTGAAACTTCCGCGAGAGATGACCATTGCAGGACTTGTGAGAGATGGGGTGGGCTATCTGGTGCAAGGTTGCACCGAGTTGAAGCCCGGCGACCATGTGGTGGTGTTCAGCCTATCGGGCTCGATGCACAAATTGGAAAAATGGTTTAACTAAAATCCGGCGGAGGACTAAGGATTATGAGAGAACGCGGAGTGTCGCTCAACGTCGCTATAGTGGCAAGGGTAATCGGATGGCTGTTGATGATTGAATCGGCATTCATGGCGTTGCCACTTATTACGTCGTTGATTTATTCTGAACCCGATTGCGCGCGTGCGTTCGCAATCACCATTGGCATAACATTGCTTGCCGGTGCAACCATGACTTTTGGCATACGCCCAAAGCGAAGCAGCATGCACACACGCGAAGGCTTGTTGTTGACGGCATCGGTGTGGGTGGTGTTTTCGTTATTCGGATGCTTGCCATATATGCTATCGGGCACATTGCCTCGGTTTGTTGATGCCTATTTTGAGATAATGAGTGGTTTTTCGACCACTGGCGCCAGTGTGATACGCGATGTTGAAAGCACCGCAAAAGGCATTTTGCTGTGGCGGTCGATATCGCAGTGGCTTGGTGGTATGGGAATCATATTGTTCACCCTCGCAGTGCTGCCGATGCTCAACCATTCGGGCGGCGTGCAGTTGTTTAATGCCGAAGTAACCGGGTTGACACACGACAAATTGCGACCACGGGTGAGCCAGACGGCAACGAGTTTGTGGGCAGTGTATTGTGTGCTCACATTGGTGCTGTTAGGTTTCTTGTGGGCTGGCCCGATGGATTTCTTCGACGCTTTGAATCATACGCTTATTACCACGTCAACTGGTGGCTTTTCAACCAAAAACGCCAGCATCGGACATTGGAACTCGATGTATATTAATATCGTAATCACTGTGTTTATGTTGCTTTCGGGGTTGAATTTCTATCTGTTGTATAGGTTTGCTAAAGGCGACAGACTGGCGGTGCTGAAAAACGATGTTCTCCGATGGACAGTAGGGCTGCTGTCGGGTGTAGGTGTGATTGTAGGCATAGATGTGGTGATGCAAGATGCTATGGACAACAAACTTATGGCGTTTGTGTGTGGCTTCTTTCAAACTATTTCGGCGGCAACGTCAACCGGTCTTACGGCGTTCGATTATGAGGCTGACGGACCGTTTGTGTCGATGATGTTTGTGGTGGTGATGGTGTTTGGAGCGTCGGCTGGTTCGACTGCCGGTGGTGCAAAAGTCGACCGCTTAGTGTTGCTGTTAAAGAACACTTCAATTCAAATCTATCATTTGCTGCATCCCAACACAGTGAAAGTGATTAGGGTTAACGGCAGAGTTGTAAGCGACGATGTATATTCGAAATGTATTGCCTTTTTGACGTGCTATCTGCTCCTGTTTTGCGTGAGCGCGATAATCTTCACCGTTTCGGGTATTCCGGCTTTTGATGCCATATTCTCTGCGGTGTCGGCTGTGAGCAATATTGGCATGGGTTATGGTTTCACAGGATTTCATGGCTCGTTTGCCGACATGAACGATTTGTGCAAGGTGGTTTTTTCATTCGATATGCTTGCCGGACGCTTGGAGTTGTTCACTATTTTGATTTTGTTCACTAAGGGTTTCTGGAAGAAGAGTTGATATCAACATATTTAAGAATGGGAGAAAATAGGAAATGATAAGTAAAATTTGTAAATTTGTAAAAAAACAATGAGTAGCGAAGTGGAAAATGAATCTTTTAATCCGGATATAAGAAATGTGCCGTTGCAAGGCGCAGGGTTTGATGTCAAAAATAAAAAAGACGACTCAAAACCGAAAGGCACAATCGACAAAATAAAAGCGATGCTCATGCTGCGACGCACAAAGTGGACCGTTGGCGTGATTATCGGTTTTCTTGGTGTGTTTCTGTTGCTTTCGTTCATCTCCTTTTTTATGTCGGGAGCCGCTGACCAGAGCGAGGTGATAAACACTTCGGTGACAAGCCAAAATGTGGAAAACATCAATAATAACGGAGCAATTTTTGGTGCTTACGTCTCGCATTTGTTCATTGAGCAGGGTGTTGGCTTGGCAGCATTTATTATTGTGATTTGGTGTTTTATCATAGCCTTTAGGTTGTTGAAAGGCGTAAAGGTGTTTTTTGTGCAATACACCTTCCTGTCGTTGCTCAGCGTTTTTGCATTTTCGATGATTGCGGGCGCGCTCACCTATGGCATCGACATCACTTTCTACCCAATAGGAGGAAACATTGGTTATTATCTCAACACATTGCTGATTGACTACACAAGCATCTATGGGATGATTATGGTGAATTTTGTTGTCGCCATGGTGTGGGTGTTTGTGTTTTATCGTACTCTAAAAACAATCTACGAATACACTGCGGGTATTATAAAACGGTCGCGCCGTTTGCGCAGGGTCACTCCCGCGGGCGAAACTGTTCAAACCGATGTGCCGTTGTCGGATTTCATGGGCGACAGGAATTTGAATAAGACTCCAGTTAAGGAGCCGATTGTTGAGACCCCGGTTAGAAACAATGAAATCGCTCCTCAAATGCAGGAACCTGCCGACAAGGTGAACTTGAATGTGAAACCAAGTGAACCTAAAGTGGAACAGCCAACGGATTTTGTGATTAAGCAGGCGAGTGAGATTGAAAAGAGCGACAATGTGTCGAATGACGATGTTTACGACCCTACTAAAGAATTGTCGAAATTCAAGTTGCCTTCGATTGAACTGTTGAAGAACTACGGCAACACAAAAGTGTCGGTCGACGTTAGAGAGCAGGAGGAGAATAAAGAATTAATCACACGCACGTTGCTCAACTACGGAATAGAAATCAATAGTATTGAAGTCACCGTAGGACCAACCATAACTTTGTTTGAAATTGTCCCGAAAGAGGGTGTTAGAATACAACGCATCAAATCGCTTGAAGATGACATCGCATTAAGCCTTGCTGCTAAAGGAATACGCATCATTGCTCCGGTGCCGGGCAAAGGCACGGTGGGTATTGAGGTGCCGAACCGCGAGCCGCAAATAGTGTCGATGCGCTCGGTGATTGAGTCGCGTGCATTTCAAGAGTCGAAGGCAGCGTTGCCAATTGCTTTGGGCTGCACAGTGAGCAACGAGGTGGTTGTTGCCGACCTTGCCAAGACCCCACACTTGCTTGTTGCAGGTGCAACCGGTCAAGGTAAATCGGTTGGGCTTAATGCCATCATCACATCACTGCTTTATAAAAAGCATCCAGCCGAACTCAAGTTTGTGCTTGTCGACCCTAAAATGGTTGAATTTAGTCTGTATGCGCTTCTTGAGCATCACTATTTGGCAAAATTGCCAGAGGAAGATAAAGCGGTAATCACCGATGCCAAGAAGGTTGTGCCTACGCTCAACTCGCTTGTTACGGAAATGGAAGACCGTTATCGCTTGCTTGAAAAAGCCGGTGAGCGAAACGTAAAGGATTATAACGCACGGTTTGTTAAGCATCAACTCAATCCCAATAATGGGCACCGGTTTATGCCATATATTGTGCTCATCATCGATGAGTTCTGCGATTTGATTATGCAATCGGGCAAGGAAGTTGAAACACCGCTCGTGCGCCTGGCACAGAAAGCGCGTGCTATTGGCATCCATGTGATTTTGGCAACTCAACGTCCTGATGCCAAGACTATAACCGGACTTATTAAAGCCAACTTCCCGAGCCGTGTGGCATTCCGTGTGGGACAAATGCAGGACAGCAGAACAATAATCGATTGCTCTGGAGCGCAGCATCTAATAGGCAAGGGCGATATGTTGTTCTCGGCTGATGGCGATATTGTGCGCGTTCAATGTGCATTTGTCGATACCCCTGAAGTGAAATCGATATGCGAGTTCGTATCGTCGCAAATAGGATTTGAACAGGCTTATCATTTGCCTGAGCCAATTAATCCCGACGACGACGGCTCGGTGTCGGAAGGCGGCAAAGGTGGTCAGTTTGAACGCGATTCGTTGTTTGAGGAGGCGCTTGAATTTATTGCTTCGAGCGACTATGCTTCCACATCTTCGCTCCAGCGCAGATTTGGCATCGGATATAATAGAGCCGGGCGAATTATGGACCAAATGGAGGCTGCCGGCATAGTAGGCGCTTCGCAGGGAGGCCGTCCGCGCAAAGTGTTGATGACGCCTTCGGAGATTGATATGTATTTGGGTAAATGAATTTTACAGGAAATTGTTTGTTATGATTAGAACAATTATAGTCAGCGTTCTTGCGATGTTTGCCGTGCTATGCGGTGCTGCTCAAAATGCAGGCGATGTGCTGAATAAAACTATTTCGGCATATAAAAATGCAAAGGGCATCAAAGCAGATTATGTGGTGACATCGACTCAGGGGACAAACAGCGGTACTATTGAGATGAAGGGCAACAAGTTTCGCATCAACTCAAATGATTTGAAATGCTGGTACGACGGCGCAACTCAATGGTCGTATTCAACGGCAACCGGCGAGGTTAACATTACAACTCCCAGTGCCGAGGAAATGCAGATGAGCAATCCGTATGTTGCTCTTGCATCGATGAAGAGCACTTGCCGAGTGTATAAGGCTTATACACAGGTGTCAGGGTTCTACACACTGAAGATGGTGCCAAAGCAAACGTCGAGTGACATCAAGCAGATTTTGCTGTATGTAACCAATGGCAGTTATCGAATCAGCAAAGCATTTTTTGAGATGAAAGATGGCAACACCTTCACCACCAAGATTAGCGATTACAAAGAGGTGTCGTTGAGCGAGTCGACTTTTGTATTCGACAAAAAAGCAGTCCCTGTGGGAACTGAAGTTGTGGATTTGAGATAATATAACTGAAATACATATAAAGACATAATCATTTATGGAAAGAACAAAATGCTTAATTATAGGGTCCGGTCCGGCGGGTTACACTGCTGCAGTATATGCTTCGCGTGCAAACATCGATAATGTTTTGCTCGAGGGCATACAACCGGGCGGCCAGTTAACAATAACCACTGAAATTGAAAATTTCCCGGGTTTTCCTGACGGGATTGATGGCTTGGAATTGATGGAGAACATGAAGGCACAAGCCATTAAGTTCGGGTCGAAGGTTCGCAGTGGAGAGGTTACAGCAATCGATTTTGAGCAGTCGCCTTATGTCGCAACAATTGATGGCGACCAACAGATTGCTGCCGACACAGTTATTATTGCCACAGGCGCTTCGGCCAAATATCTTGGTATTGCCGACGAAAAGAAGTACGCAGGACTTGGTGTTTCGGCGTGTGCCACATGCGACGGTTTCTTCTATCGCAAGAAAGTGGTGGCAGTTGTTGGTGGTGGCGACACGGCTTGTGAGGAAGCAAGTTATTTGAGTAACATTGCCTCAAAGGTGTATATGATTGTCCGCAAGGCCTATCTTCGTGCATCGCAAATCATGCAAAAGCGTGTGGCAGAAAAAGAGAATATTGAAATTCTGTTTAATTGCAACACTGTGGGCTTGTTTGGCGAAGGCGGTGTTGAGGGTGCTCATCTTGTGAAGTATAAAGGCACCGACAAGGAGGAAATGCTCGACATAAAGATTGATGGCTTTTTCCTTGCAATCGGACATAAGCCAAACACCGAATTCCTTGGCGGAAAGATTGATTTGGATGCAAACGGCTATATCGATTTAAAAGGAAAGACTACGGCTACAAACATCCCTGGCGTTTTTGCTGCAGGCGATGTTGCCGACCCGATGTATAGGCAAGCAGTCTCGGCAGCCGGCATGGGTTGCCATGCTGCTCTCGATGTGCAGGCATATCTGGTTGAGAAAGGAGAATTGTAATGCAAATAGACGACGATATTAATAAATGTTTGGAAGTGCTCCGCAAAGGTGGAATAATTCTTTATCCCACCGACTCGATATGGGGCATTGGTTGTGATGCCACAAATGAGGCTGCCGTTCGACGCATTTATGAATTAAAGCGCAGAACCGACAACAAGGCTATGCTTGTGCTTCTTGACTCGGCTGAGCACCTCGACCATTATGTGGTGGATGTGCCCGAAATGGCGTATGAATTGATTGACGTTGCCGTTGAGCCGTTGACCATAATCTACGATGGCGCTTATAATCTTGCAAAGAATCTGCTTGGCGATGATGATAGTGTTGGCATACGCATTTCGCAGGAAAGGTTTTCTCACACTTTGTGCGAGCGGTTTAAAAAACCAATAGTGTCGACTTCGGCTAACATTAGTGGCAGGAAATCGGCATTGGCTTTTGCCGAAATCGACGATGAAATAAAGCAAGGCGTTGATTATGTGGTGAAATATCGTCAGAACGAGACTGCTCGACATAAGTCGTCGAATATTTTGAAGTTGAGTTGCGACGGCACATTCAAGATTATCAGATAACAAAAACGATTGCTGGATAAGAGAAGTGATTAGTGTAGGTTTACAGCGGGCTAAGTATGTGGTTGGTGATTTCGTTTCGTCGACGTTGGCTTGGTTTGCTTACACTTATCTCCGCTTTTATCTGAATCAAGACATCGTGTATAATCAAGGCTTTCATGATTTTTACACATATTTGACTTCGATGTATGTGGCACTCGGAATGGTTGTTTTCCCACTAATGATGATGGGAGTTTACTATTTGTCGGGCTACTATAATGAAGTGTTCAGGAAGTCGCGTTTGCAGGAGTTCTTTGTTACACTATCGTGTGCTCTTGTAAATTCGTTGATTATATTTTTTGTGGCTTTGGTTAATGATATGGCAAACGACAGGACGTATAATTACGAGATGCTATTTCTTCTTGTGCTGCTGTTGTTTGTCATTGTATATTTTGTCAGGTCGATAATCACTCAAAGATCGTCGCATAAAATCAAACGACGTATATGGCAATTCAATACGCTGATTATAGGCACTGGTGCTGAAGCCGTTCGCATGGGCGATAATCTGAATTCAATGCCCGAGAGTGTGGGCTATAATGTGGTTGGTTATGTGAAAGTGCCTGCCGAGAAAGTCGGGTTAGATAGCATGGGATTGCCGGTTTATAGCCTCGATGAAATAGAAAGTGTATGTCGCACATGCGACATTAAGGAACTGATTGTTTCGTTGACTGATTGTCCCGCTGAAAAAGTGCTCGACACCATAAACAAACTGTTCGGGCTAAATTTGCCAATTAAAATCACACCAACTATTTCGGACATTGTGCTCACCCATACTACGGTGCAGCAACTGGTTGGCGACCCGCTTGTTGATGTGTCGGGGTGCAGCATGGGCGATTGTGAACGCAACATCAAGTGGTTTTGTGATGTAGTGGTGTCGGCGATTGCTTTGGTGATTTTGGCACCGTTTTTTGCTGCTTTGGCAATAGCCATAAAGGTTGATTCCAAAGGTCCGGTCGTTTATAGGCAGCGTCGCATTGGATTGCATAACAAACCATTCACAATTTATAAGTTTCGCAGCATGGTTGCAGATGCCGAGAAAGACGACACTCCGCAGTTGTCAGCCGACGACGACAACCGTGTGACTAAAGTGGGACGATGGATGCGAAAATACCGGATTGACGAAACTTTGCAGTTTTGGAATGTGCTAAAAGGCGATATGTCGCTTGTAGGGCCTCGACCCGAAAGAGAGTTCTATTTGAACCAGATGATGGCTCGAGTGCCGTATTGTGCTTTGCTTCATCAGGTGCGGCCGGGCGTTACATCGCTTGGAATGGTGAAGTATGGCTATGCAAAGAATGTTGATGAGATGATTGAGCGATTGAAGTATGATTTGCTTTATCTTGAAAACATGTCGCTTGTGAACGACATTAAAATATTAATTTACACGGTGAAAATTGTTATTAATGGACGCGGCATATAAATGGAAACAGATTTGAAACAAAATAAGGAAGTTGAAAAGCAAAGCCTGCTTATGCGTTTTCTTAACTGGCGGGAATCGCACATTTCCGAATCGCAGTGTGTAATTATTCTTGCATTGCTGACGGGCATTGCTTCGGGACTTGCGGCAGTGCTGTTGAAAACATTAATCGGCTCTATATCGTCGATGCTTACATCGAGGTTGTCGATTTCCGAGGATAATTACCTTTATCTTATCACTCCAATTATAGGTATATTCATTGTGGGAGTGTACGTGCGTTATGTTGTAAAGGATAATATTTCACATGGTGTTACACAAGTGCTTTACGCCATATCGCAGAAAAAAAGCCGATTGAAGTTTCATAACATGTACACGTCGGTGGTGGCGAGTTCCATAACCATTGGTTTCGGTGGATCGGTAGGAGCCGAAGGCCCGATAGTTTACACCGGGGCAGCAATAGGGTCGAATCTTGGCGGAATGCTTAGGTTGTCGCCCAAGACGCTGATGGTGCTTGTGGGCTGTGGAGCCGCAGCCGGTATTGCCGGCATATTCAAAGCACCAATCGCCGGAGTGCTGTTCACTGTTGAAGTGCTTATGCTCGACCTCACGGCAGCATCGGTGATGCCGCTTATTGTGGCTGCTGTGGCTGGTGCAACAGTGTCGTATGTTTACACGGGTTATAATCTCGAATTTTTCTTCTCGCAGAGCGAGCCGTTCTACACTTCGGGTATTCCTTATGTGATTATGCTTGGACTGTTCTGCGGCTTTGTTTCGTTGTATTTCACAAGTGCAATGGGTTTGATGGAGAAAATGTTCAGCAAACTTGGCAATCCGTGGATGAAGTTTGCTGTGGGCTCGGTGGTGTTGAGTTTGCTCATTTATTTGTTGCCGCCGCTTTATGGCGAAGGTTACGAGCCAATTAATATGCTTCTCAATGGTAATGTGTCGGAAATTTTCGACAATAGTGCGTTCTATAATCATCGCAACGATGTGCTTTATATTTGCATATTCATTGCAATGATTATCATTGCCAAAGTGTTTGCCACAAGTGCCACTAACGGTGGTGGAGGTGTGGGAGGAACATTCGCTCCGTCGCTTTACGTTGGGTGTATGGCAGGATTCTTTTTTGCTTATGTTTTGAACCATATTGGTATTATCGACATATCGTTATCTACAAAGAACTTTGCTCTTGCTGGTATGGCAGGTGTGATGGCAGGTGTGATGCATGCGCCATTGATGGCAATCTTCTTGACTGCCGAAATGACCGGTGGCTACGAGTTGTTTTTGCCTCTGCTCATAGTGTCGGCAATTTCCTATGGTACGGTTCGAGTGTTCTCGCGTTATAGCATCTACACCAAACGTCTTGCCCAGCGCGGAGAATTGCTCACTCATGAAAAAGACAAAACTGTGCTCACTCTGCTTAAGATTGACAATGTGATTGAAACCGATTTCAAGGAGGTGCACCCCGATATGGATTTGAAGCAAATGGTGCAGGTGATTTCGCAGTCGCATCGCAATTTGTTCCCTGTTACCGATTCTGAAGGCTATTTGAAGGGCATAGTGCTGCTTGACGATATACGAAACATTATGTTCCGAACCGACCTTTACAAAAAAATGAAGGTGAGCAAGTTTATGGCTGTGCCGCCTGCAAAAATCGAGGTGGGAATGCCTATGGAACAAGTGATGAAGGTTTTCGACAACACCAATGCCTGGAATCTGCCTGTGGTTGACGGTGGAAAATACGTTGGTTTCGTGTCGAAATCCAAGATATTTAATTCTTACCGAAGTGTTTTGAAACATTTCACCGACGATTAAAATTTTAGAGAATGGAAAAGAAGGATTTGCGAATAGTGTTCCTCGGCACACCTGATTTTGCCGTTGAAAGCCTTAGCCGATTGGTGGAAGGAGGCTATAATATTGTAGGAGTGATTACAATGCCCGATAAGGTGGCTGGTCGTGGACATAAAATGTTTCAAAGTCCGGTAAAGCAATATGCTATGGAGCATGGGTTAAGGTTGCTTCAGCCTGCCAATCTCAAGGATGAGGCTTTCCTTGACGAGTTGCGCTCGTTGCGAGCCGACTTACAGATTGTGATAGCATTTCGCATGTTGCCCGAGGCGGTGTGGAGTATGCCACCAATGGGCACATTCAATCTGCATGCTTCGCTGTTGCCAAAATATCGTGGTGCTGCACCTATCAACTGGGCTGTGATGAACGGCGACACCGAGACTGGCGTCACAACTTTCTTCCTTAAACATGAAATTGATACCGGCGACATCATTCAACAGCGCAAGATTGAAATATCGCGCACCGACAATGTTGGTGTGGTTCATGACCGACTCATGACGTTGGGCGCAGATATGGTTGTTGAAACCGTTGAAGCAATCTTGGCGGGCACGGTGAAACCAATACCTCAACATCAATTGTGCAACCAAGGTATTCAAGCCACTCCGGCGCCTAAAATCTTTAAGGAAACGTGTCGTATTATGTGGAATTTGCCTGCTGAACAAGTGTATAATCACATACGCGGACTATCGCCATACCCGGCTGCATGGACCGAAATTTCCAACGGTGATGAAATCCACAGCATAAAGGTTTTTGAAACATCTCAACCTGTTGAAGCACAAGGGTTAATGCCGGGAGAACTGCGTTTCAGTGATAAACACATGCTTGTGGGCTGTGCCGACGGCGCAGTCGAAATATTGTCGATGCAACTTTCGGGCAAAAAACGGATGTCGCCAGCCGACTTTATGCGAGGTTTCAGTCTTGTTGGCTACAAATGTATTTGATGCTTATTTAGCAACAACTGAA
The DNA here is from genome assembly GCA_051878455.1 of Muribaculaceae bacterium. Classification (GTDB taxonomy): domain Bacteria; phylum Bacteroidota; class Bacteroidia; order Bacteroidales; family Muribaculaceae; genus SFTJ01. Next base: position 84,525 of record JBJEKD010000058.1, read on the forward strand.
AGTAGCAGGAAATGAAAGGCGCGTTTAGTCTTCGTTATTCTGCACAGTTTCTTCCACAAAATAGCGAGGACGACGTTTAACTTCGCCATAAATTTTGCCGATATATTCGCCAATAATGCCTAAACTGGTGAGTATTGCACCGCCAATAAACCACAGCGAAAGCATGAGTGAGGTCCAACCTTCAATCACCGAGTGTGTGACGTAGCGCACCAAACCGTAGACAATGAACGCTGCCGACACCACCATGCAAGTGATGCCAAGGCTGCTGATGAGCCTCAATGGTTTCACTGAAAAAGATGTAATGCCGTCGAAGGCAAAATTGAGCATTTTCTTTAGGGGGTATTTCGATTCGCCGGCAAGACGCTCTTTGCGGTCGTAGTAGACACACGCATAGGGGAAACCAATGCCTTTCACAATTCCGCGAAGAAACAAATTGCGTTCAGGGTATGACACTAATGCGCGCAAAGCCCGCAAACTCATTAGACGGAAATCGGCATGATTGTAGATGATTTCACCGCCCATCCACGACATTAGTTTGTAGAACGATTGAGCAGTGAACCGCTTGAAGAAAGTGTCGGTGCTGCGTTCGCGACGCACGCCGTAAACCACATCGCATCCCTCGGCATATCGGTGCACCATTTCGGCAATCACTTCAACGTCGTCTTGCAAATCGGCATCGATGCTCACTGTGGCGTTGAACTGCATCTCAACAGCCTTTTCAAGCCCAGCCCAAAGAGCATTTTGATGCCCCACGTTGTGTGCAAGTTTCACGCCCACTATACGGCTGTTGGATTTGGCAAGACGTTTTATGATTTGCCAAGTGTCGTCTTTACTTCCGTCGTCCACATAGATGATGTTGCCTGAAGCAATGTCGCCGCTCGCAGTGAGATTGTCAATAACTGCGTTCAGTTTCATCGTAGTGTCGTCGAGCACCTCTTGCTCGTTGTAGCAAGGAACCACTAATGCAAATTTAATTTCTTCCTTCATGGCCTTTTTGTGATTGTTTTGTTTACAAAGATAAATAAAAATTTTTATGACATCAAAAACAAACTAAAAACGTATTGATAATTGAATTTAAATGGGGTTGTTTTTTTGATGTTTAAAGCATAGTGAGTAATTTTGTAGGTTGAATGTAAGTTGGCGTTATCGGTGAGATTGAGAGATTTGCCGCGGACATTCAAGAAAAGATTATTAGTAGTGACAATCGTATAATATGAAAAAATATATCATATATAAGGGTGCGAAGATGTGCTACACGGTTGAGGGTGAAGGTTATCCCATAGTGTTGATGCACGGTTGGGGTTGTAATCACACCACGTTGGCGAGCATCGAGGCTGCTTTGGTCCCAGGAATGAAGGTCTACAATGTTGATTTCCCGGGCTTTGGCGAGAGCACTGAACCGAGTGAGGTGTGGGGAGTGGAACTTTACACTCAAGCCATTGAGCACATGGTCAAGGAAGAAGGCATCGTGGAGCCTGTAATGCTTGGTCATTCGTTTGGCGGTAGAGTAGGCATTGTGTTTGCTTCTCGCAACAAGGTGCGCAAACTCATCCTTACTGATGCTGCCGGGGTGAAACCACGGCGTGGGTTGAAGTATTATTATAAGGTTTACACCTACAAATTGATGAAGCATTTGGTCCTTGCACTTTATGGAAAACAAAAAGGCGAGGAACGGCTGAACAAGATACGCAGCAAAAAGGGTTCAAGCGATTATAGCAACAGCACACCCATGATGCGAGCAATATTGAGCAAGGTTGTGAATGAAGATTTGAAGCACTTGATGCCCAGCATAAAATGCCCAACGCTGCTCATTTGGGGCGAAAACGATACCGCCACACCGCTCAGCGATGCAAAGATTATGGAACGGTTGATTCCCGATGCCGGTTTGGTGTCGTTTGCAGGATGCGGACATTATAGTTTCCTCGACAATCCGATGCAGTATCGGGCAGTTTTGGGAAGTTTTTTAAGTGAAGAATTTAATCAGAAACGGTGAGTTAGATATGAGAATAGAAGATATTGTAAACGTGGTGTTTGCTGCGGCATCGTTGTTTAACTTTGCAGTGATGCTGAAGTTTGATATGCAGATGATGCAGCAAAACAGTTATCGCAACGAGCGTTACATTAAATGGTTTAAACTGAATAGTGAGCATTTGAGCATGCGCAGGCTTGTTAGTCTTGTGTGTTTGATGTGTGCACTGACTACGTTTGCCGAGGCCTCGTGGTATGTGATTGGCATATTGGCTGCGGTGCTGGTAGTAATTGGAACTAAAGTGTTGCAAAAAAAGAGCAAGAAGCCATTGGTGTTCACCAAGCGAGTGCAAAGGCTCTATTTCACCGAGTTGGTATTAATGCTTTTAGTGTTGGGGGCAGTTTATGCCTCGAAGCGTAACGCCTACGATGTTGCTTTAGTTGCAATAGGCGGTGCGGTGGTTTCTTATTTGCTCACTATGGCAGTGAATTGGTTGCTTAAACCGGTTGAACGCGCCATTAACAATAGTTATGTGAACGATGCCAAACGCCTGCTTGCAGGAATGTCGGGCATGAAGATAGTTGGCATAACCGGAAGTTATGGAAAAACCAGCACAAAGCATTATCTTAACCGCATATTGAGCGAAAAATATTCGGTGCTGATGACCCCGGGCAGTTATAACACTCCAATGGGTGTGGTGCGTACAGTGCGCGAAATGATGCAGCCTTACAATGATTTGTTTATTGTGGAAATGGGTGCAAAGAACGTTGGCGACATTAAAGAGATTTGCGATATTGTGCATCCGCAGATGGGTATTGTAACCGCAGTTGGGGCACAGCATCTCGAGTCGTTCAAGTCCATTGAAAACGTGCAGCGCACTAAATTTGAACTCGTTGACGCATTGCCGGCCGATGGCTTTGCCGTTGTGAACAACGATTTCCCTTATGTTGCAAGCCGTGAGGTGAGCAATGTTGAGTGCAAGCGTTATTCGGTAGGTGAAAAAGGTACTGCCGACTACAAGGCGGTGAATATCGAATATAGTGCACAAGGCACATCGTTCACCGTTGAAGGCGAAGGCAAGAGCATTGCGCTGACCACTAAACTGGTGGGCGAATGTAACATTAGCAACCTTATGGCGGCTGTGATTATGGCAATGCACTTGGGTGTACCCGAGCAAAAAATCAAATATGCAGTGAGCAAGATTGAGCAAGTGGAACACCGCTTGAATGTGAAGCGCACCGCTTCGGGCATTACAATCATCGACGACGCATTCAATAGCAACCCCGACGGGTCGCGAATGGCTTTGGATGTGCTTGGTGGCATGAAGGGCGGACGACGCATTGTCATCACCCCCGGTATGATAGAACTTGGTGATAAGCAAGAGTTTTTCAATGAAAAATTCGGAGAACACATTGCCGAGACTTGCGACGTTGCAATAGTGGTGGGACAATATAACCGCGACGCCATTTTGCGTGGTATTCGTGCAAAGGGGATGGCAGAAGATAGCATCAAGGTTGCCGACACATTTGCCGAGGCGCAGCAAATGATGCTTGGCTTTGCAAAGGCTGGCGATACGGTGCTCTACGAAAACGACCTGCCCGACACCTTCAAGTGATTTCGCTGAAGGTTTTGGAGAGAGAATATATTAATAGAAAAAGAATAACAATAACATATATAAGAAAGAATGAAAACAAATATCGGAGTGTTTTTCGGCGGTCGTTCCACCGAACATGAAATCTCGGTGATTTCGGCATCGCAAGCAATGGCTGCCATCAATCGCGACAAATACGATGTGACACCAATCTATATATCGAAACAAGGCAAATGGTACACAGGCGACTTGTTGTTCGACACCAAGAACTATCGCGACATGAACGCGCTTGTGGCTAAATGCCAAGAAGTGTATATGCGTCCTATTTATGGTGATTACAATTTGTATAAAACCAAGAAGCCGTTGTTCGGCAGCGATGTGATTTCGCACCTCGATGTTGTGATTCCGGTGCTTCATGGCTCGAATGTTGAAGACGGAATATTTGAAGGTGTGCTTCAAACAATAGGTATTCCGTATGCCGGTTGTGATGTACTTGCCAGTGCAAACGGTATGGACAAAATCACTATGAAGATGATTCTTCAGGCGTGCAACATCCCTGTGGTTGATTATGTGTGGTTCACCGATAAGCAATGGTTCGCGCAACGCGATGAGTTGATTGCCGACATTGAGAAGAAGTTGGGCTATCCGGTTATTGTGAAACCTGCAAACCTCGGCTCTTCAGTGGGTATAGGCTGCGCTCACGACCGCGACCAGTTGATTGAAAAGATTGATAATGCCGAACAATATTCGTCGCGTATAGTGGTGGAATATATGGTGAAGGAACTTCAGGAAATCAACTGCTCGGTGCTTGGCGATTGCGACGATTATCAAACATCAGTGCTTGAACAGCCACTCACTTCGCAAGACATTCTCACCTATACCGATAAATATATGGGTGGTACTAAAAGTGCGCAGGGCATGGCTTCTTCGGCAAAGAAATTCCCTGCCGACTTGCCTGAGGCTGAAACCAAGCGTATTCAGTATCTTGCCGGCGAGACGTTCCGTGTGCTTTCGTGCCATGGAGTGAGCCGTGTGGATGTGATGATTGAAGGCGCAAGCAAGCCCGATGAAACCGGTTGCCGCAAGATTTACGTTAATGAAATCAACACCATACCAGGTTCGCTTTCGTTCTACCTTTGGGAAGGAACAGGCATCAAATTCGATGAATTGATGGAACGCCTTGTGCAACTTGCAATTAAGCGCAAACGTGAGGAAGGGATGAAGACTGTTAGTTACGACCAGAATATCTTCAACCTCACGGGTGGAGCCAAAGGCTCGAAAGGCGGCAAGTTTGGTGGGGTGAAAAAGTGATTATGTTTGACTGACATTGATGATATTGAGGAGGCAATGAAATTTTTTAGAGTCTTGGATGAGAATTGCCTCCTTTTGCAGTTTCCACCTTAACTAATCTTCAAACTTTATTGTTATATATTAAAATGAAAAACAACTTTTATTTAGCATTGTTTATTGTAGTCATTCAGTTATTAATTATGTCGTGCAATAAGAGTGAAACAATTGATGAATTGACGTCGCACTACGTTGAAGTGGGCGATGCCGTTAAAGTGCATTATAAAACGAGTGGCGAGGGCGACCTTGCAATGGTGTTTGTTCACGGTTTTGGATGTGACATCAACACATGGCAAAAGCAGTATGAGGCTTTTCGCGATAGTGACAACTTGCAGTTGATATTCATCGACTTGCCAGGTTACGGCGAAAGCGACAAGCCCGTGGCTGATTATACTTTCGAATATTTCGCTAAGGCCATTAATGCAGTTTTGCAGAATGAGAATGTGAACCGTGCCATTATGATTGGGCACAGTTTGGGAACACCCGTATGTCGACAAATGGTTTTCGACTATCCCGAAAAAGTGGCAGCATTGTTCGACGTTGACGGCGTTTATTGTCTTTATCCCGAAGTCGGCGATGAGAGTTCGGATGACGAGCGTGAGCGTGCCGAACAATATGACAACGCAGTGAAAGGATTTGCTGCATGTTTTTGTGGCGACAGCGTGAGCGAAAACATCAGTAATTTTGCCCAATCGCTTGCCGGACCTCACACTCCCGGTTGGATTAAGCGTTATGCGCTTGAACACATGCCTGAAGCAGAGGAGCATGTGGCTTGCAGCACAATGATTAACCTTATCGACCGCAAATGGTGGACTGGGGCTTGGATTGATGTGCCAACCACTGTGATTTGCACACAGAACAGCGGTCTTGAACCCGACAATGAGGCGCAGATGCAGAAACTATATTCAAATCTTGATTATGTTGAATTGACTGATTGCGGGCATTTCATTCACATGGAACAGCCCGAGTTGGTGAACAAGAAACTTGCGGAACTGTTGTATTACGCTCGCAGTCGCACGGTGAGCCGCATTGTTGTAAACGGCGTAAATCTGCTTTATGAGGTGGCAGGCAACGGCAAATCGGTGCTGCTATTTCATGGCAACGGCGGCAGCCATGAATCGGTTGAAACCACTGCTGGACAATTAGTGCGTGCCGGATATAAGGTATATGCCATTGATTCGCGCGGACAAGGTGCGAACAAGCCAGTTAAGGCTTATCACTACAAGGATATGGCAGATGATATGTTTCAGTTTTGCAAAAGACTTAATATTGTACAACCGGCTGTGTTCGGCTGGAGTGATGGCGGAATTGTGGCGCTTTTGCTCGAGATTCGTCATCCGGGTACGGTGAATATGATGATGATTTGCGGTGCCAACGTGGAGCCAACAGGAGTGGTTAACTATGAGGAATTTAAACGCGACATTCTAAGCCAAAACAATCCGCTCGCCGAGATGATGGTGTGGGAACCAAACATCACAGCAGAGCAGCTTGGAGGAATTAAATGTCCGGTGATGGTGTGTGCCGGTTCATCCGACTTGATTGTGCCAGAGCATACGCGTTACATTGCCGATTGCATTCCAGGTGCCGAGTTGAAAATTGTTGAAGGTGAGGACCACGGCTCTTACATTTGGCACAATAAAATGGCGGGCGAAATCTTGCTCGACTATCTCGCTCGCAATGGCTATAAAGACTGAGTGCCAGTTTAGCAATTTACAATCAGGTTATAGTTGGGTATTTCGTCTAAAAACGAATAGGTGTTTTGGGCGTAATCAATAATGCAGCAATAGTGCTGGATGCCGTTTGACACAATAAGGTATTTGGCGCGAAGCACCATATTGTAGCGCACAATCTGGTCGAAAACATTTTGTGTTATTGGCACAGAAGGAGCCTTGTATTCAACAATCACTTGCGGATTGCCGTTGCTGTCGGCAACAAGAGTGTCGCAGCGTCGTTTTATCCCGTTCTGAACGAGTGCTATCTCGTTGTTCATCAGTGCTGGAGGAAATCCCTTATGCTCGATGAGGTATGCAACAAAATTTTGGCGCACCCATTCTTCTTGCGTCAAGGCGACATATTTTGCCCGCAAGACGTCGAAGATTTGCAAACCTTGAGCGGTTTTTTTTATCTTAAAATTATGTTCGGGTAAATTAAGTTGCATAAGAATTTTATTAATTTTGCAAAGTATATTGTAAAGGTAATGAAAAAATAAATATACTCATTTGATATGCCACCAAAAAAAGAATCTGTAACATATTTGAGTTTGATGTCGGAGATAGAACAGGGCAGGTTTATGCCGATATATGTTCTTGAGGGAGAGGAGTCGTATTATATCGACAGCCTTAGCGATAAGATTATTGAAAAGGCATTGACTGAAGATGAAAGAGATTTCAATCTCACTATATGTTACGGTATTGATGCCGACATTCGTCAGGTGATTGGCGCTTGCAAGCGTTATCCGGTGATGGCAGAGCGTCAAGTGGTGGTTTTGCGTGAGGCTCAAAATGTGCGTGACAGCAAGGAAAACGGATTGGAACTATTTCGCTTTTATGCACAAAATCCTTTGAAGAGCACCATTCTGGTTATATGCAACAAGGGTGGCAACATCAAGGCTCCTGAATTTTTGAAGCAATTGAAAGCAAGTCAAACGGGAGTGGTGTTTGAGTCGAAGAAAGAGACCGAGCGTTCAATTATGGATGTCATAACAAAGTATGTGGCAAGCAAGGGATGCAAGATTGACGAGAAATCGACATCGATGTTGCGCGACTTTGTTGGCACCGATGTTGCACGATTGTTTGGCGAGGTCGACAAGTTGAGTATTCTTGTTGGGGCAGACCGTAAAATCACCCCCGAGATGATAGAGAAAAACATCGGCATCAGCAAGGACTATAATATTTTTGAGTTGGAAGATGCTTTGTTCACGCGCAACCGTGAGAAGGCATTTAAGATTATTGACTATTTCGAGAAGAATCCCAAGAATAATCCTGTTCAGTTGGTAACGCCGTTCTTGTTCAATGCTTTTGTGGGTATTCTGCTTGTACGCACGTCGAAAGACCAGTCGCCCGATGCCATTATGGACCGAATCGGCACCAAGTCGAATTGGCGTGCGCAGAAATTCATGTCGGCGTCAAGCCGCTACACTACGCTCGCTTGCGTGAATATAATTGATGCCATACGCCGTTTCGATGCGCAAAGCAAGGGGATAGGGTCGCGTCAAAATGGCTATGACCTTTTGCGCAGCCTCATGTTTTTTATTCTCAATTCCTGACCCTTTTTGCCCATATTTCGGTGGCTGCTAACCGCAGAGATTATCTAACTCGGAATGCGTAGCCGGCAGTGATTGAGAGTGTCATGTTTGACGATGCCGAGAAAGTATCCTTTTTATTGCTTGGAAACACACTGCCGAGTCCATAATACAGACGCGCTTCGAGCGAAATAGAGTGTTTGCGCTTGGCAATAAATTCAGTGCCCAATCCGAAAGCCAATCCATAGTCGAATTTGCTTTTCACATCCATAGTGAGTTGGTCGAGATAACGGTTGTTAATAGGGAAATCGGGCACAGATTGCACATTAGTGTAGTCGAAGTTAGCCGAGATTGATTCGCCGAGGTAGTAACCCAGTTGAGGACCGAGATTGAAAAACCCGCGAAACCGTCGGCTTCCGAAATATATGTGCGTGAGTATCGGCACTTGCAGATAAGTGAGTGTGCGTGAATAGTTGAAATTGGTGTTTTCAAAATTTTCTTTCCATCCGGCTCGGGTGATATTCGCTTCAAGGATGAGCCCAAAATGTTTTTCCTCCATATAGCGGAAAGTAACACCCGCTGTTTCGCCTATATTCCAACCTTGTTTTACGCTTGGCGAAAAATTCACTTTCGACAGTGTTACACCTGCTTTTCCACCAACGGCTATGTTTGCTTGATAGTGTTTTTGAGCCAGCACAGGTGCGGCGCTGAAAATACATGTTGCAGCAAATAGTGTTGCTATAATGATTTTTGCCATAGTGCGTTACATTTTTTCGATTGTGGAAAATGGTGTGAATCGGATAAACAACAATTCTTTGTTGATGAATCCGCTCCAGTTGCTTATGCGTTCAAATTTAAATGATGTTTGAATACCATCGTAAGGGGTGAGAACGCGGCTGCCGAATGGGTCGTTACCTTTGCAGATTGTCGATAGGAAGAATTTTCCGGTATCAAATCCAAGAAGTCCCATGCGAGGAACCGTGTAGCGCATCTCCTCACCATACCAGCGGCTATATGTGCTTTCAAATGCCTTTGTTCGGCTGCTTGTGGCATCGTAGAAGAAACGAGTGTAGATGTAAGTGTCAACTTTGTGCAAGTCGGCTTGATATTCAAGCAGATAAGCACAATATTCGGGATAACCGAACAGACTTACTTCAATGTCGATTCGTTCTTGTTTGAGTGCTTTTAATGCAGGCAAGAGTTTCGCAAGAGTCTCTTTTGAACTTGACGACGGAACTACAATGTATTTTGAACCGGGATTAAGATTGTCGCTCAATGTGCTATAACTAAATTCGTTATTCAAATCCACATTGATGACTGCTGCCTTTTTGCTTTCGAAATGGCTTGTAAGTTCTTGATAAATATCCTTTTTCTCTCGCGACGCATCGTTGATAATCACAATTTTGTGGTTCTTGAAAGTCTTGTCGAACCAATCGAATATCTCGGCTGATAGATAAGTAGGCGGGATGTTAGATTGGAAAGCATAAGGATTATTATTGAAGGCATCGTCTTTAACCGAAAGCGCATTCACCGATATAATCTCGTTTTCGTTGCAAAAACGGTTTACGGCGGTGAGTTGATTGATTTCGGAAGGCGCAATAATCATATTCATTTGCTTGAGTATAGGCAAACTAAGAATACTGTCGGTTTCTTTTATGCGGTCGCAGTTATCGTAGGCATAAATGTTGAAATGCTTACGCGTTTGTTTGCGAACGCTGTCGACGGCAATCATAAATCCTTTGTAGAACTCGGTGTGGTTGCGAGCGCTTGCCGACGGCGTTGCCGAATTGAGCATAAACGGAAGAATCAAAGCCACATTGATTGTGTCGGGGTGCTTATCTTTTCTAACCACAGGCGTTTTGTCCACTTTGTCGGGGCTAACTTCCGATGGGTCGACTGTCACCATTTCGGTGCGTGTCTTTGGTATGTTCACAATGTTGCCTTTCTTGAGTTTACTAATCTCGGGATTGGCAGCAATCAGCGCATCCACGTTCACATTGTTGTCACGCGCAATTGAATAGAAAGTGTCGCCTTTCTTTGCTTCATAAACAAAGAATTCGGTGACGGGTTGTTCAACTACAATAGGCTTGGCAATGTTAGGCATTACGCGAATTACCTCATCATAACGGAAATTTGACGCCGAGATGCCCGGATTGAGTTCGAGAATGTTCTCGATGGTGGTGTTATAGTTGCGCGATACGCTGTAAAGCGTTTCGCCGTTTTTGATTTTGTGGAATATGATTTTGTCGTCGGTGGGCTTGGCACCTGTTTTGTTGGTGCCGTTTTGCTGCTTAGGCGATGTGATGCTAATGCTTTCGGGCTGTGGAATCACCACTATCTGACCAGTCTTCAATCCGTTGCTTGTTTCGGGATTGGCTGCAACAATCTCCTCGATAGATATGTTGTAAAGTTTCGACAAGCCATAAAGAGTTTCGCCCTTAGCCACAATGTGGGTGAGTTTGGAAATGGGTTTGGTTGATTCTTTAGGGGTGCTTGAAGATTTGCCTGCATTAAAAACAGCAACGGGCAAGAACAAAATCTGCTTTTCTTTCAGCCCTTGTTTCGCATCAGGGTTGTATTTCAATATGTTGTCTTGCGAAATGCCCAATTTTGTTGAAATGCCATAGAGTGTTTCTTTCTTCTTCACCTTGTAACAATAGTAGTCGACATTGTCGATGGTTTTCACAGGTAAAGCCAATTGGGCTTGCAGCGATAGCGATGCGCCTGCAAGCAAAAGCGAGAATATGAAGAATTTTATTTTCATTTCCTAAAAAAGAGGATATTTAAAAAATTTGCTTTTACTATATTCTTCGGGTGTGGTTTTGTGGAGAGAGTGGTTGATAACGGTGTTAATTGAGATTATTGTTCCATAGCCTGCTTGAGGTCTGCAATGATGTCGTCGACATTCTCGATACCCACCGAAAGACGAATGAGGTCGGGTGCAACGCCGGCTTCAACAAGTTGTTGCTCGGTGAGTTGACGATGGGTGTGGCTTGCCGGATGCAGCACGCATGTGCGGGCATCGGCAACGTGAGTCACGATGGCAATCATTTTCAGGCGGTCCATGAATTGTTCAGCATCTTTGCGTGAACCTTTCAGACCGAACGACATCACGCCGCAACTGCCGTTTGGCATATATTTTTTTGCGAGCGAATAATATTTGTTGCTTGGCAGGTCGCAAAAGTTCACCCATGCCACTTTAGGATTTGCTTCAAGCCATTTAGCCACGGCGAGGGCGTTTTTGCAATGGCGCTCCATTCTGAGGTGGAGGGTTTCAAGTCCTACGTTAAGCAGAAACGCATTGTGTGGCGCTTGAATAGAGCCGAGGTCGCGCATGAGTTGCGAAGTGGCTTTGGTGATGTAAGCCAGTTTGCCGAAGTGCTTGGTGTAGGTGAGTCCGTGGTATGATTCGTCAGGAGTGGTCAACCCAGGGAATTTGTCGGCGTGTGCTTGCCAATCGAAGTTTCCGCTATCTACAATCACACCACCCACAGTCATTGCATGACCGTCCATATATTTTGTAGTGGAGTGGGTCACAATGTCGGCTCCCCACTCAAACGGACGGCAGTTGATTGGTGTGGCAAAAGTGTTGTCGACAATCAAAGGCACGCCGTGATTGTGTGCAACACGGGCAAACTTTTCGATGTCGAGCACGTTTATGCTTGGGTTAGAAATTGTTTCGCCGAAAAGCACTTTGGTGTTAGGCTTGAACGCAGCAGCAATTTCTTCTTCGGTGGCGTCGACATCAACAAATGTGGTTTCAATGCCGAGTTTGCGGAGCGTTACGTTCAGCAGGTTGAACGTGCCGCCATAGATTTGCGAACTGCTGACAACGTGGTCGCCGGCTTCGCAAATGTTGAAAATAGCGTAGAAATTCGCTGCTTGGCCCGATGATGTGAGCATTGCAGCAACACCGCCTTCGAGAGCGGCAATCTTAGCAGCCACAGCATCGTTGGTCGGGTTTTGCAGACGAGTGTAGAAATAGCCCGATTCTTCAAGGTCGAAAAGGCGTCCCATTTGCTCGCTGGTTTCATACTTGAAAGTAGTGCTTTGATATATTGGGAGAATTCTTGCTTCACCATTTTTAGGCGTATAGCCTGCTTGAACGCATAATGTTTCTTTTTTCATTTTGTTTTCTATTTTGTTTAAATTATTATTCTGAATAATGTTATGGGTTAATCACACGGTCGCCAAGATGCTTTGCAAGTATGGCTCTGTTTTGTTGTAGTTCAAGGAGTTTTGACATTAAACTCATCACCACATCTTTGTCGGTTTCGTGTTTCAATTTGTCTTGCAGTGAGTTGATGTTTATGGTCATCATCTCGTAGCGCAAATTGTTTATTGCATCTTGAACAAACACGTCGAGATTATCGAATTCCGAAGGCAGAGAGGCTTGCTGAGTGTGTATCTTGCTCAGTTTAAATCGCTCGTTCACCAAATTGAGCGCGGCATTGCGAATCTCTCTGTCGGGATGTGAGCAAAGGTAGTCCTCAAAATATCGCCGGCGATAATCGTCGATAGTTGCCACAATTTCTTTGTTAATTCTGCTGTTTAGGCGGTTCTCCTCGTTTTTAACCGATTCAAAATCAAGGTTCTTATCCATTATCTCTTGAACGCCGTTATTGAACATCTCCTCGCGCTTTAGCCGTAGATGCTCGTTGAAGTCGGAAAAGTCGGAATAGAAGTCGCTAACCAGCGCATTGCCTAATTCAAAAATCCGCTTGTATATGGGGTTTTGAATTGTAAGGTTGTTAGCCTCAAATTCAAGAGCGAGATACTCAATGAGGCAGGTAGGAACAGTTTCGTTGTCGGTAGTTTGCCTGAATCCGAACGACACCATTCCGTATTTTGCCATATAATGCATTATTTTTCGCTCTTTGTTGAGGATGCTTGGGTTGTTTGCCAAAGAGGAAGATGATGCTGCAAAATGTTCGGAAAGGAGCGATGATGCTATCACATCGTTTTCGTTGTTGCCAGCGGTGTCGTCGGCATTGTCGCCGGTTGGCTGAGAGGGTGGCGTTTGCTCTGTACTTACGCCAGAGTCTTGCGACGCTTTTGCCCAATACTGCATACGGGCTTGTGCTTGTTGGTTGCGTCGGAATTCTTCTTCTTTTATTCTGATGATTTCTTGATTCACGTCGCGCAGCACCGATTCCTCGTTGATGTCGAGCAAGTGGCTGCATTGTTTAATGAGTTCAACTCTAACAATGTCGTTAGGCACAAGCGCAATTTCCTGTATAATCTCACGAGCAACTTGGGCAGTGCGTATAGGGTTGTTCAACTGTCCGTTCAGTTTTGTTTTGAAATAGAAATGAACGAGGTTGATTGAATTTTCGGTGATGAACTGTTGCGCTTCGTCGTGTGAAAGACGGTGAGCAAAACTGTCGGGGTCGTCGCCTGCTGGCAGCAACACGATGTTAGGAACAATGCCGAGAGGTAAAAGGTGTTGCAGAGCCACCTCGTTGGCGTGCAAACCGGCATTATCGCCGTCGAACAACAAGGTTATTTTGTCGGTGAAACGGCGGAGAACACAGGCTTGTGTGAAAGTGAAGCCAGTGCCGAGAGGCGCTACGGTGTTGCAGAAGCCTGCTTCGTGCATCGACACCACGTCGGCATTACCTTCCACAAGAATGCAATAACCCGTTTGCAGAATGTGTTTGCGGGCTTGAAACAATCCGTATATTTCGTTGCCTTTGTTGTAGATGGGAGTGTCGTTGGTGTTTTTGTATTTTGCAATATTGGGGTCGCTTTTCATTGTACGGCAACTGAATGCCACAATCTTGCCTGCAAGATTGAAAATAGGGAAAGTGATGCGTTCGTGAAAGCGGTCGTAGGGAGGCTGATTATCGAAACGCACACCAATGCCCGAATCCACAATGTTGTCTTCGGAGTAACCCTTTTCGATTAATTGATTGATAAGGGTGTTCTCGGGGCGTGCAGGCGAATATCCCAAATGGAATTTCTGTATAATGTCGTCGGAGAAACCGCGATGTTGCTTATAATATGTTAGGGCTATATCGCGACCGTTTTCGCTGTTGAATAACTGGTCTTGATAATACTCGCATGCTTGTTTGTTGATGTCGTAGAGTGTGGCGGCATTGCTGCGTTCGGTTTTGGCGTTGAGTTCTATTCCGCAGCGTTGAGCCATATAGGCGATGGCTTCCTCATAGTTGATGTGGAGATAATCGATGAGGAAATCAATTATGCTTCCGGTTTTGCCGCAATCGGAGCAATGATAGGTGCCGCTTGAAGTGTTGACATTAAATGTCATCATCTTTGCGGTGTGAAAGGGACAGTAGCCAACATAGTCGTTGCCGCGACGATACAAACTTAGAAAATCGGAGATAAAATCTTCGATTTTGCTTTTTTTGAGTATTTTGTTTGTTGTCCGTCGGTCAATCATTTGTTAACTTCCAATTAAAGTTGGTCCATTTCTTTGTTCAGCGTCTCGGCAGGAAATTTTGTCAATTGGCTCAGCACATTCAGGTAGATTCGTTTACTCGATTCGTCGCGCATCGCTTTAATGGTGCGCAAAGTGTTGTGAATGGCTTTGATGCGCAAAGCAACATTGTCGCCGGCTTCGTTGAGCAACAGTTCTGCCTTCCAGGTTATAATGTCCTTTTTAGTGCTTTCGATATGTTGCATCCAGTCGCTTCCGCTGCAAGAGGCAAGTGAAGCGGCTGTGCTTAATTCGGGTTGAAGAGTGTTAGCCACAAATATGTTTATGCCTTGTGCTGCGAATTGGTCGGCAATTCGCAGCAGCGCGGTGAGTTGAGCCTGTTGCCTAAAGGCTGTTACGATGGTAACTGAATCGTCTTTTACGCTTTTTGCCAAATCGTTGATTAAATAGCGGTCGAGTGATTCGCCAAGAGGCGAAATTGTGTTCTCAAAACCGTTTTGGTGCATAGCCATAACATCGAAAGGCGTGTCGACAACGAAGCATGATTTCGCTTTAGAAATGGCGTGGTTGGCTTGAAAGATGCCAAATGCCGATTCTTGAGGGTTGAAGATGGGGCTTCGTGGCGATGTGTGCAATGCGTTGTCGCCGGCATTGATGCCTTGCCAAGCAAACCCTGTCACTTTCCCGGTTTTGTTATATACGGGCATAACAATGGCATTGTTGATAACGTCGCCCATTCCGTTGGCGAGCGGAGCCACAAGCCCGAGGTCGTTGGCGTTAGACAAGTTGAACCCGGCTTTTGTGATTGAGTCGACAAGCGAATCGGCGTTGCCGTCGGCATAGCCAATGCCGAACCGCTTCACGGCAGCCTCATGCAACCCAAATGAGTTGAGATGCGACATCGCGGTGGCATTGTTGTCGGGTATGGTGGCAAGTTGTTGTTGATAATACTTGCTCACGAAATCGCAGAGTGTGAGATAGGATTGACGCTTTTGCCGTTCGGCAATTTCTTCGTTAGTGAGGTCAACTTCTTTAACTTCGATGTGAAACTTGTTGGCAAGGTGTATGAGCGCTTCGCGATAGGTGTAGTTGTTAAGTTCTTTGAGAAAACCTATTGGGTCACCGCCTTTGCCGCAGCCAAAGCAATGACAATAGTTTTTTGCCGGCGAAACGATGAACGAAGGAGTGCGTTCGTTGTGAAACGGACACAGCCCCTTATAGTTTGCTCCCGAGCGGTGCAAAGTCACATAATCAGCCACAACATCCACAATGTTGGCTGCATTACGAATTTGTTCAACTGTTGCCTGGTCAATCATTGTTTTGCGTATAGTTACCAATATGCGAAGTTACGAAATTTCTGCCATATTAGGTTAATGGTTGTATAAGAAATAAGTTAAGTATTCCTTAAAATGACAAAATATAAAAACGGGAAATGGTTTTGCCATTCCCCGTTGATGTTATATGCTTTTTGCTAAAATGTTATTTTGCATAAGCAAAGTTGCCGTTGTTGGCAACCTGTTGGTAAGCATATACGCCGGCTTGCGAAAGTTCGAATGTCTGGAAGTCGCCTGCAGGAGTAATCATCTTAACGTGAGAGTCGTCGACAAATGTCATGAACTTGTGGCTTTCGCCGTTGGCTTCGATTGACCAAGAATTGTCGTTAGCGTCGAAGGCAAAACGCATTTCGGTGTTGTCGTCGAGATTTGTGATGGTGTAGCCCTTAGAATCTTGCTTTACAAGATACTTAGCGTCTTTGCCGTCGATAACCTTTGTATTGTTGGCACTCACTGGGTTGCTGCCCGACCAAAACTCGATTGAGTTGATAACGAGAACGTCGGCAATACCGGTGATTTCATAAACAGGAAGAATCCAGAATGCAACGAACACTAATTCGTTAACGAATTTACTGCCGATTTGTTTGTTCCAGTTAAGCACCTTGTTGGTGAGTGCAAAACTACCAATGCATGACGAGAATGTCATTGTGCATGCCAATGTAATGGCAATGGCAAGTGTTAAATGAGTCTTTTTCATAATAATAAACATTTAAATGAATACTTTGTTTATATCTATTTTTTTATTTTAGAACAATAAAGTGCATAGTAATGGTTCACGTTTGCCACATAACTAACGGTTTGTCTGCCGCGGAAATATCCGCTTTTGCAAATGCTGTCGTTGTAGTAGATGGGATTCGATTTCAGGAGCAGCGCTTCTGCCACGTTTCCGTTCCACACTTGCGGATTTTTGCCGTATTTGCGAGCCAACGCAATCGCGTCGAGTATGTGACCGATTCCGGCATTGTACGACGCAAGAACAAACTTTTGCCGTTCGTTGTTGTCGGGCACTTTGCGCTTTAGTATTGTGTTGAGATGAGCAATGCTTTTTGCTGCGGTGGCGATATTGCGGTCGGGGTCTTCAATTTGGTCGAGATTCAAACCAAAAGCCCTTGCCGTGCGTGGCATCAACTGCATGATGCCGCGTGCGCCAGCCCATGAAACCACGTCGGGGCGGAACTGCGATTCCACCCAGCCGATAGCAGCAAGGAACCGCCAATCAAGATTGTTTTCGGTGGCATGTTGCTTGAAAAGCGCATCATAATCGGAAATTATGCCGTGCTTGATTGACGCAATCACTTTGGCATCGTTGATGGGCGAACCGGTAAAGCCGGTTTTACTCATTTCAAAATAGCGGCGCAGCATCTGCTTGTCGGCAGTGCCGCTTTCCTCCGAAGCACTCCATACATTGATGCTGTCGGCAAGCATCTGATTGCCGCTGCGAACTGCCCAAGAAGCGCGTTGACGGAAACTAATTTGCAGACTGATGTCGATGTTGCTGTAATAGGTGTGATTGAGTTGCGCAATATCGCTGTTCACCACGGTTAGCGGCAACTTGCCTGTTGCCACTTTTTCGATGAGGTCTTCGGCTGTGATGGTGTCCTCATCGATGGTGTGGATGCGTATTCCGCCGCCTATTTCTTCATCGAGATTGCGAATGCGGGCTTCGTATTTCGACCCTTTCTCAACATACACATCTTTGTCGATAAGTTGAATCACGTTGGTGATTATCGAGTCGCTTTTCGGTTGCACGAGCACTTGATAGGTGATGTTTTCGCTGCCGCAATTCAGCACGCGCTCCTTGAATTCGTGTGTGATAGGAACCTCGTAGGCTATGATGTCGATAGCGCCGCTGTCAAGTTGCTCGATTAGCGATTGCAAGTTGCTCCCGATTACAAACCGCGTAGCAATGTGTTTGCTTTTTGCAAAGTTCACTATACGGTCGTATTCGTAGCCCATTGTGTCGCCACGAAACAAGAAAAATGAGGTAGGGCTATACAGCGTGCCGACCACTAACGTGTCGGGCAAGCCGTTTTTAAGGGAGTCGGTGTTGCCGTCGCCCTTACCGCTGTGGCACGCGGTAATCGCCATAGTGCTTACCAGCGTGACCAATATGCCCCACATACATTTTTTCATATATTTTTCCGCGTTAATTTGCCTGGTGTCGAAAGAAACGGATTATTCGTATTCGAATGTGCCTTTCTCTGAAACTATTGTCAAACGGTTGGCAGGAGCATCTTCAACCCTGCCGATGATTTGAGCGTCGATGTTGAACGATTTGGCAATCTCGATTACTCGCTGTGCCTTTTCGGGACGAAGATAAACTTCCAATCGATGACCCATATTAAACACCTTATACATCTCTTTCCAATCGGTGCCCGATTGCTCTTGAATGAGTTTGAACAGCGGTGGAATAGGGAACAGGTTGTCCTTTATAACGTGCTTGTTGGTGACAAAGTGCATGATTTTGGTTTGTGCGCCACCCGAGCAGTGTACCATGCCGTGAATGTCGGCACGCATTTCGTCGAGCATACGTTTCACAAACGGAGCATAGGTGCGTGTGGGCGAGAGCACCAGTTTGCCGGCATCAATGCTCACGCCTTCAACGGCATCGGTGAGTTTCACGTTACCGGAGTAGACCAATTCGTCGGGTACATGCGGGTCGAAACTTTCGGGATACTTTTCGGCAAGGTATTTTGCAAACACATCGTGACGTGCCGAAGTCAAACCGTTGCTTCCCATACCGCCGTTATAGGTCTTTTCGTAAGTTGCTTGACCGCACGACGACAGCGCTACAATCACATCGCCACCGGCAATGTTTGCGTTGTTAATCACGTCGGAGCGTTTCATTCGGCATGTAACGGTGCTGTCGACGATGATTGTTCGCACAAGGTCGCCCACATCGGCAGTTTCACCGCCGGTCGACACGATGTTCACGCCAAGTTCCTTAAGTTCATCTATCAATTCCTGAGTGCCATTGATGATTGCAGCAATCACCTCGCCCGGAATGAGGTTTTTATTACGGCCTATTGTTGACGAAAGCAGGATGTTGTCGGTGGCACCCACGCAAAGCAGGTCGTCGATGTTCATAATCAGCGAATCTTGCGCAATGCCTTTCCACACGCTCATATCGCCAGTTTCTTTCCAGTAGATGTAGGCGAGCGACGATTTTGTGCCGGCTCCGTCGGCGTGCATAATGTTGCAGTATTCGGGGTCGCCGCCGATAATGTCAGGGATGATTTTGCAAAAAGCCTTAGGGTAAAGACCTTTGTCGATATTCTTTATGGCGTTGTGCACATCTTCTTTCGATGCCGATACGCCGCGCATGTCATACCTTTGATTACTCATTTGTGTCTGTAAAATTATATTGAGTTGTTTTATTATTTTTATCGATTAAAGAACGATTATCAAGTAAGCCAAGATTATTGGTGCTACAAATAGCAGGCTGTCGATGCGGTCGAGCACGCCGCCGTGACCGGGCATTATGTTGCCTGAATCTTTAACTCCGGCTGTGCGTTTGATGAGGCTTTCCACAAGGTCGCCCCAAGTTGAGAATACACTCACAATTATGCCAAACGGAATCCATAATGCAGCGCTTTCGCCTAATAAACTTGATGCACATGCTCCTGCAATGATGCAGACTGTCATTCCTCCAATAAACCCTTCCCACGATTTTTTTGGCGAGATGCGCTCAAACAGGCGATGCTCGCCAAATGAGCAGCCCACAAGATAGGCGCCTGTGTCGTTGAGCCAGATGCACACAAACATAAACAATGTGATTTGCATGCCTGCCTGATTGTACAACAACTCAAGTGCTGTTAATGGCAATGCCACATAGCATATTGTGAAGCAGGAATTTGCCCACGACTGGATTGGCGACTTTTCTTTCAGATAAAGCCCGGCAATGAATCGTGCTATGATTAATGCTATGGGAAATATGAGCGCATATTTTGCGTCGATGTCATACTCTGTAGCCGCAAATGCTCCGAGAAACATTGCAACGCCTGTGGCGATGTCGATAATCCGCACGATTTTCGTTACTTTGCCTTTCCAAGCAAGCTTTTGAGCTTCGCGCATGCCCATTATAAGAAGGATGCCAAAGAAGGTTGCAAATACATATCCACCAATACAGATGGACAAAATAATCAATGCTATATAAATAGCCCCCGAGAGGGCGCGTATAATTAGATTTTTCACTCGTAGTTGTAGTTTTGTTTTGTTCTACAAAAATAATGATTTTTTTGTTATGGCACAACCTAATGGTTTATTAATTGGGAAATGACGGTGCGTAAACGTGTTTTTAGATTATTTTATATGAAAGTGCTATGATATGTTAATTTATTGAAAAACGATAAATATTTATTGAATAATTGTTTTGTGTTTTGAAAAGACATCCTAAATTTGCATTATCGAAAAACGATAAATTATTATTACTAATTAATGTGGATTATATGGAAAAGATTAAGTCGAAAGCAAGCATCGTATGCAAGGTGCTACTTGGGTTTGTTGCTATTTGGGCAGCGGTGATGTTGTTGCGTGTGTTGGCAATCTGCGGGTTGCTTGGTTTTGAGGTTGGGTTGGGCATAGACATCGCTCCCGTGGTGTGGTTCAACGACCCTGAAGTTGATTTTATTCAATGGATAGAGATTATTGGCTATGTTGTTACAAACTTGCTGATGATATGGTTGATGGCGCAAGTTCTTATTACAGCAATTAAAGGTTTGAAAAGCGGCAACGTGTTTTCGCGCAAAAATGTGTGCAGGCTTTATGCTTTGGCAACGGTTTCGCTGTTCTATGAATTTTTCGATGATAACCGTTGTATAATTTATGGTGCACGAGAGATGGTGCTAAATACGGGAGTGTTCACCACGCCACTGATTATTTGTTGTGTGGCATTGATTTATGCCATTGCCGTATCAACTGCCGAGGAGAACAGTTTGACCATTTGATTAATTGCTGTTTAACCTTGAAACAAGAAATATTATGATAATAGTTAATCTCGACGTAATGATGGCAAAGCGCAAAATGTCGCTCAACGAACTTTCGGAGCGTGTGGGCATCACGCTTGCCAACCTCTCGATACTGAAAACCGGCAAGGCAAAGGCGGTGCGGTTTAGCACACTCGATGCCATTTGCAAGGCATTAAACTGCACTCCGGGTGACATTCTGGAGTATAGAAATGATGATTAAAAAAAGAACGGTATAAAACAAACAGAAAGGCACTTTTGGCAGGATTAATTCCCCAAAAGTGCCTTATGGTTGATTGCTGTTTGTGGCAGATGTTATTTGGTTTTGAAGCGGTGTTCGGCTTCAACAATGCCTGTGGCAACATTATGCACGCGAATAACGAGTTGCCCATCTTGAGTTAATCCTTCAATCACGGTGGGATACCCTCTCTTTGATTTCAGTTTAGGTCCTCCACCCACAATCTGAGCCCATTTGCGATTTCCGCTTGGGGCATCGAAGCGATATTCGTGCATGTGAGCAGTGATGATTACACGGCAGCCGGCTTTTTGCAGCAGCGGTGTCCACATATTGGCACAGGTGCGTTGCCAAAGGGCATAATCCTCGGTATAAGCCGGATCCTTGTCGGCAGGTGCAATATCGCCGGGGTTGTGAGTAGGGTCGTTGTCGAAAAGCGGAATGTGACAAAAAGCAACGATGAATGGAGCATCGGCTATCTCTTTTTGCGCAAGTGCGTTCTTGAGCCATTCGGTTTGGGCTTTGCGATATTCATGGCTGTTATAAAGACCGGCAAAGAGCGGATTGGTGTCCTGCTTGTCTTCGGCGGTATCGAGTCCAATGAGGGCAATGTCGCCCATACGCACCGCGAAATTGCGTCCGAGGTCCCAGTCGCGACTGAGCCTTTCCTCTGGCTGGCGATACATCCACACCCTTTCAAGGTGGCGGTTTGCCATGCCGCGCAGGTCGTGATTGCCCGGGCAGAACAGATAGGGCGTTGAAGCGGCATAGTCCTTGCGATTGATATTGGGTTTGAGGAAGATTTGCTTTTGTGCATCCACTGTTTCCTCGGTGTTGCAAGCGTCACCATTCCAAATTACGCAAGAGGGCGACAATTCAGCAATTTTATTGGTAACTTTGGCAATAGCGTCCCAATGGGCGTGAGTGTCGTTTATCACGCAGAAATGTGGTTGCGCCTTTTTGCCGGCTGTGGTGAACGAGTAAATTTCCGAGTCGGTTTCATTTCCGGCAATCTTCATGCTGTAACCGCCACCGTAACTGATGCGGTCGGCGCCGATGCGATAGTAATATCGTGTGGCAGGTTGCAGTCCGGTGAGGCGCACCTGAATGATTTGGTTGTTCATTCCCGTAACACGATAGCCGCCGCATTTCACGCGTTTAGCATCTGAAAGGTCGGGCTTTAATCCGTATTCAACATACCCGTTTGCATAATCGGTTACGCTGAAAGTGATGCCTATACTTGTTTCGGCATAGTTTTGCAGCATTGGTGCGCTGTCGATTAGTTTTGTGAGGCTGTTTGCCTTGTTGTCTTCAGGGGCGATAACTTCACTGGCTTTGGCGTATGGGGCAATTGCTACTGCGGCAGCAGCCAATGCCGAGTCTTTAAGGAATTTTCTTCGGTCCATTTACAAGTTCATTAGTTCGGGGTTAAATTACGACCAAAATTACTGAATAATTGAATAAAAAGCAAATTGCTAATGGTATAAAACAAAAAGCCAAGTCCATATTTGTTCTGGACTTGGCATTAAGGTGTGGGTTGTAAATGTTTATTTCACAATCACTTTAAAGTTTTGCTTTTCATCGCCGTTGTTCACGGTGATGATGTTGAGGCCGTTGCTGAGGCGGCGAGAATTGATTTGAACACGGCGTTCGCCGGCTGCAACCTTTTGCTTGTAAACGGTTTGACCTTTGGTGTTGGTTACAACAATTTCGCCCGGTTTGTCGTTGCCTTCGAGTTCAACATTGATTACGTCGTTGTGGCGCGGCATGGTTGGGAACACTGATGCTTGCAGCGGTTGTCCCACCTGTTGTAGGCTTGTATTAGTTGGGTCAATCAGATAGAAGGTGTATTCAAATACTCTGTACCCATATCCCCAAGTCCCTGTTACAAGATATCTCTTTCCTCCAATTATTAAGAGATATGGATATTCATCTAATTCATATCCTTCGGGGATTGTTGGGCGGATAGAGCACAATACATTGCCATCTTGATTTACAACATCAAAACCAATTCTCTTGGCATAGTATTCTTCATGGGTTAAGTCTATTTCTCCATCCCCATCTCGGTCACGTTCGTATGAATATTCAGCTGTTTCAAACTCGCCATATACAGGAGCAATATACTCGTATTTCTCGTCGTTGTTAAATAGAGTTTGGCTAAAGTAGAGTGAAAAATAATCACCTGAATTTGATGATACATCATAATAAGCTATGCGTCTAAAATCGTCATAACTGTTTTCTTTTGTTTCAACCCACTCGCCGGTATAATTGCCATCGGCGTCTTGCTGGCGTTCGCGATGTATAGAATACCACATTAGTTTATCGCTCTTTATGTCGAAATGTGCTGTCTCTTGTATATCGCTATTGTAGAAACTAATAGTTTCTATTCGACTATCTTCGTCATAGTTTCTGATATACAAGGAGCCTTTGTTGTTGAAAGCAAATTTGTCGGGAACAAAGTCGTCGAAATCAATGTCTTGGTTTAGTTTATTTGTTTCAGTTAGTGTTTGGCTTTGAGCCAAGTTGGCGGTGAAAATGGCTAAGATAGCCAGAAGTAGTAATTTTTTCATTTAAAGTTTTTAGTTGTAACCCAAAAAAGGCGTGATGCTATTCTATTGCTTGCCATCTAATTAGGTTACCGCCAAGCCAACCTCATACCAACAAACACAGAATAACTCACGCCATAAGGCGTGAACTTTCACTCTGCTTTGTTCTCGGTATGAAATAAATATTGGCGGTATTTAATTAGATGAGAACAAGAGCATAAAAGCTCAAAATAAATATGTCCTGCTCTTTAATATAGAGCTGCAAGTATGCTAATAAATAGACGTCGCGCGCTTTTTCAGATTTATTAATATTAGCCAAACTCGATTGGAGTGTGGCATTATTGATAACTTAAATCTGTGTGATGCGGCTCATGAGCCGTCGATGTCACATGTGAAATAGCGAGGCGTGAATGTCTGTTTTGTAAATTATGAAAATTAAATAGTTAATAATAGGGTTGATAATCTCACCACAAATTTAGTGTAAAAAATGGAATGAGCAAAATAATAAAGGATGCTAAAAAAATAGAGTGCACCTTATTTATGGTACACTCTAAATATAATCAAATACTTTGCTGTCAAATTACAAAAGGTCGATTGAGCGTTTCAGGAAGTTGCTGAGTGCTTCGCCTTTGAGCAAACCATTGCTGAGCAAAGCAATGTCGATGAGTTGTTTAACGGTGGCTTGATTGTTAGCCCATTCGGTTACAGCCACACGTTCTTTCTCGCGAAGTTCATTAGCAGCCTTTTCTTTTTCGTCAACCTCTTTCTGCTTGTCGGCAGGCAGACCTTTATAGTCTTTGTCGGTGTCGCGAATGGCTTTGATTTCGCTGTTAACCACTGTGAGTTCGTCTTCGATTGGCGAAACGGTTTCGTGGAGTGCTTGGTGTGCAGCATCCATAACCTTTTTCACGGCACGGTGGTTGGTGTTAAGAGTAACGATGTAACTGTCAGGGAAATCGCCATAGAAACTCATGCCGGGTTGCAGAGCAGCCATTTCCTTCATGCGTCGCATATACTCACTTTGAGTAACCACTACAGGAGTAGAATCCTCGCCGAGAGCGGCAAAGGCGATGGTGAAATCGGCCTTTTCGATGGTAGGAATTTGCGAGCGGAACACGGTGGTGAGCACGTTGCGTTGCATGGTTGTGATGTCGGCTTCTTTGCTATCCTCCTTTTTGATGAGGTTTTCAATCACGTCGGAATCGACGCGAACGAAATGCGACTTTTCAACTTTCTGCTCGAGAGTACCAATAAATGCGCTGTCGAGTTGTCCGTTCATCATCAGCACGTTGTAGCCCTTGTCGGTAGCGGCTTTGATATATGAGTATTGAGTTTCTTTGTCGGTAGCATAGAGCACCACGAGATTGCCGTCCTTGTCGGTTTGAGTGCTTTCGATGAGTTTCTTATAATCGTCGAGTTTGAAGAATTTGCCGTCGGTATCCTCAAGAAGCATGAATTTCAGTGCTGCATCGCAGAATTTCTCATCGGTGAGCATTCCGTATTCGATGAAAATCTTGATGTCGTTCCATTTTTCTTCAAAATTCTTGGCATCGTTCTTTGCAATTTCGGCAAGACGTTGCGACACTTTCTTGGTGATGTACGACGAGATTTGTTTCACACGCGAATCGCTTTGCAGATAGGAGCGCGACACGTTGAGCGGAATGTCGGGCGAGTCGATAACGCCTTGCAGAAGCATCAAGAAATCGGGCACTACGCCTTCAACACTGTCGGTAACGAACACGCGGTTGCAATAGAGTTGAATGCGGTCCTTGCGGATGTCGAGGTTGTTCTTGATTTTCGGGAAATAGAGCACGCCTGTGAGGTTAAAGGGATAGTCGACGTTGAGGTGAATCCAAAACAATGGCTCCTCCTGACCAGGTTGGATGGCGTGGTAGAATTTCTTGTAGTCATCGTCTTTGAGGTCGGCCGGCTTTTTAGTCCAAATCGGGTCGATGTTGTTGATTACGTTGTCGCGGTCGGTGTCGACGTATTTGCCGTCTTTCCATTCCTGTTCTTTACCCGAAACAATTGGTACGGGCAAGAAGCGGCAATATTTTTTCAGCATAGAGTCGATGCGTGCTTTTTCGAGGAATTCCTTAGCGTCGTCGTCGAGATAAAGCACAATGTCGGTTCCGCGCGAATCCTTTTCGGTTTCGGTCATTTCAAATTCGGGTGAACCGTCGCAACTCCAAAGCACAGGTTTTGCACCTTCTTTGTAGGAGAGGCTGCGTATTTCCACTTTCTTCGACACCATGAATGCCGAGTAGAAGCCAAGACCAAAGTGTCCGATGATGGCATTTGCCGAGTTCTTGTATTTTTCAAGAAACTCCTCGGCACCCGAGAATGCAATTTGGTTGATGTATTTGTCGACATCTTCAGCAGTCATGCCGATGCCCATATCGCTCACTGTGAGTGTTCCGGCTTCTTTGTCGATTGTAACAGTGACTTTAAGTTCGCCGAGTTCTCCAGTGTATTCGCCTATCGATGAAAGAGTTTTGAGTTTTTGAGTTGCGTCGACAGCGTTAGAGATTAATTCGCGAAGGAAAATCTCGTGGTCGCTATACAAAAATTTTTTTATTACGGGGAAAATGTTGTCGGTTGTAACCCCAATTGTTCCTTTTGCCATAATAAGTTAAATGTTTTTTTATTAAGTATGTTTTAATAAGTCTTCCGTTTTTAATTGCTTATGCTTGTGGTTATTTGCTTTCCGTCGGCATCAATCACCAGAGTGTCGCCTTTTTGGGCTTCGCCTTTGAGCACGAGTTCCGACAACGGGTCCTCGATGAGTGTTTGAATGGCTCGGTTGAGCGGACGCGCACCATATTGGCTGTCGAAACCTTTTTCGGCAACAAAGTCTTTTGCCGCTTCGGTCACTTGCAAATTGTATCCCATATCGTTGACGCGAGTGTGGAACTTTTTCAGTTCAATCTCTATGATTTCGCGAATGTTTTGCTTGTTGAGCGAATTGAACATTATGATGTCGTCGACGCGATTGAGGAACTCCGGCGAGAATTTTTTATTCAAAGCCTTGCGCACCACCCATTCGCTGTGCTCTTGGCTAACGCCTTCGTGTGCGCTAAAACCAATACCGGCACCGAAATCTTTTAGTTCGCGCGAACCGATGTTCGATGTCATTATGATGATAGTGTTCTTGAAGTCGACTTTGCGGCCAAGGCTGTCGGTGAGGGCACCTTCGTCGAGCACTTGCAGCAGCATGTTGAACACGTCGGCATGAGCCTTTTCAACCTCGTCGAGCAGAACCACTGAATAGGGGTGGCGACGCACCTTTTCGGTGAGTTGTCCGCCTTCTTCAAAGCCCACATATCCCGGAGGCGCACCCACCAGACGCGACACGTTGAATTTCTCCATATATTCGCTCATGTCGATGCGGATAAGTGCATCGGGTGAGTTGAACAGAAATTCGGCAAGTTTCTTTGCAAGCAGCGTCTTGCCCACGCCGGTAGGGCCGAGGAACATAAATGAACCGATAGGGCGGTTAGGGTCCTTCAAGCCAACGCGGTTGCGTCGGATGGCTTTTGCGATTTTATCGATAGCCTCGTCTTGACCGATGATTTGATTGCGTATTTCGCTATCCATGTTCAGCAGGCGAATACCTTCGGATTGGGCAATGCGTTGCACAGGCACACCAGTCATCATTGCCACCACCTCAGCCACGCAATGCTCGTCGATGGTTTCGCGGCGTTGTGCCAGTTCAGCCTCCCATTTTGTTTTGGCGCTTTCGAGTTGGCTAATCAGTTCGTTCTTTTGGTCGCGATAGCGGGCTGCACATTCATAGTCGGTGCGAGCCACGGCTTTTGCCTGATTGGCTTGTGCTTCAGCAATACGGTTCTCAAGGTCGTCGATTTCCTTAGGCACTTCCACATTGTTGATGTGTGAACGCGAACCAGCCTCGTCGAGAGCGTCGATAGCCTTGTCGGGGAATTGGCGGTCGGAAATGTATCGGTTGGTGAGCGACACGCAAGCCTCGATAGCCTTGTCGGTATAGGCAACGCAATGGTGCTCCTCGTATTTACCCTTAATATTGTGGAGTATGGTGATAGTCTCCTCGGGGGTAGTCGGTTCAACTATTATTTTTTGAAAACGACGTTCGAGAGCGCCATCCTTTTCGATGTTTTTGCGATATTCGTCGAGCGTGGTTGCACCAATACACTGAATTTCGCCGCGGGCAAGCGCAGGTTTGAGCAGGTTAGCGGCATCCATCGAGCCGGAAGAGTTGCCGGCACCCACAATGGTGTGTATTTCGTCGATGAACAAAATTATGTTTGGGTTTTTCGAGAGTTCGTCGATAACGGCTTTGATTCGTTCTTCAAATTGTCCGCGATATTTTGTTCCTGCCACTATTGATGCCATGTCGAGGGCATAGATGCGTTTGTTGAACAAAGTGCGAGCCACGTTGCGTTGCACTATTCTTATTGCAAGCCCTTCAACTATTGCCGATTTGCCAACTCCCGGCTCACCAATAAGCACAGGGTTGTTTTTCTTGCGGCGACTGAGAATCTGCGACAGACGTTCAATCTCCTTGTTTCGGCCTACAACCGGGTCAAGGCGGTCTTCTTCAGCCTCTTTGGTGATGTCTTTGCCGTATTTGTTCAACACCGGCGTGTCGGCGTTTTCTCTGACTGAAGTGCGGCTTGCCGTGCTTTTGCCGGCACCGAGGTCGGAACTTCCGCTTGGCGGCAAATCGTTTTCGTCGTCATCGTCGTCGGCAAATTCGGGGCCGTTCATCGGCAAGAACCGATGTTTGCGCATATATTCGTCTGTTTTGTTGTCGTAAATCATTATAATCAATTTTTTATTAATATGTCAGCCGATTGCTTTTCTTGTGTCATCCCCCTAAACGCGTTCTTGTGCCGGGTGGCGTTAATCGACTTCACTATGGTTGCTGCTGTTTGTCAACGGCAGCAGTCCACGTGTTTTCAATATTGCAATAATTGTGCCAAAAGATAACACGATATTTACATTGATTATTTTTGAGAATTTGCCTATTATTCTTTATCTTTGCTATGAATTTAAGAAGCGTATGCCGGAAAATCAGAACATAATATTGATGAATGAAAAGTTCGCTCGATTTTTGGAGGAAAAAGGCTGCCGAAAGACTCCTGAACGGTTCGCGATACTTAAAGAAATATTAAATATCGACAAGCATTTCGATGTTGAGATGTTGCGTGACAAAATGTCGGGCTCACAGTATAACGTGAGCAAGACCACAATCTACAGCAATCTGGAGTTGCTTGTCGAGTGTGGCATTGTGCAACGTCAGGTTTTCACCAACCGTGCGGTGTATGAAAGGGTGGATGGCAAAATGCAACACATACATTTGGTGTGCAATTTGTGCGGTAAGATTAAGGACGTAAAGGATGTGGAATTGATAAGATACCTAAATACCAAAAAATTCTCGGCGTTCAATAGCGAGCATTTTGCATTAACCGTGTATGGCACCTGCAATAATTGTGCGCGCAAGAGCAAAAAGCATCGTAAAATGCCTGATGTGAATGTTACTGAACCTGTTAAGTTGTCGACTAAAGGTAGCGCGGATGTCGCTGCAAAAGTTGTAAAAAAGAAATAATATAAAGATTAACCAATTATAGTAAAAACAAAAAAATGAAAGTAGACGTATTGCTTGGATTGCAGTGGGGCGATGAAGGCAAAGGTAAGGTGGTTGACGTGTTGACTCCTCGCTATGATGTTGTTGCCCGTTTCCAAGGTGGACCGAATGCCGGTCACACGCTCGAATTTAATGGACAGAAATATGTGCTTCGCTCAATTCCGTCGGGTATTTTCCAGAAAGGGCAGGTGAATATAATAGGCAATGGTGTAGTGCTCGACCCGATTCTTTTTGCTGCAGAGGCAAGAGATTTGGAAAAGAGTGGATTCGACCTCAAAAAGGTGCTCAAGATTTCAAAGAAAGTGCACTTGATTTTGCCAACCCATCGCAAATTGGATGCTGCCTACGAGTCGCTAAAGGGTGCTGCCAAGATTGGCACTACCGGCAAGGGTATTGGCCCTACTTACACCGACAAGATTAGTCGCGACGGATTGCGCCTGGGCGATATTTACGGCAATTTCTTGGAAAAATATTCAGCAGCCAAGCAGCGCCATTTGCGCTTGCTCAACGCATTGGGTTTTGATGTTGATGTTGAGGACCTTGAAAAGCAATGGTTTGAAGGCATTGAATACATCAAGCAGTTTGAGATTATCGACAGCGAACACGTTGTGAACAAGTTCCTTGCCGAAGGAAAGAGTGTTCTTTGCGAAGGTGCACAGGGCAGTATGCTTGACGTCGACTTCGGGTCGTATCCGTTTGTAACATCGTCGAACACAATTTGTGCCGGTGCCTGCTCGGGACTTGGCGTTGCGCCTAACAAGATTGGCGAGGTGTTTGGCATTTTCAAGGCTTATTGCACGCGCGTTGGTAGCGGTCCGTTCCCAACCGAACTGTTAGACGAAACCGGTGCCAAGATTCGCGCTATCGGCCACGAATATGGCGCAGTTACGGGTCGTGAACGTCGTTGCGGATGGATTGATTTGGTTGCTTTGCGTTACACCATCATGCTCAACGGTGTTACTCAACTCATCATGATGAAAAGCGACGTGCTCGATGATTTTGAAACCATCAAGGCGTGCGACTCATATAAGGTTAATGGCGTTGAAACTCGCGATTTCCCTTATTCGATTGACGAAGGCATTGAACCTGTCTACACCGAATTGAAGGGCTGGAACACCGATATGACAAAAATGACAAGCGCAGACCAATTCCCAAAGGAATTTACCGATTATATTGCATTCCTTGAGGAAAAACTTAATGTGCCTATCACAATCGTTTCGGTTGGTCCTGACCGCAAACAAACCATTATGTTGAAATAACAATCGATTATAAATAAAAATATCATTTAAAAACACAAAACTATGGCATTAGTTAAACCATTTAAGGGCTTACGCCCACCAAAAGATATCGTTACAAAGGTGGCTTCGCGCCCCTACGACGTGCTTAATTCGCAGGAGGCTTTCAACGAAGCCAAGGGCAATGAGATGTCGCTTTATCATATCATCAAGCCGGAAATTGATTTCGAGCCTATAGCCGACGAACACGATGCTAAAGTGTATGCCAAGGCGGTTGAAAACTTCAAAATGTTTCAGCAAAAGGGCTGGCTTGTGCAAGATGCTAAGGAGAACTACTACATCTATGCCCAGACAATGAATGGACGCACTCAATATGGCATCGTGGTTGCTGCCAACGTCGACGATTATATGAATGGCGTGATTAAGAAGCACGAACTTACACGCAAGGACAAGGAAGAAGACCGCATGAAGCATGTGCGCATCAACAATGCTAATCTTGAGCCGGTGTTCTTCGCATTCCCCGACAATGCCGGTTTGCAGCAGATTATCGACGAAACCATAAAGAATGCTCCGGAATACGACTATGTGGCTGAGGACGGCTTCGGTCATCATTTCTGGGTGATTGACGATGAGGCTACAATCGCACAAATCACCAAGTTGTTTGCCGACATTCCGTATCTTTATATTGCCGACGGTCATCATCGCACGGCTGCTGCAGCGTTGGTTGGTCATGAAAAGGCTCTTGCCAATCCAAACCATACTGGCAAAGAAGAATATAACTTTTTCTTGGCTGTATGCTTCCCTGAAAGCCATTTGAAGATTATCGACTATAACCGCGTGGTGAAAGACCTCAATGGCATGAGCGACGATGAGTTTCTGTCGAAGTTGGCTGAGAATTTCGATGTGGAATGTAAGGGTGAAGACATCTATCAGCCTTCGGCACTTCACAACTTTGCATTGTATCTGGGCGGCAAATGGTATTCGCTCACTGCAAAGGTTGGCACTTACAACGACAGCGACCCTATTGGCGTGCTCGACGTTACCATTTCTTCTGACTTGATTTTGCGTGACTTGCTGGGTATCACCGATTTGCGTACTGATAAACGTATCGATTTCGTGGGTGGTATTCGTGGGCTTGGCGAATTGAAACGCCGTGTTGATAGTGGCGAGATGAAGATGGCTCTTGCGCTTTATCCTGTGAGCATGAAGCAACTCATCGACATTGCCGACACTGGCAACATCATGCCGCCAAAAACCACTTGGTTCGAGCCGAAACTCCGTTCGGGCATTGTGGTTCATAAACTCGATTAATCGCATCGATTTATCATAAGAAAAAGGATTGAGTCGTCAACGGCGTCTCAATCCTTTTTTGTTGAACAAACTGTCGGCAATATGCCAAAATCTTTATAGATGGCATTCAGCTGATAACCAAGCTTAAAAACAAGATAAAAACTCGCTTATGAGTGTCTCAGACAAGGTGCTGCTAAGAAAACGAGCCATAATAGATACCATCAATGATGAGCTTAAGAACATGGCACAAGTGGAGCACTCAAGGCACCGATCGTTTCATAATTTCGTGAACAACCTCATGTCTGGCATCGCAGCCTATTGCTTTTTCCCAAAGAAACCAATGCTTCAGTTGAAACGAGAAATCGATAACCAGCTCACTATCTTTTAGTTATTTTCGTCGAATTCACGTTAACTATTATCCAGTTATATCATACTATGAAACATTAACGAGATATTCTCACAAAATCAGCCTTGTCAGCAGCGGTATGCTGACAATGGACAGCAGGGTGGAAAGGCAGGTGCCCAATGTCATCAAGGAATCATCCCTGCCTGCCTTATAACAGAACATTGTGCCGTAAGTGGAAACAGGCATGGCCATTAATACCGTATTTATCCGGTTTACGGACTGGTTGAAATGTAATGCGTCAGCCAGCAAGTAGAGTAGCAAGGGGAGCAGAAGCAGGCGCAGGAACGAAACGGCATAAAGGGATTTCTTTGTCCACATCCTGCTGAATGGCACTTCGGCAAGCGACGAACCGATAACGAGCAGTGCCACAGGAACGGTGATGCCGCCCACCAACTGCAACGGTCGGCTGACGAGGACGGGCGCATCGGTCATGCCAGTGCATACCATGACAATGGCGAGCATGGATGCCGACATTATGGGCGACATCAGTACATGGTAATCAAAGTGTGCCAACCCTTTTTCTCCGGATACGAAAGACATTCCTACCGTAAAGGCAAACAGGGTGTATGGGAGCATCAGTATGGAGGCATAAAACACGGCGTGCGTCCCGAATATGGCGGCTACAACCGGATAGCCGACAAAGCCGATGTTGCTGAAAGCTATCATAAACCCGTAGATTCCCCTCTGCGTAGGGAGTCGGCAGAACAGACGGGGCAACAGGATGCCCGCGACTGCCAGCAACGCATGGGAGAGCAGCCCTATCAGCAGCAATGGGAGAATAAGTCCGCATTGCGGCACGCTTTCCCCCATGACCGATGATAGCACCAGACAGGGACAGGCTGTCAGGATGACCAGCCGCGAAAGCTTCCGGTTGAAATTCGCATCAAGTATCTTTAGCCTGTTGGCGGCATATCCGATGCCAATCAGGATGAACACGATGACAATCTGTGTAATGATTCCAATCATTTATGACAGCAAATTTTTCTTTGTTCCATGAAAAGTCCACCGGACAGACAGGACAAACCTATCGCCCGATGGACTTTCCTTTGAGACGATTGCTCGGCGTTTAGCCTACCACGCTGTAAATCCGAACGTCCGGGTCAGTCTGGAAGTAGGGCTTCAGCTCCACCACCACGTCTTGCGTGAAGAGGTCGGACTTCAGATAGTTCTCCGCATCGGCCACCGATGCAAAGCCGTGGAGCACCTGCACATCATCGCCGCGCACCAAGAGGTGCTTACAATTTGCGCCTTGGATGTCGTCCAAGAACGGTTGGCGGTACTTCGTGTAAACTGCCGCAGCCGCAGCGCGGTCACTCTCCTTAATCTTCATGGTGATTTCAAGAAATGCACCCTTTTTGTTTTCTTTTGCCATATCTATTATTGTTTTTATGTTTGACGATGCAAATGTACGGCGGGGCATCCGTCCGGGCGGTGCGGATTTGGGAATAAGAATGGTAAATTTGGGTAATTCCAGTTTCCGTTAAGCCAGGTATTCCCTGATTTACCATCATTATTCCCGTTTGTCCCATTGTAATGGCAGAGAATGTGCTAACTTTGCAAGCATGAAAGAGGTATTTACACAGTATGATTTGATTTCGCAGCCGTTATCGGGCACACAGTTCGAGATGATGGACCTTCCCGGCTTTTTCAAGGAGCACGGGCAGCAACCTTTTGAGCCGCATATCCACAGTTTCTATCAGATAATTTGGTTCAAGAGAGGAAGCGGCGTGCATTACGTCGATTTTAAGGAATATCCTGTGGCCGATAATACCGTATTTTTCATCTCGCCGGGGCAAATCCACTACTTTGAAGACAACAACAGCGTGACGGGAGCCATTGTCCATTTCAACGAGAACTTCCTTTCGGACGAGGGTAGCAGCGAGAATGTTTTCCTGAAGTACAATGTGTTCAATGCGTTTGATGCAGCACCTTATTACCGCATAAAGCCGGAAAGTGCGAGACGTCTGAATTTCCTTGTCGGGGAGATGAAAGCGGAAACAGCCAATGAAGAACTTTTCGCACACAAGGACATGCTGAAATACCTTATCAAAATGTTTCTCATCCACATCCAACGGACGGGGGAAAGGGGGCATGGCATCCCCCTGTGCATAAACAATGCTGCCAACCGCACGTTCGTTCGTTTCCGCCAGATGCTTGAACACCATTACTGCACGATGCACACCGTGAAGGAGTATGCCAACCACTTGAACGTGTCCTCCAAAACACTGACCAACTGCGTATATGAAAGCTCGCACAGCACGCCACTTGCCCTCATCAACGAGCGCATCGTGCTGGAGGCCAAGCGGCAGCTTCTCCACTCCAGCCTAAAGGTGAAAGAAATCGCATTCCGGCTGGGGTTCGAAGACCCGTCGTACTTCGTGAAGTTCTTCAAGAGGCACACGGGCTGCCTGCCCGCTGAGTTCAGGGAGCGATAAACATACAACGGATTATGGAATAACATATAAAGAAACAAGAGATTTCACGGAAGAGGAAGTGGAAGACCTTTTCTTGTCCGTAAACTGGCTGTCGGGCAGATACCCCAAACGGCTGATAAAAGCATTAAAGTCATCATCCTTGGTCATCACGGCGTGGGACGGCGACAAACTGGTAGGGCTTCTGCGCGGACTTGATGACGGGGAAATGGTTGCATTCCTCCATTACCTGCTTGTCCATCCGGAATATCAGGGCATGGGCATTGCCAAACATCTCCTGCAATATGCTAGCGGCGCAAATCCCTATTACAACGGCAATATAAGCGTCAATTACTGCACAAATGCCAAGGGCATGCCGATTGGCTACAATTATGTCTATGACGATGCCAATCGCCTAAAGGCAGCAATTTATCAAGGCATTGGCAATTACACAACAGCATATTCCTACGATAAGAATTCAAATATCGAGCACATAGTGCGCGGTGGATTCGAGGCAGAAGCCAACGGCTCGCCAATCTGGATAGACAACCTTACTTTGAGCTACAACGGCAATCAATTGATTCAAGTTACCGACAGTGGCGAAGATTCGGGCGAATATGGCGCGATGGAGTTCGTAGACCGCAGCAATACGGCAAACGAATACGCCTACGATTCCAACTGCAATATGACGCGAGACCTAAATAAGGGTATCTCGAATATCACCTACAATTTGCTTAACTTGCCTGGAGAAATTACATTCTCCGATGGCAGAAAGGTAAAATATATCTACACAGCCGACGGCGCAAAGGTTCGAACTACATATTTCGATGCAACAGGCAGCCAGACGCTGCAAGTGGACTATTGCGGCAACTATATCCTCCGCAACGGCGAAGTAGACCGCATTTTAACCCCTCGGGCTACATAAAGAAGATACCATATATAGCTATGTAAAAGACTATCAAGGCAACATTCGCAGCGTAGTTCGCCATGACGGCGCAGTGGTGGAGAGCAACGAATACTACCCTTACGGAGGCCTATTCGCCGCAGCGCCGGTATCAAGTAAAAAAAGCGGCTCACGATGGACCTTGTGTTGTAAAACATAAAAAATTGCCTCGTTTTTGCAAAAAATGACGCAAATTAATGCTATTGTCAAAAAATAGTTATCTTTGCAGCGTGTAATATCACAGAAACAATTCGTAATTGTTTTTACCCCGTAAATAGACTTATTAAGGATATACTTATCCACTCAGTATTAATCACCATTTAGTTTTAAGCAGGTATGTAAAAATTTTACTTTTTCTTAGTGATGCTCATTGCAGGCATCACTGCAGCTACTGCCCAAAACTATACGATGACCATCACGGTAGATGACCCATCTCACGTGATTGTATCGTATAGTTCATACGACTATGAAACATCATCGTCTGTGGAGAATGTGGTAGAAGCTGAAGAGAACGTGTTCACCGTAACAGCTCCGGCGCCTGCAAGGCAACCACTAAGTATGTTGGTATCACCACCATCTTCATTAATTTTATCTATAAGAAATAGTATGCCACCAGCTGCTACAAATAGGCCACATCCAATCCAACCAATCATTCTTCTCTTTTTGATTTTCCCTAGCAGGTCGCTAACATTTTTATATGATCTAAGCAATTCAAGGTCGTTAGTTTTGACATCGGTTGTGAAGATGTCGGTACTTGATTGCACTTCTGTTTGCGACACTACAGGGTTGAAGGTCTCTTTGGTGCCGTTTTCGTAGTTTATCGATACGATATCCGAAATACTCGTTGTGTATTCAGGCCCTTGTTGGTTATTGTATTTTTTGTAGGTAACCTCAGTTTTAGTGATTCTCAACACTTTGGAGAGAATAGTAGAACCGTCTTTCTTCACTATAACATCTTGGGCATAACCTATTGAGGCATGGAGAGCCACGAAGACCGCCACAAACATAATGCGGCACAAAACTATTGTTTTCATCTTTTTTTCAAAGGTCCATCCAGCCCTATAGACCATAAATAAATAAAAAAAGCGTGGACTGAATTGCCACACCTCCTAACGATGGTCCTGAGAAAACCTGCACGCGAGATATGATACAGTAGCCCACGCCTATGGCGTGAGAACCGATTTACTCTCCTTGCGTGGCTTGAAAATTTCTCAGGTTTTCGTTAGCAAGATAAGCAAAACGCTTCTTAATAATTAAATATGTAGTAAGTACTTCTACTTATAGCAAAAGTAACTATTATTTTTCAAACTGCAAATAAACGACATTAAATTTTTGACAACCGCATTTAATATAGTATGTGGTGTTAGTCGACGAAGCGTTTGGTGAGGTCGGCATAGTGGTCGATGCGGCGGTCGCGCAGGAATGGCCACCAGCGGCGCACTTGCTCGGTGCGAGTCATCGAAACGGTGACGATAGCCGTTTCGGGTTGGCTGTCGGATGCCTGATAAAGGAATTCGCCTTGCGGACCGGCTACGAAACTCGAACCCCAGAACTGGATGCCGTTTGTTGCGCCTGACGGGTCGGGCTCGTGCCCTACGCGGTTCACGGTGATTACCGGCAGACCGTTTGCCACGGCGTGTCCGCGCTGCACGGTTATCCATGCCTCGCGTTGACGGGCTTTCTCATCGGCAGTGTCGGTTGATTCCCAGCCGATTGCGGTGGGGTAGATGAGCAGTTCGGCACCGTTGAGCGCCATCAGTCGGGCTGCTTCGGGGTACCATTGGTCCCAGCAGACCAATACGCCCAATCGTCCGAGCGAGGTGTTGATTGGCTTAAACGACAGGTCGCCCGGAGTGAAATAGAATTTTTCGTAATAGGCAGGGTCGTCGGGGATGTGCATCTTGCGATATTTGCCGGCGATTGAGCCGTCGGTGTCGAACACCACAGCGGTGTTGTGGTAGAGCCCCGGCGCGCGCTTTTCAAATAGCGATGTCACAAGCACTATGCCGTTGCGTCGGGCTATGGCACTGTAGGCGTCGGTCACCGGTCCGGGTATGGTGGTTGCCAAATCAAAGTTGTCGGTCGATTCCACTTGGCAGAAATATAGCGATTCGTGCAGTTCTTGAAGAACAACCAGTTCTGCGCCTTGACTTGCCAATTCGTCGATTTTCTGCTCCAGATAGTTGTGATTAGCCTCTACATCGGCTGTGCGCGATGCTTGTATTATGCCTATTTTAATGCTATTCTTTTTCATAATCAGCGAGTGTTTTGCGGTTATAAGATGTTTGTTGAGCCTGCCGGCAGTTGCATGGTTACGCAGTGCAGCGAGCCGTGTTGCTTGATGAGCGCACGGCAGTCGATGCCAATCACCTTGTGTGTTGGCACGACTTTTTGCAATGCTTCAAGTGCCTCGCGGTCGAGATCGGGTTGTCCATAGGTGGGCACAAGCAGACTGTTGTTTGTAATCAGGAAGTTGGCGTAGGTGGCTGGCAAACGCAATCCGTCCTCGTCGAAGATTGGCTCGGGCAGCGGAAGCGTCACCAGGTTGTAGGGAACGCCGTCGGCATTGGCAAAGGTGCCTATTTGCTCGTGCATCAGTTCGAGTTCGTCATAGTGGCTGTCGTTGCTGTTTTGGCAGCGGGTGTAGGCTATGGTGTTGCCGGGCAGAAAGCGTGCAAGCGTGTCGATGTGGCTGTCGGTGTCGTCGCCCATCAGTTCTCCGTGGTCAACCCACAGCACTTGCCGTGCGCCAAATTGCTGCTTGATGTACGATTCAATGTCCTGCTTGCCCATTTCGCCGTTGCGGTTTGGCGACAGTAGGCAGTTGCTTGTGGTCAATATGGTGCCGTTGCCGTCGCTTTCAATCGACCCTCCTTCGAGCACAAATCCGAGCCTATTCACCAAGTCGGCGGCAAGCAGATTTTGTTGCTTGATGGCTCGGTTAATGAGGTTATCCTTGTCGGAAGCGAATTTCAGTCCCCAGCCGTTGAACATGAAATCGTAAGCCACAGGGGTGCCGTCGATGTTCACTGTGATTGGCCCAAAATCGCGTGCCCAAGTGTCGTTGGTGGCTATTTGGGCAATGGTGATGCGGTGGCGGTGGGGCAGATGCTCCAGTTTGCGACTGACGTCGGCGGGATGAGGCGTGGCGATAATCAGATGCTCGTCGGCACTGATGGCTTCGGCAATGCGTTCGTAGCATGCCTCCACTTCGTCCAACATATAATTCCAGTCGGTATCGGGGTGGGGCCATGCAATTAGCACGGCATCTTGTTCAGCCCATTCAGCGGGCATCGCTATGTTTTGCTGTTGCTTCGATGTTTTCAATGTTCGTTGCGGTGTTTATGTGATTATTCGCTTCAAAGTTACTAAAATTTTTCGGGATTAGTCCTGTTGACGGCTGTTAACGGCATCTGATTGTAAAATTAGCCTAAATTAGTGCTTCGGCTGTGGCTACTTTCAAAACATTTTGTGCTTTATTCTAAACTAAATTGTTAACTTTGTACATTATATAATATCTGTTTATCGAAATTCTTTAAACATCGAGAAATGAAATTATGTCGTTTCAGCATAATTGCAGCGTGTGTGGCAATTATGGCATCGTGCAACAGCCGAGGTGAACATCTCGACAAACTCATCAGCGACGACGTGGCTGGTGTGATTTGCATAAATATGGCAAATGTGATTGAAAAATCCGAAATCAAGCAGGGCGACAATCTGGCTTTGCCCGAGCAGTTGGCTTCGGTGATTCGTGAAAACGACGAGCAGTTGATTGGGCAGATGGTGAAAAGCATTCCCAATTTGGGCATCGAAATGAAGGATAAGTCGTATGTGTTTTTCCCCAACGATATGATGCAATATGCCGTGCTCATCTCGCTTAGCGACGACGATAAGGCTAAGGCGCACATCACTCATCGCACTGGCGCACAGTTTGCCGATGTTGGTGGCGTGGATATTGTGGTGAGCGACATGACGGTGTGGTGTGTCGACGACGATGTGCTGCTTATGGGCAAGTTGCGCCAGAATACCGACGAAAAGAAGATTGCCAAGTGGCTGCGAGGTGTGCTCAACCACGAGGGCGCATGCGTGAGCGATGTGCCGGGTGCCAAGCCGCTTTTGCAAAGCGAGAGCGAAATCACCGGCTACTTCGACATGCCCCGGTTCTCGAAGTTGATACGCGGCAACATGGTTTTCAATAAACTTGTGGCTGACTATCCAGTGCTCACGCTGCTTGTCGACAGTGACGTGCGGGCATTCACTTTTGAAATGGCTTTCAACGGCAATAAGGGCACAATCACTGCCAACCTCGACATGGATGCCAACGGCGTATTTGCCACTTTGCTGGGTTCGCTGCTGCGCGAGCCGAGTGCCGATTTCCTGCAAGCCGTTCCTAACACCATGCCAGTGGTGGTGAACATCAGCGTCAACGGCAAGGCTTTGACTGCGTTGCCGCAGGTGCAGTCGATGATTCGTATGGTGAACCAAATGCCGTTCCTCGGCAATCTTGATTTGAATGCCATAATCAGTTCTATTTCCGGTCCGGTGGCTGTGGGCGTTGCCAGCGACCCGTATTTCGACGACGAGTATAACTATGTGTTCTGTGCGCAGAGCACCGACCCGCAGGGCGTTGTGCAACTAATCAGTTCGTTTGCTTCGCGGCTGGGGCAGGACCCCGAGATTGTCGACGGCGAACATATCTACGCCTATGCCAACAAGCAAGTGCGACTGGGCGTTATCGGCAACCTGGTGTATGCCAAAATGCTCAACTACGAGCAGACCGAACCCAACTGCAACACCGACGAGGATATGTGCCGTTTCTTTGCCGAAACTCCGTTTGGCATATATTCGCGCATCAATAATGCCGGTGCCGCTTCGGTGTTTAGTTTTGGTATGAAAGATGCTTCGTCGTTTGCCGGCGAATTTGTCACTGCCGAAAAGGGTAACGCAATGTTGCAGTTCCTTAATCTGCTGTGTTCCGTAAAGCCTGTTAGCGCTTACGATTACGATGGCGGAGCGCCGATAGTTGAAGAAGGGTCGATGATTGGTGAGTTCCAACCGCTGTAACACAACAAATTCTACTGATTTATTCGCTTTTTCTTACGCTTTTTGTTATGGAATTTGTCATGTGTGTTACGCTATCGGCCATTCACGGTTAATTCCTGTGGGCATCTGCCTTTGAGAGATTTTAGGACTGATGCAGCATTGTGAAAATAAGAGGGTTCATCAAAATTTTGATGAGCCCTCTTATTTATATTAAATTGTTTTCTGCCGCTGAACGGATTAATTCATGCGGCTGTACTTATTCAACTCGGCAAGCGTTTTATTGAAATCACGCTCCAAATCGAGCAACACACCGCGTGCCTCAACAAAATAGCGCAATTCTTGAAGGTAGGTGAGAAGCGACATCTGCCCACCGGCAAGAGCCTTGTCGAGAACGGTGATATTGTCGACCGAATTAAGAGCGCTTTCGTAGACGTCGATTTGTGCTTTCAACGAATTGGCGCGACGATAGTTTGCTTCGATGTCGCTTGAAAGTGCATTGTCAACCTCCGAGATAGCCATTTCGGTGGCAAACGCCTGTGCTTTAGCCGCACTTTTCTTGCCACGGTTGGCAAACACAGGGAGCGAAACGCCCATAGTGATGCCGTTGAAATGGTCGCCCATTTCATTGACGTGCCTGTAACCAAGACTAAAGGAAGGCAGCGATTGCGCCTTTGCCACATTAAGTTCCTTTGCGTTGGCAGTGAGCAAAGCGTTTTTCTCAGCCAACGAAGGGTCGGCATTGCGTGCCACGTCAATATAGGTCTGCAACGATAGCAGCGGTTGGGCAGGGTAGGAGTTGAGTTCCTCGATGCCTGAAATGCTTAAGCCGGCGTTTAATCCTTCGAGTTGCTTCACAGCCACACTGCGCAGCGAAACAGCCTCGTCGATTTTCTGCTGCACGAGCACACGTTCAATCTTGAGTTTGTTAACGTCGATAATGCTCACCTCGCCATGTTGCAGAGCCTTGTTGTAGGTGTCGAAAAGTTGGTTTAGATTATTCTGCACACTTTTGCAGAAGTCGGTCTGTCGGTTAAGCCCGATAATGTCGAGGCAGAGTGAGTAAGCCTCGTTGATGACAGCCAACTGCTGCTGCGAATAGCCGTGAGCCACGGCTTGGCATAGCGACTTGTTGACATCGGCACGAGCCTTGTAGACCCCCGGCCATTCTACTTGTTGGCTAATGCCCACCTCCCACTTGTCGGCAAGCGGACCTTTGCCGAACAAATACGACCCATCAACTTCGGGGTTATCGAGATTGTTGCTCGACTTAATCATCCCCGTTTCGGCAGCGGCTTGTGCCGAGGCTGCTTTTAGTTGCAAATTGTTGGACTTAATTTGGTTGAGCACCTCGTCGACAGTGATAGCCTGAACATTTATTGATAGCGACGCTGCAAGAGCAGCGATAATTAGCGTAAGAGGTTTCATTGTTTCCCTTCCTTTCTTTGTTGAGTGATTTTATAAATGATTGGAACGACAAACACGTTAAGCAATGTTGCCGAGAACAGACCTCCAAGAATCACAATAGCCATAGGGCTTTGGATTTCGTTGCCCGGCTGCGAAGCCTTGAGGGCAAGCGGAATAAGAGCCAACGCCGAGGTGAGGGCAGTCATGATTATTGGTGAAAGGCGGTCGAGCGAACCGGTGACGATGCGGGTTGTCAGGTCGACGCCTTGTTGTTGCAAGTGATTGTAATGCGAAATGAGCAACATGCCGTTGCGAGTGGAGATGCCAAGCAGCGAGATGAAGCCGATGATGGCAGGAATGTTGAGTTCGCCACCCGTGAGCACTAGCACAACAACGCCGCCAATCATGGCAAGTGGCAGATTGAGCATGATGATGAGCGACTGTGTGATGTTGTGGAACTCGTGATAGAGT
This sequence comes from Muribaculaceae bacterium, assembly GCA_051878455.1. Classification (GTDB taxonomy): domain Bacteria; phylum Bacteroidota; class Bacteroidia; order Bacteroidales; family Muribaculaceae; genus SFTJ01. The sequence goes on from JBJEKD010000058.1 coordinate 126,981, forward strand.
AGCATAAACACGATTAGCAGTGCCACCAACGAAGCAATGGCGAGAGTTTTTGAAGCCTTAGCCTCGCTTTCGAATTGGCCGCCATAGACCACATAGTAGTTTTCAGGCAGTTTCACGCCACTGTTGATGTTTTGCTTAATCTCCTCAACCGCACCGCGCAAATCTCTGCCGTCGACGTTCGCCGAGATTAAGATGCGACGGCTCACGTTTTCGCGGCTGATGCCGTTCGGACCGTCGGTGGAAATGATGTCAGCCACTTCTGAAAGCGGCACTTTGCCCACGTTGGTGTCGATGGTGATGTTTCGCAGCGCCTCGATGCTGTTGCGTTCGGCATCGCTGAAGCGCACCGTGAGGTCGTAAGGCAGACCGTCGCTATACACTTGCGAAACCACATTTCCTTGCAAAGCGGTGTTGATAACATCCTTGAATTGAGCAATGGTGATGCCGTATTTCGCCATTATTGCGCGTCGTGGAGTGATGCGCAGTTGCGGACGGTCGACCTGCTGCTCAACATTGACATCTACAATGCCGTTGATTCCCGAAATCACGCGTTTTACATCGTTGCCCACCTTGTAGAGAGTTGAAAGGTCATCGCCAAACACCTTAATGGCAATCTGAGCCTTTGAGCCCGACAGCATGGCATCGATGCGGTGGGAAATGGGTTGCCCCATTTCGATATTGGTTCCCGGCAGGGTAGCCAGTTTTTCGCGAATCTCCTTAGCCAGTTCGCTTTTAGAACGGCCGTTGAGTTCGTAAGGCACTTCGATTTCCGATACGTTGGCACCGAACGAGTGTTCAGCCAATTCGGCACGGCCGGTTTTTCGTGCAGTGGTTTTCACTTCGGGAATGGTGAGAAGCAGGCGTTCGGCTTCGCGACCGATTTTGTCAGACTCTTCGAGCGATACGCCAGGCAATGTGCTCACGTTGATGGTGAATGAGCCTTCGTTGAACGACGGCAAGAAACTGCGACCCAGCGTGAAAAACAATGCGAAAGCCAATAGGAAAAGAGCCGTGGTGCTGCCAAGAACCACTTTTTTGTGGCTTAACGCCCAGTTCAGCCCGTTGCGATAGAGTGCTTTGAGTTTTGCAGTGGTCCATGCTTCACCTTTTTTGTCGGCATGTTTGCTATTGCCGAGCATATAACTGCACAGCACAGGAGTGACCGTGAGTGCCACCAGCGTTGACGCGATAAGAGCAACAATAAATGCCACGCCGAGCGGAATAAGCATACGGCCCTCCATGCCCGAAAGGAAGAACAGAGGCAAGAAACTTGCAATGATGATGAGTGTGGAATTGAAGATTGGCATACGCACTTCGGTGGAAGCGTCGAACACAACATCAATCACACTGCGGCGTTCGCCCTCGGACAGCATGTTGTTAGCACGCAAGCGCTTATACACGTTTTCAACATCAACAATGGCATCATCGACCAGCGAACCTATGGCAATGGCAAGACCGCCGAGAGTCATTGTGTTGATGGTAGAGCCCATGTAGTGCAGTATTATGATAGCCACAATCACCGACAGCGGAAGCGCAACCACCGAAATGACGGTTGTGCGAGTGTTCATCAGGAACAGGAAAAGCACAATCACCACAAAAAGCGCACCCTCGATGAGCGAACTTTTTATGTTGTCGATAGAACTGTTGATGAAATTGCTTTGACGGAAAGTGTCGGTTGAGATGTTCACGTCGGGCGGCAATGTTGTCTTCACATTGTCGAGGCAATCAATAATCTTGTCGGTGAGTTCGTTGGTGTCGGTTGAAGGTTGTTTGGTGACGGTGAGAAGCACGGCAGCCTTGCCTTTCTCGGAACCGACACCCAGCACAGGCGTTTTAGCACCCACTTTCACTTCTGCCACATCGCTGATTAACACCACACCATTGTCGTCGCTTTTGACAACCGACGAAGCAATTTCTTGCAGATTAGAAGTGTTGATGTTGCCTTTAATGGTGTATTCGTTGCCGTACTCATACAAGATGCCGCCGCCGGCATTGTTGTTCACGCCCTTAGTGGCATCGAGCACCTGCTGAAGCGACACGTTGTAGTAACGCATCTTGTTGGAATCGAGAAGTATCTGATACTCCTTAACGTCGCCGCCAATCACCGACACCTGCGACACGCCACCAAGCGCAAGCAAGCGAGGGCTGATGTTGCGGTCGGCTATTGTACGCAAGTCGAGCATCGAAGTGTTGTCGGCAGTGAGGCCGATTATCATCATTTCGCCCAGGATTGATGATTGAGGGCCCAAAACAGGAGAATTAATGCCTTCGGGCAAATCGGCATCGATGGTGGAGATTTTTTCAGAAACAATCTGTCGGGCGCGATAGATGTCAGTGCCCCAATCGAATTCAACCCACACTATTGAGAATCCGGGAGTAGATGTAGAGCGCACGCGACGCACGTCGGTTGCACCGTTAAGCGCAGTTTCGATTGGGAAGGTGACAGTGCGTTCAACCTCCTCGGGAGCGAAGCCCGGCGCTTCGGTCATGACAGCCACGGTGGGTGCGTTCAAGTCGGGGAACACATCGATGTCGGTGTTGGCTGTGATGTAAATGCCTCCAACAAGCAGAAATGCGGTGACCAAAAGCACCAGTATTCTGTTTTGCAGAGAAAATCTGATTATTTTGTTTAGCATAATTTATTCCGATTTTCGAGAAAAGTGTGAATAGAGTAGTTAATGCTCATGGGTGTGTCCCGGTATTGCCCCGCTGTTGCCTGCAAGTTTGATAACCATAGCGCCGTTTACAACCACCTTGTCGCCCGATTTCAAACCGGATGTTATTTCCACGTTAACGCCATCGTTGATGCCGGTGGTTACGGCACGCTTTTCATAACATTCTTCGTCGAGTTGTGCGTAAACGTAGAATGAGCCTAATTCCTCGGTGAGCGATTTAACCGGCACCGAAATCACATTGTTTCGTTCGTTGCCAATCAAATATACTTCGGCAAACGAGCCGACGACAAGGCTTCCGTTGTTTGTCAGTTCAAAGCATACTGGAATGTAGCCGGGTTGAGTGGCAGTGAGAGAGTTGCCGGAAATCCTACGGCCCTGAAACTGGGATATGCTCATAGTGGAGTCGGTGTTGGCGGTGCGGAAATTAGCCGATGCAAATCCCGAAGCCATACGAGCATAGGAAGTGGGCAAATCGGCACGCAGAACCAAACGAGAGTTTCGGCTGATTTTTGCGATAGGTGCTCCGGCATCGACATATTCGCCGTCGTTGACATAGATTTCAGTGATTGTGCCCGCAATAGAAGTGGTGGCGCTGCCGCCCGTCGACGATTTGGATGTGCAGGCTGCTTTTGCGCGCTCGTAGTTTTCGAGTGCGGCGTTATATTCGCGAGCGGTGACTATTTTGTCGTCGTAAAGAGGTTTCAAACGGTCGAGTTCGCGTTTCGCATTGTTTAAAATGATGAGTGCTTGTTGATTGCTGTCGCCGCCAACAATGTTTTTTGCCGAAACCGAAGCAATGAGCGAGCCGGCAGCCACCTGCGATCCAACCGCAATGTTTTGGCGAAGTCGAACCACGCCAGCCGATGTGGCAACGGCAGTAAACTCGTCGCCTTGAGCACCGATTATTTGCCCTGACACTTTCACGGTTTCGTGAAACACTCCAGGTTTCACTGTCATCACCGTAACGCCAAATTGTTTTGCTTTGGCAGGAGAGAATGTTATTTCGTTCGATTCGGAGTTTTCGCCGTGTTCATCTTCGTGTTCGCCGTCATGCTCGTGTTCATGCTCATGTCCGTGCTCGAGTTCGTGAGCGCTTTCGTTTTCATGGTCGTGACCGTTGTTTGCACCACCTGAACATGCCATGAACATAATCAGAGATGCACATGTGAAAATCGTTTTAAATACAGTTTTCATAAATCAGTATGTTAGTTTTATATGTTTTTGTCGGTGTTATGCAATTATCACTGCACAGGTTGTGCAGCAAAACAGATTGCAATAATTCTATGACGCTAAAGACGCAAGTGAATGCTTGCGACTGAGGGTAAAGAATAATTTTAGGGGTGTGTTGATTGAAATTGATTATGCTACAGGTGGAGCACGCAGGGCCCAACAAAGCCCATTATAGGACATAACATGACCAATGACAGGAATATTTGGCCATGAAATATGTTCGTTGTCAAACAGATGGAAAGTTGACAAACATACGCTTAACACGGCACACATCACTGTGTGATAATGAGTGCTATGGTTGTTTGTTGGTAATTTGCTAATGGTTGAAACTTCGGTGTCGCCTAAATGCAGAGAACATTCCGAATCGGAGCAATGGTGATGCTGTTGCGACACTTGCTGAAAGTCGTGCGAACATTCGGCTCCGTTGCAGTGGTGGTCGCATGAAAAATCGGTGTGTAGGCACATACACATTGTGCCATCATCGTCGTGATGATGAAACTGGATAATTGTGCAAGCCAGAAACACAATAGTTACAAATGAGTATAATATTCGCAATGCACCTTTCATTAGTGACAAAGTTAGTAAAATAACACCTAATTTCAAATTGTGGACGGCATTTTAACATGAATTATCATGAGCAAAACACCCTATTTACTGAAAAAATAATGAGGATTAAAACCCTGCATCGGAGCAGTTTTTTAATCCTCATCATCGTCGAGGTCGAAATCATCGTCGAAGTCGTCAAACCCGAAATAGGCTTGTTCGGTGAATCGCTGTATTTCTCTGCCGTCTTTTTTTGTTGGTCGTCCCAGACCTTTTTGACGGTCGACAAATCCGCTTATTTTCACCATTTCAAGCAACTCGTATTGGTCGGGCGTAGTGATGTTGCTGAGATAATTAGGCACAAGTTTTGCGCCCACTCTGTTCTGCACAAGCCCGAGCACCTCAAAGGTGTAGGTGACAGGGGGCTTTCGTACAGCGATTTTATCGCCCACATGAATCAGTCGTGATGGTTTCACAGTCACGCCGTCGACCATAACCCTGCCTTTCTTGCATGCTTCGGTGGCAATGGAACGAGTTTTAAAGATTCGCGTTGCCCACAGCCACTTGTCCACTCTTTCGTCGTTAGCCATAATTATTTGTTGTTATAATTGTTCATGGCGAATGTGAGTCCCGAGAGGCAGAATGCTTTTATGGCATCGACAGCAAGATTCACTCGTTCGGGCATAGCGGCACGTTGTTCGGCGTCGAAATGACCTAACACATAGTCGATTTGAGCACCCTGCGGAAAGTCGTTGCCCACGCCAAAACGCAGACGGGCATAGTTTTGCGTTTGCAACAACTGATTGATGTTTTTCAAACCGTTGTGTCCGCCGTCGCTGCCTTTCCCTTTAATTCGTATTGCTCCAAAGGGCAGAGCAATGTCGTCAACCACAACAAGGATGTTTTGCAGTTCAATGTTTTCTTTCTGTTTCCAGTAGCGAACCGCTTCGCCACTGAGGTTCATATAGGTTGAAGGCTTAAGCAAAACGAGTTGCTGGTTTTTCACCCTCACCTCGGCAACGTCGCCATAACGCTGTGTTTTGAAAGAAATATTGGATGCCTGAGCAAAGGCATCCAATACGGTAAATCCTATGTTGTGGCGGGTGTCTTGGTATTCGCTGCCAATATTACCCAGTCCTACAATCAGAAATTTCATTACTCAGGCAATAAACCTCTTAAATTCGATTAGCCTTGAGCAGCTTGTTGACCACGAGCGGCACGAGTCAATTGAACAGCGCAAACAACAGCGTTCTTCGAGTTGATGAGTTCGAGACCTTCGTAGTGCAAAGCGCCAACCTTGAGCGATTGACCAAGCTTGATGTTGTCGATGTTAACAACAATGCGTTCAGGAATTGCAGTGTAGATGGCTTTAACTTTCAGTTTCTTCATCGAGAGAGAAAGTTTACCACCAGCCTTAACACCTTCAGCGTGACCTTCGAGGGCAACAGGAACTTCCATAACAACCGGTTTAGTTTCGTTCACTTCGAGGAGGTCGATGTGAAGGATTTCATCGGTAACAGGGTGGAATTGAATGTCCTTTAAAACAGCCTTCTTGGTTTCGCCGTTTACAGTGAGTTCAATAACGAAGATTTCAGGAGTGTAGATAAGTTTGCGAACATCTTCCTTGGCTACAACGAGGTCAGTTGTGATGATTGCCTTCTTAGTGTTGGCAGTTCTGTTTTCAGAGATTTCAACAATCTTTTGACCATCCTTCAAAGTGCCTTCGAAAGGAAGATTTACTACTTCGCCACCGTTCAATACGGCAGGAATTTTGCCTTCGGCACGGAGTGCCTTAGTTGCTTTTTTGCCAAGGTCAGTTCTTGGACTTGCAGTTAAAGTGAAAGTTTTCATTAGTTAATTGTTTTGTGTTACTCAAAATTAAGTGATTTGCTCCTTAATTTCCCATCACACGGGTTTTAAAAAAGCGGTGCAAAGTTACAAAATTTTATTCAGATTGCAAAATTATTCTCTGCGACAAAAGTCCTTGAATTTGCAGTATTTGCAATTTTCCTTTTTTGAGGTTTGTGTAAACGGCGTATTTATGTCGAATAATTCTTGCAAAACACCTTGTAGGTTGGTGTAAAACAGGTTGTTGACATCATCGGTGTCGGTGTTGGAGAAAGTAACTTGCTTGTTGCCGATTGAGAGTCCCGATTTGTCGATTTCAAGCAGTTTGTAAATCACTGGCATGATTTTGGCATTGCTGAACTCGGGTTGCTGGGCGAGTGCCTTGCAATATAGCAGCAGTTGCAAAATAGCGTGGGCGCGTTCGCTGGCGTTGGGGTTGGTGAGGCTGTTTACGTCTTTCACGTTCACTTTGTCTTTTCCGGTTTTGTAGTCAACCACGCGGTGAACGTTTTCGCCGTTGATTGTCATACAGTCGAGCCGGTCGATAGTGAATGTGAGGTTAAACGATTTGCCGTTGCCCAAAGGAAGGCTGCAGGTAAGCACCTTTTCACCCTGAATATAGTGTATTGCCCCGTGTTTCTCAATCAGTTTTTTGTCGTGGTTCAAAATACGCAAAATCAACTGTTTCGCAATGTCGAATTTCAATTTGCTTTCGCCAAAGAGCGGGTCAAGGCAATTATCGCCTTTGTGCAGGAACAAACGGTTTATGTTTGCCACAATCACTTTATCGATTGTGGTATTGCCTGTGTTCAGAAGGTTTTCGATAAACGCTTTGTCGATTGTTGTTCCGTCGCAATAGATTTGCTGAATGGAGTCGTGCACAATTGTGCCAAAGGTTGATGGCAGCATAAACTCAGAATCCGGGTCGATTTCGGCAAGCCCCTCAACATAGTGCAGATAGAAATGCAGCGGACAATCGATGTAGGTGTTGATGCTATGTGCTGACAGCAACTTTAGCGAGCCGTTTTTAATGCGTTGCTCGATGGTGGCTTGATCATTGGGAAGTTCGGCGCCAAACAGATTGATAATGTTCATTATCCGCAAATCCTTATTCACAACAATCGGATTGTGCTGTGGAGCCTGTATGCCTAATGCCGGCAAAATGGTTTTCACGGTGCAAAGCCCTGAAAACAGTGTTTGCAGTTGATTAATGAAACGTGATTTTTCGCCTGCTCCAAGATTCTGTGTGCGCGAGTCGTAGAGCATATACACATTCTCGGCACGGCTAATCATTCGATAGAAATAATAGGCGTACATCGATTCTTGATGCTCGATAGTTGACATTCCAAACGCCATGCGCAGGCGTTGTGGAATGAATGATTTTGTGAAGTGTTTGCGAGGGAACACGCGCTCGTTCATCGAAAGGATGATAAGGTTCTTAAAATCGAGGCATCGTGTTTCAAGGATACCCATTATTTGCAATCCGCCTAACGGTTCGCCCTCGAAAGCCACTTTAGTGCTTGCAACGAGGCGGTCGATGAGAAAACAGAATGTGCTAATGTTGATTACATTAGAGTCGCCCAACACATTTGTTTCTTTGAGCACATTGTTGATTTGACTTAAGGCGTCGTAATAACTGTTGAGAAAAGCCTGCTCAACGCTGATTACGCTTGCGTGACTGTCGGTTTGCTGTGCGTTATCGTGCTCGGAGTTTTCACTAACCTTGTTTTCGAGCATTGATTTGCGCTTAAGCACATTGGCAGTGAAATCCAAAATGTTGTTGATGTAGGTGCTCACTTCGTCGAGCGACAACTCGTTAACCTCTTTGAACAAAGGGGCAAGGTGCGGAGCAAATTCTGCGATTGTGGCGTAAGTCACCTGATAGGTGTTGTGCGAATTGATTTCGTTGATTAGCCGCATCGCTTCAGTTTGATTCCAGAACCTGACAATAGGGTGCAGCAAAACATCTTTAACGTCGGCGTGGAAATACGACCATACGCCTTTCACTTTCTTTGCCTGGTAATACAATCGAGATATGATGCTCATCAAGGAAGAAATGCTTGAATTTCGTATTGATAAGCCCATTGTGACGTTAATGTTGTCGACAATGTTGGAGTCGATTGATTTGAGCACCGGCATAAACAGTTGTTCATCGGGCAGCACCAACGCTGTGTTAATCGCGTTATGGCTGTCGGTCAAGCCTTTGCTGACGAGTTGTTGCACAATCGACGACGCATATCGGGCTTGAGCATAGTTTGACGGAACGCCAATTGCAAAGATGTTTTGAGGCAATGTGGTGTTTTGTGGCTCTGATATCGGTTGAGGGAACTCTTTGATGTATTGCGACATGAAAAGAGTTGCCTTGTTGGTTGCGACTTCAAAGGCGGGAGAGTTGTAATCCCAATAGAAAACGGCATTTCCCTTTTTTTGCATTGCGGCAAATAGTTTATGCTCTGAAGCGGAAAGCATATTAAAGCCTGCAAACACATATTTCTTAAATTCAAATTCCGTGTCGTCCATGTTTTCGACACGAATGGCGGCATCGCGATATTTTTTGCCGTTGTAAGTTAATTCTTGCTCCGCCAATGAGGTGATGAATTTGTTATAAAGAGGCCATAATAAATCCCAAATGGTGATGTATTCTTTTTTGATTTCAACCTCGCCATTGCGAGTTTCGATATGTTGCCAGAACTTTTCCTCGTCGTCGGGCGAATAGCGGAGGTTGAAAAAGTGGCTAAGCACCTCTTTTACCTCTTTGGTTAAATAGTTCGATTTGATTGCTTTCAATTCGGAGATGTTGAAAAACGCCTGCCGAGCATCAACCATATATCGGTCGACGTCGCCGAAGTCGTTGAGAATAACATCGCCCCAATGAGCAAACTTGTCGAATTCAACTGCGTTGTCGGGGGCAAGACTTTTATAAGCATTAAACAGGGTGACAAGAGCCTCAATGCGGTTGGCTTCGATCGCACCTGTGAGTTCGGTTACAAAGTTGTCGATTGTTGTGATTTCGGGTGTAAGTATGGTGCCTGTTGCACAATCGGTCAACTCCTTCTCGAAGAATTTGCCGGAGCGGCGATTAGGAAATACAAAGCAGTAATCGCTCAAATCGGCGTGCTTAACATATTCTTCGGCTAAAAAACGCAGAAAAGGTTTTTTCATGATACTTCACATTTTATAAAATTATACTTTCAACTATTTTTATGAAAACTTGCTTTATCGTTTCTTTTTTATTAATACCGTCATCTTGATGGCTAAATCAAAAAGCACTATTTTGCCGTTTGCATTGCCTCGGATGTCAATTTCGGCTTTATTAAGTTCGTCAGTTATTCCTTGCACATTCAGTTCGTTGATGAACGGGGAAAACTTCAAACTGAATTGTTCTTCTTCACGAGTCATGTAGTTCAGGTCGAGGGTGTGCAAATTATAGATATAATTCTCACGCACCATTCGGCTTGCATATTGCAAGAAACGGCAAATCTTTTCGCGTTTAAAATCGTTCACCTCGGTCGACCAGTCACGAAGGCTTTTCAAGTCGACGGAATAAGCCAACCGCATGAGTTGGGTGAACTTTTCGTGAAAAGTGGCATTTTCGTTATTCGTTTTAAGTGAGTTTTCAGCCACCGATATGTTCCCGTCGGCAGGAGCAGCATAGGCAATGGCATCTTGACGGTCCATGCCATATTTTGCAACCAAGTAATCAGCAACCTGCGAGGTGGATGGCTTTTTGAGTTCGATGCGTTGTGTGCGCGAATATATTGTAGGCAATATATCCTGGTAGTTGTTGCTCACGAGCACGAAAAGCGAATCGGGGTAGGGCTCTTCGATAATCTTAAGCAACGAGTTTGCGCACTGGGGCTGCATTTTCTCGGGAAGCCACATTATGTGGATTTTGTAGCGTGAAGAGTAGGCAGTAAGGCTCATTTTGCGAATAATCATATCGCTTTCTTGGGTGAAAATGCTTGGTTGCCCGTTGTCGTTTTTTATGATTGTGAGCCAGCGTTCATAGTTTTCAATAATATTCTCGCTTAGAAATTTCTTCCAATCGTCGAGATAATCTTCGCAATAGGTCGTAGTGCCCTTTTTGAATATGGGGTATGAGAAAAATGTGTCGACATGATTATAAGATTGATGTTGAACACACGAAGGACACACACCACAAGAATCGCCGTCGACGTGGTGTTCGCAGTGAATATATTGTGCAAATGCTTGCGCAAGAGCCAATTTTGCAACGCCGGCATCGCCCATCAGCAACAGGGCATGTGGAATGCGGTCGTTGTCGACCATATTGCGAAGCCGGTTTATCGCATCTTCATTGCCAATTATATCCTTAAATCTCATAACTAATTAGTATGCGGTTTTAATAACACAAATTTTAATTGATGATTAATACACGGATTCAACCACCTTGCGCACGCTCTCGGTGGCATTGTGTGAATAGAAGTGCACCGAAGGTATTCCGTGAGCAATCAAATCCTTTGTTTGCATTGCGCACCATTCCACACCCACTTGCTTGGCTTGAACATCGTCCTTGCATTTAACCAGTTCGAGAGCCAAATCGTTAGGCAAATCAACGCGAAAAGTTTTTGGCAGCATAGTCAACTGATTGAGGTTGACAATAGGTTTCAAGCCAGGAATCACAGGCACGTTGATGCCAATAGCGCGGCAGCGTTCAATGAAGCGATAGATTTTCTCGTTGTCGAAACACATTTGGGTGACAATGTAGTCGGCACCCATATCAACCTTTTGTTTTAAGAACATCAGATCGATTTCCTCGTTTGGCGCTTCCTCGTGTTTCTCGGGGTAGCCTGCCACGCCAAAGGAGAATGGCTTGTCGGTGATTATGTCCATTTGCGTTCCGTCAACAAAGTGCCCTTTGTTGAAATCGTTCACCTGTTGAGCCAGTTCGCAGGCATGTGAATGTCCGTTTTCGTTTGGAATAAAACGGTTGTCGTGCTTGGCTTTGTCGCCACGCAACACGAGTATGTTGTTGATGCCTAAGAAATTCAGGTCGATTAGGGCATATTCGGTTTCAATCTTAGTGAATCCGCTGCAAATCATGTGAGGCACGGCGGTGATGTTGTAGCGTTGCTGAATTGCGGCGGCTACAGCCACAGTGCCTGGGCGGTTGCGTTGCGACACGCGTTCAAATAGCCCGTCGACAGTGCTACGATACATTAATTCGCTGCGATGTGTGGTGATGTTGATATACAATGGATTATATTCCTTCAAACGCTCGATGTTTTTGAATATCTGTTCTATGCCTTTGCCTTTAAGAGGCGGCAAAACTTCAAATGAAAAACCTGGTTGCTTTAAATCTGAAATGATTTCTGTTATCTTCATCTATTCTTTTTGTGATATTACCGTAAGTTATATTTAGTAGAAAAACTTGTTTTCTAACACAAAGGTAACATTTTATGGCGAAATTCGCCATTTATCATAAACTTTTATTGTTTTTATTGTGCGTACTTCTGCCAAATATCATTAACTTTGCAATATATGCTTCGGCACTGAATTATTGTAATTATTAATCATCAAAATATAATTCTAATCGTAATGAAAGGCAAAATTTTAGTGACTGGTGGAACTGGATATATCGGTTCGCATACAGTGGTAGAATTACACGCTGCAGGATATGATGTGGTGGTAATCGACAATCTATCGAACAGCAATGTTGAGGTTCTTGACGGCATTGAGAAAATATCGGGTCGCCGTCCGGTGTTCGTTAAAGGCGATTGTACGGATATTGATACTTTGCGTCAACTTTTTATTGACAATCCCGGCATTAATGCCATAATCAATTTTGCTGCCAGCAAGGCAGTGGGAGAATCGGTGCAAAAACCACTTCTTTACTATCGCAATAACCTTAATACGCTCACCAATCTGCTTGAGTTGATGCCGGAATTTGGCGTTAAAGGTTTTGTGTTCTCATCGTCGTGCACTGTGTATGGCGAACCTGATGTGAATCCTGTTACTGAAGAATCGCCAATTAAAAAGGCAACTTCGCCTTACGGTAACACAAAACAGATTTCAGAAGAAATAATCACCGATTTCATCACCTCTGGCGCTCCTATCAAGAGTGTTATTTTGCGTTATTTCAATCCAGTTGGCGCTCATCCAAGTGCAGAAATCGGCGAATTGCCTAACGGAGTGCCTCAGAATTTGATTCCGTATCTCACCCAAACCGCTATTGGCATACGCAAGCAACTCAATGTGTTTGGCAACGATTATAATACGCCTGACGGTTATTGTATTCGCGACTTCATCAATGTGGTTGACCTTGCTAAAGCACACGTTTGTGCTGTTGACCGTATGCTTGAAAAAGATGGCGATGCCCTTGAAATTTACAACTTGGGCACAGGTACAGGTCTTTCAGTAATGGAACTTATCACTGCATTTGAGCGTGCTACCGGCGTGAAAGTGCCTTATCAAGTTGTTGAACGTCGCGTAGGCGACATTGAAAAGGTGTGGGGCGACCCATCGAGAGCGAATAAGATTCTCGGTTGGAAAGCACAAGCCACTATCGACGACACTATGCGCAGCGCATGGAACTGGCAACTTAAGTTGCGTGAACGCGGAATAATGTAAGAAATTATTGCCTTATAATACTAAATTAGGCTGCATCGCATTTCGGTTTATGTGATGCAGCCTGATTTTTTGTGGCATGGTTGGTCGAATAAAAAAGCCGTATCAAAACAAATTGATACGGCTCATGTGCTATTTTTGCCAAATTAGCATTGTCGAAATTATTCTGCCGGAGTTTCAGCGGCTTCAGGAGCAGCTTCTTCAGCAGCCTTAGCAGCTGCGGCTGCAGCAAGTTCTGCCTTCTTCTTTGCTACGGCTTCAGCCTTAGCAGCATTCTTGGCAGTTTCTTCTTCTAAGCGAGCCTTAGCAGCGCTGCGCTTAGCATCAGCCAAACCAACCTTGATGGCGTTGATTTTAGAATCCTTTGCTTGCTTCCAAGCATCGAAACGCTTTTGTGCTTCTTCGGCAGTGAATGCACCCTTCTTAACGCCGCGTTGCAAGTGCTTCATGAGCATTACGCCTTCGCGAGAAAGGATAGAGCGAACAGTGTCGGTTGGAATAGCACCGGTGTTAACCCAATAGAGGGCTCTTTCAAAATTTAAACTGATTGTAGCAGGATTAGTGTTAGGATTGTACGAGCCAATTCTTTCAATAAATTTACCATCGCGTGGCGCTCTGCTATCAGCGATTACAATTGGATAGAACGCATAGTTCTTGTGACCATGGCGTTGCAATCTGATTTTTGTTGCCATTAAAAAATGTAGTTTAAATTGTTATAATAATTAAATTATTGTTTGGCTTACTCGAAGCCTCTTGCCTCATGCTTCGGCATCGCTTGCGCTTTTGCCTTCACTTTTAGCGGTGCAAAGGTAGTAATAATTATTTAATTGTCAAAATATTGTGGCTGATAAGTTTATGATTAATTTTTAAAATTATGCTTTTTTGTGAAAAGCGTTTGCAATTTTTATTGAGTCGGGCAGAGCAAAGATGGCAGATGTTTATTATTTTTGCAAAAAGAATACGCTAAACACTAACGAGGTGAGTGAGAATACCATTAAAATAGAAGATGCAATATACAACCGAACAGAACGCCTGCTCGGCAGAAAACTTGTTGACGCATTGCATGGTTGCCGCGTGATTGTGTTTGGCGTAGGTGGCGTGGGCAGTTGGTGCGCTGAAGGGCTTGTGCGTTCGGGGGTGACAAACATCACGATTGTTGATAGCGATACGGTGTGTGTAACCAACGTTAACCGCCAGTTGATGGCTACGAGCGAAAATATTGGTGAGCCTAAGGTGGAACTGCTTAAACGCCGATTGCTTGTCATAAATCCACAAGCCAATGTGACGGCGATTAATGGCGTGTATAACGAGCAGACTTCCGCATCGTTTGCGCTCGAGACCTACGATTATGTGATTGATTGCATCGACAGTCTGAAAGATAAAGCGAGTTTAATGGTTAATGCAACCCGGAGCGGAGCAAAGGTGTTCTCGTCGATGGGCGCAGCATTGAAACTCGACCCCACGAAAGTGTCGGTGACAGAGTTCTGGAAGGTGAAAGGATGTCCGCTTGCAAGAGCATTGCGAAAGAAGTTTAAAGCCAGCGGCGTGTATCCACGAGGCAAAGTGATGTGTGTTTACAGCGACGAACTGCTTGTAAACAAAGGTTGCAGCCTTGATTGTGAGCAGTGTCCAACACGATGCCCAAAAGCCGATGCCGAAGGCGGAGGCACCGGGTTTGTGAAGGGTCAGGTGAACGGGTCGCTCGTGCACATCACTGCAATATTCGGTTTTCACTTGTCGGGACTTGTGATTATGGATTTGACAAATAAAACAAAGTGATATGCTTTGGTGGTTAAAATTGTAGTATTTGTATTCAAAAAGGGTAATAAAAATCGATTACGGGAAATTTTATGTTAAACTTATTTGATTGCAAGTTGTCAAAACAAACAAAGAACAAATAGTAAGAAAGGACTTTGAAAATGAAGACTTTGTTTAGAAATATTATAATTGCATTGGCTTGCTCATCAATGTTGACAAGTTGCGCAATGTGGAATAACGAAACTAATGGTGCCGTTCTTGGCGGTTTGGGAGGCGCAATCTTAGGTGGCGCATTAGGCGAAGCACTCGGCGGTCATCATGGCGGACATGTGGGTTCGGAGGTAGGAGCAATAATCGGTTCTACGGCAGGAGCCGCAGCCGGACGTGAGCAGGACCGCAGAGAAGCCTATGAATATTTCAATGGCAGCAGCAACACGTCGAACCGCAGCAACGGCTATTACAGCGACTATTCGGAAAACTATCAGAAACAAGGCAGCTACTATGATGAGCAATCGGGGTTCACTTATGTGCGCATGAATAATGAAGGTGATTTCACGTTCAAATCGGGTAGCACCACGCTTACAAGAAATCCGCAAAACGAACTTAATAACATCTGCAAAAAACTATTGAGTTGCAACAACGATGTGTATGTCTATGGTAGTGCCGACAGCAGTGAGCGTAATGCTGTGAAACTATCGGAGCAACGTGCCAAGTTAATTGCTAATCAACTGATGAGTAGAGGCGTGCTAAGTCGCCGCATACACATTGTGGCATTGGGAAGCGATAGCCCGATAGGAAACAATAACACCGAACGCGGTAGAGCGTTGAACCGTAGTGTAGAGGTGTTTATAGTGAGATGATAAGGATATTATTTTTTGGAAAATTAGCCGGTGAGTTTTCATCGGCTATTTTTTATTTGGGGCATGTGTTGTGGCAACAACTATTTTTTTGTACTTTTACTGATGTTATGAAAAAGTTGTTAGCAATACTTGTTGCCGGGGCGTTGGCGACGCTGCCGGTGGCTTCGAAAGGCCTAAAAGGCAAAGTGATATATGTGAACGCCGGACATGGCGGATGGACCACAGGCGACCGCCCGACGCCAACCATCAACTATGAGTATATGGACACGTTGGGATTTTTTGAGTCGAAAAGCAATTTGTGGAAAGCATTGGAATTGCAGAAAAAACTTGAGGCTGATGGCGCAAAGGTGATAATGAGCCGCACGCGCAACGGCTTTGTTACCCGCGACCTGATTGAGCGAGGCGTTGTGAACGAAAATTCGCCTCACGGTGCAAAAGAGGGCACTGCCACAAGTCGCGACCGTGCCGAAACCGATTGTGATGAAAATGGGCAACAGCAAATTGTGGGTTTGGAAAAGATTGCGTGTCAAGTGGATTCGCTTCGCCCCGACTATTTTATTTCACTTCATAGCAACGCACACAAGCGTGGCAGTACGGTGAACTATCTTGTTATTCTGTTCCGTGGTGAAACGGGAAAAGCATATCAAGAGGGCAGCGATGAGATGGCGCGTGTTGCTTATCCTTATGTTTGGGATAATCCGTTGAGTTACTGGAGTCATTATTCGCCAGAGAAACCTCTGGTGGTGGGCGACATCACATTTATGGGCGGAACACCTCCTGGCAAGCCTAACCGCATTGGCGTTAACGGCTATTATGCTGTGCTTAAGCATCGTGTGCCGGGTTATCTGGTTGAAGGGTCGTTTCATACCTACGACCCCGAACGTCAACGATTGCTAAACCGCGACTATTGCCGTATGGAAGGTGTGCGCTACTATCGTGGCATTAGAGCATATTATAAAGGAAAGCCTGAAAAGACCGGTTATATTGTTGGTGCAGTGAAAGACGCTGCCGAGAAGATGAATCATCCACGATTCTCTTATAAGGAAGGCACCGACGACCAATGGAAGCCCATTAACCATGCTATGGTTTATTTAACCGACAAAAAGGGACGACCATTGCGTGCTTATTGTACCGACCAGGATTGGAACGGCGTGTTTGTGTTCGACAATCTCAAACCGGGCGAGTACGTGTTGCGTTATGAGGCTTACGGATATGTGACTAAAACAGAAACGGTGAAGGTGACAGCCGACAACACTACATATCTGTTGCCTAAACTTGAAAAGAAATAACAGAATAATATCAGAGGAAAATGGAAATTGATGTGAAGGCTAACAAAGATGAATTTATTAGCCTGTTAAAGAGCACTGAACGCGAAGGCATCGACGACGTGATTGAAGAACTCGAATCGTTGGGCTTTTTCACGGCGCCGGCCTCGTGTACACAACATCTCAACACCGAAGGCGGATTGGTGCAACATTCGCTTAATGTTTGCAAAGTGGCAATGATGCTGCGCAAACAAATGAATGATTTTGAGCCGGGACTTGAAAACGAAGTGCCGGAAGACAAGGTTATTATTGCAAGCCTTTTGCACGATGTGTGCAAGGCGGATATTTATTTCCGCACGGTGAAAAAGCGTAAAACCAGTATTGGTACGTGGGAGGACTGCGAAGGGTATAAAATAAGTTACAAGAATTTCCCTATGGGTCATGGCGAAAAATCGGTGATTATGCTTATGGGTATGGGTCTTGCCATGTACGACGACGAGATGCTTGCCATACGTTGGCACATGGGTGCATGGGATTTGCCGATGCAAAGTTCCGAGGCTTGCAAAAACATCGATGTTGCACGCAAGTTGTATCCGCTATGCACTATTGTTCAGTGTGCCGATACGCTTGCTGCCGGCATTATGGAACGTAAAGGCGAGAGCATCGACGACTTATAAAATTATCATTAGTTTGACATTCTTGTAAGGCATTAATTAAGGGGCTGAAATCGTTTCAGATTTCAGCCCCTTATCAATTATCTAATCACATTGTTATCGCAGTGGTGAGATAAGGAATGTGAAAGTGCGATCCTTATAGTGGAGCAAATATTGCTCTTGTGGAATATGCCCCCAACTTGTTACACAACCCAATCCCATGTGTTCGCTGTCGATGAGCAGGTTGGTGTAGTTGATAGGTTCAACTTCAGGGAAGTGAGCGTTGTGCTTATCATCGCCTTCATCGAGCGATTCAATCGAGTAGTGGAGAGCCGAAGCATAGAACGGAGCGTCGGCAACAACCATGATTCCTTTGCCGCCATTTGTGGTTTGCTTCCACCAGCGCATATCGCTCTTGGTGCCGGTTTCTTGAGGACGGATATAAGGATAAGCCTGTTCGTCGGCAGTCTGGCTGTAGATGCCAAGGAAAGTGGAATTGTTGCGGTCGATGTAGTTTTCGATAGGTCCACGTCCGTAGAAGTGGCTATACTCCATCTTGTAAGGCATTGGTAATTGCATACCGAAGCGATACATGTCGGCAACTTTGGCGTCGGCTGTGGTTTGCATTGCTTGAGTTACTTTGATTTCGCCCTTGCCATTGATTGCGTAGGTGAGAACGAGTTTTGCACTCACTTCAGGCATTTCGTAGTTTGCAGTTACGTTTACAATTCCGTCGGTTGTTTCTGCTTTGAGTCCTTTAAGTTTGATTTGCGGGTTCTTCCAAACTTTGTAACGCTTTTGCAGACCTGCACCATAGTCGTTGTCGGTGCCGGCGCGCCAGAAGTTAGGTGTGAGTTGGTGTCCTTCTTCAATCAGATTGCGGTTAGCCACAGTGTAAACAGTGAGATAACCGTTGGCACGCGAAAATTCGATGTCGAAATCGGCACCCTTAATGATGATGAAGTTGTAGTCGTTTTCGATGAGCGAAGGTGTTTCGCCGCAGGCTGTCAGGGTGACTGGTTTTGGCTTGTAGGCTTGAACAACGTGTTGCTGACGAGCAATCACTTGACCTGCGCTGATGAGTTGTGCTGCATTTTTCTGAGCAAACTCAACATTGAGCAGCACTTCCTTGCATTTGCACAACTTGTTGATGTCGTAAGGCAGAGTGTATTCTGCTTTGGCTTGTGGGGCAACTTTGAGGTTGTCGATAATGCCAGATTGAATTGCTTCGCCGCCGGCTACGAGTGTCCATTGCAGACGGTAGTTAGAAAGGTCTACAAAGAAGTTCTCGTTGTAGATTGAAATCTTTCCTTTTTCAAGGTCAACTGGAGTTGTCCAGATGTTCTGATAATAGTAGCCCACTTCGTCCATGTGAGGATTAGGCACGCGGTCGGGGCTAATCAAACCATTGTCGTTGAAGTTGCCGTCGGTGCCGTCGTATGGGTTGTAGTCGCCGCCGTACTTGTAAACTTCCACACCGTTTTTACCTTTTCCGCGCAGACTTTGGTCAACAAAGTCCCAGATGAAACCGCCTTGATATTTAGGATATTTGCGGATGATATCCCAATACTCTTTGAAACCACCTTGCGAGTTGCCCATTGCGTGAGCGTATTCGCACTGGATGAGTGGACGGGTCTTGGTGTCGTCCTCGCAATATCTGATGCAAGATTCATAGTCGTAGTACATTGGGCAGAAGATGTCGGAATGAGGATCCATTTCGGCACGCTCGTATTGCACGGCGCGGCTTGGGTCTTCATTCTTCACCCAGTCGTAGCAAGCCTCGAAGTTCGGGCCGAAACCGGCTTCGTTGCCGAGCGACCAGAATATGATTGAAGGATGGTTGTAACTGCGTTGAACTTGACGCATATTGCGTTCGAGGTGAGCTTTTTTGAAAGATTCGTTGCGGGCAAGAGTTTCTTTGCCGTATCCCATACCGTGCGATTCCACGTTTGCTTCAGCCACCAGATAAATTCCGTAACGGTCGCAAAGTTCATACCATTGGTTGTCGTCGGGATAGTGGCAGGTGCGTACGGCGTTGATGTTGTATTGCTTCATGATTTTGATGTCTTGAATCATGCGCTCGCGAGTTACATAATAGCCGCCGTCAGGGTCCATTTCGTGACGGTCAGCACCCTTGAACAGTACAGGTTGACCGTTAACGAGAATCTGTGAGTTCTTGAGTTCAATCTTACGGAAACCAACTTTCACAGGAATCACTTCCACCACGTTGTTGCCGCTCTTAACAGTGAATGTTGCGGTGTAGAGGTATGGCGATTCTGCGCTCCATTTGTTAGGATTTTCAACATTGAGTGTGTGAGTGCCTTTTGCACAGTTTTGAAGTGAAGCCACTTCTTTGCCAGAGCAGTCGGTAAGTGCAATGTCGACCTTTGTGCCGGCTGTTGCAGAGAGTTCAATCTTTAGCGAGCCGTTGCGATATTGAGCATCGAGGTCGGGAGTGATTCTCACGTCGTCGAGTTTTGCCTTTTTATTGCGGGTGTAGAGGTAGCAATCGCGACCAACGCCCGACAAACGCCAAAAGTCTTGGTCCTCAAGATATGAACCATCGCACCAACGGAACGATTGGAAAGCGATGAGGTTGTTGCCGGGTTTGAGGTAAGGAGTGAGGTCGAATTCGGCTTCGAGTTTGCTGTCCTCGCTATATCCCACAAATTTTCCGTTAACCCAAAGATAGATGTTGGAAGTCACTGAACCGAAGTGGGCTATAATCTGCTTTCCTGCCCACGAATCAGGTATGTTGATAGTACGGCGGTAACTTCCCACATGGTTGTTTTGTGTGGGCACCATAGGTGGGTTGCTGCGGAATTGGTTGCACCAGGCGTAGCCTACGTTTTTATACACAGGGTCGCCGTAGCCGTTCAGTTCCCACATTCCTGGTACTGGCATTGTTGCCCAACCTTTGTCGTTAAAATCGACACGATAGAAGTCGGTTGGACGCATGTCACAATCCTTAACCCAATTGAATTTCCAAACGCCATTGAGTGACAGGAAATTTGCGGATTTTTCGCGGATTCCCGCCTTTGCTTTCTGAGCGTCCTCGTAGGCGAAATAGTTGGTGTGCATAGGCAACCTATTCACTTGGTTCGTCTCGGGGTCTTGCCATTCTTTAAAGGTCTGTGCCAAAGCGTTGCTTGTGAACATCAACGCCATAGGCAGAATGGATGCTTTAATGAGAGATTTAATCATAAATGGTTTTTGGTTAAATGATTATTGTTAAAGAAATTTATTTCGTGAATCGTCGGGATGAGAGTGTTTCCAACGCCAAATCTTGAAAAGTTCAAGAATCTTTGCTACCAGTTTATTGATGCATAAAAGGCTAACGAGCACATTGATTATTGTGCCATAGAAGAGCGAATTGATAATTGATTCGGCTAACGATAGGCCGGTTGACCAATAATTGAATGCAAAGAGCAACAGGTATATGATTGTGCAAATGGCAATTACCACCATCACTCCATAGTGGCTATTGCGAGCGTTCAAATCGCTGTAGAGTTGTTGTGCCTTGAGGCGCAAATCGTTTTGCTGCTTGATTTGTTTCACCTTTTGCTTGAACTCTTCGGGCTGCGATTCGGTAGGCTCGTTGTTGCTGTTTGCCACAGCAATCGCTTGCTTGTCCTCATCGGCTTCTTTTTGACGAAGATATTTAATGATGTCGGTGTAGATTTTAGGTTCAAAAAATATGTCGTTGCTTTTGTTTATGAGGAAGGAAAAATCTTTGCCTCCGATTGGTTGAAGCGCCAACAGAACTTTGTCGAAATACACTATGCGGAATTTGTGAGAGTTGTTGCTCCCCGAAAGAGTTATTTCAGCGGCTTTTGTGTTGATGTCCCAAGAGCCTTTTAAAGTGTTGCCTTTAAGTGTAATCATCACATTTCCATTGACCATAAAAGTGTAGGTCTCGGCATTGGCATCATCGCTGAATGCTTGCCAGGGCTTATTGCAAATCGTTTTTTTGATATTGCGCAAATCGCTAAATCGTTGGAATCGTTCTATGGAGTCGAAGGCAAATGTTTTCATGTGGCTGAAATTTTGGTAAATTTACAAAATAATTGCGAATAATGAAATACGTTTTTGCAAATATAAGCATATAGAATCGGGCAAACGATTGTTTTTGTGATGTTGTAGAACTATACAAAGAAGTGCAAATCAAAGATTAAAGAAAAAAGGGATAAAGTTCTATGTTATGAACTTTATCCCTTGTTGTTGCCTAGGAAGGACTCGAACCCTCACAGGCGGAACCAGAATCCGAAGTGCTACCATTACACCACTAGGCAATGTTGCTTTTTGTTTTGCGAATGCAAAGTTAACTATATTTTTTATGAAAACAATAAATCGGCTCGAAAAAATGTGAAATTTTTGTTTGAAACAACTTGAAATGATGCCGATGTTATTGTTTGCAGTTTTCGGGCAGTGCCGATTTGATTGCTTCGTAACTTTGAGTCATAACTGATTCCATTTCGGCTGAAGGCTCAATGGGCTTGTGAATTGTGAGGATGATTCTGCCGGGATTGATTGTGTAAGATTCCTTTTGAAGAATGTTGAAAGAACCGTCGATAGTAACCGGCACAATAGGGCGGTTAAAGTCGGTTGCAAGTTTGAATGCGCCGCGTTTAAACTGCTGTAATTTGCCGTTTTTGCTGCGTGACCCTTCAGGAAATATCACGAGCGACATGCCGTTGGCAAGACGCTTGCGTGCGGTTTCCATTGTTTTGGCAATAGCCGATGGCGATGAACGGTCGACAAGAATGTGCCCGGCAGCGATGCAAGCCCAACCCACGAACGGGATGTTTTGCAGGCTTTTTTTCATCATCCACTTGAAGTTGTGATTTAGGTAGCCGTAAATGGCGAAGATGTCGTAAGCACCTTGATGGTTGGCTACGAACACATAAGCCGAGTTGGCATCGATGTTTTCGCGGTTGCGCACTTCCACTTTCACAAACATGAGTATGCACCAGCATTTTGCCCATATTCGTGGCGGATAATACCCCCACCATTGATGGCTGAATAGCGGACTGCCTATAAGGGTGAGAACGGCGGTGATAATTGTCAGTACCACCAGAATGGGTAATGCTATGCAGTATTGGTAGATTCTGAAAAGGAGTTTCATGCTTTATGTTGCTTTTTATTTGTTGCAAAATTAGTGAAAGAAAACAAGAAATGCAATATCCTTAACTCTAAAGGATATTGCATTGTAATATGTTTGCAAAAAAAACTGATAGCGTGTTTATTTTGCCTTTGCTTCAATTTCGGGAGCAATGAGTTTGTAGCCCTTGCCGTGGATGTTGATGATTTCGATTGACGGGTCGGCTTTGAGGTGTTTACGCAGTTTAGTGATGTAAACGTCCATGCTTCGTGCGTTGAAATAGTTGTCGTCAATCCAGATTGTCTTCAAAGCGAAGTTTCGTTCAAGAATTTCGTTGACGTGAGCGCAAAGCAAACTCAAAAGTTCCGATTCTTTGGTGGTGAGTTTGGTTGCGGTATCGTCAATCATAAGCACTTGCTTCTGGGTGTCGAAGGTGAATTTGCCAATCTTATACATTGTGATTTCTTTGCCCTTTTTGCCCTTAACGCGACGCAAGATGGCTTCGATGCGGAACACCAATTCTTCCATGCTGAAAGGTTTTGTGATATAGTCGTCGGCGCCGATTTTGAAGCCTTCAAGAATGTCTTCTTTAAGAGATTTGGCAGTTAAGAAGATGATAGGCACATCGCTGATTACAGTGCGTATTTCTTGAGCCAACTGGAATCCGTCCTTCTTCGGCATCATCACGTCGAGAACGCACAGGTCATATTTTCCTTTGAGGAATGCTTTGTAGCCGCTTTCGCCGTCGGCAAAAAGGTCGGCGTTAAAGCCCTTTGCTTGAAGATATTCGCGCAAGAGCATACCGAGATTTTCATCATCCTCACATAGTAGAATTCGAACTCTTTCTTCCATAATTTTTTTATTTTATTAGTGGTAATGTAATTATAAAATCTGAACCTTTGTTATATTCGCTGGTAACTTCTATCTGACCTTTCAGTTCGCTAATCATTTTGTGAACATAAGCCAACCCAAGTCCAAAACCTTTAACGTCGTGTCGGTTGCCTGTTGAAACGCGATAGAATTTCTCGAATATTCGTTTTAAGTCTTCCTTTTTAATGCCGATTCCGTTGTCGCTGATAGTGATTTGAATTTTGTCGTCGTCGATGTTTCGTGTGCTCACTTTCAGCAGCAGGGGAGTGTCCTCTTTGCGATACTTAACCGCGTTGTCGAGCAGGTTGAATATCACGTTGGTGAAGTGCATTTCGTCGACGTTCACAATCGGGTCGTCGGCATCTAATTTTGTTTCAATTGTTCCGCCGTACTTTTCCACCTTGATTTTGAAAGTGTGCACAACATTGTCGATTAAGGCGTTAGCGTCAACGTCTTGAAGTTTGAGTGTAGCCTTTTGACGATTGAACATCGACATTTGCAGCACTTTTTCAACTTGGAAACGCAAGCGTTTTGTTTCGTCGTTTATCACTCCAGAAATGTGTTGCAGCATATTCGGACTTTTGCGAACGCTGTCGTCGTTGAGCATTTGTGCGGCGAGTGATATTGTTGAAATCGGTGTCTTAAACTCATGCGTCATGTTGTTGATGAAATCGTTTTTCATCTCGGTGAGCCGTTTTTGCCTAAAGGCGATTGTGATTGTGACAATGAAAATCACAAGCAGGATAAACGAGAGCACAAACGACGGAATCATAAATCGGATTGAAGATATTATGATGTTTTTCTTCGTCGGGAACGTGACGCTCAAATACGTCATTCTGCCAATCGGGTCGTTAGGGAATAGCACTTGAGTGTAGGTGTTACGGTCGGATTGATTGTCGACATTGTAACCCGAAGTTTTGTAAATCAGCCCGGACGTGCGGTTGATTAGAGCAAACTCAAATGGAATGTCAAGCCCGTTGCTTTGTAGTTGTTGGTGCAAATAGCCGTTCACAGTGGACGAATCGGCGCGTTCCTCGATAGGACGATTGCTCGACTGGCTCAAAATGTTGAGGATAACCTCGTTGAGCAAGCCTTTTTGGTAGAGATATTGACCTTTGAGCGTTTCTTGCACACTTTGATATTTGTCCTTGAAACTTTTGTTGGTCTGTTCGGTCTCTTTGTCGCTCTTTTTAATCTTTACGCTGTTCAGATTACCTTTGATAAGGAGTTTTGACGTGCCGTCGCTTGTGGGTATTGTGTAGGAGAAATCGCTGTTAGTGGCGTTTGGATAAAGCACCCCAAGGTCGGCAATATCCTCTTCGAGGAAGTATTTGGTTTCGTCTTGTTCAAGTTGTTGCGAAACACTGTTGAGGCTTCGCATAACCGATTCGGAAAACTGGGCGTTGCGCATTTCAATCATATTTTCCATATATGTTATTTGAACATAAATGAATCCTATGAATGCACATGCCATTACTATGGTGAGAAGCCAAATAATTGATTTCTTCATGTTGTTTCCCTCCTCAGGTTAAATGATTTCTTTTCGGTGTTGTTTAAAAATAATAATGTTTATTATATATTAGACATAAAATAATCGAAAATGTTTAATCAACAGTGCATTTTTTATAATATTATGCTAAATTGTTAATTAACACTCGATGCAAAATTAACAAATTAATGTGAAAAACAAAAGTTTTGAATAATATTTTATGTAAATTTTGGGGTATTTGAAATAGTTTATGGCTATTTTGAACCGAACAAAATGAAAATCAGCCATATACATGGGTGAGATGTATATGGCTGAAAGGTTAGATTGATATCTATGAATGGATGTTAATCTTCGTCTTGGCTTTCTTCGTAAGCCTTCAAGAGTTTTTCTTGAACATCGCCAGGAACGAGTTCGTAAGAAGCGAACTTCATAGTGAATGAAGAACGTCCACCGGTGATTGAACTCAAAGCGGTTGAATAACTCGACATTTCTTTCAAAGGCACTTTAGCCGAAATCTTTTCGAAGCCCTTTTCGCTGGTCATACCCATGATTATAGCACGACGTCCTTGGAGGTCGCTCATCACGTCGCCCATGCGGTCGCTTGGCATAAGCACTTCAACGTCGTAGATAGGTTCGAGAACCTTTGGATTGGCGTTTTTGAATGCATCGCTGAAAGCGTGACGACCTGCGAGGCGGAATGAGATTTCGTTAGAGTCAACCGGGTGCATCTTACCGTCGTAGATGCAAACAACCACGTCGCGAGCATACGAACCAGTTAATGGGCCTTGCTCCATGCGGTCCATAATACCCTTAACGATAGCCGGGATGAAGCGTGCGTCGATTGCGCCACCAACGATGCAGTTGTAGACGATTAACTTGCCGCCCCATTCCAATTTGATTTCTTGGCAGTCCTTAACATTGAGTTTGAATTCTTGTCCGCCAAAGCGATAAGTGTCGGGTTTAGGCATTCCTTCAACATAAGGCTCAATAATCAAGTGAACTTCACCGAATTGACCTGAACCACCTGATTGTTTCTTGTGGCGATAATCGGCACGAGCAGCCTTAGTGATTGTTTCACGATAAGGAATCTTTGGTTCGAGATATTCAACATTGAGTTTCTCGTTGTTTTCAATTCTCCACTTGAGAGTGCGCAGGTGGAATTCGCCTTGACCAGAAACAATGGTTTGCTTGAGTTCCTTTGATTGTTCAACTGTCCAAGTCGGGTCTTCCTCGTGCATACGAGTGAGGATTGCACTGAGTTTTTCAGAATCAGCCTCGTTAACTGGCTTGATGGCGCGTTGATATTTAGGAGCCGGATATTTGATGAAGTCGAAGCGTTGTTCGAGACCCTTTTCGTTGAGCGTGTTGCCGGTGCGAACGTCTTTCATCTTCACGGTTGCACCGATGTCGCCGGCGCGAAGTTCTTCAACCGGAGTTTTGATTTGACCGCAAACGGCATAAATCTGTGCCAAACGTTCTTTTGAGTTGCGGTCGGAGTTAGTGAGGTCGGCTCCAACTTTGAGCACACCTTGCATAACTTTGAAGTAAGAAACTTCGCCGATGTGAGGTTCAACAGTTGTTTTGAACACGAACAGGCTAACAGGAGCATCGTCAACAGGCTTAACTTCTTCGCCGTCGGTGTTGCAAACAGCAGGCATTTCGTTAGCAAATGGAACCACGTTGCCAAGGAATTCCATCATGCGGCGAACACCCATGTCCTTGAGGGCGCTTACGCAGAATACTGGGTAGATGCTGCGGTCAACAAGACCCTTGCGGATGCCTTCGCGCATTTCGTCCTCGGTGAGAGTGCCTTGTTCGAAGAACTTGTCCATAAGACCTTCGTCGTTTTCGGCTGCTGCTTCAACCAATTTCGCGTTGAGTTCAGTGGCTTTGTCGAGTTCTTCGGCAGGGATTTCGCTGATTGTAGGAACACCGCCTTCAGGACCCCATTCATATTTCTTCATGAGAAGAACGTCGATGAACGCGTTGAAGCCAGGACCTGCATTGATAGGATATTGAACAGGAGTTACTCTTGGACCGAAAGTTTCGCGTAATTGAGTCAAAGTGTTGTCGAAATCGGCTTTTTCACCGTCGAGTTGGTTAACGGCGAACATCACCGGTTTATTAATGTTTTCGGTGGTTCGGAATATGTTTTGAGTGCCCACTTCAACGCCGTATTGAGCATCAACCAAAATCACGCCGCAGTCGGTTACGTTGAGAGCGGTGATGGCGTTGCCAACGAAGTCGTCGCTGCCCGGGCAGTCGATTACGTTAAGTTTCTTGTTTAAGAACTCAGCATAGAGAACTGTTGAGAAAACCGAATATCCATATTCTTTTTCAACAGGGAAGTAGTCGCAAACAGTGTTGCCTGCTTCGATGGTGCCTCTACGTTTTATAACTCCACACTCCAGAAGCATCGCTTCAGCGAGTGTGGTTTTACCTGAGCCTTTGCTGCCAAGAAGGGCAATGTTCTTAATCTCGTTAGATTTATAAACTTTCATGATATTTGTAGTTTTTATGTGAATAATTTCAAGAAATATGGCGTTAAAGGTATGAAAAATTTTTAAATAATCATAGACCTTTTATATGAAACTGGCTATATTTTTGAAAAAATGCACGGGTTTATATAATTTTGCGTATCAAAAGTGAAGTAATGGCAGGTGTATATCTACATATTCCATTTTGCAGGCGCCGTTGCAGTTATTGCGATTTCTATTCAGTGGTGTCGACTGCCGATGCCGACAGGTATGTGTCGGCATTGATTTCAGAATTGCGTTTGCGCAGAAATGAGATTTGCCTTGCTGATGTGAGGACAATCTATCTGGGCGGCGGTACGCCATCGGTGCTCTCGTGTGAGCAGATTAGGCGGTTGATGCACGGCATGGCAGATTTGGTGGATATGAGCAGGGTTGAAGAAGTCACGATTGAGGTGAATCCCGACGACGTTGATTGCGCTTTTATAAATAATGTGGTGGCATGCGGCATAAACAGGGTGAGTATGGGTGTTCAATCGTTTGTTGATGACGAACTGCGTGCCGTTAATCGGCGTCATAACGCCCAACAGGCAATCGATGCGGTGAAAACCATGAAAAACAATGGCATCGACAATATCAGCGTGGATTTGATTTATGGTTTGCCTGGTCAGACGTTGGAATCGTGGAGTTATTCGCTGGCGCGTGCTGTTGAATTACCTATTAGCCATATTAGTGCCTATTGCCTAAGTTATGAGGAGGGAACGGCACTGACAAGGCTTCGCGACAGAGGAAAGATTGTGGAAGTTGACGAGGAAACATGCGTGAGAATGTGTGATATGCTTTGCTCGGCATTGAAAGATGCTGGTTTTGAACATTACGAAATATCGAATTTCGCGTTACCGGGCATGTATTCGCGACACAATTCAAGTTATTGGGACGGCACACCTTATTTGGGTTTGGGGGCTGCGGCTCATAGTTTCGATGGTAAATGCAGGCGATATAATCCGTCGGAACTGAAAATCTATCTTGCAAATATTGAGAATGATGACGTGGTTTATGAAACTGAAACCGAGGAGTGGTGGCAGCACTATAATGAAATGGTGATGGTGAAACTGCGCACCATGTGGGGAATTGACTTGAATGATGTTGAAAACAGGTTTGGACGCAGCATCGCTGATGATTTCCGGCTTAAGGCAAAGCAATATGTGCAAAGCGGTGCCATGCAATGCAAAGGCACACGATATGTGTTAACACAGCAAGGCGTGATGATTTCAGATGCGATTATTCGTGACCTTATGATTATAGGCGATTATTCGTGATGATAAGGTTCTCCATTAATGATTGTCATGGCGCGATAGAGTTGCTCGGTGAAAATCAGTCGAATCATTTCGTGTGAAAACGTCATCTTTGAAAGAGAAATCTTTTCGTTTGCCCGGGCATAAACATCGTCGTCGAATCCGTAAGGTCCACCAACAACAAACACCAATCTGCGTGCAACGGTTGTCATCTTTTTGTCGATATATTTTGCAAAGTCCATCGAGGAGAACTGCTTGCCGTGTTCGTCGAGAAGCACAACATAGTCGCTCTTGTCGATTGCAGCAAGAATGTTTTTGCCTTCAGCCTTTTTCTGTTGGGCTTCAGAGAGGTTTTTAGTGCATTTTGCATCTGCAATGTAAAGAATGTTGAAAGGCAGGTAGTGACTAAGGCGATTGGTGTAGTCGTCGATGCCTTGTTTGAGGTATCCACCTGATATTTTTCCAACAACAGCGAGTGTGATTTTCATTATTTTGCGTGAAATTAATTGATGATGAAAATGTTTATTGTGTTATGCTTCGTCCGAACCAAACCATTGCCACACCTGCAATAATACTTAGAATAAGATATGCTGAACAGGTAATCCATTGTTTTGCTTGGGCGAGGATGAATATCTCGTTAGAGAAGGTGGAAAATGTGGTGAAGCCTCCGCAAAAGCCAGTGATTAACAACACGTTCAGGTTTTGAGATATGATGTTGGTGCGTTGTGCCAGCCCAAAAAAGATGCCAATCAGCAGGCAGCCGATAATGTTCACGGCAAACGTGCCGATTGGGAAAGGCGTAACAGGCCACTCGGCAGTGAGTTTGCCTACAAGATAACGCGCGCATGAGCCTATAAAACCGCCAATGCCTGCCATCAACATTGATTTAATCATAGAATATTAATGTGTAATGGGTTATTTCGGTGAAATATCGCGGGCAAAGTTAATAAAAAAGCCTTGAGCTTCAAAATGGAAGCCCAAGGCAATATATGATGATGAGAATGAATCGAGGAATTAGATGATTCCTTGAGCCATCATAGCGTGTGCCACCTTCATGAAACCGGCAATATTTGCACCCTTCATGTAGTTAATGTAGCCGTCAGGTTCAGTGCCGTACTTAACACATTGAGTGTGAATATCGTCCATGATAGTGTGGAGACGTTGGTCAACTTCTTCTTCGCTCCAAGAGAGGTGAATTGCGTTTTGGCTCATTTCAAGACCAGAAGTAGCCACACCACCAGCGTTAACAGCCTTGCCAGGTCCGTAAGGAATCTTGGCAGCGATGAAAGTGTCGATTGCTTCAGGTGTACATCCCATGTTAGAAACCTCGCCAACAACAGTTACGCCGTTTTTAACAAGGTTTTCGGCATCTTCTTTGCCAACTTCGTTTTGAGTTGCGCAAGGCATAGCGATGTCAACCTTAACTTCCCAAGGACGACGACCAGGATAGAAAGTTGCGTTAGGATATTTCTCGGCGTAAGGAGCAACGATGTCTTCGCCAGTAGCGCGAAGTTCGAGCATATAGTCGATTTTTTCGCCTGAAATGCCGTCAGGGTCATAAATATAACCGTCAGGGCCAGAGATGGTGACAACCTTAGCACCAAGTTCGGTTGCTTTAAGAGCAGCGCCCCAAGCCACGTTACCGAAGCCAGAGAGAGCCACAGTCTTACCGTTAAAGTCAGAGCCTATTGTTTTGAGCATGTCGCGAACGAAATAGCATGCGCCGTAGCCTGTTGCTTCTGGACGGATTTTTGAGCCGCCAAATTCAAGGCCCTTGCCGGTGAATGTTCCAGTGTGTTCGCGAGCGAGTTTCTTGTACATGCCGAACATATATCCAACTTCACGTCCGCCTACGCCGATGTCGCCAGCAGGCACGTCGCGGTCAGGACCGAGGTTACGCCACAATTCAAGAATGAATGCTTGGCAGAAACGCATGATTTCGGCGTCGCTTTTTCCACGAGGGCTGAAATCAGAACCGCCCTTGCCACCGCCCATAGGCAGAGTGGTGAGTGCATTCTTGAATGTTTGTTCGAATCCCAAGAATTTTAATATTGAAAGGTTGACCGAAGCGTGGAAACGGATACCGCCTTTATACGGGCCAATGGCGTTGTTGAATTGAACGCGATAACCGATGTTGGTTTGCACTTCGCCCTTGTCGTCTACCCAAGAAACGCGGAAGGTGAAAATGCGGTCGGGTTCAACCATTCTTTCGATGATTTTTGCTTTTTCAAATTCGGGATGTTCGTTGTAGACATCTTGAACTGACAAAAGGACTTCTCTCACGGCTTGAAGATATTCTTTCTCGCCAGGGTGCTTAGCTTCGAGGTCGCTAAGAATTTTGTTTACATTCATGATACTGATAATTTATTTTAAGTCGTTTAGTTCTGTTGGTTTAGGTTAGTGTAACTCAACACTGTGAGTAGAAACCAAATCTCATTGCAAATATAAATCTTATTTAATAAATGAGGAGTTTATTTTGATAATAATTTTGGCTGCAACTGCAAAACTTTGTTAAATTCTTGGCAAAATGAAAGCACACGTCATTTTGGGGAAATCAATGCCGACTGGTGTGTATTGCACGCAATCGAGGTTGAACGGCATTTTCGGCATGATATATCTTGAAGTTTCCGGGTTGCCCGATTACATAGATAATGTCGATTTGAATTGATAGTTGTGGAATGTTGTACATGCGTAGGTAGCCTTTGGCGGCATTGATTATGTTGCGTACTTTGCTATCGGTGATAGCCAAAGCAGGATTGAAGTTTTCGGAAGCGCGGGTTTTTACCTCAACAAAAATCACAGCAGCATCTTTCTGTACCACCATGTCGAGTTCAAGTTTGCCACATCGCCAATTAGTTTCGCGAATGGTGTATCCTTTGCAGATTAGATAGTCTCTTACTGCATCTTCGCCTGCCTTGCCAAGTGTGTTGTGTCGTGCCATAATATGTCAGTAGAATTATATATGCAAAAATAACAAATTTGAGGAGTGATTGCAGTGGGAGAAGTAAATTATTTTTCAATAAGGAGGGCGTAGGCTCCTTTGGCATGTGTTTTGCTGTTATAAAGAATAATTAATAACTTTGTGGTAGCAATTACAATATAGAATGAAATATTTTAAAGAATTTGATTGTATGCAAGAAGAGGAAACTCCACATATTATGCCAATTTTCACAGAAATAAAATCGGAAATTGGAGCAGACGACAAGCGGTTTGACGTGACCGATCTGCCAATACTGGCTTTGCGCAATATGGTGCTGTTTCCTGGCATCACAATGCCTGTTGCCGTAGGGCGTTCAAAATCGATGGCATTGGTAAAGGCTGCGCAAAAGACAAATTCGCTGATAGGTGTGGTTTGTCAAATCGATTCGAGCAATGATGACCCCGGTCAATCCGACCTTTATGAAGTGGGTGTGGTGGCTGAGATTTTGAAAGTGCTTGAGTTGCCCGACAATTCAACAAATGTTATATTGCAAGGAAAATGTTGTTTCCATCTCGACAGATTGACTACGGCAAACCCTTTTAATAGAGCAGAGGTGACGCTGCTTGAGGAGAAAAGCCCGGAAGCAGGAAATAAAGAGTTTGAAGCGTTAACTCTGTCAATAAAGGATTTGACATTTGAGATGCTTCAGAAGATGGGCGAGGGTGCGCGAGAGATGACTTTTGCAATTAAGAACATCAGCGAGCCGGCTTATCTTGTGAACTTTTTGTGCTGCAACACTCCCATTGAGCCTGCTTTGAAGCAAAAAATGCTTGAGGAACTCAATTTGGTGAAGCGCGGATATATGCTTTATGGCACACTGTCGAAAGAGGCTCAACTCATTGAACTCAAGGCTCAAATACAAAATAGAACGCGAGAGGATTTGTCGCAGCAGCAACGCGAACATTTTTTGCAACAGCAGATAAGGACAATACAGGATGAACTTGGAACAGGTGATTTCGACGATATTGACAATCTTCAGGAGCGTTCGATAACGAAAAAATGGGGCGAAGATGTTGAAAAGTATTTTCAAAAAGAACTGAAAAAACTTGAACGTCTCAATCCGCAAACGCCCGACTATTCGGTGCAATACACCTATCTTGACAAGTTGTTGAACTTGCCATGGAATGTTTTCACCCACGACAGTTTTAACTTGAAGAAAGTTGAAACAAAGTTGAATCGTGACCACTATGGGTTGGAGAATGTAAAGGACCGCATTCTGGAGCATTTGTCGGTGCTCAAATTGCGTGGCGATATGAAGTCGCCAATTATCTGCCTCTATGGTCCTCCGGGTGTGGGAAAAACTTCGCTTGGACGCTCGATAGCGGAAGCACTCAACCGCAAATATGCTCGCATTTCGCTTGGCGGACTTCATGATGAGGCGGAAATACGTGGACACCGACGCACCTACATTGGCGCAATGCCGGGTAGAATAATCGAGGCATTGAGTAAGTGTGGCAGTTCAAATCCGGTGTTTGTGCTTGACGAGATTGACAAAATCGGACAAGATTTCAAGGGCGACCCATCTTCGGCATTGCTTGAGGTGCTCGACCCTGAACAGAATTGCCATTTCCATGATAACTATATCGATGTTGATTACGACCTGTCGAATGTGCTGTTTATTGCCACAGCCAACTCGCTGAACACTATTTCGCAGCCGTTGCTCGACCGTATGGAAGTGATTGAGATTAATGGTTATATCCAAGAGGAGAAAGTTGAAATCGCACGCAAGCATCTATTGCCAAAATTGTTGAAAGAAAACGGATTCTCGAAAAACGAAATCTCGTTCACCAAGCCGGCATTGATGATGATTGTCGACAGATATACGAGAGAGTCGGGGGTTCGTGAACTCGATAAAAAATTAGCAAAGGTGCTTCGCAAGTTGGCTCGTATAAAAGCCACCGGCGAGCAAGAATGTCCGAAATCGATAGGTGTTGACAATCTGAAAGAGTATCTTGGCGCAGCCGACTACACGCGCGACCGTTACGAAGGTAATGAGTTTGCAGGTGTGGTTACCGGTTTGGCATGGACTGCTGTCGGAGGCGAAATATTGTTTGTCGAGTCGTCGCTATCGCGAGGCAAGGGTGAAAAACTCACTTTGACCGGCAACCTTGGCGATGTTATGAAAGAGTCGGCAGTGATAGCCATGCAATACTTAAAGTCGCACAGTTCGTTGTTTGACATCGACTATGAATTGTTCGATAAATATAATGTGCATATTCATGTGCCAGAGGGTGCAATCCCAAAAGACGGCCCGTCGGCAGGCGTTACTATGGTGACTTCGCTTGCATCGTCGTTCACTCAACGCAGGGTGCGCGACCATTTGGCTATGACTGGCGAAATCACTCTTCGTGGCAAGGTGCTGCCGGTTGGAGGAATAAAAGAAAAGATTCTTGCTGCAAAGCGGGCTGGCATCACTGATATTATGCTTTGTCGTGATAACAAAAAGGATATTGACGAAATTAAAGAGGTGTATCTGAAAGGTCTGACGTTCCACTATGTGGATACTATAAAAGACGTGCTCGACTTTGCGTTGCTGCCCGAAAAGGTGAAAAATGCAATAGAGTTGTAAAATCGATGATTTCTACACATTATATATAAGGCGGAACTTTTAAAGGTTTCGCCTTATTTCATTTTGATGTGGTGATTGAAAGTCTCCTCCAAATGCAACGAGGTATCAGGCGCCAAAGTGCCACAAGAATGCGATAACGCCAATCGATTGTGGCAACAGCCTTTCGGGAAATCACCGCCTTAACAGC
The DNA here is from genome assembly GCA_051878455.1 of Muribaculaceae bacterium. Lineage (GTDB taxonomy): Bacteria > Bacteroidota > Bacteroidia > Bacteroidales > Muribaculaceae > SFTJ01. The sequence continues at coordinate 161,363 of JBJEKD010000058.1, forward strand.
CTGTTCTGCCACACGCGTTTTGTTCATGAGCATAGGGTAGTTTGCACCGTCGTTCAGGAGGTCGGTTGCAACAAACCCAGGACGAATGTCGGTGATGGCAATGTTAAGGTGACGAATAGACGCCAGTTGCGCGAGCGCTTCAAGATATTTGTTTTGAAATGCCTTAGAAGCCGAGTAGGCAGGTGCTGCGCCCAGACCCTTTGTGCCGGCAATTGAACTAATGGCTGCGATTTGCCCCGAGCCTTTTTCTGCAAAATAGTTGAAAGCAGTGTCAATCATTTGTGTGAACCCGAGCGCATTGGTGGCAACGGTGGGCAACTCCTTTTCGATATTGAGAGAATGGTTCTGATAGCCAATCCCCGAACTGTGGAAATACAAATCAATGCCGCCAATGTCGTGGATGAGTTGCATGAGTAGTTCGGGAGCATCGTTGCTGTTGATGTCGATGCTTTTTGTGGCAATAATGCCGGGGACGGAGCACTTCAGTTTGTCGAGCAGGTCGTTGCGCCGTCCGGCGATAGCCACTTGATATCCTTTTGAAGCCAAAATCTTTGCCACTTCGCACCCTATGCCAGATGTGGCACCCATCACTATTGCCTTTTTGTGTTCCATTGCATTTCTGTCGATTGATTGCTTCTACAAAGTAATGAAAAGTTTTTCAAAGGCACAAGAAAAGTGCGTTTGTGGGGGTAAATGGTTGTAATATGCTTTATTTTTAATCAATTTTGATTAATTTTGCATCATGAGATAATATAATTAAAGAAAAAATCAATGACAGAAATGACTAAAAAAACGCTTCGCGACTCGGCAGGCATTCGGTGGCTTGTTCTGTTGCTATTGGCATCATCAATGTTTTGTTCATATATTTTTATGGACATACTTTCGCCAATCAAGGACCTTATGCTCTCAACGCGTGGATGGGATTCCACAGCGTTCGGAACAATGCAAGGCAGTGAAACTTTCCTTAATGTGTTTGTATTCTTCCTGATTTTTGCCGGAATCATTCTCGACAAGATGGGAGTGCGCTTCACGGCACTGCTTTCGGGAGCAGTGATGCTTGTTGGTGCAACCATCAACTGGTATGCTGTAACTGAATCATTCATGGGCAGCGGTTTGGAGGCATGGTTTAATAACCACCTCAACTACATACCAGGTTTCGACGAACTTGGCATTTCGCCATTCTACGAAGGTATGCCTGCATCGGCAAAGTTTTCGGCAGTAGGCTTTATGATTTTTGGTTGCGGTGTTGAAATGGCAGGTATAACCGTTAGCCGAGGCATCGTAAAATGGTTCAAGGGTCAGGAAATGGCTTTGGCAATGGGTTCGGAGATGGCACTTGCTCGCTTGGGTGTTGCCACCTGCATGATTTTCTCGCCGGTGATTGCAAATATGGGCGGCAAGGTTGACGTGTCGCGTTCGGTGGCATTCGGCGTGCTGTTGCTCCTCATTGCCCTAATCATGTTCATCGTTTATTTCTTCATGGACCGCAAACTTGATGCTCAAACTGGCGAAGCCGAAGAAAAAGACGACCCATTCCAACTCAAAGACCTTGGTCAGATTCTTACAAGCAGCGGATTCTGGTTGGTGGCTCTGTTGTGTGTGCTTTATTACTCGGCAATCTTCCCATTCCAAAAGTATGCTGTGAATATGTTGCAATGCAACCTCACGTTCAACAAAATTGCTCCTGACTCGTTCTGGGCAAGCGATGCTGTTGCTTACATTCAATATGCCATCATGCTGGTGGTAGCGGCTGCTTCGTTTGCAAGCAACTTCATGAAGACAAAGCAAAAGGAATATATATGGACCGCAGTGGCTGTTGTTTCGCTTGTTGTTTATTGCTATATGGGTTATGAGCGTCAGAGCGCAAGCGCAGTGTTTGCTGTGTTCCCACTTTTGGCAGTTGCTATTACCCCGAAACTTGGCAAATATGTCGACTATAAGGGCAAAGCAGCATCGATGCTTGTTTTTGGTTCGTTGCTGTTGATTGCATGTCACCTTACATTCGCCTTTGTGCTTCCGCTGTTTAAGGGCAGTGCTGTGGGCGGATTCATTATGGCATACGCCACCATTTTGGTGCTCGGCGCTTCGTTCTCGCTTGTTCCGGCAGCGTTGTGGCCAAGCGTTCCAAAACTTGTTGATGCAAAAATCATCGGTAGTGCATACGCATTGATTTTCTGGATTCAGAACATCGGATTGTGGTTGTTCCCGATGCTTATTGGTAAGGTGCTCGACAACACTAACCCTGAAATTGTTGCAGGTCTTGAGTCAAAAGCGATTTCGGCAGAGCAAGCAGCGGTTTCTTACGATTATACTGCGCCGCTTGTTATGCTTGCCGGTTTAGGTATTGCTGCTCTTGTGCTTGGCTTCGTTTTGAAAGTTGTTGACAAGAAGAAGGGTTTGGGTCTTGAAGAACCAAACATTAAGGCATAACTTACATAGCGTAAGATATACGCTTAACGAATAAATATTTTAAGGGAGCGAATAGAGTCATTATGAAATGTGACGCTGTTCGCTCTCGGTTTTTTTGTGCTTTTCGTGGAATTTTGCAAGTAAATTATTGCACTGTGATGCGGTGTTTGTGCAATGCGTGTTATTTTATTAAAAATATTTTTGTTTTTGCATTAATTCATTTTAAATTTGTAGTAACTAAATCATCAACAATCAAAAAAATTGATTCTAATATGAAGAAACACAATTTTTATGCTGGACCGTCAATCTTGAGTGAATACACCCTCAAGAATACAGCAGAGGCAATAGAGAATTTTGCAGGTACAGGTTTGTCGATTTTGGAAATCTCGCACCGTAGCAAAGAGTTTACGGCAGTTATAGAAGAAGCCGAAGCGATGTTTAAAGAACTTTTGGATATTCCGGAAGGGTACCGTGTTCTTTTCTTAGGAGGTGGAGCAAGTATGCAATTCTGCATGGTTCCATTCAATATGTTGAATAAGAAAGCGTCGTATCTCGACACAGGTACATGGTCGAGCAAGGCAATAAAGGAGGCAAAGTTGTTTGGCGAAGTAGATGTGGTGGCATCGTCGAAGGACAAGAACTACACCTATATTCCAAAGGATTACACTGTGGCTCCTGATTCCGACTACTTCCATATTACAACCAACAATACCATCTACGGAACTGAAATCCGCAAGGATTTGGATGTAAATGTGCCGCTGATTGCCGATATGTCGAGCGATATTTTCTCACGTCCAATCGATGTTAAGAAATACGAATTGATTTATGGTGGTGCTCAAAAGAATCTTGCGCCAGCCGGTGTTACCTTTGTGATTGTTAAAGAAGAAGCACTTGGCAAGGTGGAACGAGTAATACCAACCATGCTTGATTATCGCACACATGTGAGCAAAGGTTCAATGTTCAACACACCACCGGTGTTGCCAATTTATTCGGCATTGCAAACTCTTAAATGGTATAAGCAAATGGGTGGCGTTGAGGCTATGCAGAAAATCGATGAGGCTAAGGCAGCCAAGTTGTACGACGCAATCGATTCAAGCCGCATATTCCGCGGAACAGTGAATCCAGAAGACCGTTCGATTATGAACGTATGCTTCGTGATGACCGACGAATATAAGGAACTTGAAAAGGACTTTGTTGACTTTGCTTCAACAAAGGGCATTGTGGGCATTAAGGGTCACCGTAGTGTGGGTGGATTCCGTGCATCACTCTACAACGCTCTGCCAGAGTCGAGCGTAGATGTGCTTATTGCCGCTATGAAAGAATTTGAGAATAAATTGTAAATAAAACAATAGACTTATATGAAAATATTAGTTGCTACCGAAAAGCCCTTTGCTGCCGCTGCTGTTACAGGCATAAGAGAAGTGGTTGAAGAGGCCGGTCATGAATTGGTGCTGCTTGAAAAAGGCACTAAAGCCGATTTGATTGACAAGGTTGTTGATGCAGCCGGATTGATTGTGCGCAGCGATATTGTTGACAAAGAGGTGTTTGATGCCGCCAAGGAACTGAAGGTTGTTGTTCGCGCCGGTGCCGGATACGACAACATCGACCTTGCTGAAGCCACTGCCCATGGAGTGTGCGTGATGAACACACCGGGACAAAACTCAAATGCTGTGGCAGAACTTGTGTTTGGTATGGCTGTGCTGATGATTCGCAACCATTATAACGGCAAGGCAGGCAGCGAGTTAAAAGGAAAGACTTTGGGCATACATGCGTTTGGACAGGTTGGTCGCAATGTGGCTCGCATTGCACAAGGTTTTGGCATGCAGGTATCGGCACTTGACCCATGGGTTAAGGACGAGGATATGTTGGCTGCCGGTGTAACTCCGGTGCATAGCATAGAGGAATTGTATAAAAACAATGATTTTGTTTCGTTACACATTCCTGCTACTGCAGAAACAAAGAAGTCGGTTAACAAGGCTTTGATTGAATTGATGCCTAAGGGCGGTGTGTTAATCAATACTGCACGCAAAGAAGTGATTGACGAGGAAAGTCTTGCCGAGGCTCTCGCCGAAAGAGCAGATATTCGTTATATTGCTGACGTTAAACCTGACAATGCCGAGGCTCTTGCCGAGCAATTTGGCGACCGTGTGTTCTTCACTCCTAAGAAGATGGGCGCACAAACTGCCGAGGCAAACATCAATGCCGGTATAGCCGCTGCCAAGCAAGTGGTTGCTAACTTGAAAGACGGCTGGAACCGTTTCCAAGTGAATAAGTGATAATTTAAAACACTAAATAAACAAGGACTGTAAACATTGTAGGTTTGCAGTCCTTTGTTTTATTAATTGGTGTTGTTGTTACGATATTTTTGTGGTGATATTCCCATTATTTTAGTGAACAGCCGAGAGAAATAGTAACAGTCGTCGATTCCCACTTTGTGGCAAATCTGATTGATTTTCATATTGGTCGACACGATTAATTCTGCTGCCTGTTGCATTTTTAGTTCGTTGAAATATGTAGTGAGGTTTTTACCGGTATTCTTTTTGAAAATTGCCGACAAATGTCCGGCTGAATAACCTGTGTAGGATGCTAATTGCGCAATAGTGAGATGATGCTCAATGTTCTCATTCATATATCGTATCACGGCTGAAATGACATTTTCCTGTCCGGAAGGGTTGGTGTTGACCGCATTGCGATATTGCGTGAGATACCGCATCGAGGCCAAATAGTGATATAGGAGCGATGAAGCATAGCGAAGGCGTTCGCAATCGAAGCCTTGCAAAAGGGTTGAGAGGATTTCTTCAAAAATATTGTTGCGGTCACTTATTCGGGAGGTCACGCCTGGTCGCACCACTTGAGGCATTAGAGCGCCTTGGGCGTAGATTTGTGCATGTGCTCCGGCGAAATGCACCCAGTAGATGGTCCAGGGGCTTGTTTCGCTTGAACCATAGCAGTGCGGCACGCCTGCAGGCAGCACAAAATATTGGTTGCCACTCACCTCGTAATGATTGCCATCGACTTCGTAGAATCCGCTGCCGTCTACGCAATATATAAGTATATACTGATTGATTGGAATTGGGCGTTCACGAAAATGGTGGCTTGCATTGGGATAGTAGCCAATATCAGTGATATATAGGCTTTTTACCAAAGGGTCGTTTTTTGCCATGTCGATTGCCATAGGAGGAAGCACTACCGAGCGTTGACCTGCAAATCCGTCTTTTTGCCGAATATGATGAATTGCCATTGTGGGATGATTAATTTTTTGCAAATATATACATAATGAATTATTATATACACACTATTTGATAGATTATTTTAATAATTGGGCGCAAAATAAGTGCAATTATGTTGAAATGTCGTAGAATAGTCCATTTATTTTGTTGTATTTATCCATTATAAGATACGGTTAGGAGGACTATCTTTGCATTAGATGACGATATGAAATTACTAAACCTATATATAAACCGAACTAAAAACTCATAGAATTATGAATAAAGGATATGTCTATTTCATCTGTTTAGTGTCGGCACTGGGCGGATTGCTTTTTGGTTATGATTGGGTAGTGATAGGAGGTGCCAAGCCGTTTTATGAGTTGTACTTTTCAATAAGCAATGAGCCGTTGATGCAAGGCCTTGCCATGAGTACGGCACTTGTGGGCTGCTTGATGGGCGCGATGGTGGCAGGAGCATTGTCTGACCGTTATGGTCGCAAGCCATTGCTGATACTTGCAGCAGTGCTGTTTACGTTGTCGGCGGTAGCCACGGGATTGGTGAATGATTTCACATTGTTCAACATTGCACGACTGATTGGAGGCATTGGCATAGGCGTGGCTTCGGCTTTGTCGCCGTTATATATCGCAGAAATTTCGCCGGCAGCAGTGAGGGGTAAATTGGTTTCGCTTAATCAGATGACCATAGTTCTTGGCATATTGGCAGCACAAGTGGTTAATTGGCTATTGGCAGAAGATATTCCGGCGGACTTCACTGCCGAACAGATTTTGCAATCGTGGAATGGGCAGATGGCATGGCGATGGATGTTTTGGGCAGAAGCATTGCCTGCAATCGCATTTTTGTTTTTGGCTTTTCTGATTCCTGAAAGCCCACGTTGGCAAGCAATAAACGGTATGACCGAAAAGGCTACAGACACATGGATGAGAATCTGCTCGAATGATTATGCCAAAGAACAGATGAACGAGATAGCGCGCATTAGCAGTGTTAAAGAGCAGAAAGCGGGATTCGGTTCATTGTTGAAAATGGGCCCGCTGTTGTTTTTGGGAATATTTATAGCAGTGTTTCAGCAATGGTGTGGAACAAACGTGATATTCAATTATGCCCAAGAGATATTCACGTCGGCTGGATATAGCGTGGGTGACGTGCTGTTTAATATAGTGATTACGGGAATTGCCAATGTGGTGTTTACCATTGTGGCTCTTGCTACTGTCGACCGTTGGGGACGACGCTCGTTGATGCTGTTTGGCGCAGGAAGTCTGGCAGTGATATATTTGCTGCTCGGATTGGGTTATTATTTGCAGGTTCAAGGAGTGGCAATGGTGGTGCTTGTGGTGTTGGCTATTGGCTGCTATGCTATGTCGTTGGGCCCTGTAACCTGGGTTCTGATTTCAGAATTATTCCCCAACAAGGTGCGAGGTCTTGCAGTGTCGGTATGTACGTTTTTCTTATGGACAGCCTGCACCTTGCTCACATTCACTTTCCCTCCACTCAATTCGGCTTTGGGCAGTAGCGGAACGTTTTGGATTTATTCGGCAATATGTGTGATTGGTTTCGTGTTCTTCTTGAGCCGATTGCCAGAAACAAAAGGGAAGAGCCTCGGTGAAATAGAGAAAATGACAACAAAGTAATAAACTCATAAAATTAATGTATTATAGATAATAATGGTAAAAGCGTGGTTTGAAAAGGTTTCCATCCCCACATACGAGGTTGGAAAGCCTGAAAAAAATCCTGTATTTCTTGAAAAGCGTGTGTATCAGGGTTCAAGTGGGGCGGTGTATCCTTATCCGGTGATTGAAAGCATAAGTGATGAAAAGACATTGTGTGACTATAATGCCGTTTATCTTGAAAACGAATACATCAAAGTGATGATATTGCCAGAACTTGGCGGTAGGGTTCAGATGGCCTACGACAAAATAAAGCAACGTCACTTTGTTTATTATAATAGTGTGATAAAACCTGCGCTTGTGGGACTTGCCGGACCGTGGATTAGTGGCGGGATTGAGTTTAATTGGCCACAGCATCACCGCCCGAGCACATTTATGCCAGTCGACAGCAAGATAGTTGAAAATGAAGACGGCTCGGTGACAGTGTGGGTTAACGAGATGGAACGAATGACT